>JAZRXW010000001.1:0-6770 GCA_045600425.1 Fibrobacter sp.
TTTCAGCGGTTATCGAGAGGGGGTCATACCCGTTCCCATTCCGAACACGGAAGTCAAGCCCCTCATCGCCGATGGTACCTGGCCCACGGGCCCGGGAGAGTAGGTCGCCGCTGGATTCACGCCCCCCTCGAGGTAAACCTCGAGGGGGGCTTTCTTTTTTGTATCTTCCCCGCGGGCTTCGCGCTACGGCGTTGCGTGTCCTTTCGTTTTTCTAAGCCTTAAAAATTTCTATTCTTTAGGTATGGAACCTACTTTGTCAATTGTGTTACAGTTACCACCGTCGACCGATTATTCTAAACTTGATGCGGTGGCGAAGAACCTGTTGTCCGGTGTCGCAAAGATGCTTGATTCTGGCAAAGTGCGTTTTTCCCTATTTCTTGATGGACCTACTCTTGAAGCTGCCTACAGTGCAGCTCGTCCATTGACTTTTGGACGATTGAAACGTGCTGTAGAAGATGGCTTTCTTGAAATTTTGGGTGGCGGCTACTATGATCCAATGCTGCCGCTTTTCCCTTCTGAACTACAGATTGTCCAGCTGTCTAAGCTTTGTTCCTTGATTCATCGATACTTTGGCACAGAACCCTCAGGTTATTTCAATTCCTCTATGGTATGGGAAATGGAAATGACGGAACTGCTAGAAAAGAGTCGTTTTGATTATGCTCTTGTGCAGGAAAGTGCCTTGCAGGATGCTTTGGGGAGAACAACCCCTGTTTCGGGATGGTACACGGTAGAAAATAAGGGTTCTTTCCTTAGGGTTGTTTCTGTTTCGGATCGTTTGTCTCAGGCTATTGCCGAGGACGATTTTAACTGGCGAGAAATTGCTGAACCGTATTGCCGTGATGGAAAATCCGCTGTCGTTGTTCTTGATATTCCTCCGGTTCCTGGCGATATCGTTCCTTTTTTTGAACGTCTTATTGATTTTGTCGAGACCAACGATCTTCAGACAAAAACTGTGGGAAGTGCTGTGAACGATCAGGGCTCCGACGGCCGTCTGAGTTTTCTGCTTTCTGCGGGACGACGAATTGGATTGCCTGTCACTGCAAAGACTTGCAGAGAGCTGTTGATCCGCCGACCGGAATCAAATCTCCTGCATAAGATTTTGCTTTCCTTGTTCCGTCGAGGAAATGCGGGTTTGAAGGATAAGGCAAAACAGAAGTTCATTGAACTTTTACTTCCTGCGATGTCCCCTATTTACTATAGGGACTTGTCTGATTCTCAAGGGATGCAGTCTCCGCAAGTTCGTTATTGGGGAAGTCATCTTCTTTCTCGGGCTTCGTCTTTTTTAACGGAGAATCTTTCTTTTGATGGTATCCGTTTGGAAATTGCGGATTTTCTGCTGGAAGGTCGTAAGCTTGTTTTTGCTGAAAACAATGCATACTCCTTTATGCTAGATTATTTTGCAGGTGGGGTTCTGCGTTTTCTCAAGCCGAAGGTTTCTGGCTGTAATGTGATGGGTGCTTGTCGTGATGATGGAGAACCTTCGGTGGGCTTTCTTGATTTCCTGTTGCCCAATACGGATTACAGTGCAGCAAAACTGGAACAGATCTTGAAGGACCGTGAGCGTGCTTTGCTGGCACCCTATGATTATCAAGTCAAGCGTAAAGACTCTGGAACAGATGTGGAACTTCTTTCTGAGCAGCCCATATCTGTGGGCGGTCAGTCTGGCGTATTTCATGTAAGCAAGAATTATTCCCTGTCATCTGCGGGATCCGAATTTACCTTGTCCTACCATTTGGAAAACGCAGCTTTTTCCTTGCAGAAAGGGTTCTTTGGAACATTGCTAGAGACGACTCTTATGGCTTGCCAGCGTGATAAGAGTCGCATTGTTGTAGATGGCAGCCCCATTAAGTTTGATGGTGTTTCGCCCTTGGTTTACCCCGAGGCCAAGTCTATTGAAATTGTTGATGATTATATGGCTTGCCATTTACACATGGTGTTTGAAAAGCCTGCCTGTATCTTGCTCTCGCCTTCTTTGGGTTCGTCTTCTACATCGGCAGCTCCTGATGTATTCCAGGGCATAAGTGTATTCCCTTTCTGGAAGGTCTCTCTGGAGAGTTTGGCCACCTTTGATGTTGGTCTTCGGGTCTATTTTTCCAAGAGGTAGTCTAGATGAAATCAGATATGATTAACATCCAGGTGGAATCCCGGGAGGATGATGTTGAAATTATTCTTTCCGGTTCTCTGGGCTTCGCCCAGTACTCTGCGGTAAAAGAGAAACTGGCTATGTTGTTGGATGGGCCGGGCTGTTTCTTTTTCATTAACTTGCAGCAGGTCCATTTTACCAGCGATCGCTATCTTGACTTGTTCCTGGAATTGTTGAATGGAACTAAGGCTCGCAAAGCTGCCCTGATTTTGATTTTTGATTCAGTGGAACTCTACGACTACTTTTCAAAGTTTCAAAATATTTTTGAAATTTATGAAAACCGCGAGGCTTATAAAAAATCCAGTGCAAAGAAACAGCTATTACAAATAGGCTTGCACTATGGGCTACGTTCGGGCATTACGGTAAGTCCTGGTGTAGCTGTCGCCTTTTTTGCGTTGCTTCTGGGTTGGTTCGTTACTTTGTTTATGATTGTGTCGGCCCAAGGATCCGAAATTTCTGATAAACAGGCTCAGATTATTGCCTTGCGGAATCAGAAGGAACGGTATATTCGGGAAATTGACAAACTTGAATCTTCGATTGGACCTCTTCGAAAGTTGGGGGTGGTCCAGGATACGACCATGCTTCAGTCTTTTGGCTTGATTCAGGATTGGGTGGGGTATCTGGAATATTTGGAGAATACTCGACGTGAAAAGTAGCGTTCGCATTTCTCCTTTGTACTTGGGTGTTTTTTTTGTCCTTTGGTTTGGAGCCTTGGGACTGTTTGTTTCTAGTTGGTTTTATCAGAAGGGGCAGTTGGAGTCCTTAGCGGTAGATGAATCCGGTTTACGTCAAGACATTGAACGTTTGGATGCGTATGGCAAGTGGACCGTTGATTATGTAAAGATTGACAAGGCCTTGAACTACTTGTCTAAGAATAAATTAACGGAACAGCAGAAACGTATGCTGACAGAACAGATCTGGCAGATTTCTAGATCGTACGCCACCGACCCCCTGTTGATTTTAGCGGTGGTGGCACAGGAAAGTCATGGTAATCCTAATGCCCGCGGGCGTATGCGTTCGGGAACATTTTCCGGAGCGTTGGGTTTGATGCAAATCAAGCTAGAGACTGCCCAGAAGATGAGCGCCCGTTTTGGTATGCATATTGAATCTGAGGAAGATTTGCTGCGTCCTGAAATCAATGTGACCGTAGGTACGGCTTATCTTATCCGATTGATTGCCAAGTATGGCAACTGGAAAGATGCTCTTATTGCCTATAACCTAGGGCATTCTGCAGTAGACCGTTTGCTGGAACAAGGTAACTCGTTGCCCACTAGCTACTACGAGAATGTCATATCCAAGTACAATAACTTAGTCCGGCTATCCTTTATCTAGTTTCCTGCGGCGGTTCAATTGAGTGTATTCTGCAGAACTCAATTGCCGTAATATTTCCAATTTTTTAAATTTGGAATATGTTTCGTGTTTTGACTGTTCTTCTCTTGACGACTCTGGCTTTTGCCGGGGAGGTTCGTTATGACCTACTCCAGTTTGTGGAGGAGGGGTTGGCAAGAGATCCTCAGTTGGCGGAATCAAAATTTGGGGTAGAAGCCAAAAAGGATCAAATTAGAGCGCTCAAGAGCGAAGTGATTTTACCGACGTTCTATGTCGCCATGATGGTGGGGCCTGCCCCTGGCTTAAAAGACGAACTGGATGGCTCCGATACAGTGAGCGTTTATGATTTTTCTAAGATGGGTCCTTTCTGGGGGGTCGAAGGAAAGTTCATTCAGCCCTTGAACTTGGGACAATACGTGTCTGGAAAAAGCGCCCTGGAAGCGGATCTTCAGCAAAAGACTTTTGAGATTGAAAATAACCAGCACAAGAAGGATGTAGAGTTACAAAACTACTACTACAATTATCTTCTGGCTATGGAAATGGTTCGTCTGGCAGAAGAGGCAAAAAAACAGGTTGACAACGCCTACGACAAAATGGAAGAGGCTTTGGATGACGACGATCCCAATGTCTCCCAGATGGATTTCCTGAACTTAAAATCCAAGATGCATACGGTAAAGGAAGGTGTCATTGATGCTAACTTGGGAATGCGCCGTGTGCAGTTGGCTATTCGTTTTTCCTTGGGTTTACAGGAGGGAGAGACTTTCGTTGCCGCTGATTCTGTGCTGCTTCCTCGAACAGAGCCGTTGCCATCACTAGAAGACGTACGGACTTTGACTGCGGAACATCATCCTGAGTTAAAACAGTTGGCTGCAGGCCTGAAGGCTAGACGGCTGCAGATGGACTTGGCCGAAGCTAAGCTTGCTCCGGAATTCTTTGTGACGGGGCAGTTCCAGTATGTAAAGAGCTGGGCAGGAAACCGCAACATTATGCAGAAGGACGCCTTTGCTGAGGACGCGGTGAACAAGCTGAGCGGACTGGTTGGCGTTGGATTGCGATACCATTTGAATTTTTGGAAAAACTGGGAAAAGTTCCGTGCTAGCAGAACTGAGTATCGCGGCTTGCAGTTGAAAGAAAACTATGCTGAAAATGGTTTGATTGCGAAAGCTGAGGAACAGTATTACCTGGTTTTGGCCGCCAAGGAAAAGATGGATGCTTTGTCCGAAAGTCTCCGTGCGTCGGAAGCTATTTTGAAGGGGGCCGCCATGCAGTATGACCTGGATAAATCCAAGACCGGAGACTTGGTGTCGGCCTATACCCAGAATGTGACTATGAAAAAGGACTACTATTTTGCGGTTTGCAAGTACAATGTTGAGTTTGCTCAACTTATTTACGCAATGGGCTGGTCTCTGAAAGATTTTCATAGTATCTTTATGAAAAAGTGAGGTGTTTATGTTGAAAAAGTTTATTCTCGCCATAGCCTGTGCTTCTGTAATTGGTTTTGCTGCTGACGATCCTGTTGCCGCAATCAAGAAAAAAGATGTTGAACTGCAGGCTCTCTTGAAGAAATCGACCCGCAATGCCAAGGAGACGGAGCGCGTGAAAGCTCTCTTGAACGATTCCTTCAACTTCGAGGAATTGGCCCGCAAGTCTTTGGCTGCAGATGTATGGAAGGCTCAGGATGAAGCTTCCCAACAGAAGTTCGTTGCTGAATTCCAGCGCATGGTTCGCAATTCCAGTGCTAAGCGTCTGGAAGTTTACCGTGCAGACTCTACCATATATGATCCAGCCAAAATGAAGGGCGACAAGGATGCCCGTGTGGTGGCTCACCTCTGGAACAAAGGTAAGGAATCTGTTCTTGAGTACAAGATGAGTCTTGTGGACGGCAACTGGAAAGCTTGGGACCTGGTTATTGACGATCTTTCTACGGCTCGTAACTACAAGGATCAGTTTAGCCAGATTCTTAAGACTAAGAGTTTTACTGAGCTCATTGATGTTATCAGCAAGAAGGCTGACGAAGCGGAGAAGTAATTCTGTTTGCGTTTGTTGACACTGGGCTTGTCGTGTGCATAATCCTATGCGCATTGGCTGCCCTTGTCTTGTTTTTCCCGTTTACCTTCAAACTTGATTCCGTAATGGATACTAAAGGGGTAAGGGGTAATTGCAAACTGTTCAAGAAAGAGTTATTCTCTTTTTCAAAATCCTTTAATGGGGATTCTGAAGAAGAGGAATTGCCTGTAGAGGAATCTCAGGAAACTTCTAAAACTGTTGATGAAAGAAAAGCTTTTTCCGCTCGGGACTCAAAAGCCAAGCCTTCGTCAACAAGTGATCTAGAGGAATCTGAAAAGCCGTCTTTAACGTCGACGCAATTCTGGAGTATTTTGTTGACTCCTGAGTTTGATGTTCAAGCCTGGTGGGCTACAAAAAAATTGCTCTATCATATTTGCAGGCTTTTGCATTTGAAATTCAACAACTGCTTTGTAGAGGGCATCCGGACGGATTATTATCGTATGGGGCAGTTGGCTGCTCTGAATGGCTTTTTACAGGGTTTCCCCTATATAGGGGCATGGGATTTTCGTATGGATTGGACCCATAGCAAAGAATTGCGGGGTGAATGCCATATCCGTGCAATAACGAATTTAACCCGGTTTACGGGACTTTGCATCGCCATACTTTTTTATGGCGGTATTACAGCTTTTCGTTTTTGGCGACGTCGTGCTCATGTTTTAAAAACGAATGAATTGCCCGAACTAGGGTGGATTCGTACAAAGATTGTTAAAATGATGGCGGAGGATTGATGCCTGCTTTGACTTTGGAACGTTTGGTTGCATCCATTGGTTTTGGTTCCCGTAAAGAAGCCCGTGCTCTTATTCGTGCTGGCATGGTTGAAATGGATGGCGAAGTGATGGACGATCCTTTCGTGGAATTCAAGACTCGTCCCGAGGTCATTACTGTCAATGGCGAGGAAGTGCCTACGGTTGAAAAACTGTACATCATGATGGACAAGCCTCTTGATGTGGAGTGCAGTCACAATGCCCGCGACCATCAGTCCATTTACGACCTGCTGCCGGAGCGCTTTACCGCCATGGGCCTGCAGTCCGTAGGCCGTCTGGATGCGGACTCCTCTGGCCTGATTCTGCTTTCAAACCAGGGCGATTTCATCCATAAGGTGGAGAGCCCCAAGAAGGGTTACCTGAAGAAGTACCGCGTGGAATTGGCTCGTCCCTTTACCGAAGAACAGAAGGCAGAACTTTTGAAGGGCGTGATGCTGAAGGACGAACGTCGCCCGGTGCTGGCCCGC
>JAZRXW010000002.1:0-17661 GCA_045600425.1 Fibrobacter sp.
GTTCTTGGCTTCAAAGTTTCCGCCTGTGGTTTCTTCGCAGTTCATGGAACCTGTCAGGGCGAAGTTCACCAGCATCTTTCGCTGGTCAAAATCATTCATGTACTTGAGAATCAGATGGAAACCGCCGCCCTGGAGACGGAATCCCGGGTCGTAAACGTAGAAGTGGCCGTCTTCCACAAATGCGGAAACATAAAGCACTCCGTTCTTCAAGCCCAGTTCATTGAACATCTTTACGTACTTGGGATGTTCGTTCTTGACAAATTCATCGTAGTATTTGGAAACGAATACGTCGCCTACGCAAATGGGGGTGGCGCTGGTATTGGTTCGCAAGGTGTAACGATCTGACAGACTGGACAAGTAAACCTTTCCATCGACGATTGTGTAGTAAATGCTCAGGTCATCGCATTCCATATAACGTTCAATGAGAACTGTTTGGGTGCGAGATTCCTTTTTTGCGCGTTCAATGCAATCGTCCAGCTCATCGCGGCTTCTGCAAAGAGTGATGCCCTTGCCGGAGTTGCTGTCGGCAGGTTTTACAATCACAGGGAACTTGACAGAGTCCTTATTGTCTACGGAGTATTCGGGAATGCCTTCGATCCCGAATTTCTTACAAGTTTCTTTGAAATGGCGCTTGTTGGTAAATGCTTTGACGGTTTCTTCGTTGCCATAGCAGGGAACGCCAAGACGGGCACACAATTTCTGGTATGGGGCAATCAGGGGGTCTGCAACACCGACAAGAACACCATCGACCTTTTCCTTGACGGCCATCTCGTAAAGGGCATCAACGTTCATGGCGTCGATGTTGTAGCTGATGTCGGAAACTTTCTTAGCGGGGGCCTGAGGGTCGTAATCGGTGACGATGGTGGTTACCCCCATCTCCTGGGCGACCTTCACGATGTTTGCGGTTTCCGGATTTGCTCCCAGAATAAGAAGTTTTTTTCCCTTGAACATACTTAAGCACCTTTTTGATTTTTACTTCGCGGCGATAACGTCGATGATTCGTTCAACGTCGTTGTCCTGCAAATCAGCAAACATAGGCAAGCACAGAACTTGGTCTGCCAGTTTATGAGCTACGGGAAGGTTCTTGGGATTTGCAGAATCTAGACCCTTGTAAGCAGAGAACGTACTGATAAGGGGGTAGAAGTAGCGGCGGCCAAAAATATTGTATTCCTTCAATTTTTCATAAAGGCAGTCGCGACTCATGCCGTACTTCTTTTCGTCGATGAAAATGGGGAAGTAGGCATAGTTGTGATGAACGCCGTCCATATCCTCCAGGTAACGGAGTCCGGGAACATCCTTGAGACCTGCGCGGTAAAGTTCTGCCACATGCTTACGGTTGGCGATGGCGGTGTCTACCTGCTTGAGGTTTAGGAGACCGTAGGCAGAACGGATTTCGTCCATCTTGCTGTTGATGCCGGGGGCGACTACGGTGGTTTCGTTGGCGAAGCCAAAGTTTTTCAGATAGTCAATACGCTTCTTGGTGACTTCGTCGTGACAGATGAGAGCACCGCCTTCTACAGTGTTGTAAACCTTAGTGGCGTGGAAGCTGAGGGTACTCATATCGCCTGCCTTCAAGACGGATTCTCCATCTTTTTTTACGCCAAAGGCGTGGGCGGCATCGTAAATAATCTTAAGACCGTAAATGTCTGCAATTTCTTGGATACGCTTCATGTTGCAGGGCGTTCCATAGACATGAACGGGCATAATTGCAGTAGTGTGGGGAGTGATTGCGGCTTCGATCTTTTCGGGATCGATATTACCGGTCTTTTCATCAACGTCTACAAAAACGGGCTTTAATCCGTTCCACCAGATGGAATGGGTCGTAGCGACAAAACTGTAGGGAGTGGTAATCACTTCGCCGGTAATCTTCAGAGCCTGAAGAGCGGTAATAAGCGGAAGCGTACCGTTGGTAAACAGACTGATGTACTTGACACCAAGATAATCTGCTAGAGCGGTTTCCAGCTCTTCGTGATAGTGACCATTGTTGGTAAGCCACTTGCGGTTCCAGATGTCGTCAAGCATGTGCTTGAATTCGTTTAAATCCGGAAGGAGAGGCGATGTAACGGTAATCTTCTTGTTTTCACTCATAGCAGATAATTTACAATTTGTTTTTCTTTCTGTTCACAAGGTCCAACAGCTCTTTAACAGTTTCCCTATTGAATATCCAGTTGCTGAGACCGTAGTAGGCAATACCGGCCAGGAATCCGACGGCTAGCTGAAGGGCGTATTGCGTTTCTGGCAACAGTTGTGTAACCCCAAGACAGATAGCTCCCATCACTAGAGAGTTCAAAAGCGTGGGAATGTACATTTTAAGCTGGGACCAAAGACCTGCATTCAGCAACTTGCCAGAGTAATACGTGTTTACCACCAGACCAAAGCAAGCGTTCACCCATTGTCCAAAGCACATGGCTATAATCCCGTAGGGAATAGTGACGCAAAGAACAGTGATGCCTACCACTTTTTTTATGATTTCAAGTTTCAAGAACAAATCGGAACGGCCCATTACTTGAAGAATGTTCAGGTTGATGGCATGTACGGGATACCACATTTGTGCAAAGCAGATTATCTGGAGGATTAAGATTACCTCAATCCACTTGTCTGTCAGCACAAGGAGAATGAAGGGCTTTGCCATGGCGGCAAGGCCTATCATCAAGGGAAAAATGACTAGCGTTGCCATGTTCAGAAACTTCAGGTAGCCCTTTCTCAGTTTTTCGTGGTCATTTTGGATTTTACTTAAAACAGGGTAGGTGACTCTCTGGAATATTCCGGTGACATTGGAAGAAGGAAAATTTGCGAAATGAGCTGCTCTTGTATAGTTACCGAGGGTTGCCGCCGCAAAAACTTTTCCGATAATAAGATCGTAGATGTTATCGTATAAGGTGTTCAGCAGACCGGAGGCAAGAATTTTAGAACCAAATCCAAACATATTCTTGAAGGAAGTCTTGCTGAAAAATGTCTTGGGTCGCCAATGGACTAAAATCCAGAAGAGAATGACTCTTGTGGCCATCGTTGTCATCTGTTGAACAACGAGCGACCACACGCCCATGCCGTTATAGGCGCAGGTAAGACCCGCGACTCCGCCGGTTATGGCTCCCGTAAGCGAGACCTTCGCCAGCACCTTGAAATTCAGGTCTATGGTCAAGTTTAGTCTCTGGATGGAACCAAAGGATTGTATAATCAAATTAATGCCAAGGACCCTAAGGATGGTGGACAACCCTGGCATATTGTAGAACTGGGCGACGAAGGGGGCCGCCAGGAATATAATCCCATAGCAGGCTGCCGCCATAAAGATATTGAAGAAAAATACCGTGGCCTTGTCACTTTCGTTTCGGTCCGGCTTGCGGATAAGGGCGTTGCCAAAGCCGCTGTCAATGAACGTCTGGCTCACCGCCATAAAGATGGTGAGCATGGCAATCATGCCATAATCATCAGGTGTTAAAAGTCTCGCCAGGAGGATGCCAAATAAAAACTGCACCCCTTGCGTGGAGAACCTTTCGATGGCGCTCCAAATAACGCCTTTAAATGTTTTTTGCTTTAGCGACATAAGCTCTACAAAAGAACCTGTCTAACTATTTCTTGATAGTTTCCAGGTCTTTCTTGATCTGGGTGGTGCTGATTTCTGGAGTGCGTTCCAAGTATACGACTTCGCAGTCTTCCTTAAGAAAATCGAATTTGCCTTTCCAGTCGTCGCCCATCACGAAAGTGTCGATGTGATATTCCTTGACATCAGTCTTTTTCTGTTCCCAGGATTCTTCGGGAATGACAAGATCCACATAGCGGACGGCTTCAAGCAACTGCTTGCGCTTTTCGTAGCTGAAGTAGCATTTTTTTTGCTTTTGGTTCCAGTTGAATTCATCTGTAGAAAGGGCTACGATCAGGTAATCTCCCAATGCCTTGGCACGCTTCAGCAGATTGATGTGTCCATAGTGCAATAAATCAAAGGTACCGTAAGTGATAATCTTTTTCATAATGTATTAAAATGTAGATAATTGTAATTGTTTTCCCAAACCTTCAACCCCATTGGATTGGCTTTTTTTTAAGTTATATCATTATTGTGGTTTTTGAGAAAGATTGGATTCTTCTATTTTTAGGTCGCATATGAAAAAGTTCTTAGGAGTTACGCTGTTTTCTGCTGGGCTAGCAGCCTCATTGGCACACGCTTACCTTCCCGGCGAATCGGGCTTTGTTTCCCTGGACAATGAACATGGTATCTGGGGAAATCCGGCAAGTACAGCGGCTTTTGACTCCAAGGGCTTTCTCTTAGGGTATGATTTTGACAATGGAATCACCGACGTACGCGTAGGCGGCAACCTGGACCATTTGGCTGCAGGATTTGACTACCGCTTTGACGAAGAAAACCATAATGAGGCCCGCTGGAACATTTCTCATTCCCTGGAAATGTTTGACCGTGTATTCTTTCTGGGAAACCGTTTTTCGGCCTTGCGCAGTTCTGAATTTGACGGAACGGAATGGAGCTACGGAGTGGGTGTTCTTCTGAGACCGGCCAGTTTTCTTTCTCTGGGATACTCCTGCGATAATTTACTATTCGTAGGTCCAGAATCTCAGAAAAGGATACAGAATCTTGGTGCGACTTTAAGGCTTGGAGACTCCTTCAGCGTGAGCTACGATGTGGAGAACTTTGAGAACCACCGTTTACTTCTTGAACTTGAAGCCTACGGGTTTCGCTTTGGATTTAAACTGCCTGTTTATGGGGATGACGATGAATTCCGTCTGACCTTTTCCACGTCTCTTGGAGGGTACGCCAATTTTGCACTCCATGTTTATGACGATCTTTTGCCGAAGGGCGGGGTCATCGGGGTCCACTCTTCTCGCAGTCCAAGAACCTCCATGCGTGGCAAAATCATCCGCATCCCGCTGGATATGGAAGTGAGTGAACTTGAGGAAAACGTACCCTTCTTAGGAACCCGTTCTGTTGGCATCTGGAAGGTTCGTAACCTGTTTGAGCATTTATATCAGGATCCCTCCTGCGGGTTGGTCATTCTTGATTTTTCAGGCTACCGCGGGAACCTGGGGGTATCTAGCGAAATCGATGCCGCCGTCCAGAAGTTGAAGGCTAGAGGAGGCTATGTCGTCTCCTATGTAGACGATATTCGTCCCGCCGTTCTCATGGCGTCTTCCCACGCTGACCGCATTGTGGCGGAACCCTCTGCACATTTAAATTGGCGGGGACTTGGCGGAGACATTCTCTTTTATAAAGGCTTGTTCGACAAGTTGGGTGTCAAGGTGGAATTTTTGCGTCATGGCCAGTACAAGGCTGCTGCAGAACCTTACACCGCCGATTCTTTGTCCCCGGAATCTCGCGGCAATATGGAAACCCTGTACAAGGGCATATGGCAAATTGTAGAGAAGTCTCTTGCCCGCCGTATGTCAGGAGACGAAATCCAGAACGTGGCTTTGCTGGATTCGCTGGCAGCAACCCCGATGGTGACGGCGAAGGCTGCTCAGCAGGCTCGTCTGGTAGATACCCTCCTCTACATCGATCAAGTTCCTGCCTATATTCTTAAGACTCTATTTAATCTGGACGCACCCTACGCAAGTTACTCCACCTGGCGTCCTACGGATATCAAAATTTTCGACGAAAGCTGGGGACTCCGTAAGGAAATCGCTATTCTCAATATTGACGGCTCCATTGACGGCCGCATGGAAAAGAAGGTGATGGAACAATTGCGGGAACTGCCCCGCTCCGGAGCCGAGGCTTTGGTGGTCCGCATTTCTTCACCTGGCGGAAGTGCCATCGCCTCCGATAAAATTTGGGGCGCGCTTCGTCATGTCAGCGAAATGGGAATGCCTATTGTAGCAAGCATCGGAAATGTGGGGGCATCTGGCGGTTACTATATCGCCTGCGGTGCCGACCTGATTATTTCTGAACCCTTCTCCATCGTAGGTAGCATTGGCATTTATGGCGGCAAGGTGGACGCTTCTGGCTTGTTCTCCAAGTTGGGACTTCGTAGCGAATCTGTGAAGACCCATCCCTATGCTGATGCGGAAACTTTCAACAGACCCTGGACCGATGTGGAAAAGTCAGCCCTTCAGGAATATATGGACGATTTCTACAACCGCTTTACAGGAGTGGTTTCTTCGGCAACAAGGATTCCCCAGAATGTGGTGGATTCCCTCTATGGGGGAGGACGGGTTATGACGGGCCTGACCGCAAAGGAGGCAGGACTGGTTCACCGGCTTGGAAATATGGACGATGCTATCCAGGCAGCAAAGGAACTGGCAGGAATTTCTCCCTCTACAAAAATTTCTATCCGTCTGTTAGATTCTGATGACCAGTATGTGCTTCCCGCCCTCGGTTCCAAGGCTATGTTGAACTACACGATAGACTTCCTGGTGGACATGGAACAGACGAAATTGTGGGCGGTTGAACCCTTGCTTTGGGGTGTGGAATAATGCTTTATATTGTTCTTACTGTTCTTGGCTGTCTTTTTATATCGGCCTTCTGCTCGGTGACGGAAGCGTCCTTCTATAGTGTTCCCCCTGCAGCAATAGAACTTCTGCAAAAACAGAAAAAATTTACTGCAAGGTATATGATTCATGTAAAGGACAACATTGATCGCTACATTGCTTCGGTTCTTGTGGTAAATACCATTGCAAACACGGTGGGCGCATCTTTGGCTACGGCTCTTGCGGTAAGAAATTTGCCCCCCGCAGGTCAGGTGGCGTTGCCTATCATCCTTACCATTCTCATTTTGCTCTTTGGTGAAATTACGCCCAAGACTTTGGGGGTGAAGCAGGCCAAGGTGGTGGCCCCGCTGGTGGCGGTCCCTTTTTACTATATCACGAAAATTCTTTCCTTTACTGGACTTATCTGGCTGTGTCTGACTCTTACCAAACACTGGACCCGTAAAGATGAAGAACAGAAGGATGTGAGCATCGAGGACATCAACAGCCTGGTAAGTCTTGGTCTTCGGGAAGACGTAATTGACCGTCAACAGTCGGTGGTCATCAAGAATATTCTTGCCCTGAAGTCGGTTCCGGTCCGTAAGGTCATGACGCCCCGTCAGGTGGTGTTCTCCTTACCGGCGGACAAGTCCATCGGGGAGACTTTGGACGAACGTGGCAACTGGCCCTTTTCCCGCATCCCGCTGTACGACAAGAACAAGGATAATTGGATTGGTGTAATCCTCCGTCGAGATGCCTACAACAAGTTGGCCGAAGGTCACCGTGACGTAAAACTCCGCCAACTCATGCGTCCCATCCAGTTGATTCCCGATTCACTCACGCTGGATAAGCTTCTGTTGCGATTCCTCAAGCAGCGAGGTCATATTGTGGGGGTGGTCGATGAATGGGGGGCCATCGCAGGTGTTGTGAGTCTAGAAGATGTTCTGGAAGAAATTCTGGGTCGCGAAATTGTGGACGAGTATGACGAATCCGTGAATCTGCAGGAATCTGCCCGCAGACGTTCTAAGGCATTGGCCAGCATGAGAGAACAGCGTCGAGCCGTTACCCGCATGACGGCTGCCCTTGCCCGCGAAAGCGTGGAACAACCCGAAAAAAAATAAGGACCTGAGCTTCATCCTATGCCAAAGTCAGCCTATTTTCCCGCCATTGACGGTTTACGTCTTCTTGCTTCCTTGAATATTGTTTTTTTGCATTTGGCGTCTTCTGCCGCGTTTGACTATGCTGCAAAATATACCTGGTTAAAGCCCATTGTAAGCGGCCCTGCGTTTTCCGCAGGTTTGTTCTTTGTTCTTGCGGGTTTCTTGTTTGCCTCCAAGTTCAGCGATCCCGACCGCCGTATTGCCGTGGTTCCGTTTATGTTTAGCCGCATTGCAAAACTTTATAGGCTCCACTTTATTTGCACGCTTCTCATGTTTGTGGCAATGGTCTTCAAGTTCTCTGGAATGACTGCCTTTCCTGAACATTTCGGCGATGTCGGGGTAGGCTTTGCAAACGGCTTGCAGAATATGATGCATCCCATTCGCAGTCTTTTATTGCATTTGACCCTTACCTGGTCTTTGGTGCCTGAACTTGGAATGAAGTTGAATGAACCCTCCTGGGCACTGACGGGATTTTTTATTTGCTACGCCTTTACTCCGGCGGCTGCCAGGTTCTTTTTCAAGATAAAAAGCGTAAAGTTGTTGTGGCTGCTTTTTGCGTTAACATTTATCCCGGGAATCGTGCAGGGAATTCTCTTTGGGTGTACCCACCTTTATTCTCCGGAATACGGAATTCGCTTCCGGTATTTCCACATGTTCCCTGCCATGCACCTGTGCGAGTATTTTTTCGGCATGATTATTTTCCGGTTGTATCAAGAACGTCAATTTGATTTTCTAAACAGGAACTTTGTGGCCGGCATTTGCCAGGCGTTGCTGTTGGTGGCTCTGTATGTCACCTGCTATGCGGGGCAGAACTGGGTTAACCACCAGGCGGTCTACTTTATTGTTCGACACTCCGTTCCCATACTGATTAGCGGCCTGTTCATTATGAGCCTCATTCCTGCCAAGGGCTTCTTGGCTCGGTTTTTCTGTGTTCCCATTGTGCGTACCATTGGTCGGGCATCTTTTTATCCCTACCTTTTGCACTTGCCCCTCATTACCATCGGCTGGGGGGCTACCTCTGTTTTGGGCTGGCAAACGTTTAATATGAATTCTCCCTTTGCCACATTGCTTTTGGTGATCATCTTGTATACGGCAAGCCCTCTTTATTTGAGTTTCAAGACAAAGAGAAAAAAGGCGAAGGCCGCGCAGGCAGGAAACGCAAATAAATAAATTGGTTTCATTGGGAACCATTTCTGTAAGTAAACAAATCTTTTCGTAAATTAAGCCCCCAAAGGGGCTTTTGAAACGCTTTTATTACACAAGGATGCTCCACGAAAAGGGCGTCTCATTTTATATTTGAATGTATAGGATGGGTTGTTTTTAACAACAAGGAATGAACAATGAAGAAATTCTTCAAGATTGCAATGGGTACTGCTCTCTTGGCTGCAACTACCGCAATGGCTGCACCCCAGTATCCGTTTCCGCAGAACATGAAGAGCCCCAAGGGCTACACTGTTCCGTTTGCTACAACTAAGATGATCCAGGATCACTTTGACATCTGGAAAAAGGCCTGGTACCAGGATAAGGGCGATGGAAGCGCTTGGATTCTTTCTCCGGAAGGTACATGCTCTACCGTTTCCGAAGCTATCGCTTACGGTATGCTCATTACGGTGTACATGGATAACAGCACCAACAATACCCAGGGTATGTTCGATAAGCTGTACAAGACCTGGAAGAGTAACGCTCCCACTAACGGCGGTATGCACTGGCGTATCGGCTGCAGTGGCGGTACCGGTTCTGCAACAGACTCCGATATCGATGCCGCTCTCGCTCTGGTCATGGCATCCAAGCAGTGGAAAAATGATCAGTATTTGAATGATGCCAAGGCTCTCATCAACTGGATTGAAACCAACGACTTTAACGGCACTCAGCTGAAGCCCGGTAGCAACTGGAACGACGCTTTCAACCCCAGCTATGCTGGTCTTGCAAACTTCAAACTTTTTGAAAAGGTGACCGGAAAGTCCAGCTGGGCTACCCACCGTTCCGATGTGGCCAAGGATTTGCTGGCTTGCCAGAATTCTTCTACCGGCCTCGTGGCTGACTGGTGCTCCTGGAGCTCTCATCAGCCTACCAAGACAGGCGCTTCTGTGGCTCAGTCCGAAGCTGCTGGCTTTTTTGATGATGCCGCCCGTACTCCCTGGCGTACCGCTTGGGCATATTACTGGTACGGTGATTCCGACGCTCTGACTTTCAATACAAAGGTTTCCAAGTGGATGATTCCCGCTACCAAGACTGCAAGTGGCATTAACTCAGGCTACTATGTGGATGGTGAACCGGAACTTTCCGACAAGCGTCGCTTTGTTTCCTCTACCTTCTCTGGTGGTCTTGGCCTGGCAGCCTCTTCTCTGGATAATGACCAGACTGCCAAGAACTACATGGAAACCGTCTATAAGGCTTTGTCCCAGTTGACCAGCTGCGCTACTGCAAATGGTTGCGGTGAAGGCTCTGTTGAAGGCGAAAAGTATTATCCCTCTACTTTGAATCTCCTTTACCTGCTCTTGATGACAGGTAATATGCCTAACCTTTATGACTTGACCGGCTTTACCGCTTTCACTCCGGATCCTAGCCTCATGCGCTCTTCTGATTCCGGTGTGGAAGGTGTTCAGCAGGCTCGCGGTGACTCTACCGTTGGTGTTTCTGGCTTCTGGAACTGGGGTGCTTACCACGACAAGTACGGTATCGGAACCAAGATGACTCCGGACTCTGGCGCATCTCCTGTTTATCTCCGTGACGGTGCATTCTATGCAGACGCTGTTATGGAAATCGGTCCTGAACCTAAGTGGACTGCCGAAGCAGCTGCCGCTGGTACCCTGAAGTATCCTTCCGCAGGTATTGCCATGTCCTTCAACCTTAAGGAAACTGGCGTTAACCTGACCGCTCTTGGTATTACCGCTGTCCGCATTACTGCCAAGGTGGAAGGCCCCATTCGTGTGGCTCTCCTGAACGAAGCTACTGTGGAAGCTGGTGGCGAACCGGGCATGTATCTGCCGGAAAGCGCTGATTACAAGGCTACTACCATCGATCTTACTCCGGATGTATTCGGTACCAAGGATCTGGATATTCTGGACTGGGTTAATGTCGGTACTGCTCCCAATGGCTCGGAAGTGCTTAAGACCGCTAAGGGCCTGAAGTTCGAAGTGAAGGACGCTAAGGGCGGTTACGGTGCAATTTCCGTGAAGTCCATTGAATTCCTTGATGCTTCCAAGCAGGTTGTTGATCCGTCCAAGATCACAGGCATCAAGATTGAATCCATCGTGCCTGTCACTCCTTCCTCTTCTTCTTCTGTCATAGACAATCCCACCTCTTCTTCTTCCGATACCGAAATCGGTGCAATCATTGCCAATGCTGCCGCAAGTCAGGCTTCCATTGTTACCGCCGGTATGCAGGTTCAGATTAGCGGTGCAAAGGTCGGTTCCGACTTCGCTGTGTTCAGTATGCAGGGTCGCGTTATTGCCAGCGGCAAGTTGGCCTTCGGTAACGCTACATTGTCTATGCCCAGCAAGGGAACCTATTTGGTTCGCGTCGGCAGCAAGGTCTCCAAGGTTACTATTAAGTAATCTAGGGAATCCTTGAATTTGAAAACGTCTCCGGATTTGCCGGAGACGTTTTTTTTTGGGGAAAAACTAATCTGCTACTTGAATTTCTAGGTGAAGTGCGTTGAATTCAATGGTGTAGATTCCGTTAACGTCTGGTTCAATGTTTTTGCCGTTCTGCTTTAGGACGGCTTTTTTATTTGCCAATTCGCCCCCCAGCTTTATCTTGATGGAAAGACGGTCCGGCATTTTCGGGTGAGGCTTTTCCCAACAGACTTTAATGGGGGTGGTTGCAGTGTCCTGCTCTATGGTTGCATTCTCTATCGCAAAGGCTGCTCTGTGGTAGGCTCCCACTATACCCAAGGGGGCTATCCACATGTCCAAATTCTTTGCCTGTTGGATGATCTTTTCAAGGTCGTCGGGGTTAATCGAGTAGTCGTTATTCTGGTCAAGATCCACGCCATGGTTCATGTAGATAATCCACTCGCCAGCCTCATTGGTGTCGCGGGCAATTTGCTGGAACTCTTCCACGGTGTTTAGGGAACGCTGCCAGGCCTTGGAATCCATGGAAAGCCAGTTGGGTTCCTTGTTCCAAGTGATGCGACCGTAGCCTCGGCAATCCCGGCTAATGTAATGTTCCTGGCCGATAATCTTCTGGACTTCTTCGTTGTTGTCGCAGTAGGGCGTTCCAAAGACGTTGAAGGGAAGCCCCGGCAGCTGTTCCTTTAGAAATTTCTTGTAGTCCAGAATTTCGCGGCGTCTGTCGGCGTCGCTGAGCTGGGTGAGCTTGGGGTGAGTTTCCGTGTGGTTGCCCATTTCGTGGCCGGCCTGAGCCATTTGCAAAAACTTGTGGTAGTTGTGGCGGAAATACCAGCTATCGCCGGTCAAAAAGCAAGTGACTTTCACACCTAATTTTTCCGCCAATGGGAAAAGGTTGGTGATGTGGCTTTCTGAGGCGTCGTCAAAGGTGAAGCTGGCGGCGGCCTTGTGACCGTTCCAAGGAACTACGGAAATGATACTCATATAAACTCCAGAATTCAGCAAAAAAAATCCCTGCAAAGAATATATTGATTTCCTTGCAGGGTGTGCTTGACTTTGTTGAAATTTGGGTTTACGGATGTGTACTAGTTCTGTGCTTTTACATATCTTCCAATTCCTTTCCCTTGGTTTCCTTGACGAACAATGCCACGAAGAAAAAGCTGATGACTGAAAAGGTTGTGTATATCAGGTAGGTAGGGCCGATGCCGATTCCATTTCGACTGGCGAGAATGGGAAAAGACCAACTGACCAAGAAGTTGGCACCCCACTGGGCGAGACCGCAAACGGAAATAGCGACAGCTCGAATGCGGTTGTTGAACATTTCCCCAAGCATTACCCACATGACTGGCCCCCAGGTGGCTGCAAAGAAGGTTACATAGAGGTTTGCCGCGGCAAGGGCGATAAGGCTTGCAGCTTCGCTCATTCCGTTTCCTTCGGCTCCGCAGATAAAGCAGATGGCCAAGGTTCCCAGGGTAATTGCCATTCCCGCTGATCCTATGAGAAGGAGCGGCTTGCGCCCGATTTTGTCGATGAGGAGTATCGCAAGAATCGTCATGACAAGGTTGATTCCGCTAGAAATGAGACTAGTGAGAAATGCGTCGCTTTCGCCGAAGCCTACGCTTTGCCAAAGCATGGTCCCGTAGTAGAAAATTACATTGATGCCCACGAACTGTTGTAGAATGGCGAGCCCGATGCCGGCCCACACCACGGGCATAATCCGCGACTTTCCTTCCTTGAATTCAATAAGGTCGCATAGCCTGGCGGACTTTTCGTTATGGAAAGTTTCTTGGATGGCTTGAATTTCACTTTCAACTTCGATGTCGCTGATTCTGGAAAGCACTTCCCTAGCTTCGTCCAGTCGGCCTTTGCCCACGAGAAATCGGGGAGATTCCGGAAGTTGAAACGCTGCAAAACCATAGATTAAGGCGGGAATGGCTTCGACCCAGAACATGACTTTCCAGGCTTCAAAACCCATCAGTTTAAGACTCGCCGATCCCGCTTCGCGTACAATGACATAGTTGGAAAGAAGAGCCGCAAATATACCGATGACAATGGCGAACTGCTGCATGGAACCGAGACGGCCTCGAAGATTTGCCGGTGAAGTTTCCGCAATGTATACCGGAGTGATGATGGAAGCCATACCGATGCCCATACCGCCGATGAACCGCCACATAATGAAATCGCTTAGATGGAATGGAATTCCTGACCCGATGGCACTAGCGAAGAAAAGAATCGCAGAAACAACCATACATCGGGTTCGCCCAAACTTGTCGGCTAGACGCCCTGCAAAGTACGCGCCGATGGCAGCTCCGATTAAAGCCAGGGAAACCGCTAAACCTAATTGCATATCGTTACATCCAAAGTAATCCTTGAGGGCGATGTTTGCCCCGTTGATTACAGAGGAATCAAAACCGAATAGAAATCCGCCGATGGCCGCGGCAAGGGTGATGGTAATGACGTTTGCAAGATGGTAAATTTTCCCGCTGAACATTTTTCACCTCCGATGAATAGAAATGTCACGTCCAATATGCGTAATCGGAAATCCCACCTGCAAGGGTGAAGTTTTGATTAAGTTATCTTTACGCCCGCTATGAGAAGAGAAAAACTTGCTATATCGATTAATGGGGGCGGCGCCCTGGGTATGGGCCCTGTGGCGCTGATGGTTGAACTTGAAAAAGCTCTTGGTGGAAAGAAACTGGCGGACATGGCGTTTGCCTTTGGCGGAACCTCTACGGGCGCCATTGTTGCGGCACTTTTGAACGAAGGTTTTTCCGCTGCGGAAATCCACAAGCTCTATCGCGAAAACTTGAAGCTGATTTTTAAGAAGTATCCCTGGTACAGGCGTCTTTTGGATTGGAAGTGCCCTACCTATGATCATTCCCATCTGAAAAAACTTTTGCAGGAAATTATGAAGGGGACCTGCGATAAGTGGGAAAAGCCCATCTTTATTCCGACCACCCGTATGAACGGTAAGTCTGTAGAAAAGGTCTGGGACCGCGGTGACACCATGACGGAGAAGTGGTTTGCTGTGCTCAGCTCTACTTCTGCTCCCACCTATTTTGATGTGGAGTTTGATGCCAATGGCAAGTACTGCTACTGTGATGGCGGCATGTGGGCTAATTCTCCCATTGCGGTCTTGAATGCCGGTTTGAACAAGACGAAGGATCGCGGGACTTATCGCATCCTGACCTTTGATACGGACATGGATATGATGGTCAAGACCAAGGGCAACAAGACATTGCTTGGCTGGGGAAGCTACGTGCTTAACGAATGGGTGGCCCGCTCCGGCAAGAGCAGCGACTTTGAAGTAATGGCCGATATTGGAAGTGACAACGTGAAGGTCCTTTCGCCCTCTGCCCATGGGGAACGAATTTCTATGGACGACGTTTCGGATGCCACCCTCGATAAGCTGGAAAAAATCTGGACCCAGTATTTCTATAAGCACAAGAAGGAAATCCTGGAATTCGTTGAATAGGAAATGACGAAAATAATTTCCAAATGTGGGTTAAAATTCGTAGTTTTGGAAATTATTTTTAAGAATTGTTGCCAAAACTGCCTAAAATTATATAGATTTGGAAATAATTCTCTTTGGAGGTCGTATGGCGGATTTCATTGGTCGCATTGATGAAAAACTTGAAATTACCAAATGCATGGAGTCGGACCGTTCCGAATTCGTTGTGGTTTATGGTCGTCGTCGGGTTGGTAAGACCGCATTAATCCGCAATTACTTTAATGACTCATACGATTTTCGCTTTGTGGGTGCAAGAAATTGTTCCACGGCAATACAGCTGAAGAACTTCAGCGAAGAACTGTCCAGATTTTCAAAGGAGGCGTACCCGGTTCCGTCCACATGGATGGAGGCTTTTCGCTTGCTGGAAGGATACCTTGAAAAATGCGTTTCTAGAAAGAAGGTTGTCTTCATTGATGAAATGCCTTGGATCGACAACAAGCAGTCTGGTTTCGTGCAGGCTCTTGAATATTTCTGGAATTCTTGGGTCGCATTTCGTGACGACATTGTTTTGATTGCATGTGGTTCGTCGTCTTCATGGATGGTGAATAACCTTATTGAAAATCAAGGCGGACTCCATAACCGAATTACGAGGCAAATTCATTTGAGTCCTTTTACTTTGTACGAATGCAAACTGTATTTGCAGAGTCGGGGTTTTGACTGGGACGATTACCAAATCATCCAATGCTACATGACGTTCGGCGGGGTTCCTTTTTATTTAAGCCTGTTGGATCCGGTGTTTAGTCTAGAGCAGAATATCAATCAATTGATGTTTAAAAATGGTTCTAGCTTGCAGCGGGAATTTGACGAACTTTATACAGCCCTTTTTAATTGTGCCGACAAGTATGTAGCGGTAGTAGAAGCTCTTGCACAAAAAAGGAAAGGCTTACAAAAAAAAGAAATCGCAGAAATTACAGGTGTCTCTGGGGGACGTTTAACTCACATTCTTGCAAACCTTGAACGCTCCGATTTTATAATGTCCATGACACAATTCGGAAAAAATGTCAAGAATACGGCCTACAAGCTGGTCGATTTCTATACGTTGTTCTACTATAAGTTTGTAAAAAACAACAACTCAAAGGACGAAAATTTTTGGCTGCATCATTTTAACGATGCGTCTGTTGTCTCTTGGCGAGGATTTTCGTTTGAACAGGTTTGTCTGCTTCACCTTAGGCAAATAAAGAAGGCCCTTGGAATTTCAGGGATGGCAACGGCGGTGAGTACATGGCGCTATGTGCCGGAAAATGAAGGCGAGAGTGGAACCCAAATCGACCTACTCATTGATAGAGTAGACAGGATGATACACCTTTGCGAAATCAAATTCACTAACGGTCAATATGCGATCAGCAAGGATTATGCAGAAAAACTGAAAGCACGCGCATCTGTTTTTAAGGCTGTGTCTAAAACTCGTAAAAGCCTAGTGCATACTTTCGTGACGGTCGATGGAGTCCTAAAAAACAACCATAGTTCTTTGTTGCATTCCGAAGTGACCGCAAAAGATTTGTTCGAACCTTAAGAGACGCGTTCTGTTCAAAAATTCCTAGTATTTGACGATTCTACTTTTTTTAGTCAAGTGTTTACCCGAGGCGTCTCTATTGTGCTTGGGTTCAGCTGTTTTGTGGAGCTTGCGAATTGCGCTTCTAAATCCTGTGATTTCTGAAGTTGGGTTTACTGAAAACGTTCCCATAAAAAATCCGTAAGGAACTGTGTATCGGGATGAACAATCAAGAAAAATGCTTGCTGAATAACCTTGTATGGAAATTGTGTCGTCCTTCATTACGTTTAGATTCAAGGGAGCATAGACAAAGTTGGAATCAAAGACATCCCTCATGGTGTTCTCGGCAGAACCTAGCTTCACTTGTTTGATTTTTAGAATTTTTGCAGCGACTCTAGATGAATCTATAAGGTGAAGCTTGTAACTTTGATCAACAAAAAAAGTATCTAAGCCAACAGAATCTACAATTCCGTTTAAATCTATGGTGTTTTGATCCCAATTTATGATGTAAGGCCTGGTGGGAATGTACTTGGTTGTTTGCATTCCGTGGTATTCGATTTCGGGGCAGCGAATTTGCGAATCTGCTGCGGATGAAGAACGGGGATAACTGGAACTAGAACTTGATGTTTCTTGAGCGGAGCAAATCAACACGAATGCAAACAGTACACATATGAGAACTTTCATGAAGAAAAAGTTAGTAAAGAAAGGAGCGCGTTCGCTCTGTTTTTTGCAATCGGGGTTTTTAAGGGGTGTCCCCTTAGGGGTGGGGGTAGCGGAAAATTTTGCGCTGCGTGCTGTTTGGGGTTGATTTGCGCAAAAGTTGGAGCGAGGGGGCGGCTGCCCCCCTTTTTTATTTTCTATTTGGCAAGCGACCCTTGCATTTAGAGCGGCTCAATCATGTCATTTCACGCAAGCGTGAATGTCACGATGTTCGCCTTTTGCTAAATTTCGCCTCGTATTTAATAGGGGGCTGTATGCCCCGAGGTAAACAATGGCAAAGTTATTCCGCGAAGTACAAAAGGAAGAAACCTTCCCGCAAATCGAAGAGCGCGTGCTCGGATTGTGGGATAAGGATGATAGCTTTAAGAAGTCTCTGGACAGCCGTCCGGAAACTGCACCCTATACTTTCTACGATGGCCCTCCGTTTGCAACTGGCCTTCCGCACTATGGTCACTTGCTGGCTGGTACCATCAAGGATATCGTTCCCCGTTACTGGACCATGAAGGGAAAGAAGGTTCCCCGCGGTTTCGGTTGGGACTGCCACGGCTTGCCTATTGAATCTCTGGTGCAGAACGAACTGGGTCTGGCTGGCGTTGCCGAAATCCAGAACCTGGGTGTGGATAAGTTTAACGAAACCTGCCGTAGCAAGGTTCTGAAGTACACCGGTGAATGGCGCAAGACTGTTCGTCGCATGGGCCGCTGGGTGGACTTCGACAAGGGCTACAAGACCATGGACAAGAACTTCATGGAATCTGTGTGGTGGGTGTTCAAGCAGTGCTTCGACAAGGGCCTCATCTATCA
>JAZRXW010000003.1:0-5424 GCA_045600425.1 Fibrobacter sp.
GAACCGTCTCTCGGTGTTGAACGTCTCTTGCTCGTTCTCCTCTGCGACGCTTACGAAGTCCAGAAGCTTGAAAACGACGAACGTACCGTTCTCCACTTCGACCCGAAGGTTGCTCCGGTGAAGGTTGCCGTTCTGCCTCTCGTGAAGAAGGGCCAGGTCAAGGCTAAGGCCGAAGAACTCTACGAACAGCTGCTGACCCGCTGGAACGTGGAATACGACGAAACTCAGTCCATCGGTAAGCGCTACCGCCGTCAGGACGAACTGGGTACTCCGTTCTGCGTCACCGTCGACTTCGACACCGTTGGCGAAGGCGAATCCGATCCGGCAAAGCTTGGCTACGTCACTGTCCGCGAACGTGACTCCATGCAGCAGGAACTGGTGAAGATCGACGAACTGGAAGCATACCTGGCTGCAAAGCTTGGTTGCTAAGTTGATTGGCTTTGCCAATCAACAGTTACAAATTACAAGTTACGAGTTATGAGAAAGTAGGGCGACGAAGTCGCGATTAATGGTCTCGTAATTCGTACTTCATAATTCATAATTAAAAAGGCCACTCCCGATATTTTTCGGGGTGGCCTTTTTTTTATTTTAAGTGAGTATATTTGACTCCATGAACAACCCGAAAATTAATCGTCTTATCGGCTACGTTATTTTGTTCATTGGCTTTTTCCTTTTTTATAAGGGTTTTAAGCCTGTGGGTGTGTCGGACAATATTGCCGACGCGGATTTCGTTTTGTTGGTGCTGTCCGTCGCCTTTCTTGTGGGCTCCACGGTGTGGATGATCAAGAAGGTTCGCTGCCCACACTGCAAAAAGCTTTTGCACCTGAAACTATACAACATTGACATTTGCCCCCATTGCGGCAAATCTACAGACCCGGATGAAAAATGACAAATCTTAATCCTTTCTTCAAGTCCATCATCGACCAGGATGATACCGCCATAGTTATCTGCAACCTGGAACATGAAATTATCTACATGAACCCGAAGGCTTGCGAGGCACAGGCTAAGCGTGGGGGAGCCGCCCTTATCGGTCGCAACTTGCTAAAGTGCCACAGTCCCGAGTCCCAGGAAAAGATTCACAAGGTTCTAGCCTGGTTCGCCGCGGACAAGTCCCACAACTGGGTTCACACCTTCTTTAATGAAAAGCAGAACAAGGACGGCTATATGATCGCCCTCCGCGACGAAGACGGCACTCTCATCGGCTACTACGAAAAACACGAGTTCCGCACCAAGGACGAAACTCCCTTCTACGATGTTTTGAAGTAAAAAATCTTTTCCCGGAAATTTGGCCCCTCCCTAGGGGAGGGGGACGGGGGAGGGAAACAAAAAGAGACTTCTGAAAAGAAGTCTCTTTTTGTTTTCTTATTTTCTACGGGATAGACGAGGCTTGAACTCGCAACCTCCGGCGTGACAGGCCGGTGCTCTAACCAAAATTGAGCTACCACCCCATTGAGGTTTGCCAAATATACAAATGAGTAGAACTGTTGTCAAGGGAAAAAGAGCTTTTTCCCTTTTTTTTCTTGTTTTTATTTCTGTTGGGTGTGTTTGTGGTCAACCTTTAAATTTTTTTTCCATGTGAAATAATGTAATTTTTCTATAATATTTGATAAAGTTTATTAAAGCATACTTATGAAACGAATTTCTTCTTTATCTTGTGCCGTTAGTGCGGTATCCTTGTCTTTGTCCCTTGTTGCTTGCAACGAGGACCGTACAGTAGAATCAGCAAAGCCTGTTGAACAGGTGAAGTCTGCTCCTGAGGTAGCTACTTCCGAAGACGCAGAACCTTCCAATGCGGTCTTTAGAGCCAAGGCAAGAAAAGTTGTTGGCGAGGCAAACATTCTGCGTAAACAAGATTGGAAACCTTTGCGTCATGGACAAAACGTTTTTGAAGGCAATCATGTAAAAACTGGTTCTGAATCAGAAGTACTTCTTGCGGCAAATGATGGTTCTACAATCACGGTTTCCGAAAAGTCCGAAGTGGAAATTTCTGCTGAAATTATTGATTCTGTAAGACATCATGTGACAGTATTTGTTAATAACGGAAACGTCCAGTTTGACATTCAGAAACAGAAGGAACGGGTTCTGGATTTTAAGACGGGAACGGCGACAGCATCTATCCGTGGTACTGCAGGCTTTGTGGGTTCTGTGAATGGAACGATGGTTGCTTCCTTGAAGGAAGGTAAGGTTGACGTAACTGCCGAAGATGGTTCTGTGACTGGCATGGCAGAAAATCAGACTGTGATTGTTGCAAAGAGTGGCAAGGCAAAGAAGCTGAATTTGAAATCTTCTGGAACCAAAGCTCTAGCATCTGCTTTGGATTCCATGGTCGTTGCCTATGGAACAGAACAGAGTATTGATGAGGCGGTTCTCCAGAATACTCTTCAAACGTTTGATAAGGATTATTCTGCAAGAAAAGCTTCCTTTGAAAAGAGCGTGAACTTTATGGGCGATGCTCTCGATGCCACCATTTATACACCTTCAATTACGCTGACTGCAAGTGGCGTGACTCCGGGAATTCAGGTGACGGTTCTCGGTGAAACTGTTACTGTAGGTGCGGACGGTAAGTACCAGAAGACTTTTGAATGGGATGCAACGTCGTTTGGCCCGAAACGTTTCTTGGTAAGTTGTAGCGATGGTATTGTGGAAATTCCGTGCTTTATGTGGACCACGGTTTATGCTGATCCTGCAACTAAGCCTGTTGTCGAAGAACCTGCTGTTGAAGATGTTTCTGCACCTGCTGCAGAAAGTGCTTCTGCTAAGAAGGTTGAAGCTAAGCGTGTAAATCTGAAGGTTTCCATTGCTGGTCCTGCAGTGGAAAAGAAACATCTACCTGTAGGGGCTCGCACAAAGCGCCAGGACAAGATTTTCAACACCAAGTTGAAAATTAAATTGTCGGGTATTACCGAGAGTGACCTTAGCAATGTAAAGTCTATTGTGGTTTCCTTGAACGATAAGGTTGTAAAAACTTTTGATAACGTTAACAGCTTGAACATTGACGTTCCTGTGTCCGTTGAATTGAACAATATTGCCGATTATGAAGTTGTTGTAAACTTGAAGAACGGTAAGGTCCAGAAGGCAAAGAAACGCTATGAAGTTTTCTGTGATCAGAGACTTCATGATTCTAGCGATCCTACTAAGTACCGCGATAAGAGTATGACAGTGGAAAAGGAATACGAAAGAGTTTTAGGCAAATTAAAGCGTAAATAATTTTTAGGAGAGTGTTCTATTATGGCTGGTATTTTGAATAACATGAAAATGGTGGCTTTGGCCGCTTGTTTGGGAATTGGTTCTGCTTTTGCAGGAAACATTTTGACTTATACGGCAACCTCTAAAGTCTCCCAGAATGATGCGGACCAAAAAGCTCTTGATGGTGTGGCAAAACAAATCCGTACACAAGTTCGCTCATCTTTTGAAGTAAGTACAAAGGAAAAAGCCGATGGTAGCGTTTCTGAAGAAACCCAAAGCTTTAAGGGTTCCTATACGGATGTCATGCTTAAGGGGGCAAAGATTACCGTGGGTCCTCAAGTGGACGGTAAGTTCCAGTCTACAGTTACTTTGGATGTAGATATGCTTACATCTAAAATTATAGCAGATCTTGACGTGATTCGCGATAAGATGAAAGCTTTGGATGTCGTAATCCGCAAGGCTTTGCAGGACGGTGATTATCGTAAGACTTCTGCAGAACTTTTGGAAATGGAAAAACTGGGTGACAGTTATAATGCAAAATTGGAAGAACTGTCCATGTTTAAGGTTATTGATAAGAGCCTTAGGCTGGAATCTACACTTGCTGAATTGCTGAATGACTTTGAAACAACGCTTTCCTCTGTAAAGATTGAAGCGAACATTGACGGTGATAACCTGGTAATTACTGTTTCCGATTACACCGGACCTATTCCGTATTTCCCGGTGGTCGTCATTCAGGATCGTAAGGATTTGTTAAAGTCCAAGACTGATGATAACGGTGAACTTTCTTTCCCTATGAAGAAGGTGCGTTCAAAGAAGCCTAGCGGTGAAGTTAAGATTCTTGCGGATTTGAATTTTAAATTCTTGCACAAGACTGCTGTTACACCGACTGTTGTTAGCTATGGTGCAGCGGCTGCTGCTTGCAGCTATCGTTTGAAGTGTTCTGGTGGTACTGCAGAATGCGGCGCTCTACAGAAGTTCTTGAATGATGCTGGCATTAAGACTGTGGACAAGTCCAGCCTACCCACATTAAAGGCTACTTTGACCTTTAGCGACAAGGAAAATGGAAAATTGTTTACGTCTAAGGGTACTGTGGTCTTGAACTCTGATGAATCTCAGTTGACCTTGCAGCCTCAGGGTGTTGGTCGTGATGAGGAATCTGCTCATACCAAGGCTATTAGCAAAATGAATGCGTCCAAGGTCGCAGACGCTTTTGCCAACAAGTGTCCAGCAAAGTAATTGCCCTTTTTAAAATTGTCCTTTTTAAATATGTGAAATCCCGTGGGTAAAACCATGGGATTTTTTTTTGTTCTTTTTTTGATTCATTCAAAATTTCTAAATTTGGAACGTTCAAAATTTAATCTATAGGTACAATATGTCCAATGTTATTTTGCCCGATATGAATGACCAGGTGAAGGCCCGCCTTGACAAGCTCGAAAAGTTCAAGGAAATGGGTATCGAAGCCTATCCGCACAAGTTCAACCGCACTCACGATTCCAAAGTCCTTAAGGAAAACAAGGACGCCCTGATCGCTAGCGGTGAAGATGTTGCTTTTGCTGGCCGTGTGGTTCGTTTCAATCGTAAGGGCAAGATGTGCTTTATGCACCTGAAGGACCGTTATGGCCGCTTGCAGGTGGTTTGCGCCCGCGACGAAGTTGGCGAAGAAAACTACGAAATCGTAAAGATGACCGACCTTGGCGACTTCATCGGCGTAAACGGTACCATGTTCGAAACCCAGAGCGGCGAATATTCCGTACGCGTGAAGAAGGTGACCATGCTTTCTAAGGCTGTGCGCCCGCTCCCCGTTGCCAAGGAAAAGATTGACGAAAACGGCAACAAGGTGGTGTTCAACGAATTTGCAGACGTGGATACCCGCTACCGCCAGCGCTATGTGGACATGGCCCTGAACGACGACGTGAAGGAAGTTTTCATCAAGCGTTCCAAGATCATGCAGTCCATCCGTGAATACCTCATCGAAAAGGGCTTCATCGAAGTGGAAACCCCGACCTTGCAGCCCATCTATGGTGGTGCAAACGCCCGTCCGTTCACCACTCACCATAACGCTGCCGACATGACTCTTTACATGCGTGTGGCTCCGGAACTTTACCTGAAGCGCTGCATTGTGGGCGGTATGGAAAAGGTCTTTGAATTCTCCAAGAACTTCCGTAACGAAGGTATGGACCGTACCCATAGCCCGGAATTCACTGGTCTGGAATTCTACGAAGCATACGCTGACTACAA
>JAZRXW010000004.1:0-61043 GCA_045600425.1 Fibrobacter sp.
CGACTACCGTCGTAACGAAATCCTGGGCTTCTTGCGCCAGCCCCTCAACGACCTTTGCATTAGCCGCCCGAAGGCACGCCTCAGCTGGGGCATTCCCCTGCCCTTCGATACCGACTACGTGACTTACGTGTGGTTCGACGCACTCCTGAACTACGTCAGTGCCTCCACCTCCTTCCACAAGACCTTTGCCGATGGCACCCCCATCTGGCCTGCCACCTACCACCTGATCGGTAAGGACATCCTCACCACTCATAGCGTGTACTGGCCCACCATGCTCATGGCTCTTGACATTCCTCTACCCAAGCATATTCTGGCCCACGGCTGGTGGCTGGTGAACGGCGGCGAAAAGATGAGTAAGTCTGCCGGTAACGTCGTAAAGCCCATGGACTACATGGAAAAGTACGGCAACGATGCTTTCCGCTACTACCTGGCCCGCGAAATGGTGGTTGGCCAGGATGCAAACTTCACCCACGATTCTTTTGTCCGCCGCATTAACGCCGACTTGGCAAACGACCTGGGCAACGTTCTGAACCGCGTCCACAAGCTAGTGCTCACCAACTTCGAAGGCAAGCTCCCCACAGCAACTAACATGGACGATGCCGCCAACGACGTAATGAACCTGGCCAAGAAGGTTATCGAAGACATCAAACAGGACCTGCCCCAGGCACGCCTGTCCCAGTCCATCGAAAACATCATGAGCCTGGTCCGCAGTATCAACCGCTACTTCGAAATCAAGGCTCCCTGGAAGCTGGCCAAGGACCCCGCCCTCAAGGACGAACTGGCAACGGTTCTCTATGTGGCTGCCGAAGCCGTGCGCCTCAGCCTCTGCATGCTGTGGCCGGTGATCCCCACCAAGGCTGAAGAAGGCCTTACCATGCTGGGCACCAAGTTCACTAGCGCAGAAGATTTGACCTGGGGTCTTTTGAAGGGTGGCGAAGCTTTCGGCGAAGGCAAGCCCCTGTTCCCCCGCATCGAAGAAGAAGTTAAGCCTCAGCAGCAGCAACAGCAGGCCAAGCCCAAGCAGAACAAGCCCATGACCGCAGCAGATGTTCCTGCCGCCATGGACCTCCGTGCCGCAAAGATCGTGGAAGTGGCAGACCATCCGGATGCAACTTCCCTCTATGTGCTTAAGGTGGACGCAGGTGAAGGCGAGCTCCGCACCGTTTGCTCCGGCCTTAAGGCTAGCTACGAAGCTTCTGAACTTCAGGACCGCATGATTCTTTTGTTCGCAAATCTGAAGCCCGCACCCCTTCGCGGTATCATGAGCGCAGGCATGCTCTTCGCAGGTGACCTGGAAGCCGAAACCCACAAATGCAGATTGGTGGCCGTACCCGAAGGTGCAAAGCCCGGTGACCGTGCCCTGTTCAAGGGTGTTTCTCCCAGCGAGCCGCGCGAACTGAAGCTGAAGGATTTTGACAAGATTTCTCTTTCTGTGAAGAACGGCGAAGTGTTCTGCTCTGCTGGCGAAGGTGCCGCACCTATCGCTCTGGAAATCGGCGGCAAGGCCGTGACCTGCGACGTAGCCAACGGCAACGGAGTGCATTAACTAACCGCTTGGGCTAGAGTCAGAAAAAGGCATTCTCGTAAGCCCAAGCTCTCGCAAACGCGACTGGTTAATACCGGTCGCTTTTTGTTCACGAAAGACCGCTCGCGCTATTCGTCAGGAATAGAACCTACGACTGCGCTCACTCTCGCAAACGAGACCGGTTAATACCGGTCGCTTTTTGCTCACGAAAGACCGCTCGCGTTATTCGCAAAAAGCGACATTAAAAAGACCCATCCGATGACGGGTCTTTTACTTTTTTCTACTACTTTACAACAATTCGTTTTGTGAATGGCCCCACTCGCAAGATGTAGGCACCGGCTTGCGGAACCGCAATCCTAGTCTGATTACCATTGATTTTACCAGCGGCAATTCGACTACCCAGGGAGTTCATCAAGGCGTATTCACCGTATTGTCCAGCATTGAAAAGCATTACTTGCCGGCCGTCCACAGCAGTAGTGAATCCAGCAGCCACCACAGTATTCAGCGACAGTTTATCTTCAGAAGAACTGGATTCAGCTTTTTCGGAAGAACTAGATTCAACCGCTTCAGAAGAGCTGGATTCAACTTTTTGGGAAGAACTGGATTCTACCTTCGAAGAAGAACTTTCTTCAATAGAACTGGACGAAGACTGAATAACTTCATCCTCTATGAAGTCCGCAACAAATACGGGATAACCGTCTTCACGAGTCCATATTCCGCTATTTTCTGCAGTTCCCGCCGAAGTGTTCAAAGTCATAACGAAATTGTCGGATTGCATTTCCGAGGTTTTCATAGGAATAGTCTTATAGGAGAAATCACGTCCGAAGGCAATATGAAGAGTATCAGCCACCAAGCTTGAATCGTAATACACCGTAGGTGTAAAGTCCTTCTGATAGGGTTCAACTCTACCATCATGGTAGTACAAGAATCCATTTTCGAGGTGGGGGTTACGAATGTCATCATTACCATCAAACGCTCCCTTTATAGAGCCTGCAACCTTGGATGCACTGTACGAATTTTCAACCGATATGCCAAATGGAGAGTACATAAAACCACCAGCAACACCGCTAGATTTAATGTCGCCCCAGTTGTAGGAGTTTTCAATGGGACGCCATGCATAAGCAGAAACACCCGCAGCATAAGCTATACCGTTCCCTTCTGTTTGAGCTGTAACAGGTCCCACATTTGCGGCACGTTTCACCGCCTCACTATCGTTTTCGCCACAAACACCCCCTACATAAAGAAGATTTCTAACATTTGTAGAAATAGCACCTTCAATAGGACCCTCATTACGGACATTTTCCATTTTTCCACAAGAACCGGCAACGCCACCAACATAGGTCTTCATTGTTTTAAAATTTGGTTCTAATACATCGCCGACACCATAGGAAGCAACATGTCCTCGATTGAGGACGTTTTCCACATGCCCATTTTTAGATTCTCCGGCGATTCCCCCAACAGACGCAAATCCTATTACGGAACCGAAGTTGACACTATTTCGAATGGTTTTATCGGTCGAAGCCACTATGCCCCCAAAATAGCTGTACTGGGCAAATTCATAGGAAGACTGTAAAGAATCTTTCATGCTAAATTCAATATTACCGTAATTAACGCAGGAATCTACAAACCCTTCCTTAGAAATGCCTCCAACGTAAAACATTCTCAACATGGCCACAGAATCGCTTTCGACCTTAATGCGAAGATCACCCTTGTTCACCGAATTTTTCACACTATCCGAGCCAATACCAAAAAGTTCTGCGGAGGTTCTTGCCAAATCCCCAAAAGAAACCGTCATAGAACCCGTATTGACACTTGAATCAATTGTCGCATTTTCACCAATACCGAACATTCTCACATAGTTGTCCCCTGTGGTCAAGACTGCAGAAAAATCTGCCGCATTTTCAGAAGATGTGATAGTTCCACCTCGGGCAATTCCCACAACAATACCTGTTGCATTGATTAAGTCGTAGGAGGTTTCATTTTTGCAGTATTGGATACGACCAGAATTTTCGAGGGAAACACCTGCGAAAGTACTTTGTGAACTACTGAAAACTGGATTCACACCTCCATCACTCTTACCATGAACAACCATCTTGCCAACATTTCTGAAATTTTTGATGGTGCCATAGTTACTTCTAGCAGCACCACTCATTTTTACGCCACTACCATACGACGCCTGGATATCAATGTCAAAATCATTTCGACAATCTTCAATAACACCACTGTTTGCATCAACAAAGAAAGAATAAAAGGCGAAGCCACTTTCGGGAGCCTTTATTATAGGTCTGCGAACAGTACAATTTTGAATAAGGCCTTCATTATCTTCTGCAATCGCACCATACCCCGGGACCAGTAAAGAATTTGCAACATGGAGATTTTTTACAGAACCTTTTACAATGGTAAAAATAGACTGGCTCAAGCCGTAGATTGTATGATTGCCTCCATCAAATAGATAATTTTTATATAACCTGGAATATCGTTCACGAATCTCTCTTGTAGTATCCATTACAGACAGAGTATCCTTGCCCATGACAATGTCATTGCCCAAAATGGCATAGGGAGTTTGTTTCACCCCAATCTTTGTGTACCATGCCAATTCAGAGGGCGTTCTAATGACCACATAAACAGAGGTATCCCTACGGACTTTCTTTTCTGGAACTTTGAAATCTCCGTTCCATCCCATGACAATAGGAGCATTCTCATCATTAGGTCTAATCACCACAAGAGCGGAATCCTCCACATTTTCGGCATATTTTGCAAAGACCGTTTCTTCTCCTGCAAATTTCGTAGAAGCAGAAACCTTCGTACCTGCTGAATCAAACCAACCGACAAAATAATGACCATCTTCAGAATAGGCAGGATCCAAATTCGTCAAGTGTCCCTTTGAATCCGTATATGCATCATTGATTTCAAAACCATCATCTTTCATGACTTTATAAACAGGCAGATTTTCTTCATCAGAAAAGAATGGATATCCTCCGTCAAAACTCCAAGAGACATCATTTACAACATTGTTCTCGTTATAAAGTTCCCATTTCTTTGCGGAATAGTTTGTCAATCGATACGCAAATTCAGCCTTTTTCATGTCTTCTGTGCTCATGGCTCCCGCGCCGAAACTAGGATTTTGGCTAAGGTCCAAGACCACAAAGGGAACCTTAGGTGCCAAGGTCGAATCAAAGTATGAGAAAAAGATTTCACGGCTGTTTTGGACTACAAATCCAGCCATACAAGAAATTCCTTTCAAAGACCTGGATCGAGCATAGCTGTTGATAACAAGAGCGGTATTTTTCACAAACATCCCGGCAACAGTATCACCGCTCACTGCGCCACCATTGACCACACCTATAGCAGCATGGTCCCTCATTTCGCAAGAGATTCCTCCCGCCTTTTGACTGCCATATACGTCGCCCTCATTAAGACTTTTACGAACAACCCTTGTGATTTCAACAGAAAGTCCACCGGCAAACTTTCCACTTACATTTCCATAATTTTGACAGGATGAAATTGACTCAGTTCTCGCAGAAATACCACCTGCATATCCATTTTCAGAAGTAATATTTCCAGTATTGGATGATTTCTCTATATAGCTTGCCCGTCCTGCCAAACCTCCCAAAAACATAATATCATTACGTGTGGACACATCTTCACGAGACGTGATATTTCCGGAATTGATACATTGAGAAATGTTATAACCATATCCAACAATGCCACCACCATATCTGCCACTACTATACCCCAAACCGTAGGAAACCAGGTTCAAATCCGTAGAATTTGAACAGTTCAAAATAGAGCCCTTGGTGCTACGACCTATTAAACCACCAACTACGCTTCCTGCATAGACTTTATTATTCTCGGTATCATTGGAAACAAAGCCGCCTCGGCTATGGCAATTGTAAAATGTAACACCGTTGCTATAAGCAGCAACTGCACCCATGAATAGATTTGGCTGGAAAGTGGACTCAGACAAAGTATCCACATGAGCTTCCAATCGGTAATTTGCAATCGTCAGATTTTTAATTAATCCTTCACCTTCCACCCAGCCAAAAAGACCTACAAAAATGCCATCCGTCACAGGAACATTCAAACCATAAATTCGATGTCCAGCACCATCAAATGATCCTCTAAAAGGCGTTGTATTATCACGACCAATGGGAACCCAGGGATATTCAGACACTAAGGAGGTGTCCTCCCCAAAAACAATGTCATTTTTCAGGACACCCACAATTTCAGCATTGTCCTGGTTGTTCACCTGGTCCGCAAACCAGGCTAATTCCTCTGGTGTGGAAATTTCATAGATGAGATTGGCAAACGCTTCATATTCAGAACCTTCGACAGTCTCAATGACAGCCGGTGCCGTTTCGCTCACCTGTCCATTCCAGGCAGCAAGACTGCACGAAGCAAAAGCGGCAATAAAAATAAGGATCTTTTTCAAGAGTTCCTCCTCATACCCTTTTTTCGTGTCATAATATAGACTTTTTCAAATACATTAACAATCAAGTTACCCAGACGAAAGCATCTGGGCAGTCCAAAGACTGTCCCGTATTTGAGTTTTTGAAAAAGATTCACCGCCAAATACTTGCGTGAACAAGAAGGCCGTTCACACTACTCGCCAAATTCCATCACACAGCGGACATAAGCACCTGTGATTTTATGGGCATTATCATAACCAACGGATTTGTCCTTATGGAACGCCACCAGCCACGCAAATTCAAAGTCGTAGCGGGTTCCAGTTGCATCATATTCCGTAGAACTCCAGAACAAGACTTCATCACCTCTGGAGCGATAGTAGCCTTTGTAATCAAAGGCACCGCCCAACTGATTTGTAAAATCGCCAACATCGGTTAAACTTTGTTCCAACTCCTTCCATTCTTCATAGGTGGGAAGACGGAAGCCGTCCGGGCAAATCCCCTGATATGTGCCGGAGAATGCCCCCAGCTTTTCCTTGTCATACATTTCATTCTTCCCCATGGCTTGAGCCCAAGTGTAAAGACGACCATACCTTTCGCAGTTTTCTGGTTCGTCATTATAACAGCGGCTTCCCGCTAGTTCTACATCCAGATTTTTCGTCATCCATAACAGGGACCCCACTTGAATGGTTTCGGTTTCTGCGGACTCTCCATTACTGGATGAAAAATTTACCGAACTTGACGAAGATACTGAACTTGACGAAGATACTGAACTTGACGAGGACTCTAGATTCGATGAAGAGACGGAACTTGATGACAACTTTTCCTTAGAAGAAGAACTTTCTTCTCCAACAAATTCGTCCTTGATGCAACGAATATATGCCCTAGTTATTTTATGTGCGTTATCACTAGCAATCACATCGTTCTTGTGGAAAGACCAAAGCCAGGCAAATTCAAAGTTATAGGAAGAACCGCTAACATCATATTCTGTCGAAGACCACAAAAGGACCTCATCCTCCTTAGAGCGGTAATAGCCCTTATAATCATAGGCGCCCCCTAACTGATTCTTGAACTTCGGCTGTTCCTGGGGATTTTTCTGAAGGTATTCATAAAGCGTCTGCCACTCCTTATGGCTAGGCAAATGAGAACCATCCGGGCAAATTCCTTGATGCGGCAAGGAAATCCGTCCTAATTCATCCCTGTCATAGTAAGTGGATACGCCCATGGCCTCTGCCCATGTATACATACGGCCATAGCGGTCACAGTTCTCTGAACGATTATCATAACAGGAACCTATTGCTTCATCTTGGTTGTTCAGATTTTGGTTCAGCCATTTTTGAGATCCTATCTGGACAAACTCCATATTGTCAGGATCAAAGGTGACAGGGCCAGGAATGACTAGAACCACTTCTTCTTCACTATCCAAAAGATCGCAAGCTGAAAAAAATCCCGCAAGGACAAACAGCGAAAACAACACAATATAATTTTTCATTCTAAACCTTCTTTTCAGAGAAGTCAAACCTGACGTGTTCAATATAGGTATTTAAAGAAGGATTTCTGATACACTTCGTCTCAACAAAATCCACATTCGTCACTAAAAATTCAAACCGTAGAAATTTTTTCCTGCGCATGAAGACAAATTAGCCTCTATTTTACCTTTTTTTGATTGCTACCCTAAAAAAATTTTATCTATATATAGGATGAGGAAATGAAATGCTCTCCAATCTAAACGACGTTAGAAAAGCGGCCTATATGGTTAACACGGTCCTTACCGTGCTGGTGGTCGTCATGATGGTCATTTACTACCTCATCGGGGCAACATTTTTAGCCTACTACTCCATTCCCGTAGCACTCATCTATTTCTTCCATTACTACTGGATACACAGATACCAATTCATCAAGGTCACATGCACTACATACGCGATGTTAACCTTGTATATGTTTATTTGCTCTATCTGCTTGGGTTACGATTACGGATTCCAGTTGTACGCCATGTCCACTATTCCGCTAATCTATCACATCAGGTATATGGCGAAAAAGTTCAAGATGACAGACCCCAAGCCAAATCTTTGGTCTGTGTTTATCGTAATCTTCTGCTTGACATCGTCCTTATATTCCGTTTACGCGGGACCGATTTATGTTATTGATGGAGCACCTCAGTTTATATTTCTAGGGTTAAATCTTGGTGCAGTCTGCTTCTTCCTGGTAACGTTCTCTCGTGCAACATCAAGTCTCATCATTGATTCCGAAGAAAAACTGATAAAGCAAGCTGATTTTGACGCTCTGACTGGACTTGCCAACAGATATTATATGATGTCCCGTCTGGAAGAAGCAACATCCAAGAGCGGCGATACCCGTAAAATCTGGATTGCCATGATCGATGTGGATAACTTCAAACACATCAACGATCACTACGGTCACGCCGTCGGGGACCAGGTGCTTATGATCCTCAGCAACCTGATGAAAAAAGTATGCAAGAATTGCACCATCAGCCGCTGGGGTGGCGAAGAATTTCTGGTCAGTGGAGACGAAGCAATTGTCTCTTCCCAAGTGATGCAGACTTTGGTGGAACAAACTAGAGATCGGGAAGTCCATTCAGAAACTGAGAACTTCCATTTTTCCATTTCCGTAGGACTATCCTACTACAGCACCAACCAGCGTATAGACGCCTGGATTAACGACGCCGACAAGAAGCTCTACGTGGCAAAGAACAACGGCAAGAATCAAGTCGTCCGCTAACAGCAAAACTCCCTATGAATCTTACACAAGTCCATCACATTGCAGTCATCGGCAGTAACTACGAGAAATCCAAACACTTCTATGTTGATTTGCTGGGATTTAAAATCATCCGCGAAAATTACCGCGCAGAACGCGGCGATTACAAAATTGACCTTCAGCTGGATGGAATGGAGTTGGAACTTTTTGTTATTCCGGGTAGGCCGCCCCGCCCAAGCTATCCTGAAGCAAACGGGCTTCGCCACTTGGCATTCCGCGTTGAATCCGTAGACGACACGGTCCTTGAATTGAAAGCCATGGGAATCGAAACGGAACCTGTGCGCATAGACGATTATACCGGCAAGAAGATGACCTTCTTTAGTGACCCCGACGGGCTGCCCTTGGAAATCCATGAGTGATTATTCCAACAAAGAACAATCATTCATCGTCTTAAATCCACCGTTCATCAATATTTTCCAGTAATGCTTACCCGCGCTAGTATAAATCATATAATTTTTTTAGTATGCGATATTTACTAGCGTCCATAATGATTTTACTGCTGTTGACGGGCTGCACTATGCACCCGCCTAGCACAGCTGCGTTTATGGATGCCCTTAACGCGCCACCCTCCAGGAGCCATTCTGTTCGGGGAGAATTTTCCCAATATGAAAAATCTGATGATGGCTGGGACTCTCCCCTATCCTATGATTTGCTTGTGTCCAACGGAGAAAATTCTGTCTGGGGATTTGGCTTTCAGCCCTCCCCTTATTTTACGTTTGGAACGGGAAACGAATACGCAGCCGTCCGCGGTTGGATTTCTATGCCTTGGGTTATAGGGACAGCTATAGTCCTGTGCCCGGCTTGCTTTATTGATACGGATGATGACGATGAAGAATATGACGACTACTGGACCGCCATCGATGATGAAAAAAAAGATTTTGACTTTGTCGGCACTCTTGAGGAATGGGCCGGGGCATTTGCAGGAGGATTATCTGTCATCGAGCAAATTCCCATAGGCGACCATTTCAGTTTTGGAATCGAACAGTACATTGCAAGAAATGTGTGGATTCCGAAAAGAGACAACCGAAACAAGTCCGATATTGAAGCAGGATTTGGAGCATTCGCCAATCTCTGGTTCAGGAAATTTTCAATAGGAATCGACGCCCACTACGGCTTTATGGATCTTGATCCAGACCGGACAAGATTTGCATTTTCCGTCAGCGTGAGCTACCACCATTACCGGCAATACTCGGAATAAAATCTATCTTTTGTTCTGTATGAGGCAAGATGATTTTGATATAGGCGCTAAGAGGGATCCCTTTTCCCCACTTGTTGTTATTGCAGGTCTGATGGTTGCCTGCTATCTCACTTCCAACGTGATGGCGGTAAAGTTGCTGTCCGTCGGCGGCGTTACCATTTTTGACGCAGGGACCATCACCTTCCCGCTGGCCTATATGTTGGGAGACGTTCTTACTGAAATCTGGGGATTTAAAACAGCCCGAAAAGTCATTTGGCTTACGTTCTTTTGCCAGGTGTTCATGGCGTTGTTCACCTTCATCGGAACGACCTTACCTTACCCGGATTTTACGGAAGACACCGCCAGCGCCTACGCAAAGATTTTCAGTTTCGTGCCCCGCATTACGGTAGCCTCCCTCATCGCATTTTTGCTGGGGGAACTGACCAACGCCTGGACTATGGTGAAGATCCGCGAAAAGACCGGACGTAAGCTTTTGTGGGTACGAACCATCGGCAGTTCTCTTATCGGCTACATTGTGGATACAAGCATCTTTGTGCTCATAGCCTTTGCCGGCACCGTCCCCACCGACGACCTAATCAGTATGATTGTGGTCCAGTTCCCAGGTAAGCTTGCCATCGAAGCAATTTGCGCGACCCCCATCGCTTATGCCCTCATTAACAGTCTGAGAAAGCGTTTTGAGAAAATGGAAGGCAAACAGGAACTGGTCCTGGATTCCATTACAGACGATCTTAACGGACTCCGCAACAACAATAAAAGCGACAAACTCCCATAATTTTCACTCTTCATCTTTCACTAGTATCGGGGCTAGAGACTAGGTTCTAGGGGTTAGGGCAACAAAATGCAAGCGCAAACGATTTCAAAATGATTACATCCTTAGTCTCTAATCTCTAGTCTCTAATCTCTAGTCTCTAGTTTCTAAATTCCAGCCTCTAGATTCTTCGCTTCGCTCAGAATGACACAAAAAAAAACTATTCACTATTAATTGTTCACTGTTCATTGTTAATTGTTAATTGTTCATTGTTAATTGTTCACCCTTCATTCTTCATTTTTAACTCATAATTATGCTAAACACCACCCTCTGTTACATTGAGCAAGACGACAAGTACCTTCTCCTTCATCGCGTCAAGAAGAAGAACGACATCAATAAGGATAAATGGATTGGCATCGGCGGAAAATTCGAGGAATGGGAATCCCCGGAAGACTGCATCAAGCGAGAAGCTCTTGAAGAAACGGGTCTTACCTTAATCAAGCCCAAGTATCGCGGCATCGTAACCTTCATTAGCGATGGCATGGACCAGACCGAATTCATGCATCTGTTTACCGCCACACAATGGACTGGCGACCTGAAGGAATGTGACGAAGGAAACCTGGAGTGGGTGCCTAAGGCTGATGTGATTAAGCTACCCCACTGGGACGGCGACCTGATTTTTTTAGCCCTGTTGGAACGGGGGGAACCCTTCTTTAGCCTGAAACTCACTTACAAGGGAAGCACACTGACCGAGGCCCTTTTAAATGAGGAACCTGTTAAGGTAGAGGATTTTATTTAGGGATGAATTTTGGAAATTTCGCTTATAAATCATAAACCGTGCGGAGTTTTATAAGCGAATTTTGCCCCACATGCTGCACCAATTAAGGTCAATAAAAGCATTTTCACCCTAATGCAACTCATTATAGGGTATTTTACATGATTTTTTGTTTAAAATTCTGCAAAAAATCTCATATAAATTAAAAATTCACTTATAAAAACCAGTCAAAATACACTTATTATAAGCGAAAATCGTGGAAATGGCGAAAATCCATCGCAAACCTTGCTACCATTTAGCTAGGGCGTTGGTGATAATGAGGTCCTGGAGTTTTTCGATGGCGCGTTTTTGACCGTGGCGGTCTTCAGTTTCGTTGGCCTGAACGTCGTAAGTTCCTTCTGCGGAGAGGGACTTGTTTTCATAAATAATACGTTCTTTTACGTTATCATAAAACTTAACACCAACGCGAATTGTAACTCGGTAAGTTTCCACATCGCTATTGCTATTATAGTCCAAAGGCTTATTGGTGTAGGACAACAATGTGATTTCAAAATCGGAATGAGCCTCACCATTTACAACGCGAACGCTACTGGCATTTTTTCTAAACATTTCAAGAACTGCTGTTCGGATATCATTAGCGAGAACGGCATCCATGGTTTTATCTTCTACCTCATGGATATTTACCGACTTGATATGGCTAGGTAATGTACTGGCTGTAAAACTGTAACAGCTAGACAATAGACAACAACCAAGAGCAAGAAGCGCAGTCCACAAGTTTCGCAATGTTTTCAACGATTTCAGCATAAAACCAATAGTAGAAAAAATCTAAAGACTGCGTTTTATGTTATCTTTTAGAAGGACTTAAAAGCCGATGCTGAGGTATGTATGGTAAAATTTGTTTCGGTAATGGGAACTGCCCTAATGCTAGCCACTATCGTAAATGCACAAACAAAGGTGGCTTGCGTAGGAAACAGCATTACCGAAGGCTACGGCATCTGGGATAAGAAGAAATATCCTGAACACCTGCAGGACATGCTAGGCGGCCAATACGAAGTCAAGAACTTCGGCCACTCCGGAAGAATGTTCCACAAGGCATCTGCCGAATCCTATTGGGCTTCAGACAAGTTTACCGCCGCCCTTAACTACGGTGCAGACATCGTCATTATTGAACTGGGGACCAACGACAGCAAGTACTTCTTTGACGGCAAAGGAAGTTCCAGCGGGTACAACTACATGTACAAGCCTGAATACAAGGCTGACCTGCCCAAGGATTACGAAGCCCTGATTGACACCTTCGCCCATCAGCCCCAGGCTCCCACCATCTACGCCACCTTGCAGCCCTACGCCCAGAACACAGAATGGGGCATCATCGACACCGCCATTGTCAATGTCATCAATCCAATCATTAAAGAAGTGGCCACCAAGAAGGGCGTAAAGATTATTGACCTTCACTCCACATTCAACAAGGTGGAATGGCTGCTGGACGACGTGGTCCACCCCAACGAAGTTGGTGCCAAGGAACTAGCCCGCATCATCGCCGACGGCATCTTGAGCAAGGCAAGTGAACCTGTTGCCGAATCCAGTTCTTCCACAGAACCCGTTATTGAGTACAGTTCGTCCATGCCCGTCGAATCGTCCTCATCGGACTTGGACGGTTCAAGCTCTTCGCAAACGGAAGCCTTGCGCAAGAACACCTTCGCAAACCAAAGAATTTCTGTGACAGGAACTGCGGTGACGGTGGATAACTACGTCGGCGAAATTTCAGTCTTCGACTTGAACGGCAACTTGATCAAGCGAGTTTCGTCCAACGGTTCCGCACAAATTCAGCTGAACCAAGCCGGTGCTTACATTATAAAAGCCGGTTTTCAAACAAAAAAATTGTTTTTGAAATAGAATAAGGCGCCAACTTTCTTACTAACACCTCAAAGGCACGCCGTGCCGACCTCAAAGGGCGTAGCCCGACCTCACAACCCAAGTCTTTTTTCTATAATTATCGCCGTAAAATTTTTATCTAACCGAGGCATAAAATGCTTGACATTAAGAAAATCCGCGAAAATCCGGAATATTATATTGCTGAAACCGAAAAGAAGTATACTACCGTAAGCCTGCGCGATGTTCTCGCCATCGACGAAGAACGCCGTCCGCTCCTTACCGAAGTGGAACGCCTCAAGAGCGAACGTAACGCTCAGTCCAAGCTCATCGGTGAACTGAAGAAGAAGGGCGAAAACGCCGACGAAGCTCAGGCCGCTACCCGCGAACTGGGCAACAAGATCGACGAAATGGACAAGAAGCTGAAGGATCTGGAATACAAGCAGACCGAAATGCTCATGCACGTCCCCAACATCGCACCCAAGTCTCACGAAGGTAAGGACTCCTCCGACAACGTCGTGGAAAAGGACGGCCCCATTCCCTTTGACTACTACACCAAGAACGATGACTTTGCCCGCGTCGACCACAAGACTCTCGGCGAGCGCCTTGGCATTTTCGACTTCGAACGCGGCGCAAAGATTTCCGGTTCCGGCTTCCCCGTCTACCGCGGTCTCGGTTCTCGCCTGGAACGCGCCCTCATCCAGTTCTTCCTAGACGAACACCAGAAGGCTGGCTTCGAAGAATTCACTCCTCCGTACCTGGTTACCCGCAACACCATGCGCGGCACCGGTCAGCTCCCCAAGTTCGAAGAAGACATGTACCGCTGCGACAAGGATGACGACCTGTTCCTCATTCCTACTGCAGAAGTTCCTCTGACTAACCTCTACTCTGGCGAAGTGATTCCCGAATCCGAATTGCCCAAGCGCATTTGCGCCTACTCCGCTTGCTTCCGCCGCGAAGCTGGCTCCTACGGCAAGGACACCCGCGGTCTTCTGCGCCTGCACCAGTTCAACAAGGTTGAAATGGTGTACTTCGCCCATCCGGAACACTCCTACGAAGATCACGAAGAACTGACCCGCTTTGGCGAAATGCTTTTGGAAAAGCTGGGCCTCCCCTACCACCGTCTGGCTCTCTGCAAGGGCGTCCTTGGTTTCGGCGCAGCAAAGTGCTACGACCTTGAAGTCTACGCTCCTGTAGAAAAGAAGTGGCTCGAAGTTTCTTCCTGCTCCAACTTCGAAGACTACCAGGCCCGCCGCGCAAACATCAAGACCAAGATTGGCGGCAAGAACACCTTCATCCACACCTTGAACGGTTCTGGCCTTGCAACTCCTCGCGTGATGGTTGGCATTTGCGACAACTACCAGCAGAAGGACGGCTCTCTGTTGATTCCTGAAGTGCTGCGTCCGTACATGGGCGGCATGGAAAAGATTGAGCCTAAGAAGTAGGCCAATCTTTGAACAGGCCGACCATGTGTCTGCAAAGTTTCTTTTAAAACTTTGCACTCATTATAAGGGCGGCATGGAAAAGATTGAGCCTAAGAAGTAGGCCAATCATGTAAATGAAAATGATTCCCGCTGGGATCAACTTGTTTACGAGTTTCACAAAAGTGAAACTCGTTTTTTTGTACAACATAAATCTTAAGTTATGTTTACTGTGTTAATTTAATTTATACTTGAGAATACATCCCCACATTTCTATATTTGTATCAGGATATTTTTATGGGAGATATTATGAATACCAAACTTATTGCTCTGATGACTGCAATGACCATGTCCGCTGCAGTCGCTCAAGACTACGAAGACGATTACGAAGAAGAAGAATCCGCTCCTGCAGCACAGTCTGCTCCTGCCCAGGAATCTGCACCCGCAGCACAACCTGCCGCCCCGGCAGCGGATGCACCGGCAGTCCAGGCAAACGGTTCTTTCAACGTACTTCACGGCAATGCATACAACCTGGTCGGCAGCGAAGCTGGAGCTTCTACTGTTGCTGGCAACATGCACTCTCCCTACAAGATGTATGGCAGCAACTTGCTCTATGTGGAACCCTCTGGCGAAAACGCTACCTTGGCATTGACTAAGGGCGGCATGACCTACCTGTTCGCATTTGACAACACAGCAAGTCTCGGTGGCATCACCGCAGGTCTCCCCATCTACGACGCAGACAACCTGAGCGACCTCGCAATCGTTACCGCAGGTATTGCACTGAACGGCATGGGTTTGGCCATTGACTTCGGTTTAGATAAAACTTGGGAATCCACAGATGTTGCCGGTACAGAAACAGACGTTTCCACTACAGAAGCCGGCGATATTATCAACCTGAAGTTCGGCATGAACCTGGGTGCTTTCGACTTGACAGCAAACGCCTACTGGCTCACATTCAACCAGGAAATTGATACAGAAACCAATAACAACGAAACAGATAACGACTATTGGGATCTGGGCGCCAACATCGCACTTTCCAATGGACCTTCTGCTAAGAACTTCTTCTGGACCATCGGCGTAAATATCCTTCGCCAGGCCAGCGAAACCATTACTGAAATGGGCAACACCAAGACTGAAGTGACCCATGATGACTCATTCTTCGCAGTACAGCCTATTGTCAACTTCGCCCTGCCTGTGATGGGTTCCGACATTGCACAGGTGTTCGTCGGTACCAACACCCGCATTCCTCTTATTTTCTGGGATGAAACAGCTTCCGACAGATTCTCCATGGGCGTGTTCACCACACCGAACATCCTTGCCGAAGTCACATTGAGCGAAAGCTGGATTGTATACGGTGGCGCAAGCTACGATTGGAAGCTCTTCAACTACTATAGCAGCGAAAACAAGGGCAGCAAGACCGAAAAGTCAGAAATCTCTATGAAGACAGAAGCCCCCATGGCCAATGCCGGTGTTCGTTTCCAGTACAAGAACCTGGTTTTGGAAGCCTCCATTGCCGACGCACTTGGCGATGCAGCATGGAGCGGTCTCGTTGGCAACTTCGGCGCTCTGCTTACATTCTAATCTGAATTTCGGATTCGAAAGTTTAGGCGAACTGTCTTTGAGACAGTTCGTCTTTTTGTATACTTGCAGACTCGATCCCGCAATTTTATATAAATTTTAAAGCATGAATTACAAGCCATACCGAGACCTGCTTCTTGAAATTTTTCCCAATTACCTCAAGGTGCGGAAACTTCCTTTAAACGGCGGCATGAGCTGCCCTAACCTGGACGGAACCAAGGGATTTTCCGGATGTAGTTATTGCAACAATCGCAGTTTTAGCCCAGTATATGACCAGGCCAAGGTAAGCATTCAAGAACAATTGGAAAAGTTTGTTCCAAAGCTCAGGGATAAATATCCTAACGCAGGAATCCTTGCCTATTTGCAGCCTTATACAAACACTCACGCCCCGTTGGAACATTTGAAGGGAATCATCGACCCCATTGTGAAGCATCCGGAAGTAGCTGGGCTTGCCATCGGCACCCGCCCCGATTGCCTGCAACAAGAGAAGGTAGACTATCTGGCAACGCTGAACAAGAAGAAGCCCATTATCGTGGAAATCGGTTTGCAGACAGCCAACGACCTGACTTTGGCAGGAATCAACCGCAGGCACACCCTTGCAGAATTTGAAGATGCCGTTATGCGTTGCCAGGCAGCAGGTCTCTGGGTGACCACCCATGTGATCGTAGGCCTCCCTGGTGAATCCATGGAGGACTTCAAGAAGACCGCCCAGGTTGTCCGCGACTTGCACCTGGCCGCTGTAAAGATTCACCCCCTGCACATTGTAACGGGAACTGTCATGGCCCAGGAATTCTCCGCCGGCGAATTCAAGTTGCAGTCTTTTGAGGAGTACTGCAAGGCTGTAGCAGAAATGATCAAGATCATCGGCATGGAAACCGCCATCGAGCGTTTCAGCGGAGAAAGTCCCAGCGATATGCTGCTGGCACCCAACTGGTGCGGCGAGCGTGACAAGATTATTACCACCGTAGAAAAGATTCTGAATGGCGAAGACATCGACAAGCCCGTGATTCCGTCCCTGTAAATTTCTATTATTACCGCGTAAATTTTTAGAGGAACATTATAATGTCCAAGAATACTAAGACCGTCAAGGCAGCTCCTGCAAAGGCAGCAAAGGCCGCTGCAAAACCAGCAAAGTCTTCCGAAAAGAAATCTTCCGGCAAGTCCGGCACCCAGACCAACATGTGGACCGGTCGCTTCGCCAGCGGTATGGCTCAGTCCATGGTGGACCTTTCCTTCAGCCTCCATTTTGATGCAGAACTCATCGAAGAAGATATCGAAGGCAGCATCGGTCACGGCAAGGGCCTGGTAGAATCCGGCGTTTTGACCAAGGCTGAGTACAAGACCATTTGCGACGGCCTGAAGACTATTCTGGACGACTATCACGCAGGCAAGAACCTGTGGCAGCCTTCCGACGAAGACATCCACATGGCCGTAGAACGGGTGCTTACCGAACGCATTGGCGCCCTGGGCAAGAAAATCCACACCGGACGTAGCCGCAATGACCAGGTCTGCACCGACTTTAAGCTTTACATGCGTCACCGCGCCGCCGAAATCCGCGCTTTGGAAGTGGAATTGATGGACGTTGTGCTGGACCTTTCCAAGAAATACTTCGGCAAGCTGATGCCGGGCTACACTCACCTGCAGCAGGCACAGCCCATCTACTTCAGCCATTACCTCATGAGCATGTTCTTCGCAGTGAGCCGCGACGTGAAGCGCTTGGACAACTTCCTGGAACTGCATTCCCAGCTGCCTCTGGGTAGCGGTGCCATGGCTGGTTCCGCATTCCCTTACCAGCGCGCCCTGGTTGCAAAGGAACTTGGTTTCAAGGACGTGAGCCCCAACTCCATCGACGCTGTGAGCCACCGCGACATGATGCTGGAATTCAACGCAGACCTCGCCATCATCGCAAACACCATGAGCCGTTATGCCGAAGATTTCGTGAACTGGAGCACCAGCGAATTTGGTTTCCTCACCTTGCACGACGCCTTCAGCAGCGGCTCCTCCATGATGCCCCAGAAGAAGAACCCCGACTCCATGGAACTGATCCGCGGTAAGTCCGGCCGTATGCTGGGTAACTTCAGCGCCATGTACACTCTAGTGAAGGGCGCACCCCTCTCCTACAGCCGCGACTTGCAGGAAGACAAGGAACCGGTATTTGACAGCGTCCACAACGTGAAGGTGATCCTCCGCGTCATGAAGGAAGCTCTGGAAACCGCACGTTTCAACTTCGACAAGATGCAGGCCAAGATGCTGCCGGCGCTGCTGGCTACCGACCTGGCAGACTTGCTGGTGGAAGCTGGCGTTCCGTTCCGCGACGCACATCACGTGGTCGGTAGCCTGGTCGGCGAAGCCGCCCGCCAGGGTAAGGAATTTACGGACCTGTCCGACGAATCCTGGGCAGCCGCCGGCGTTCCCGATGTTGCCAAGATGAAGAAGACCCTGACCTTCGAATACAGCGTCAGCCGCCGTAACATCGAAGGTGGCACTGGTCCCAAGTCCGTGAAGCAGCAGTTCGTAAAGGCCGACGCTTTACTTAAGAAGTTCAAGGCGAGCGTTGCACAAAAACACTAATTAGTGTTTTTGTATTACCGAGCCACAATCTTCTGCACTGCAAAGCAGTGCCAAAAGTTTAAGAAGGCCTAAGGCGAGTGCTGAGAAAACATGTGCTAGATTCTTCACCCCTGTCGGGGTTCAGAATGACACATGGATTATCGGGATTCAGAATGACTCATGGATTATCGTGGTTCAGAATGACACGCTGATTATCGAGTTTCGCGAACCTCCCATAAAAATTTAAAAACCGCAGTCATCATCAGGTTGCGGTTTCTTTTTATTGCAAGCGCTTTTACAACAAGCGTTTGAACCTAGCGGATATAACTATTTCGCAGATTCTTCCGTCGTTTCGGTATCTTTGCTTTGTGCATCCTTGACACAACGGACAGAGAGACCGTTAGACTTCTTATCCTTATGTCCAGTGCCGGAATTACTATAGAAAGTCAGGAACAAACTATAGGCAGTACTTTCGTCCTCTTCCCGAGAGGACCAGAAGTAAGCACTCTGATGCAGGTCATAGAAGCCGTCTCCATCGAAACCGCCGGCGGGTCTTGCCGAGAATCCATAGTAGTCACCTCCCTTCTCCTTAGACCAGTCCTTTTCCGTCTGCAAGGCATAAGCACCACCAGCATAATTGAAAAGAGCGTAGAAGTCTTCTGAGGTCGGCAAGTGCCAACCCTCGGGGCAAATTTCCATTGCGGTTTTCCAGTTGTACAGACGACCATACTTGGCGCAGGAATCGGCGTTATCTTTGTAGCACCAATTGTCACCCTTATCTGCAGCAAGGTTTTCTGCAAACCAGACAAGTCCATCGATTTCTACGGTATTGTATGTCTTACCATCGTACTTCACTGAGCCATAGCCATAATCAATAGGCGGAACCTCAGCTTCAACAAAGGCCTTCGTCGTATCGAAAGTTATCTTTGAAGTATCGGTAATGCAGCGAACCGACATTCCATGGCCCTTGTAATATTCGCCATGGTCCAGGAAGTTGTTATCATAGCGCAAAGTCCAGCCCTCAGCAATTCCAGCATCCACCTCGTTTAAGGACCAGAAGAAGGCGAACTTTTCCGTTTCCATGAAATCTTCGCCATCACTATTGCGGCGGCCGGCAGCAAGTGCGTTAAAGCCGAAACGGTTCACACCTACAGCAACGGAATCAGACTTTTTCCAACCCGACTTAGATTTTAAGCTGGCGCCAATACTTTCTACACCGTTTCTCAGGTCAACATATTTTACAAGAGCATTCCAATCCTCTTCAGTAGGCAAGCGCCAACCATTAGGACAAATTCCTTGTTCATTAGCATAAATCTTGTCCTTATACTGATAACCGGAATCCACCATCAATGCGGCAGTCCAAGAATAAAGTCTCCCGTACTTTTCACAATTTTCATCTTCATTCTCGTAGCACCAGGTATTGCCCTTGAGGTACGTTGTCTTGGAGCTATCCGCATAGCGAAGGTTCTCGGCCATCCAGACCTTATCACCGATTACAGCGACAGCATACTTTTGACCATCACGTGAATCCTTGATGATGTTATCGGTAACCTTAAGAGAGCTCTTGTAATCATTGTAGGCGTCATCATAGTCCGCAACATGGTCGGTACATCCACAAAGAATACCCGCTACAAAAAGAGCTGAAATCCATTTCATTTTATTCATCCCCCCATTAGAACCAAATATAACTTACTATAAAAAACACCGCAGCAGCGAACATTCCCACGGAAAGCGTATAGTAAGCATCTCTTTCCGACTGCAAATCCTTGATTTTTTTTCGATTTCTGTGATAAGTATATTCCGAGCTAAAGTCACGACTGCGAACCAAATCTACAGCGTCATCATCGTAGTCAACGCCTTCCATAAGGCCATAAATGGAGAAGAAGAAACCAAGGGAAGCAAACGCCAGCTGGTAATTAAAGCCTTTCCCTTGATGCATTTCTGATGCCGGAATATCGGTAGAAGGATTTACGGTTGATTCAGATTCAAACAACATCGGTTGCCTGAAATCAAAATGAGGCAAAGATCCCTGAGCAAACAGAAAACCGGAAAAAACAAGAACCAGCGCAAAAAAAAGTTTCATGCTATTTCTTATCCTGGGGCACGAGGCGTTCCACAATGCGGAACAGGTCGTTATAGATTTCCAGGAAGTCTTCCACCCAGATAGGATCTCGTTCACCGACCACATGGAAGGTTTCTTCCAAAGTGTGGCGGGCGTTGTACGGACCGACCAGACTACCGGCGGGAACAGCAACACTCCCCTGATACAAATCCGTTGCCACTAGGCGAGCACGATAACTACGGCGAAGGCGAGCGATCAAAGCAGCTCTCAAGGACAGCAATTCTTCGTGAGCGGCCATATAGTTACCCGCCTTAATCCATGTATCTACAAGGCTAAGACGACGTAAAGTAGCTTCACGTTCCGTATTCGGAATCAAGGAACGCTTATCCGCAAGAGTCTGCTTAATCTGTTCAGAAACCTTTCCTAGCAACTCTTCATTCCAGAAAACCATGGGATTTTCAGCAAAGCGATTATCCACGTTTTCCTTGGGAGTGTGGGTACTAATCCAGCGGTCTAATTTATCAGCAACCAGTTTTGCCTCAGGAAGGCGGTCCACAGCCAGATAATCCCCTGCACGAGACAGAAGATTTTCCGCATAGACCATACGCCAGTGAGGAAGCTTTCCCGTCTTTCGGATAGCATCTATATTTTGGCGTAGTGTATCGAGGCGACTTTGCATCATAACATTATCCACAAAACTATTTAGCCTTCTCCTGCATCTGCAGCGGAGTCACACCGATTTCCACACGACGATTCAAGCGACGATGTTCTTCGGTATCATTGGGATACTTAGGCTGATGTTCGCCGAAGCCTGCGGCAAACAGACGTTCAGGGGGAAAGCCTTCCTTGATCAAGGTTTTCACCACGTTAACCGCACGTTCCGTCGAAAGATTCCAGTTTGTATACGTGTTGGACTTAATGGGAACGTCATCAGTAAATCCGCTCACCATAATAACGTCCGTAGAATCCATGGCTTCCAACAGGCCCTTGCTAATGCCACGAATCACGCCAATACCCTCGGGAGTCAAATCAGCACCATTCACAGGGAAAAGGAACTGAGCCTGAATCTGAATTTTTCCTCCTTCCAAGGCAATTAGGCCTGCTTCAATGGAAGTCTGCAGGCTTTTGGACAGCAACGCATTACGTTCTGCTGCAATTTTACGCATTTCCTCTTGGCAACTCAACACTTCTTCTTCGGTACGAGTCAAGTCTTCCGCCTTCTGTTCCTTCAAGGTGGTCATAGCCACAAAGGCAAGAATAAACAGAGAAACCAAGGCGACACCTAAGTCGGTGTAAGCCATCCAAGGATTGCTATTTTCGTCCTTGCGGAATCGCATGGATTAGCCCTCCACCTTGGCTTCGTCGGAAGCAGGGGCCTCTGCCGGTGCAGAAACCGCAGAGAAATGGCTTGCACGCTGAGTTTGTTCCAAGACTTCCAAAAGAATTTCCTGGGTCTTCACAGCATTTTCCATAAGCACTTCGCTAGCACGTTCATGGAAGGCTTCCAGAGACTGGTTCAAATGTTCAATGAAGTTTTCTTCTTCATCATGCTCCGCCGTATCGCCGGATAGTTTTTCAAGAATAGTTTCGAGACCGGCACGAAGCATTTCAAGATTGGCACTAAGTTCGGACTGGTTCACGCGCATGAGTTCTGCGGTTTCCACAATGTTTCCGCCAAGAGCGTCGGTAGCTTCCTTTTCCTTGACCACGCGGTTGTCAATACTTTCGGTAAGAGCCTTCTGGGCTTCAAGAAGCGTTGCAGAAGTTTCAGAAAGTTTCTGGAAGGCTCCGAGAATATCACTGGAAAACGTAGAGAGTTTTTCGGAAACAGATGCAGAAAGTTCTGCGGAACCTGCCTGAGCCTTTTCGGCAACCTGCAAGGCCACGTTCTTGAGAGTTTCCAGACCTTCGCGCTGGGCATCCACATTGGAAGTTGCACGCTCTTCCAGACGCTCCATAAATTCGTTCCACTGCTCATTGGACTGCTTGACCTGATCCGCAATAGATTCAGCAATACTGCTGGAGGAATCGGCCAGGGAGCTCTGTGCAGATTCGCTCACCTTATACAGACCGTCATAGACGCTGCTGGAAACACCATCCAAGGCAGACTTTACATCGGCAGCAACACTATCCAGACCGGACTGAACACCGCCGGAAATCTTACCCAGACCATCGTCCAAAGCAGAAGAAAGTCCATCAAGTTTTTCGTCCAGCTTAGAGGGAATGGATTCCACAGATGCGGACAGAGCCTTCACGCTGTTTTCCATGGGAGCAAACGCCGTAGAAATGGATTCGCTTACGGAACCGCCCAAGCCCTTCACAGCTGCGTTCATGCCGTTCATTGCAGAAGCCAGAGATTCATTGAGAGTCTTTACGGAAGCAGACATTTCTGCAGAAACTTTTTCCACAGAAGAATTGACGCTTGCAGAAACCTGTTCTACAGAAGCTTTGACATTGGTAGACATCTGGTCCACAGAAGCAGAAACACTCTGATTAAGCTTGGCGGTTGTTGCAGAGAGTTCCTCCCCCACCTTGCTAACCACACCGGTAAGCCCCGCCTGCACTGCAGCGGTAACATTTTTCAGGTTGGTTTCAACACTATCGAACAAACGTTCAAGACCAGTTTTATCCTTTTCTTCTTCAGAAGTTTCACCTTGCATATTCAAGGTGAGGGCATCAAGACGAGCCACAAAGCGATCGCGGGCACTAACCATCATACTGCGGCTGGCATTCAAAATCAATGCAGCAAACAGGCCGCAAAGAGAAGTTCCGAAAATGCCCTTCATGTTCTGGAACAAATGCTGGATCGTATCGAGAGTGCCTTGGGTCGTCGAGTTATCCATAGCACCGCCGGCGGTTGCGATAGATGCCATGAGACCAAAGAAGGTACCCATCAGACCAAGAAGAATCACCGTACCGCCAGCACTGCGAGGAACGGAAATGCTGACGCTATTATTCAGGACTTCATAAGCGATAGGAGAATCCAGGCGAATCTTTTTGGAAAGAAGGCTTCGAGCAAGTTCAATGCGCTTTGCCACAACGCCATCTCCGGAAAGACCGTGTACCCCACGACTTTCGCAAGAGGATAAAATCTCTGTCTCGCTGGCAACCTCACGAATTTTGCGAAGAGCTACTACCTGTTCCACCAAGAACACCACGAAAATGGCAGCCATGATGACCCATCCAAAAAGAGGAGCACCAAAGTAGGTCGCACCAGCAATAAGGACTGCAAGGCCCACAACCGTTAACAACAGAACCGAAGTGAATGCATTTTTCATATTTACACCTGCTTCTTATTTGACCTTTCGAGAGGCCATTGTTTCAAATAAATTCAACTGACCGCGATTGAACCCGCGAAGATACAAAGCCCACTTGCTCTGGTACCATTCAATAACTTGAATCGTCAGGCCACGGGCATAATCGCAAAAATCATCGGTAAAGGCAAGGAATCCATTTTCATAGGCGTAATGAGGATTCCAGATACGTCCCACGTTTCTTGCACAGGCTGCGGCACTGCTGTAATGATGGGACGCACCCTTGGAGGCAAACGCCGCAGCAAAACGTTTTTTAGCAAGAGCGTTCAAGGAACTGCGGAGAGATACCACCATGGCATTTTCCTTGTCCCTGAGGGAAGCTTCCAGACTTGGCAATAATTTAGAGACGGCATCCACCGCAGACTCCCCATGCCAGTACTTGCACAGTTTTTCCTGCAATTGCATCACTCGTCCGTGCATACGGACAAACAAAGGTTCAGCATCGCTGACCAGCAAGTGGATTGTCGCGGAGTAGAAAGCGTTAATATCTTGCTTGTTGTTTTTTACAGTCAAAGCCCATCCCTTTTCTTCGTCATGCTGAAGGAAGTCTCCTCCCTCCAGCAACAAACGGGTCACTTCTTCTGTAGAGAAACGCTGGATCCACTTGGTACGAAATTCGTCGTACAGCTTGTTCGCATCGGCGATGATTTGAGGGAAACTGGCGTCAGCCAACTTCCAGGCGGTATCGCTATAGGAAATCAGTTCCGAAGAACCCACATTGGCCGAGGGCACGTTCAACACGGCATCCAAATGCTCGTACAGCACAATGGACCAGGTGACCATCATGGACTGAGACAAATTCGCCACCATGGACGAACGGTTGGGACGCACGTTGAGACGGACGCTGTTGCCAGTCATCTTACGTATAGCTCTGCGGAAAGTATCTTGCACAAGCTCCCCTAGAAAGACGTCTCGATGTGTTGCCAGATGCTGCGGTTTACACGCTTGCCCTGATTTGCCAGTTCTTCAGATTCCTGACGGATATCCGACTCCAAATTATCCTTCACCAGTTTCTTGTCTCCAGTAAACTTTCCGGCGCTTTCTAAATAAAGACCGTAAACGTTGTTGAAGATTTTCGTCTCGTTGGACAAGACCTGACCAGCACGAACAGACAAAGCGAAGCGATTACGCGAGAACTCACAATGGGACAGGAAAACCTCAGGAACCTCGTCCACCCAAAGTCCGTAGTAGTTATTCACAAAGTGGACATTTTCAAAAATGCCCTTGGAACGAAACACGGTGTTACGGAAGGCATTGCGGATTTCAAGATTCTTAATTTCGAAAGGCTTGTTCAAGGAAATAAAGTGAACGCCATTCCAACTCACGGAGGAATCCTGACTACGGAATACCACAGGCTTGTCTTCGGTACCAAGAATCTTCACAGCACCGCGGAACATGATTTTCGCATATTCGCCCATCAGAACGGTAACACCAGGCTCAACGTTCAGAGTATCGGTCGCCGAAAAAACGACTCCCTGTTCCAGCAGGTAAGGGCTTTCTGCGGCCAGTAGAGAAACCTTACCGTTTTCAATCTGAGGAAAGGGACGCTCTCCCGCAAAGACCAAGGCAGCCATGGAAAGCAGGCATGCCATGCCCCACTTTACAATAGAAATCAAATTTCACTCCTTAGCTTGATCTTCTGGATGACATGCATATCCGGAATGGTGCTGCCGGACACGATGTCGTTCAACTTCAAGTCCCCGGACAGTTCCATGTTCACGTTCACAATTACACCATGAGTTATATCAAAAAGGATATCCCCTGTCCCTACGATAAAGCCCTTGCTTTCCATTCGAACACCAGACGTGGTATCAGGATTTTCCTTGTACTTCACATTCATGCCGATCTTAGCCATCTGGGAACCATCATGAATGTAATGGTCCTGGAAGGTAAAGGACTTGTACACCACCGTGTTTCCGTTCTTTCCCGGAATTTCTGTGGGACGTTCCCAAGTTTCGCCCACTGACACGGGCTTACCCGGAAGAATTGGCTGAATCTTAAGGAACAGACGAACCAGATCCAGAGCCTCGGAACCCAATACAGAAGAATCTTCAAAGACGGGACTACTGACAAATCCATCGCGTGCCATCTTGAACTGGAAATTTTCCGTGGCCACTATACGTTCCATATTGCGGAATTCTTCCACAGTGCGTTTATCGGACTTATAATCCACCGAATCTATCTTCAATTCAAATTTGGCGGAGCCATCATCATAAGCGGTCAACAAACTGTTGGTGGCACGGACATGCAGTTGGGTACTCATGGCTTCCGGAGTTGCACCTGAATCAGCAGGAACAATGGAATTCAGAGACGATTCTATATGATAAGTCTGGGCAGGAACTTTTTCAGTATTAAAGAAAATCATATACTGATTGCTGTCACAAGAGCACAAAAAAAGTAGCACAGCCGAGCTGGCAATGTATTTAATAAAACTCATGCCCCAAATGTAGAAAAAAAGAGAATTCTTCCCAGAAGAACCGCTACGCTTTCTTGCCCGAATCGCCCTTTTCCTGACGCATTCGCTGGAAGAAATACTTCAGTAATCCAAGACACTCTTCGGCCAGAACTCCGCCTGTTACAGGCACAGCACGATTCAGAGCATTATTGGAAATCACATCAATAGTCGTACCGCATCCTCCAAAGCGAGAATCAGGAGAGCCATAGACCACACGACTTATACGACTGTTCAAAATAGCGCCGGCACACATAGGGCAAGGTTCCAGCGTTACATACAAAGTACAACCGTCTAGACGCCAATTATTCAAGGCACCCGAAGCAGTCCCTATAGTCAGGATTTCCGCATGGGCCGTAGCATCTTTCAGCATTTCAATCTGGTTGTGTCCCTTGCCTATGACTACCCCATCTTTAACGATGACACAACCAATAGGGATTTCCTTTTCCTCAAAGGCTTTTTCAGCTTCTCGAAGCGCAAGACGCATAAAGCGAACATCTTCTTCTGCCAAGAGACGCTTTGCAATTTCCATCGGATCCTCAGAGAATCCAGTTGAGCGATTTTCCGCAGTCATCGTATTCCAAAAAAAGGGTGTTACAGCAGTTGTATCTTTACAGAATTTAGATAAAAAACGCCAGCTTAAAGCCGGCGTTTCAAAGGATTTTCAAATCCAACAAGCAAAGCTGTCTTTAAAGATTAAAGCTTTACATTGCTCTTGGAGACGAACTTCTTGATCTTCTTGTCGCCAATCCAAAGCTTCTTGTGGCTCTGGAGGTCGGTAAGTTCCAGGTCAACCTGGTAGAAAATCACAGACTTGCCACCTTCCTGGTCCACGATGGTATTGATGGTACCGGTCAGCATCCAGTCTGCACCAGTTTCCATGCCCAGATCCTTTGTGGTTTCATCGGTAGCATTGCCACGCTGGTCCATCACTTCCTGACGGAGGGCATCACGTTCTGCACCACCGGCAACGAATTCAATAGCATCGGAATTGATGAGAACGCGTTCCATGTCCTTGATGAAGGTTTCGACGCTAATGTGTTCATGGCTCTTGTTACGAACCTTGCCGATAACGACGGTAGGTGCACGACCCATTTCAGCGGAGGCCTTGGCGACCTTACCGCTGGAAAGACAGCTCTGGATCATTTCGTCAGCTACCAGGCGGGAGTCTGTATCATTCCACTTACCGGAAAGATCGGTGGTAGAGTTTTCGTCAATACGGGAAACACTATTACCGCCAGAACAGGCGACGAGACAGAGACTACAACCAAGGGCCAAGAGGCAGAATAATTTACGCATAGTAATAACTCCTTCAATGTTTACTAGTCTAAATGTAGTTAAAATTTTTAGGCGCTCCGTTTGGTTAACTTATCCAAATACAAAAAAAGGACCACCGACTGCTGTCGGTGGTCCTTTTTAAATTTTCAGAAGAAATTACTTGTCAGCAAACTTCTTGGAAGCTTCCTTGACCTTAGGATCGTTCTGAGCATCCTTGATCTTCTGCTTGATGCCGTCTTCAATCTGCTTCTTCAGCTTGGCGGCGAGGGCGGGGAAACGATCTTCCAGGGAATCGCTAAATACAGCAGGCTTCTTGGCGGCAGGAGCACCCTTGCCACCCTTAGGACCGCGCTTGTTAAAGGGACGCTTGCCGCCCTTCTTTGCGGGAGCCTTCTTCTCTTGAGACTTGGTTTCCTGAGGCTTAACTTCTTCGGATTTTACTTCTGCTTTTACTTCTTCTGCCATAATAGACCTCTTGGAAAAAATTGTGAATTTTTAAAATATCAATAATTTGACGGCGCAAAGATAGCAATATCTAGGCGTTCTGTCTATGAACGGTTCTCCAACCAATGAGCCAAAACCGTAATATCGGCGGGTCTAACCCCCGGAATCCGGCTTGCCTGACCCAAAGTCAACGGTTTTTGAGCATTTAGACGCTGGCGGCTCTCGATGCTAATGGCAGAAATAGACATATAGTCTAAATCCGGGGACAGCTTTACGGATTCCATCTTCTTCTGGTCGTCAATTTCCCTAGCCTGACGGTCAAAGAATCCCGCATATATTTCCTCAGCATACATATACCACTGGTCGCGGCGACTAAGGGACTGCTCTGGAAGGGCGGTCTTGAAAAATACTTCAGGGTCTATTCCCGGACGACGCAAGACGTTGATCCAGCGGGTACGTTCCGTAGCCAAAGCTTGACCGCCTGCCTCCAAAATTCTATTAGCCTCGTCGGGGGCGGCAGAAGTTTCCGCCAAGCGGGTCTTGATGTCTTCCATCAGTTGCTTACGACGCAGCCAATCTCCATAGTCCGCATCGGAAATCATCCCGATCCTATGAGCCTTTTCCTTAAGGCGGGCTTCTGCATTATCGCTACGCAGGAACAGGCGGTACTCTGCACGACTGGTGAACATACGGTAAGGTTCATCCAAAAGCACGTTGACCAGGTCATCAACCATAACGCCAAGATAACTTTCGGAACGTCCTAAAATCAGAGGTTCCTCCCCCTTTACCTTTAGGGCGGCATTTATACCCGCCATCAAACCCTGACCAGCAGCTTCTTCATAACCGCTTGTACCGCAGACCTGTCCTGCAAAGTAAAGACCGGGAACATTCTTGCACTCGAAAGTAGGATACAGCTGGGTGGCATCTACAGAATCATACTCCACTGCATATCCAATTTGCAAAACTTTCGCCCGAGTCAAGCCAGGAATCGTGTGTATTGCCGCCAGCTGGATATCTGCAGGAAGACTAGAGCTAAACCCATTGATGTAGATACGACCGATGTCTGCCTGTTCCGGTTCAAGGAACAACTGATGACCATCTCGGTCGCCAAAGCGATTTATCTTGTCCTCGATACTGGGGCAATAACGAGGGCCTTTGCCATGAATACGGCCGCTGAACATAGGGCTGTCTTTAAAACCGCTACGTAAAATGTCGTGGGTCTTGATGTTGGTACGGGTAACCCAGCACACACAATCATTGCGAATAAACTTTTTTTGCGGGTCACCCCAGAAATAGGAACTATCAAAGCCAGGAACCGTATTGTCCAAATGACAATCGCTCATAGGCCAGGGGAATTCATCCCCATGCTGAACATCGCATTCGTTAAAGTCAATAGATGCAGGGTCCAGGCGACTGGGCGTACCTGTCTTCAACCGACGGAGCTGAACACCAAATCGCTGTAGGCATTCAGAAAGCTTATCGGAGCTAGGCTCCCCCACGCGGCCACCCACGCTTGTCTCCAAGCCTGTAAACATCTTGGACGCAAGGAAGGTTCCGCTTGTCACTACGATGTTCGTGGTGACGTAACGTTTTCCGTCTAACAGCGTTATTTCCAGACGACCGTCAGGCAAGCGTTCAAAAGAGGCCAACTCCCCTTCAATAACGTCTAAACCGGGAAGGGAGGTAATGACTTCGCGAGCCACCTCGCTATAATATTTCATGTCGCACTGAGCTCGCGGTCCCCACACTGCAGGTCCCTTGCTCATATTCAGCATACGGAACTGGATACCCGCCTTGTCCGTCAGCAAACCCATAAGACCGCCCAGAGCATCAATATCTCGAACAATCTGTCCCTTGGCGACACCGCCAACTGCAGGGTTGCAGCTCATGCGGCCAATGGCATTTACATCCATGGTCAGCATAGCCGTCTTTACGCCCATCTTCCAAGCGGCGTGTGTCGCTTCGATACCTGCGTGACCACCGCCAACCACCACCACATCGTATTCTGCCATAATCATAAAGCCAAATTTAAAAAAACGCACCCCCGACGAGGGTGCGCTTTTCATAAGCATTCCGATGAATTACTCGATAATCAAGAGCTACTTTGCGGCAGGAGCTGCAGGAGCAGCTTCTTCAGAAGCAGGAGCCTCAGGCTTCCATTCCACGTTTTTGCCCTTCAGAAGAGCTTCAATTTCGGTCTTCAAAGTTTCCTTTTCGCTTTCAAAGGAACCGTACAGTTTGTAGGTTCCATCCGGGTTGACCAGGTAAATCTTGGGAACATAGCCATCGCTGTAGAGTTCGCCGAACTGACGGGATTCATCCCACATCACGTTCATCACATCATCCCACTTGGCATTGTCCATAAACTTGCGGATTCCGGACTTGTTATTGCCACCGCTAGCCATTGCCAAAGTAGTCAAGCCGCTCTTGGAGAACTGCTTTGCAATTTCAAAGACCTGGGGAGCAGCATGCTGGCAATGTCCGCAAGTAGAAGAGAAGTAGAACACCAACAGAGGTTTGCCGGAATATGCACTCATGTCGGTTCCCTTATTCGTAATGCCGGTAGCCTTCACTGTAAAGTTGAACTTGGAAGGCATACCATTTGCAAGAGTGTCTCCCTTGAGGGATGCCACTTCGGCCTTCAGCTTGGCCTGTTCTTCTTCAAACTTCTTGCGGGCTTCAGCCTGCTTGGCTTCAGCCTTCTGCTGGTAACGCTGGCCCACAGCCTGCAAGGTATCCTGAGGGAGCTGCATGACATAGTTGGAATCCTTTAACTTTGCAGCGCCATCCTTCACACCCAGAAGGAAATACTGTTCTTCCAGCTTAAGGTCCAAGGAATTACCGATATTTACCAGCTGGTCTCCGAACTGCACACCCAGCAAGTAGGACAGTTTCAAGTTTTCACTGGAGGCACCATTAATGGTCATGGGAAGACCGGAAGCAGGATCTGCAGGCTTGATCACCTGGGCATGAAGCACAGAATCCACATAGGCACGAATCTTATCGGGATCGTTTTCATACTTTGCAAGAATCGTGCTGTCCGGACGAACTTCCATAGCACGGTTACGAGCGATGGAATAATAGCGGTCATTAATGGCACGCAGGGTGTCAACGGGCAGCTGGAGTCTAGCAGAAGTATCCCTTCTCACCTTGACATCGTCAAGAATTGCCTGGGAAAGAGCATCTACGTTGATTTCTTCACCCATCTGGCGAGGAATTGTCACTAAGTTCTGACCGGCAAACTGAGCACCAAGCATATAGGCAAACTTCTGGTCGTCCGTGGTATTAGGACCGATAGCAGCCTTTGTGGACTGAGAGACAGCAGCATTCTCGGTATTGCAAGCAGCAAGTGCCAATACAGCGGCACCGAGGGCAATCTTCTTGATATTCATTTTTTGACTCCTTAGTCAATTCAAAAAAGTCTACGGGGAACTCTTCCCTTGTAATTTCGTGGGAAAATATACAAATAAACTCAAGAGAAGGGAACTCAAAAGGAAAAGGATATCCGCAATTTTAGGAAAAGCAAGAACAAGCCACTAGTCCTAGTTTCCTATTACAAAACAAGAACTTCCAAGGCTATATGTCCAGAGATAAAGTCCAAAACACAGCCAACAATAACGACTAAAGGAACAAAAGAGCCCAAACGCGGGTAAAATAAAGGCAATATATGTCCGCAAAAAAGAAGATTTTCTTATATTCAAGGAAAACTGAGGTAAAATTATGAATAAGTTTACTAAGATGCTTGCCCTGGCAAGCCTTACATCTTTGGCAGTCCTTTCTGCTTGTAGCGATTCTGAATCACCAGATCCCACCAAGGCAGAACAGTGCGCCACTGGTCTTAACGCCGACTGCCTGCTGGGCGTGTGGACTTTTGACGGCGTAAAGAGCATCGAAAAGAACGCCTTCTACGAAGGTTACGACTTTACTGCTGCTCCGGGCTCCATTGAATTCTACTATGAAGTGGACCGCAAGAACAACAAGACTCCGACCTTCAAGTTCACTTGGAACGCCACAAGTCCTAACGCAGCACAAACAGACTGCAACCCGGTTTATGGCACCTGGGAAGTTTCTGCCGGTACTTTGAGCCTGAACTCTACTATCAACAACATGTGCTTCAGCCCCAAGAGAGCAACCGTCGAACCTAAGATTACCAATACTGGAGTAAAGGTTGAACTGCAGCTGGGCAAGCTCTGGTTGACCAAGAACCAGTTTGCAGACCAAGGCATTGGCGAAGCCACCCAGGTATACTACACCGAGGTGTTCTCCATTCCCGCAGGTCAGCCTCAAAAATAAGCCTGTCCATACTTGACGACAAACCCATGTTTGTCGTTACAACGCACTAAGGCGAGTCTTATAGACTCGCCTTTGCTGTTTAAAAAATCGGTTAACTACAGTTTCCAGCGGTTGGCTTCGTAGGCTTCCAAAGTCTTACGTGCTGTAGCGGCGGCACCTTCCAGAGGCTTGTCCTGAATGCGGTTGAGGAAACTTCCGACGGTCTCTCCTGCAACACGCTCAAAACCAACCCGAGAAAGCAGGTATTCCGCCCGCGAAAGCTTATTGGCCCATTCCTTCGCCTGTAGGGACTTTGCAGAAATAACCCTGGATTTTTTACGACGAACTACATAGATCCGGTACCCTGCGAGCCCACCCACAAGAAGGAAAAGAATCCCATAAGTCCAGAAACTTTCTGAAACCTGTTCTACAAGGGCTTGCCAGCGGTCTACCGAAGTTCGCCACTGTCCCTCTTTCAAGTAATGCATCCACTTGGCAAATCGGGCCTGGGCCCCTTCCCCAAAGTTAGCGAACCACGAAATTTTCTCGTATTCAAAATTTAAAACAACAGGCGTAGGATCGAAAACATACCACTGTCCATCCACATACACATCAACCCAGGAATGGGCGTTTTTTCTTCTGAATACAGAGTAAGGACTTCCCGGAGTCCGTTCCGGTCTTGCAAATCCTGAGACATAGCGGGCAGGGAATCCTAGACGACGTAAAGTCAAAACTGACAAGGTGGCATAATACTCGCAATAGCCTCGACGAGTCCTCCAGAAAACATGAATGGGGTCTTCACGACCATTCTTGATGTTACGCTTGTCCAATTCAGGAACGTCCAAGGAGTATGTAAAATTCTGATTGAAATACTCCTGGATTTTTTGAAGAACAACCATGCCAGAAGGTTTATCTTTTACAAGAGAATCTTCTTCTTGCAGGTTCATAGCAACAGCTACGCTATCCACTAAATTTTTATACAAGGGAAGAATTTCCAAGTCAAGGGAATCCGGCTTAGAAAATTTTCCTGACAGGCCGCAACTTTCGCCACCGCAAGGATAATAATACCAGTCGGAACGAGATCCTTTCTGTTTAAGTCCAGTAACCATACCGCCGGCATAGTAATGAAGGGAATCCACATCCTTAGCAGAGAAGCCCACAGCCCCATAAGGAGCAAACAAGAAGCCAAAATTATCCAATGTGGACTGGACCCAAACTCGGTCCGTCCCAGTTCTTGTAATGGAATCCTGAATTTCCATTACAGAGTAGTCCACCACATAATAGGCGGGTTCCATTGTCTTTACAGCATACTTGGGGAGTTTCCACGCACCACCGGCATAGTAAACGTATCGAGCTGCCACCATGTACTTTGAGGGAATCGAATCCCATACGCGAAGTACCACCTGGTTATTGTACTTGGAATTAAAATTTTTTCCAAAGGACCCTAAAGCAACCACAGGATCAAAACCCATCATCTGGTTCTTGAGCGCATATTCACTGGCCCATCTGCCGTCATAACTTCGATGACCTTTCCAATATTTCCAACCCCCGTAAGAGATTGCGCCCAAGGCAGCAAACAACACCAGGAACAGTACATACTTGTACAGAGCAGTTCCTCGCCTGCTATTGCTAAATAAGATTAGCAACAATCCAACCAACACAAATACATAGGAACCACGAGGCCCGTGATAGGCACTGCATAGCAAGACTACCATACTATTGAAATTCACGAAGACTTCGTAGCCACCGTTTCCACGACTACGCTCTTGCAAGGCCGTCAAGTATAGGAGATACAGACCAGGTATAAACACCATGGTCGGATTCACCCCGTTGGTCACTCCAGGGGTCATTACCCAATATAACGCAAGAGGAACAATGGCTATATAGGCGGGAAGTTTCTTGTACTTGGGACGTTTTACGAAATTTCTACGACTAGCAGAATTGACGCAGCCCAAAAACAGAAAATAGAGAGCAAAAACAATTCCCAACCAGAGACAATCAAAGGTGTTTCCAAAATTCAAGGATACAAGGCACAGGAACAAGGTCTTGGTCACATAACGAATATCAATGATGTCGCTGCGAATCATAAATTCACCTCAACATCACGAGAAGATTCCCTGGCCGTTTTAAACAGCGAAGAAAGTTCAGTAGCGTCAACCACAAGGATGTTGTCAGAAGCCTTGGGGACATCTCCCCCACGCCCCTTGACAGGACACACCACCACGTGCTTGTGGACTAAAGGTTCTTCCTTCGGGTAGAGACCAACACGAAGTACCGGATCCATGGGGCGAGCCGCCGGAGACCAGGACGTGGGCTTTTTTCCGCCCGCAATTTTTGCAGAGGGGATTCGGGCAAGGGCTGCAAGCAAGCTTGTGTTGCGGTCCTTCCCCGCAGTCCCTAGCAAGGAAATTTCCTCATCATCAATAAAGAAACGTCCCAAGATGTTTCTCTCCAAAAGCCATAGGCCAATTCCTGCGGTCAGCCGGATTGCATCTTCCAGACAGGAACGGCTTGCCATCGTCGGGGTTGCCGTATCCAACACCAGAATAGCTCCGGCGCCACGCTCCGTCTCGAACTCCTTTGTAAAGGGGCGGCCATATCGGGCAAAAGCCTTATGGTGCAAATCCCTTAGGGAATCGCCCTCCCGATATTCGCGAACACCGACAAAGTTCATCCCTCGGGTAAGACTGGGCATCAGAAGAGGGGCGAAAACCACACCGCTTGCTCCTGACGTAAGGAAAGGAAAGGAGCCCACCTTGATGGGACGTGGATAAACCAGCAGTTCCGAAGATCCTCCATAAGGAATGGGACAGCGAAGAAGCCCCATAATTTCAGGAACATTGGCGGCCACCTTCATTAACGGGTAAGCCCCACGTTTTGTTGTCTGGATTGAACACTCCAGCTTTTTCGGACCCTCTTTGGAAGAGACTCTCACATACTCCGATTCAAAGCATTTCAAGGAAGGATCAAGCCGATAACAGCCCAACAGGAGGGAATCTACCGTAGATTTTTTGACCGAAACATCTGCAGATACGATTGAAAGCGAACCTTCAAAAACAGGCATGGCCTGCACATTTTCAATAAGTACTTTACTTAATTTACCTGTGGCAAATAAAGACAGCATCATTCCTAAAAACAGTAGAAAGTCCAAGCCGCAGAAAACCCAGGCAGCCCAAAAACCGGGAACAGAACCAGCAACGATCGCCAATGGGAAAAGAGCCGCGGCGGCATGACCTGCAGGAGTAAAATATTCCTGCCACAAGTAGTAAAGACGCATCAACAACCCCGCACGTCTTGGCGCACGAGGGATTGAATCAGCGAACCACTTGAAAAAAGAAGACATTTTATTTACTTGGGAATGGAGACGTTCTTGAGAATATTTTTCAAAATATTTCTAGAAGCATCTGGCGTTGCGCTGTCCTTTGCAAATACACGATGTTCCATTACCGGGAAAAATACCCGCTGGATATCGTCGGGATTTACAAAGTCCCTATCTTGAATAAAAGCTGAGGCCTGAGCCATACGTACCAAGTTAAGACCTGCTCGGGGGCTAGCCGCCAGACGAACCCCTCCGTCATTTCGGGTGGCCTGCACCAAAGCCACAATATAACGTTCCAGAGATTCCTCGATATGGACCGCGGAAACCCTCTTTCGGGCAGAAAGAATTTCGTCCGGCGATGTTACGGCGGAAACCTTCTCTATGGGGCTTCCCTCCCGATGGGAACGTAAAATATCCAGTTCTGTTTCAGCAGTAGGATATCCCACAGAAAGACGGACCATAAAACGGTCCATTTGAGCTTCCGGCAAGGGAAATACCCCATGAAACTCTACCGGGTTTTCTGTAGCTAACACCATGAATAATTCCGGCAGTTTATGACGTTCACCTTCCAAGGAAACTTGACGTTCCTCCATCGCTTCCAACAGGGAACTTTGCGTTCTCGGAGACGCACGGTTGATTTCATCGGCCAAGAGAATCTGTGTAAAGACAGGACCTTTCTTGATTTCAAACTCTCCGGTGTTCGCTTTGTAAATGGCACCTCCGGTGACATCGGCAGGAAGCAAATCCGGCGTAAACTGAATGCGCGAAAAGTCCGCCCCGCAAGCAGCCGCCAATGCCTTGCTTAAGGTTGTCTTGCCAGTTCCCGGAACATCTTCTATGAGAACGTGGCCATTGGCCAAAAGAGCCATCACCAAAAGTTCAACCGTATCGTTCTTGCCTAGCAAGACATCATTGAGAGATTTTATCAAAGGTTTAATCATGGCATAAATATATGCCTTTTTTTTCAAAACGCAAATATCTAAAGTGGACTCTAACTCAAAAAGATTTAATCAACAGAGACTAATTTTTGCGATGTTTCTTGATGGCAAGCAAAGTAACCGCTATAAGAATCAATACAATACCTGCCACAAGACGGCCTGTAAGCACTTCTCCAAAAACCATAACGCCGATAATCACGGCAGTCAAAGGTTCCAATGCCCCCATAATGGCAGTAGGCGTTGACCCAACTAGCTTCACCGCTTTCGCCATAAAGACTAGCGACATCACCGACGGAACAAGCCCCAAAACAAAGCCCCAACCCCATTGGTTTAAATTGGCCGGTAGCGGAGGAAAACCGCCACCTAGGGTAACGGCATAAACTAGCAAGGTCACAAAGCAAAAAAGCATAACGTAGAAGGTCAACTTGATAGGTCTGATTTTCAGATTGGCCTTGTTGACCACCACAATGTAAACGGCATACATCAAGGAGGAAAGAAACACAAGCAAAACGCCAACACCGCTAAGGGCAGCCCCTCCTTCCCCACCACGGTATAAAAGCAACACGCCCCCTAAAGACAAGGCTATGGAAACAGCCACCTTTGCCGTCAATTTTTCCTTAAAGAACACCCCCATAATCAAAGCCACTTCCATCGGATACAGGAACAGCAATGTACAGGCAAGTCCTGCACTCATGTAATTGAAGGACTCAAAAAGAGTGAGGGCGCATCCCGCAAAGAGAAACCCTAACACAATCAAGACAGGGAGTTCTCTTTTGTTTATGCGGAACTTATTCAGCACGGTATTATTAGAATGCTCAGATTTAGACTTGCCGAAAAATAAGAGTAAGCCAAGTAAAAGAACCGCCCAGCCGAAACGGTAACACAGAACCGTTTCCGGAGAAAGACCTTCTTTATACAAATGAAGGGCACCCAAAGGATTGGTGCCGTAACTTATACCAGCCAGGCAACCAAAGACAAAACCCTTCAAGGACATTGAATCCTTTTTACGATTTTCCGTTGCGCACAGCTCCATTTTTTAACAATGAAAGATGAAGAATTAAAGATGAAAGATGAAAGATGAAGAATGAAGAATGAACAATTAACAATGAACAATTAATAGTGAAAGATGAAGGATGAACAATTAACAATGAACAGTTTTTTTGTGTCATTCTGAGCGAAGCGAAGAATCTAGAGGCAGGAATCTAGAGACTAGAAATTAGAAACTAAAGATTAGGGATTTCACGAATACTTCTTCGGAATATTTAAAGATGTAACCTCCTCGAAATCACAGGTACTTGCATCCCGCTGCCCTAGCCCCTAGCCCCTAAACTACTACATGGCAAACTTCGTTGCATCGGCCAGCTGAACGCTTGCAATACGAGAGATACCCTTAATTTCCTGGGTCACACCGTAGAGCATGTCGGCTTCGGCCATGGTACGCTTGTTATGGGTTACTACGATGAACAAAGTCTGTTTGCTGAATTCACGCAACAAAGCCATGAAACGCCCCACGTTAGCATCGTCCAAAGGACCGTCCACTTCGTCCAGCACGCAGTACGGAGACGGTTTTTCCATATAGATGGCAAACAACAGAGCCGTTGCTGTCAGGGCGTGTTCACCGCCGGACAGAGCCTTAATGCCACGCATCTTCTTGCCGGTAGGACGAACATTAATTTCAATGTCAGCATCCAGGATGTCCATGGGCTTGCCCATTTCATCCACTTTTTCCACCAGGCTCATCTTGGTTTCACCATTCAAGAACAGTTTGCTAAAGACGAACTGGAAATTTTTCTGAATACGGTTGAATGTTTCCAGGTAACGCTGACGGGCAATATCATCCAGCTTGGTGATGGTACGGTCAAGGCTCGCACGAGCACGGTCCAAGTCGTCGAACTGCTTTTCAACTTCTTCCAGACGTTTCTTTTCGTCTTCGTAGTCTTCCATCACATTGACGTTAATGGGACCCAGTTCCTTAATTTTACCCCGGAGTTCGCGAAGTTCACGATCCGCTTCCGGCTGGCTATACTCCACACGTTCCACGTCATCGGGATTTGCAAGATCTACGGACCATTCGTTGGTAATACGTTCCACCAGACGATCCAAGTTGGATTTCAACGCTTCCTGACGGCGACCCACATCATTGAGTTCCTTCATTTTCTCAATCATGTCTTCGCGAAGGCGGTTCACCTCAGAACGCCAATCTTCCAAATCGCCGGAAACCAGTTCATACTTTTCGCGGGCCAAGTCACGCTGATTTTCAAGTTCACGCAAGGCACTGTCCTTGGACTGAACCTGATTTGCCAAATCGTTAACTTCGCCTTCGTTTTTCTCGATAGAACCGGTATTGGTCTCGATTTCGCCTGAGCGAGTTCTAATGGCGCTTTCCAAAAATTCTATCTGATCGTGGATATTGCGAAGGCGGTTGGTGTTCTGCGTCAGCTTGGCATTCTTGTCCTGGGCCGCACGTTCCAAGTCACGGACTTCTTCTTCCTTTTCACGATACATGGTGTCTTGTTCAGACATCTGGTCGCTTACGGTAGAATATTGTTCTTCCGCACGTTCCACGGCGGCGTTAGCTTCATTCAGTTCTACGTCGCTATTCTTGGAATCCGCAGCAGCCTGAATCTTGGCATCGGCATTACGAATGTCAGTTTCCAACTGGGCAATACGGCGGTCGCAACCAGCAACAATGTTATTCTGGATGGAAATCTGTGCAGAGCTTCCCCGGACCACATCCTGTTTTTCCCGGATTTCGTCCAGCAAGGATTCTTGCATCTGGACATCTTCATCCACCAGGTCCTGAATTCTTGCTATTTCTTCGGTCTGTACTTCAATTTCAGAAACCACACCTTCCAAAATACTGGAAGCTTCCGCAATTTCGTTCTTGCGGGAAAGTGCGCCCGAAGTAGCCGCCCCGCTAGAAACTAAACCACTGGTACGCACAATGGCATCGGGGCAAACAAAACAAAGGTCTTCCCCACGCATACGCTTTCCAAAGGCAAGCGCAGTCTCCAGAGAATCCACCACAAAATAGCGCGAAAGAATACCCGAAAGCCAAGGAGCAATTTCGTCATCAGCCTTCACAAACTGGTTGAGGCAGCCCACAACGCCGGCTCCATCTACGGAACCTGCATAGGCGGGAGCGTTATCACCCACCAAGGCCAGAAGAGCCTTTCCGACATTGTAGCCCTTTATAGAGTCAACAATATCAGAAACCGCTCCTTCCTGAGATACAATGACCGCATCCATCAAGTCGCCAAGAGCGGCTTCTACATAGGAGGCGTACTCGGGAGTCGCTTCAATCCGTTCAGAAAGAAGTCCGCCAATTAACTCAGCCTTATTTTCCATAAGCCAGCGGCTGGCATCTGTACCCTCATTGGCAACACTCTGGAGAACATCAATGCGGGACTGGAGTCGAGTTTTTTCGTTGGTCAAATCCTGCAGTTTCTTTTGGGCTTCAGCCAAGTCGGAACGTTCTGCGTCAAGACGTTCTTCGCGAGTCGTCTTCTGTTCCATCAAGCGTTCAACGGAACTGTTGGCTTCATCAACATCACGCTGGATATCCTGCAGCTTTTCCTGAGCCTCGGACTTTTGACCATTCTGGGTTTCCAGTTCGGCTTTCCAGCGTTCCAAGTTGCCTTGCAAAATAACGGATTCCGCATCCATACGTTCAAAGCGGCTCTTCAAGGCATTGGCACGGTTGGTGGCTTGCAAGCGTTCGTTGGACAGTTCCCTATACTGGGTACGGAGATCATCCAGCTTATCTCGCATGACCTGCAAAATTTCACGTTCCCGCTCCAGCAGGGCGTTCATTTCATCCATGTCACTATCAGAACCAAGGACCGCATTTTCTTCTTCAAGGCGTTCCTGTTCTCCGGTCAGTTCCTGAACTTTCTGTTGGTTGCGGTTAATCTCATCCTGAGCCTTTTCATTGGCGGCTTCCAAACTGGAAATCACATCACGAATACGGCCCAAGTTGTTGTTCAAGTCGTTCAGCTCGATGGTAGCCTTCTGAACTTCACGTTCCAAATCCCGATAGGCGTTTTCATCTTCGCTAATCAAAAGTTTCTTTTCGTCAATCTTCGTCTGAAGGACGGTTGCTTCCGTCTTTGCTGTCTCCACCTCATGGTTCATTCGCTTGGAGGAGGTATCCAGGGCAGCAAGGCCGCCGGTCATATCCTCATACTTGTCGATACTGACCGAAAGATCCAGTTCCCGCAGACGCTTGCTCAGACGCTTATACTCGTTAACCTTTTCAGCCTGGGTTTCATACTGACGAACGGAACGGCGGACACTGCGCAAATTGTCCTCCACACGTTCCATATCCATCTGGACACGTTCCAGCTGACGGCGGGTTTCCTTACGCTGCTGCTTATACTTGCTCACGCCGGCTGCTTCTTCAAAGAGCACTCGACGATCATCGGCCTTATCCGAAAGGACCGCCTTAATCATATCGGCGTTCATCTGGGAATAGGTACTGGAACCCAAGCCAGAGTCAAATAACAAGGCGTGAACATCACGAAGTCGACATTCCTGGTTGTTAATCAGGTATTCGCCAGACCCGTCTCGATGGACGCGGCGAGTCACAATCACTTCGGAATATTCAGAATTCAAAGTTCCATCGCTATTATCAATTACAATGGAAACTTCCGCAAGGCTCATGGCAGCACGTTCTTCCGTACCGCTAAAAATCACATCCTGCATTTTACCCATACGCAGTGCCGCGGCCTTTTGTTCGCCAAGCACCCAACGGATAGCATCAGTAATGTTGGACTTACCACAACCGTTAGGTCCCACCACAGCGGTAAGACCCTTCGTCGGGAAGTTCACTTCGGTCCTTTGAGCAAAGGACTTAAAACCAAAAATCTTTAACTTTGTAATCTGCACAGCAGCACAAAGATAAAAAATTTAAATGCATTCCTTACTTGAAGGTATAAATTAAAGAATCGTTTTCAGACGTGATTCTTAGGAAAAGACTGCCGCCTTCGAAGTTCAATGTTTCCACACTTTCTTGCACATTACCTTCGGATGTTCCATAACGGACACGGACGTTAAATTCCCCTATCCAGTCTGCAACAACCACATGGCTACGCTCCCCCGGAAGTAGGGTCTCTTTCATCCATACCTCATAAGAAGAACTATCTACAGCCATTACGTCTAATCCATACAACGTAATGTTTTCTGTAGCGTTTTCTACTTGCAGACGAGATTCCGTGTCAATGAACCAATGGGTCAGACACCCTGACAAACATAGAGCGATCAAGGCAAGGAACGCAAATACACCAAGTTTCTTCAGCATTATCGACCTCCCTGAGACTCGTAACGAATACCCTTGGCATCCAGAGTCTTGACACTGCTACTTCCCGGAAGAGGGATTCCAGAAGATTCCGGTGCCTTATCCTTGTTTCGTTCCTTAAGAATGTTGGTTTCCATGGGGGTTGCCACAGGAGCACCACGACCAAACAGCATTCCTTCCAATGATGCAAGGCTCAATTTTAATTCCACAAGGAAAGTGCCCTTGGCGCCAAAGAAATGATCGTAATCGTAGGCAGAGTTGTACGCCAAGCGTACAAAGATAAGGTCAATGGCTCCGCCCCAGAGTAAATCCTTAAAACCGCTGCGAACACCACGACGAATACAAGTTGCTTCAAAAGCCACTAAACGAGACGGATCCGGATAATACCTCAATGCAGCAGCATGAAAATCCATATCCGGCAAAATGTCATAGACGATTTCACCATATATTACCTGGTTATACAAGTCCTGATTCCAGGTCAAACGAAGACGGTTATCCTCGTCACCGCCATTGTAGTAAGCGGCACGAATATTGGGCAAATAATTCATGTAACCTTGATAGCGGACAGACTTGTTTCCCTCATACACATCACGGTGTTCCAGATCAAGAGAAAGACTTACACTACTCCAGTCAGCCCCGTTAAAATTACCCATGATGCTAGCCTTTCCATAACGCAGGTAAGCCCAGCTGCAAAGAAGCGAGTCTTTTTCTGTTTCGTAGACAAAGCCCACATGTTCCACATTCTGGTGTTGCATACCGGCAGCCAATCCATAATTGGATTTGACATCGGTATAAGTCACACCCCAAGTAGTCACAGAGCGTAGCAAGGAGAAATCATTGTACTTGGGGAAAAGCATAAAGTCTTCGCCGTCCCAACCAGAACGGTCAAACCACAAAAGACCGCCCATATACTTGCCAGGAGCAATTTCACCGGCAGCAAACCCCGCAAGACGTTGCTTAAAGGCAAACCCGCGATGTTCACCGAATTTGCTATCCAAGGGAAGCTGTTCCGAACTAGGCGTATAGTAAGTTCCTATATCCATATAGCCGCCTCGTCCCCCCAGCAATATCTGATTTATTTCACTGAGATGACGATCACGGGTCACCGCGCCGCCTAAAGACAAGGCTTCAACACTGATGCCATCGGCAAAAGCTATTGCAGACCCTAATAGAACCAGGCCAAGGCTTTTCAAAAAATTTCCCATTTGCATGACCCAAATGTAGAATTTTCAAGGTTTCTATTTTTATATTTGGCATCATGACAGAACAAGAAAAGGCACTCATTGCTGCGTGGAGCGATCATTCACGCATGTGGAAAGACAACAAGTGGGTCTACCCCGTTATTAGCCGTCGAGCTGGCGGACTTTCTATTGGCGTAAACTTAAATCCCGATCATAAATGCTCCTTTGCCTGTGCCTACTGTCAAAGCGGTCCCCAGGACGGTCATCCCTCTGTCCCTATCAATGTGGACGAAGTGGAATTTGAATTACGGCAGTTTGTCGCATTTTACGAATCAGGCGATTTCGCCAAGAGTGATTTCTTTGGTAAGGTAGCCGACGACCAAAAAATAATCAAGGACCTATGCCTTTCCGGCGATGGCGAATCCACCATCGTCAAGGAATTTCCTGAGATTTGTAGACGCATGCGTCAAATCCAGAAGGAATACCAGGAACGTCACCGCGGTCCAACCGACTTGCTGAACCCGGAAAGCTTCAAGCTACGCCTGATTACCAACGCAAGCCAGCTAGGCCGGGACTCTGTGGAAGAAGCCCTCTCCATTCTCCTTGAAAATGACGGCGAAATTTGGGCTAAGCTTGACGCGGGAACCGAGGAATGGTACAAAAAGATGAACCGTTCACCCGTAAAGTTCGATACCATTCTAGCCAACTTGAAAAAGGCAATTTCCTGCCACCCCATTTGTATCCAGACCATGCTCTGCTCCATTAAGGGTGAACAGCCTGATGACACCGAAATCCAGCACTATTTGGAAAATCTGGAACAGATTTACACGGTATGCCCTGAGCATTTCGTGGAAGTACAACTTTACACCGTCATCCGTCAAACAGCCACACCTGACGTGTACCCCCTGCAAAAGGAATTTCTCCAGGCGGTCGCAAAAAAAATCACCGACACATTGCCGGTGAAAGTCAGAGTTTTCTAAATCACGAATCAACTATTTAGAAAAGAATCCGGAGACTCCAGGTCTTGCGGGGAATCTAAGGTATAGTTTCACGGCAACACCGCCGCCATCATCCCACAGTTCATCCCCTGTTACAGTGGTGTACCCAATTTCCATTCCCACCAGGGATAAGACTTCAAAGAAGAATCCCAAGGAAAATGAAGGCCAGGAACTAAAAACGGCACTACTTCTAACGCCAACAGAAGCCTCAACGTTATTTTTCATGCGGTAATCATAGCCTATCTCGGCAGAAAGCAGAAACGCAAAAGAAGGAGACGGCAACATGGCATTGCCCTCGTCTTCTGTCATCCCACAACTGGAATAGCTGCAGTACGAATCCTCCGAAGAAGAATCCATCACCATCGGATTATGTACACCAATACCTGCACCAACACCAACGAACATGCCACTACCGAATTTCCATCCAGCAAAAGCTTCGCCGTAAAAAAGAGCCAGCATAAAATCCAAACCGGTTTCATCAAAGGCCGTATTTCCCAAGGGCAGACCCATTCCAACGCCTAATTCAACTTGATAATAACCGGAGGATTCTCCAAGATCTAAAGTTGGCTTTTCGCTTGTAGGCTTGACACTGGTTACATAGCTAGTATTCTCAGATTTATTCTTTCTTACCGGTACAGGAGGGGTATATGCTTCCTCATCCTCGTACTCATCATCGTACGTCCTTTTGGAGTAGTAAGAAGATGAATAATGGTGCGTAGACGGAAATTCATAAACATACTTTACATCCCTATGGTACTCTATCGATACTGGAACCTCTTCTTTGTTACGTCCAATGGTGATATGACCACAGACAGGAACAGCTTCGCTAAAAGGCGTACGCCCCACAAGGCGATCATCGATGTATACAGGTTCTTCCACTGGTTCATCATCCCTAAGTGCACTTAGGTTTAGCCCGCCCTTGGCCACCATCATCTTCTTATTGAACGTAAGGCTACTGCCTACATTTATTTTCACCTCAGCTGCGATGGGTTCATAGCAGGGATGGGTGATTTCCAGTTTATGAGATCCGGGATTTAGATGATTTTCCCCTTCATTGGCGGGTTCTCCATCTATAGTGACAAGAAGGCTGCCCCGTCCATAAAAAACGCTTTCATACTTCGGGGAAATCTTTAGAGTTCCAAATCGAGGCTTCAAGGAAAAGGTTACAGCGGCCCCGCTAGAAATGGTGACTATAGAATCCAGCTTGAAATAACGATCCTTCACCACAGAAAAGCGATGCTTTCCTGCAGGCAGTTGCACTTTACAGGGAGTCTCCCTGCAGTTAGGAACAGGGTCTCCGTCCACACTGAGTAACGCACCTTTCGGCTCGGTATTCACCTGTACGATATAACTTTTCTCACGTTTCATGGAATAGGCGTCACCCACAGAAACACCAGAAATGCCGTCATCACCCCCATAGGAAAGATCCCTTCCCCAGCTTCCCTTAATTTTTTTGAAGAACGATGCCCCGCGAGCTTCAATTTCGCTTAAAAGCCCTTTGGCACTATAGCTATTTGCAGTGAACGTGGAAACGAGTTTGCCAGAACGAGTCTCGTACATTTCCACCGTTAAGGCTAAATCATCCTCGAAACGTCCCACATGGGCTTGAGCGATGTAGTCCGCAGCAATCATTCGCCCAGTTTCTGCCAGGCAACTGCCTTCACATTCCTCGATGGTCTTCCCCGGAGGCAACATCACGTCAATATTCTCGCGAGTCATGATGTGATAATCCTGATAGGCTGGCAAGACGACATTTGCAATTTCTCGCAGCTTATCCGTGAGGAATATTTTTTCTGATTTTTTTAAGACATCTACCTCGGCCTTGGTTTCAACAACAGCGACCAATGTCTTGGAAAAAGACATTGTCACACAAAGTAAGACCAACAAAAGAAGGTGTCTATACATAAAAACACCTGGGTAAAGCCAGGCGTCCCCACAAAAGGAAAACTAGATTAACTCTTCGGGAGGAAGATGTTCAACAGATTCCGGTTCCTGGTAGCAAGACTCGGGAATCTGCACTTGATTCTGGAAATAGGCGCGGTGTGCCACAATTACCTTTTCGCGGGCAAATTCAGCATTCTTCCATTCGCCGATCTGCACATCCTTACCTTCCAGTTCTTTGTAGTTCTGGAAGAAGTTCTTGGTAATGCGAAGGAACATCTGGTCTACATCGGTAATATCCTTAATAGGACGAGGATTAAAAACGGGAACTCCCAAAACCTTGTAGTCCTTCTTGCCGCCGTCGGTCATATCCAGAGCGCCAATGACGCGGCAGGTGCAGACCGTACCTGTCATCATGGATGCCGGGCTGTAAATCAGCATATCCAAAGCATCTCCGTCATCAGCCTTGGTGCTAGGGATAAAGCCGTAGGTACAGGGATAGCTCATAGAGCTCAAAAGGCAACGGTCCAAACGGAACACGTGCAAACGTTCATCGTATTCATACTTGAGGTTCGTATCCTTACCAATTTCAACAACGCAATCCACTTCGTAGGGATACTTCTTGCCAATAGGCAGGTCCAAGTAATTTATAGCCATTATGTCTCCTGGAGCTCACCCTGAGCTCACATTTTATGTTTTTCAGAATATGTAACTAAAATTTAGCATTTTATCAAAGAAAGTCAAGTATTCACCCGAATTAACAATCCATCATTCTCCACTGGTATAGGGGCTAGAGACTAGGTTCTAGGGGCTAGGGCAGCAAGATGCAAGTGCTTTTGATTTCGGGATGGTTACATCTTTCATTCTTCATTGTTCACCAGTATAGGGGCTAGGGTTTAGGGGCTAGGGTTTAGGGCGTCTGGATACAAGCGCTTTTGATTTCGGGATGTTTACATCCTTCTTTCTTCATCCTTCATTTTTCATTGTTAACTGTTCATTGCTAGATTCTTCGTTCTCGCCCTACCGGCTCCACTCAGAATGACACCCCATAAAACACCTTCACCCTTAATTCTTCATTTTTCATCTTTCATTCTTCATTGTTAATTGTTAATTGTTCACTGTTACCTGTTTCTCCATCTTGCCGATGTAGCCTTGTCAAACAGCCCAAAGTAGAACACAGGTTCCTTCCGGTCTGGACTGTACCCCACTTCAAATCGTACACGATCCAATGCAGGAATCACCAGATGGACGCCGCCATAAACAGCACCTTCGTAATTATCCCAGCCGGGTCGTCCTTTATCCCACAAGAGACTTCCGTCGAGGCCTGCCACCAGCTGAATTCCATAGAAGAAGTTGATTCCCCAAAGCGAAGCTGCCTTGCGTTCACGCAAAACAAAACGTTCTTCCAGGTTCAGGAGAACTTCGTTCTTTCCAAGACTAGAGGAATCCGCCTCGTGACCGCGGAAGGTATTCGCCCCGCCATGGTACAGATAGTCATAACGTTCCACATCACCTTCGCGGAAACGCACCAAAGCCGTCGCTCCCGTTACAAAACGCCACAAGCTAAAATAAGCCCGAGCATCTGTTAGGAATTCCCAGTAACGTTCACCACCAAGACGTTCCAATTCTTTTCTATAATGCCCAGCCCCAACATGGGTCAACATATACTCAAGATAAACGCCCTTACGAGAGTCCAAGGTCGCATCTCGATAGTCAAAGGCAAAGCCAATTCCAATCTCGGGTAAATGCCCAGGCCCCTCTTCAATATAACGGTAAGCCCCGGACCAAAGCAGAGACAGGCGCTCGGTGACATTTAAGTCCAAGTCCAAATCTACAAGCCAGCTAGCATCGTTGTAACGACGCAGGTCATCCCAGCTGTCGGTTCGCAGGAATTCAAAATTCCAACCCAAGGGCAAGCCAAACAAGTAAGGCGAACTGGCATAGAAAGCGTATTCGTTATTTTCAAGAAACGGATCCAAGGCGGTACGGTACTGAACCTCAGCACGAATGTCTTCGCCCAGCACATTCAGGTTGGCCAAAGCAAGACCAATCATGAGTCCGTCGCGGTCCGTTTTCTTTCCTGCCGGGGCGGGAATCCAGCGGAAAATTTCCTTAAAGTGATAGACTAGATTTCCAGAGGATTCACAACTTGCAGAAACTTCCGTGAACAAATCCAAGTCCTGCAGACGACGCTTTTCAGACAGGAACTTTTCTGAGGAAAAAGCCTCCCCTACCCGATTCAGCAATTCACGCTTCACGACCGATTCACGGGTATGTTCCAATCCCTCCAAAGAGACTGTCTTTACCTCAAAAACATCCTCACAGTGTTTTGGCTGTGCAAGAGAATTTTCACCGGCATACAACGCAGATAGAGCCGCGAGAATAGACAAGGCGGCCATTTTTATATTCGCTCTTTTTCGTAAATTGAAAAAACTCATAGTCAGATATTTTGCAAAAATAGAAAAACATCTCAAGAAAGCCTTAACATCTCTTTTATTTTCATCAAATCTGATTTCCTCCTGTAAAACCCCCTTATTTTTTTTGCTATCTTTGGGCAACGCTAAAATGAATAAAAGCGAGGTATTATGTTAGATTTTCTTGCAAGCTACTGGTGGGTCATCCTCATTGTAGTGGTCGTGGTTTTGCTGGTCTTTGTCATCCGCGGTGTCCGCAAGGCCCTCAAGGAAGGCGGTGGAGCATTCAACCTGGAAACCATCCAGAAGAACACCGAGCCCAATTTTGCTGCACTAAAGCAAAAATCCCAGGCACTCCTTGCCGATGCAGATATGATTTGCGACATCCAGGACGGCCGTAGCTTTGTTCTGCCCAAGAAGGAAGACATGAAGTTCTTCCGTCGTGCGGTCTCCCAGAAGTACAAGCTGGCCATGTTCCAGGTACCGGGAACCAAGCATGTGGCCTATTTCTTCTGCAAGACCGAACAGGGTCTTCGTCGTCGCATTGACAACCTGGTGATTAACCAGAAGTATCGTGAAGGCAAGCCCTACGTCGACATGGAAACTGGCAAAAAGCTGAAATATCCCAGAGCTTAAGACCTATTCCTCAAAAAGCCTCAAAGGCAAAAAATCGCGCGACCCCCACATCGCGCCTTTTTTTTCAAAAAAAATCCTCCCCCTCCATCCTCCATCCTTCATCCCTCATTGTTCATCCTCCATCCTCCATCCTCCATCCTTCATTCTTCATCCTTCATTTTTCATTGTTAACTGTTAATTGTTCACTGTTCATTTTTCATCCTTCATCCTTCATTGTTAACTGTTAATTCTCCACCGCCAGATTCTTCGACTACGCCCTAAAGGCTCCGCTCAGAATGACACCAAAAAAACTCTTCATTCTTAATCCTCCATCCTTCATTCTTCATTTTTCATTGTTAACTGTTAATTGTTCACTGTTCATTTTTCATCCTTCATCTTTCATTCTTCATTGTTAATTGTTCATTGTTAATTGTCAACCACCATGCGCACCTACCAAGACCTTGCCATTGCCGAAGAAGAAGATAAGCTAGAAGCAGCCATCAAAAAAAGCCTAAACCTTCTAGTCGAAGCTCCAACTGGCTCCGGAAAATCTCTGTACATCCCTTGGTTCCTTTCCAAGCATTCTACCCGACGTGTGGTGGTACTACAGCCCAGACGAATCGCAGCCCTTTCCCTGGCACAGTATTCTGCAAAGCTTCATCACGAGCCTTGTGGCAAGACCATCGGTTATCAATTTAGACAAGACACTTGCAAAAGCGCTGATACCCGTATCCTGTTTCAGACCTACGGAAATTTTTTGCAAGAACTTCTTCACGGAAAAATGGAAGCCGACTGGGTGGTATTTGATGAATACCACGAGCGAAAAGCGGACATGGACTTGCTGTTCAGCTACCTGCTTGCGCTTCAAAAAAGCAATGACGAAAAACAAGAAAAGGTTCCAAGAATCGCAGTCATGTCGGCAAAACTGAACCGAGATGAAATGGAAAAATCTCTCGGAGTAAAATGCTTGGAACTGGGCCATCCCCTGTACCCTGTTCAAATCATTAACCAGAATCCTATTACAGGAAACACCCAAGAAGCCGAGGTGATCCGAGCACTTCGAACACTCAAATTAAACAATGTATGGAAAACAACTTTAGTGTTTCTACCAGGCAAAGGCGAAATCGCCCGTTGCCATACAGCTGCAGAAGAAGCACTGGGAAAAGACTGCGCTGAATTTTTAGAACTGTATGGCGGACAAGAACGCGAAGAACAAGATCGTATTTTTGAAGAGACAGAAAACCCGAGGGTCATCTTCACGACTAACATAGCAGAAACGTCCATTACAGTACCCAATGTAAGTGGTGTAATCGATAGCGGTGTAGAACGTGTGTCCGAATACGACGATAGTGAAAAAGTTTCTGTATTGCGAACGGAAGCGATTTCGATGCAGAACGCGATTCAGCGTTCTGGACGTTCGGGCCGAACTCAAAACGGCTGCGCCATCCGCCTATGGAGTACAGAGACGGAAAAAAGAATGCCCAAGGGGATTATCCCCGAGGTTACACAAATTGAGCCTTCAGAACTATTGCTTCAAAAGGCCGCCCTTGAAAAAAGTTTGGCATCAGATGACCCCATCCGTCTTCCTACGGATATTCCCTCCAACCGTCAAACTGCAGCAATCCGTTTACTAGAAAAATTCCAACTTTTATCTGAAGGAAAAATCACTTCTCTGGGGTTAAAGACAATCCAGACTCCGCTAACAAGCATCCCTCTGGCATTAATCTTAGCCAAAGCGGAATCCATCGAAGACTTACCGGACATGCTTCTTGCGGCCATGGCCTGGATTCATAGCGGAACAGAATTCGTACAGAAGGCAAAAGTTTCCTTAAATCTCCTAACGATTTCAAAGGACACCCTAACACGAAACATGAATATACCTCGTGAAGTGACCTTTTCTTTAAATCAGCTAAAAGATTACAGGGGCAAACTATTCCCCAACGTTAACGTCATCAAACAAAAAGCTGGCGAAGACGAGGAAAAACATCTTATTCAGAGTCTATTGAGTTCCTTTCCGGACAGAATCGCCACTCCTGCAGGAGCCCAGAATGGCGGTGTCTACAAGTTGGATAATGGAAACACCATACGGTTACAAGTTGATAATCCTCCCTACGGGTTACTGTCTCTTTCCATGCTAAGAACAGGAAGCGGTTCAAAATCAGAGCTAAAGACAAATCTCTACGCTCCTGTCCCAAAGGAAATGCTGGAACACAGCGATGCCACTATCCGTTACGAACTGCTGTGGCGTAGCGGGCAGGAACGTTTTATCGGGGTTGAAATTTCGGAAACAGCTGACGAAAGCGGAAATATTCGAGAACTTAGCCGGAGGGAAATTTTACCTCAGGAGGTCGCTCCCGATGTATTGTCCAAGCTGAAGCAGCTTACCGTCGAAGCTTGGCGAGAAAAGCTTGAAAAAGAAAATTGGGATGGACGCTTCTTAACTGAGAATCTCCAGACGTTGCTGATTAAAATGCGTCTCGCCTCAGTTTTTTATCCGGAATACGGTCTACCTGAATTTAATGAAGAAGATATGGAATTAATCTTCAACGAATTTACTGACGGAGTTTTTCTGTTGCGAGATATTAATGAGGATCGTTACAGAAATATCGTTGAGGATTATTTTGGCAAGTCTATGTTGCAATGGCTAGGGAAAACATTTCCTGATCATTATATTCTTCCTAACGGGAAGAAGGCTAGATACAGCTACCAACAGGTCGCCAAGGCAGATGTTTCTACTGTCGGTCAGATTGTCCAAAGTGCAGAAGGTGTTCTTGTGGAGATTTCAGCCCGCATCGAAGACTTCATGCAGTCTCGGGGAGAACACACAATCGCCGATGGGAAACTGAAGGTGCGCTACGACATTCTAGCGCCAAACTTCCGCACCATCCAGAAGACTTGGGATTTAACAGGTTTCTGGCAGAATACCTATGCAGAAGTCAGGAAGGAACTTAGGGGAAGATACCCCAAGCACCCATGGCCTGAGGCCGTTATTTAGCTATTGTACGTCGAGAAGTATCTCTGCGCCAAGGATATTGATTCTCCGTTCGGCTCCATCGCTTCGCTCAGTCACCCGGCTTCGCCGGGGGAGCGTTAGCGATTTTACTTCACTTTGTAGATGACTAGGGTCTTGCTGTATTCGTAGCCTACCACCAGCAAAGGGGTTCCCTTCAGGGGGCTGTTCTTTGCGTCAATGAAAAGCACGCCTTCGGGACCGCGATCTTTCGGGTCCATGTAGTAGCCGATTAGCTTCGGCATCTTGCCGTTAACCCCAACATCAGTAAAGTCAAAGGTCGCAATACCGCTCATACGTTCCAATCCCACAAAGCCAAGCAATCTGTTTCCTGCTTTGCCTACAGTAACGTTTTCTGGTTCACAGCCTTTGTCATCACTGCGGGAATCGTCACCAGAATGTTCTATATTCACCGTTCCTTTTTTGGAATTCCAATTAAAATAGAGGGGCGCAACTTCTGCGAAAGTTCTTTCCAGTTGCTCTCCAGAATCCCAAACCAGTTCTCCCGTAAACCCATCGAAAAGTGAAATGGAACGAGTTCCATTCATAAGCTTACAGTTCTTATCATCACCGCAAGCCATTTCCTTAAACCTGGGGTCCGTCTTTTTCATGTCATCCCCCTCGTTGGCGGTTGCCACAAAGGTTCTGCCATTCACTTCAAAGGCCTTGATTCCATCGGGCTGGCGAAGGCTTCGGATATTCGCATTTTCAATGCGGATCTTTCCATCCTTAATAGCGTCAACAGCAAATCCCTTCTGGGTATGATCCACAAAGCCTAAATAAAAAATGGAATCCACATACTTGTTCGCCACATCAAAACGGACAATGGCGTTATTCTCCTGGAGGCTCACCCACGCCGTTTTAGAATCGGGAGACACAGTAATGTATTCCGGTTCAAAAGCCGCTTCAAATAGTGGCACCGTAATTACGGGATTCTTCCCCTGAGAAATCAAATCCATATCCAGAACGGCGATTCCACCTTCTGGATCATGCTGCATATCTTCGCTAGGCTCCCCCTCGCAAGCCACAAGAATGTGTTTGCCATCAGGAGTAAAGGTCAGCATATCGGGATGGTAGCAGACACCGTACACTCCCAGCTTTTTGATGGAGCCCTTGGACACTTCAAGTAATTCCACAAATCCCCTTTCCCAGTCAGGATTTGCCAAGAGGCTTACAGCCACGTAGTTGCCGTGGGCTGTAACGCTGGTAGCTTCCCCATCCAGCAAAAAAGCCTCCTTTCGATTCGGCTTCCTGGGGTTGGACAGGTCCACCACTTCCATGACGTTTTCGTCCCCCACCACGAACAGCTTTTTTGCTGCAGGCATATAGGCGGCAATTTCGGCGGTCTTTAATTCAATGCGGGAGTATTCTTCAAGAACGTCCCCTTTGACAAAAGGACCGTGCAGTTCTTTCTTGAAAGCCTCGTCACCTACTTTCACCTTTTTCGCAAAAGTAGTCACGCCACAGGCAAGCAAAACCACAAGTGCAATTTGAAATGATCTAAGTTTCATCTCACCCCCGATTCCCTACTCAAAAATCAACCAGAATAAAAGCATACCAATGCCTAGGCCCCCAAGGAAAGAAGTTCCAGCTACTGCCGCCGGAAATCCACTTTCTTCTTCCTTCTTTTGGGATTCCTCTTTCAGCAGCTCATTTTCACTTTTGGTAGCGCTCAAGTTCCGAGCGCAAGCTTCGCCATCCTTCCGCATGGTTTCATAACTTTGCTTCCAGCTATCACTTACGGCATTCCCCATGGCTAGAGCGCTTCGAAGAGAATCCTTTTCCGCGGCACAGGCACTATCGCCTACCGCCATCAGGCTATCCCGCAATGTAACTTCCTGCCTCAACTCCGCAACCACATCTCGGACATCACCAGAAGCTTCGGGAGTTGTTTCTTCGGCAAAAAGAAAAGTCGTCGAAAGAACGACGACTGCAAAGAGGGTGGCAATCAAATTCTTCATGTTCACAATATAGCAAACAAGATTTCTAAAATTGCAGATAATTACCACAATTAGATTTGAAGACAATCAAGAAAATTAGACGGTAGCAAGGATTCGCTTCCAACCGTCTTCAGGAATCTGTGCGCCCATGACCTGAACCACTTCGTTAGAAACCACACTGCCCAAGTTACCGGCACGTTCCATATCCCAGCCGTTCATGTAGCCGTAGATAAATCCCGATGCCCACAGGTCTCCAGCGCCTGTTGTATCAATCGCCTTGGCGGGACCCGCCTGTACACGAGTCACAACCCCGTCCTTGGAAATCAAGGCGCCACGCTTACCGATTTTCACCACAGCCACCTTAGCCTTCTTGGCAAGGACTTCAAGAGCGGCTTCTTCCTTGACGCCGGCATAGGCAAAAGCTTCGTCTTCGTTAGCGATGATGATGTCAATCATCTTGTTTTCGAACAATTCGTCGAAAGTCTTGCGGCAAGCATCCACCACACCGAAGGAACTGAAATCCAGAGCAGTTTCAACACCCAAGGAACGTGCTAAGGTAAAGGATTTCTTAAAGCAATCCGCATTGAATGCTCGGTAACCTTCCGCATAAAGCAGTGACACATCGTCAAACAAGGCAGGAACAAAGTCTTCGGAAACCAGGAAATCAGAGGCACCCAGGTAAGTCCACATGGAACGCTGAGCGTCGGGAGTCACCGCAGAAAACACGCAACCGGTCGCCACGTCAGAAATACCCATCTTGGATTCCACGCCGGAATTTTTCAGATGATCCTGAAACAGGTGCCCCAGTTCATCGTCAGCCACCTTACTGATGAACGCAGCGCGACCGCCAAGCTTAGCCACACCAACCATAGTATTGCAGGTGGAGCCGCCAGGAACGCGAATGGGATTTTCAAGGCTACCCAGAAACTTTTCCATCTGGGGCCAGTCCACCATGTTCATGCCTCCCTTCTGGACGCCCTGAGAAGCAATCCATTCATCGCTTACATTGGCAAGAACATCAACCAGGGCAGCGCCCATACCGAGAACTTTCTTCATTACATACCTCCGCGACGGCGACGAATACGATCACCCGCTTTTAACAGAAATTGACGTTCAGCATCCGTAAGGGAATTAATACCCTCCCGGTTGACCTTTTTCAGAATTTCATCCATACGCTTGTCTTCGTCCACATAGAAAACTTCACCTTCCAAAGGTTCATCGCTTTTCGGACGTCTTGAACCGAAGTCACCATCAGACTGACTCGTGCGTCCCCCGTCATTCATCTTGAACTTAGGACCACGAGACGCAAACAGATTCTTTAAACTTCCGTTCTGATACAAGTACATATAGATAAAGCCCGCAACAACACCGCCCAAGTGGGCCAAATGAGCTACACCGTCTCCCGAAGGAGCCATGAAAACATCAACAGCAACCATGACCCACATGGCGTACTTAATCTTCATCGGGAAAAAGAAGAACATCAGAAGCATACGATCCGGAAAGAATTTGTAATAGGCAACAAAAATTCCCATCAGTGCACCGCTTGCTCCAATAATCGGATTATAGGACAATCCAAGAATGCACATCAGCAAACTGAAGATGGCAGCAAAAATTCCACAGAAGAAATACATGCCCACAAAATGCCTAGACCCCATCATATCGGCGACTTCGGAACCAAACATCCAGAGCATGAGCATATTGAAAAGGAAATGCCAGAAATCCACATGAACAAACATGTAGGTGACATAACGCCAAACTTGAAACGGAGAGGTGGGCCAATAGGCGCCAAAATAGGAGATTACATCACGAATATTGCCATAACCGACACCTGGAATATTCACGTTCAAGTGAAGAATGGATCCAAATACAAATGCCAGTCCAAACACAACCGCATTTGCTATGAGTAAAACCCTAAGGCACTTGGGTAAAAATCTAAAAGGTCTCATAACACTACTTTATTCTTTTGTACTCGTTGATTAAATCTTGAAGGATACTCGCAGGTACATAGGACTTTAACAACTTGCGGCTTGCAGCCGTCGATGCCGCACCGCACTTCAAAAGTTCACGAACCACACTGCTACTGATCATCAAGTGGTCTCTGGATGTAGAAAGATATACAGTTTCGCACTCAGGATATAGCAACTTGTTATTCCAATCTACGGACAATTCGTAATCCATGTCAGAACCGTTACGAACCCCCCGAAGGAGATACTTTGCATTCACCGTCTTCATGAAACCGGTGGTCAAGCCCTCATATACAACAACCTTAACGTTACTCAAACCTTCACAAGCTTTTTCAATCAAGGCTTTTCGCACTTCGGTAGAGAGCATATACCTCTTGGAAGCATTTACAGCCACCAGGATATAGAGTTCATCAAACAACTCTACACCACGTTTCACCAAGTCCAAGTGTCCAAGGGTAAAAGGATCGAAAGATCCAGCAAAGACTGCAATTTTCTCTAATTTCACGGTCGTAAAAATAGAAAAAACGCAAAGATGAGAAAAGAGCCGGAACAATCATATTCCGGCATTTCAAAACAGCATTCTATTTTCAAGAAATGTTAAAAAATCAGTGTTTCCGATAAATCAGCAAGGAAGATTCGCCATACCTTCGGATTTGAAGCAAGCCTTCCGTCTCACCTTCCTTAGCCCAAGCAGGTAACTTCTTGGACGGAGCCTCAAAGACAGCAACACCGAGAGGATTCAGCCATTCCCAGAAATGGCGTAGGTCAGGATAATCCATATCCTTAAAAGGAGGATCAGCATATATCAAGTCAAAGCCCTCATCCTTGCAGAGAGAATCCTTGGAAAGATTCATCACATTGGCTTCTAACAACGTAACGTTCGATTCAATTCCAATAGACCTGTATGCTTGATAAACCAGCCGGGCTTGTGACTTGGCCATCTCAACAGCCACCACATGGGAGGCCCCGCGACTGACAGCTTCTATTCCCATGATACCCGTCCCTGCAAAGAGATCAAGCATACGGAAATTTTCCACACCCTGCAAAATGTTAAACAAAGCCTCCCGAGTACGGGAAGCTGTTGGACGAGTCTTGGATGTTTCAGGAGAAGGGACATTACGTCCCCTTAGACTACCGCCAGTAATTCGAATAGGCATAGATACGCCTGCTAAGGAACTACAAACATTTCAAAGCGAACAGAAGAAAGAATATCCTTCTTGACAAACTTCATTTCAATCTGCTTAACGCCAATCTTGGAGGGAGATGCGCTATAAGCAGCAAAGAATGCCTGGAGATCGCTGAAATCAGCAGGAGTGGATACAGCGTAGGTGAAGCGTTTGTAGACACCGAAGTCTTCAATAATGGGCTTATCCAATCCGAACAGCTGAACCTTATTTGCAGAAGCCATAGTCTTCAAGTTCTTGATTTCATTAAGGACTTCAGCCTTGGGAACAAACTGATTTACAGAATTCAAATCAACCTTGCCCAGGTTATACTGACCATAGGCGGTAATGTCTGTGGCAGGAGCATTTTCCGGCAAAGCAGGAGTCTTAAAATTGGAACTGACAGACTTCAAGCGATCCAGGAAGGAACGCTGGGAGGTCGGCTTGGCAGCAACACCACGAACATAGAAGTAGTTCGGAGCCATGTAAGCACAATCAGACAGACCAACATCATCAGGAGTGGCTGTATTCAAGAATGCAAAGAACTGACCAAAGGAAGCCTTCTGGTAGGAGACCTTTTCCAAGGGCAAGTAAGACGCATAGTCCGTACGAGAGTTGTTGTACAGAGCCTTGGGGTTGATTTCACCCACCAGCTGCTTAGAGGTCATCGCCTCACGCTGACGTGCATATGCAGCGGCGGCAGCAGCCTGAGATTCCATAGAACCACCGGCAGAGGTCCGCTGTCCCGGTCCCAACCGCACTTCGGAAAGGCTAGGATCATCTGCACCAATCAAGTTCAAATAAGCCGCGGGGAACATGCCCTGAAGAGGTTCTGGAACACCAGCTACACTTAAGAAGCAGCTGAAGCCAACCACAGCAAACGCAGCTGCGGCAGCCACAGTCAAAATTCTCTTACGAGACTTCTTATTCAATTCGTCCAACCGTGTCACATGGACCGGAGAGACGGTATCTACGGCAGAAAGACGTTCAGCAGCATCAATAAGGTTTAGGTGAATCATACACCCTCCATCACATTAAGAGCAGCACCAATAGCACCGGAGCAGCAAAGCACCGCGGCAGCATCAGAAGCTTCCACAGGCAATCTAAGGTTGGTGAAAGAATCCATCAGGGTCAACTGACAATCAGCAAGACTTGTACGGAGATTTTCGACAAACAACAAGTCGCTAGCCATTTCACCGCAGAGGTTCACCTGCTTCGTCACGATGGCAGCGTTTTCTTCCTGAGCCATCTTGATTTGTTCCAAGATGCCATCGGCAAGAATCTGGTATGCTTCTTCTCTGGACTTGTTCACCAGAGCAAGGGTAGAAACGCAACGCAAGGCCTGCAGGTTGTCCTTAGTCAACCAGACCATCGTCACACCGGCATAGTCAGCCTTGACTACGCACTGTAGTTCGGAAACCTGACCGGCAAAGTCCATCAGGTTCATCAAGGACAAGACATCGACATCCAGAGCCTTCGGTGTCAAGGACTTGTTGCGGAAACCCTTACGGAGGTTGTCCACCCATTCGCGACGGACAGCAATCAGCATTACGGTATAACCGAGAGAATCATCTCCACGGAGTACCTGATAGTCAATGACGTAGACACCTTCATCGGCGTTGGTAATGAGGGAAACATACCACTTCAGGTAGTCTTCCAAGGACTTGGATGCCTCAGCGGGAACAAATACCTGACGGATGATGGAACGGAACGCAGGAATCGAGACGGAAATGGACTCCACCTCCTCGATTTGACTGTACTTCATCCATTCCTGAAGCACGGCTTCAAAAGCATAGACATCCACCAGAGGGCTGGTTTCGGTCTCCAAAATTGCGGTCTTCAAAACACGACGTTCACCGCCATCCAGAAGAGCCACCTTTAAGGAGGCGTCAGCAACTTCAATACCTAGGTATAATTTCGTATCACTCATATACTCAACGACTTATGAAAAAAATTACACTACAAAACTAATCAAAAATTACCCCAGGAAGAATCCCTTCTAGCTTTTTAGCACCAATTCCAGGCACTTTTTTTAAATCTGCAGCAGATTTAAAGGGTCCTTTGGTCTCTCGATAGGCGACAATCTTATCGGCAAGCTTTGGACCGACCCCATTTAAGGCACACAAGTCTTCTGCAGATGCAGAATTGATGTGAAGGGGCAACACAACCATTTTTTTCACTTTTTTGGACTTTTTTCTTTTATTTTCGGACATTTTGGAAGATGAATCCAGACGATCGTCTACACCGGCAAACACTTCCATTACTTTATCTGCACTTTCCGCAGCACTAGAATCGGCGGTCGACAGCTTTTGTCGTTCCTCGTCCACAAGAGAATTTTGATCGACCGCCCCATATTCCAAGTTAGACCATTTTTCAGCGGGAACAACTAGGTCTCCCCCAACCTGGAAGTGATCTATGGAGGGTAAACCCCATGGAATAATCCGGATGACAACGCCCAACACCCAAAGGCAAAAGGCTAAATAGACAACCTTTTTCTCAGGTCCGTTCATGGGAATCCCTCGCCTGTTGAAGGAGAGTTGATTCCGGATTTATCAAAAGCAATTTTTCAACCGAGCTTACGTCGGAAGGAACATCCACAGATACAGATGCATAGGGACTCTGTACCACGCGAATCGGTCTTCGGCCAAGAATACGTATCTGTTCCAAGGAACGTTCCTGTTCTACAGAATTCTGGGGCAGGGCAGCAAATTCATCGCGGCAGATCCGCGAATATGCATAAATTCCCTGGTGTTGAAACCAGCGGGAAGCATCTCCAACCGCCACCTCACGAGTGAAATCTACAGCGTAATCATCTTGGACCAGAACTTTAACGACGGTTCTGACCATAGCGTCGGTAGGATTCAAGGGGCAAGCCACAGTTACCCAGCCATCAGGATGGGCCTCCAATTCCCGGGCAACATCCTGAAGAACCTTAGGTTCTACAAGAGGCTCATCGCCTTGAAGATTAACTACCAGGTCCAAATCCAACAATCTGGCAGCCTCAGCCACACGGTCCGAACCTGTACAAGCGGGACCCGTCATGACGTATTCAAAACCAGCCTCAGAAACGACTCTCGCAATCCGAGTGTCGTCTGTAGCACAGACAATTCGATCAAAACAACCGGCCACGGCAGCACGCTCCATGGTCCGGACAATCATTTCCTTACCCGCAATTTTCACAAGAGGTTTCCCCGGATAGCGAGAAGAACCCATGCGGGCAGGAACAATACAATTTACAGCCATCGGCTCTCCGATAAGGCCTTGGAGCTAAAGAATTAGCCGCCAATCACCTTAGGAATGGCAAAGTGGTCATTTTCCACTGCCGGAGCATTTGCAAAAGCCTGATCTAAAGAAAAACCCTGTACAGGGACATCCTCACGGAGGATGGTAGAGCCATTGTCCACACCGGTCATAGGCTCGACATTGGAAAGATCCAGAGCCTTAAGGGCATCCAGATGATTCAGCATCTTGTCCAAGTGGCCCTTCAGTGCAGGAATTTCTTCCTCGGAAACACTCAAACGGGAGAGCTTGGCCAATTTCAAAACTTCACTATTTTCAAGCATAAAGCCTCTTTTTCTATCTAATCACCACCAATGTAGCAAAAAAACGGAAGCTAAGTGTCAACACTTGTTTGCAAAATAGAGGTTAGAGAAGGGG
>JAZRXW010000005.1:0-3529 GCA_045600425.1 Fibrobacter sp.
GGCGGCAAAAAAAATCGCTGACGGCCTCCATCCTGACTATATAGAAGTGAATGCGGGCTGTCCTGCCCCCAAGGTGGCGGGCAAGGGTAGCGGTTCCGGATTGCTTCGGGATTTGCCCCGCCTGCAGGAGATTTTGCACGACGTGCGTGCTGCGCTGGACACCTGCGAAGTGAACATTCCGTTGACCTTGAAGTGCCGCATCGGTTGGGATGACGAATCCATCAATGTGATGGATACGCTGAAAATTGCCGAGGGCGAAGGCGTGGAACTTCTGGTGGTTCACGGACGTACCCGCCTGCAGGGCTACAACGGTCTTGCCAACTGGGACTGGATCGGGAAGGTGGCCGCCGCCGCCAAGATTCCCGTGGTGGGTAACGGCGACGTGAACAGCGTGGAATGCGCCCTGGAACGCATCAATACCTACGGCGTCGCCGGCGTGAGCATCGGCCGCGGTGCCATGCACAACCCCTGGATTTTCGGGCAGATCGCCGACGCCTGGGAAGGAAAGCCCGCCCACATCATTACCGCCGAAGAGGCCCTGGACGTTTTCCCCATCTACTACAAGTTCCTGGAAGAAGAAGGCCGCACCGAAATGGGGGCCATGGGCCGCTTGAAGCAGCTGGCCGCACGACTTTGCAAAGGATTTGTTGATGGCTCCGAAGGTTGCGCAAGTGGCTCTGAAACGTCATCCTGGACCCCCGTTGGGGGGATAGGATCCATTTCCGCCGCGATGCATGTCCGTCAGACTCTGCTCACCGCCCAGACTCCCGAGGAATTTTTCGAGCGCTTGGAAATGCTGAAGAACGGCATTGCCAAGAGCCTGCGCTATGAACCCAACCGTCTGGTAAATCTGAACGGCGCCAAGGATAACACTTTAGTTTTCGGGAATCGCTACGAGAATCGGTAGGTGTTATTTTCCAGACGCCTGCGCAAGTTGCATTTTATAAGCTTTCTAAATATCGGTAAAAATTTTGTTTTTACCGATAAATGCATTGACAGAGTTAAGGTTTTCGTTTATATTTTGAACGCGTAGAGAAAAATATGGCGAACGAATATAAAGCTGTAAAAACGTATAGTGCATGCCTAAGAGAGTGTGGCAGCCAGTATCAGGTGCAAAGGGCTGTCGAAACAGGTTCGCTCTTTAAAGTTGAGGAGGGCGTTTATGCTGCAGAGCCGAATGTCCCCGAGATTGCCTTGATTTCTGCGAAGTATCCCAATGCGATTATTGCAGGGGAGTATGCGTTTTATTATCACGGGTTTACCGATGTGATTCCGGAAAAGTACAGTATGGCGACAAAGTCAAAGGCTGCGAAAATTTCGGACCCCCGCGTGTTTCAAATTTATGTTCGCGATGATTTGCTGGAACTAGGAGTCCAGACGCAGTCTGTTGATGGTTATGAATTCAGAATCTATGATCGCGAACGGATGTTAATTGAATTGCTGCGTAATAAGAACACCATGCCTTACGATCTGTATAAGGAAATCTTGCTGAAGTATCGTGGGCTGGTCAATTCTCTTGAATTGTGGCGTATTCAGGAATATGCAGAAAAGTTTCCTAAAAGCAAGATGATCAAAAAAGCCCTTGATGAAGAGGTTCTGTGATTCTTAACTTCAAAGAAATGATAGACTCCTATCAGAAGTTCGGTTTGTCTGTTGAACTTGCTTCTGCACGAGTTTGTCAAGATGTTGTGCTTAAGGCAATCTCATTGAGTCCGTTCGGAAAGAACGTGACTGTTAAGGGCGGAGTCGTTATGCAAAGTTTAACGCAAAACATCCGCCGTTCCACACGAGATCTTGATCTGGATTTTATCCACTATTCTTTGGAAGATTCCTCCATTCAAAAATTTGTTGAAAGTTTGAATTGTTTGGATGGAGTTTCGTTAGCCGTTGATGGAGTTCTGGAAGAACTGAAGCATCAAGACTATCATGGAAAAAATGCCTCATTAAAGATTGTGGATAATTTTGGCACGACCCTCAAATGCAAAATAGATTTTGGTGTGCACAAACGTCTGGAACTGACGCAAGACGAATTTTGTTTTGATGTTGCTTTTGATGAACAGGGTGTTTGTCTGCTGAAAAATTCAGTGGAGCAGGCCTTTGCAGAAAAACTTCGTTCCCTTCTTATTTTTGGACCTTACAGCAGAAGATTCAAGGACGTTTTTGACATGTTCTTTCTTAAAGATGTTGTGGATAAGTCTAAACTTGCTGCCGTTGTAAGAATCCTGATTTTTGAAGATGAAGAAATGAGGGAAGGTTCTTTTGACGAGATTATTAAGCGGTTGGATCTTACGTTTAAGGACTCGCAATACATAAAAAGATTGGGAAATTCTAGACAAAGGTGGCTTGATAACGACATTCACGAAATCTGTGAAGGCCTTCTGAAATTTGTCAATAATCTGGAAAGATAGAAGTCAAATTTGGCAACTTTAAAATGTGGCGAATTCGCTCCCTTTAAAAGGAGCTTGTGCAAATTTTGCACAAGTTGACGGTTCATCTTTAATTTAATGGGTATTAATCAGGACGGAGTTTAACGATTCCATGTTGCTTAGTTGTTGATAGAACGAAATTGTTGGAACCGGCGGCATTTTTAATTGTACCGAATTCGGTATAATTAAAATTTGGATTATAGATTGATTCCCATTCCCCAATATATTCAATGGTATTTTTTGTACTGAGCCATTTGAAAATGATATGTTCTTGCATTTGACTCTTGGCCATATCCGTCAATGAAATGTAATCTTCGCCATTCACGTTTTGAACGGAAATTTCAGTATTCATAACTTCAATCTTGCTCATATCTACTCCTTTGTGTTACAAGCTGGATATAAAAACACAAATTTGATGCACAAATGTTCTAGTGAACAAAATATAACTACACTCATAAAAAATGGCAATAGGGGCGCTGAAATTTTTTCACTGACACCTACTGACATTCAAGATTATCTATATTCCTTATGTACATAAAGAGTTTTGCTCTTGTTCCTCACTGAAACTTCGACAATTTCACGAATTGAGAACGAGGCGACGCTCACGCTTGCTATTGGGCTTTGCTTGATGGCATCGTTTTGCTATATGCATATTTAATAGATCTGCCTGTACGCAAACGACCCTTTTGGTGCTTTATGCACTGGCTGCCGTATTTACGGCACGCTTTTGGGGCGTGGGTTGTTTGCGTTTATTCAATTCGGGCAGTCGAAGGCCTCAGTAGGTAAGCGCATTCAACCTCACGCCTTTTTTTTCATTGATATCGTGTGGAAGTTTGTAACAAGAAAAACTCTTGCTGGGTTTGCTCTTGTTCGCTACTGAAACTTCGACACTTTCACGATTGACAACAAGACAAACGTTCGTTGACCTATGACTGCATAGGCCATGCTGTACCCTGGGCGTACTGTATCCATTCGGTGCCCGGGGAATTCGTGCGTGTATCCACACGTGCGTTTGCGGGCGTTTTCTTTGTCTGTTTTGAAATCGCGGTTTCTTGCTCCCGACTGAGGGTGAACTCGTTCACCTTCAACTCGAGGAACGAGAT
>JAZRXW010000006.1:0-71840 GCA_045600425.1 Fibrobacter sp.
TGCAAGCGGCAAGCGAAACTACCTTGATTATCTCAGGTCCGTCGAGTCCATAGAAAATATTCCCGACGCTTTTTTCAATCCCCTCGCAGAGCAACTGAAAATGTATTTCATCGTAGGAGGCATGCCCGAAGCCGTTCGTGCATGGACCGAGGATGGCGACATCAACGCCACAGAGCAGGTACTGTCAGAAATTCTTGATTCCTACGAAAGTGATTTCGGCAAGCATGCGCCCACTTTCGACATTCCGAAAATTCACCTCATCTGGGATTCCCTGCCATCACAGCTCGCTCGCGAGAACAAGAAGTTCATGTACAACGTAGTGAAGAACGGTGCCCGAGCCCGCGAATACGAGAACGCCCTGAACTGGATCAAGAACGCGAATTTCATCGACAAGGTATTTTGCTGCACAAAGCCTGGATTGCCCATTTCGGCTTACGACAATCTTGACGCATTTAAGATATTCATGGTAGATGTGGGCCTGTTAAGAAAGAAGTCCCGTCTAACACCGACGGCCTTCGCCGAGGGTAACCGCCTCTTTACAGAATTCAAGGGATCCCTGGCCGAAAACTTTGTCCATCAAAGTCTAAGGAGGCAATTTGAAGTCCCCCCTAGATACTGGACTAGCGCACCCTACGAGGTGGACTTTGTTCAGCAATACGAAAACAGCATTTTTCCCATCGAGGTTAAGGCGGGCGAAAACGTAAAGGCGACCAGCATAAAAAAATATGCGGCGCTCTATCCCGAGGAGACTCCGCTGGTCATTCGCCTTTCCATGAGAAACCTTAGTCAAGACGGAAAGTTCCTGAACATTCCGCTGTTCATGATTGATGAACTGAAAAGGTTGTTACAGAACTTCACGTAAAAAATTCCTCCGATTTTGGACGGAAGTCACCGCGAAAGCCCCTTTCGCTAGCGGTTCGTAACTCGTTATCTCGCATAACGTTACGCGACTTTGCATTTTATTTTTACTATCTTTCGTCCGTAATTTTTATTGAAAACAGCGGATTCGTGTAGAGAACCGCGCAGTTTTGCGTAAAGATCTTGCGTCCGCACAGCCAAAAAAGGATCATTATGGAAGCTTTAACCGCTTTTCTTGATACCATCGATGGCTATGTTTGGGGTGTTCCCCTCATTGTCGTCATTCTTTTTGTAGGCCTTCTTCTCACAGTCCGCCTGGGCTGCCTCCAGGTGGTGAACCTCCCCAACGCCCTGCGTTACATGCTCCACAACGAAAAGGGCGGCCAGGGCGAAGTCTCTAGCTTTGGAGCTCTTTGCACGGCCCTTGCCGCTACCATCGGAACAGGAAACATCGTGGGTGTTGCAACCGCCATCGGAACCGGCGGCCCCGGCGCCCTTTTCTGGATGGAATTTGCAGCCTTCTTCGGCATGGCCACCAAGTACGCCGAAGGCGTTCTGGCCGTGAAGTACCGCAAGATGGACTCCGACGGCAAGGTTCTTGGCGGCCCCTTCTTCTATATCGAAACCGGCATTAAGGAACGTTTCGGCTGGAACATGAAGTGGCTCGCAGTGCTCTTCGCTATTTTCGGCGTCTGCGCCGGCGTCATGGGCATCGGCACCATCACCCAGGTGAACGGCATTACCAGCGCTATGGCCCGCCTCACTCCCAACGCCGCTGAATTCGTGAACATCGGCGGCAACTCCGTGAGCGTCACCACCGCCATCGCAGGCGTGCTGGTCACCGCATTCTCCGCCTTCGTGATCATCGGCGGCCTGAAGCGTATCGCCAAGGTTTCCACCTACATCGTGCCTGTCATGGCAATTCTCTACATTCTCGCCTGCATGCTGCTTCTCATGATGAACTTCGCTGCAATCCCCGAAGCAGTCCAGACTATCGTCCGTGCAGCATTCAACCCCAGCGCTGTGACCGGCGGTGTGGTAGGCACCATCTTTATCGCCATGCAGAAGGGTATCGCCCGCGGTATCTTCAGTAACGAAGCAGGCCTCGGTTCTGCACCTATCGCAGCCGCTGCCGCAAAGACCAACGAACCGGTCCGTCAGGGCCTTGTGTGCATGACCGGAACCTTCTTCGACACCATCATCATTTGTACCATGACCGGCCTTGCCATCGTGGTTTCTGGCGCTTGGGATCCGAAGCTTGGCCTCGAAGGCGTGAACATCACCATGGAAGCATTCTCTCGCGGTCTCGCATTCTTCCCCGGTGGCGCAACCATCGCTCCCTACTTCCTGGCAATCGCCCTGGTGTTCTTCGCATTCACCACCATTCTGGGCTGGGCTTACTATTCTGAAAAGTGCCTGCAGTACCTGATTGGCGGCAAGAAGAAGGGCGCCATTCTCGCCTACCGCTGGGTTTACGTTGCTGCAATCTTCATCGGCCCCTACCTCACCGTAAGCGCCGTGTGGACCTGCGCAGACATTTTCAACGGCCTCATGGCATTCCCCAACCTGGTGGCCCTCATTCTCTTGAGCGGCATTGTTGCCCTCGAAACCAAGAGCTTCCTGAACCGCCTCCACGCAGGTCAGGTGGGCGAATAGGACAATTCTGCATTAAAGGGCTGGCAAAAAGCGATTTCACTTATAAATTGAAGCTTCAAGCCAAATTTATAAGTGTCCTGATAGGAAAAATGTCAGCCGACCCGCTGAGACCGAGGTGCGAACGCTTATAAACCACCATCGCAGGGTGTTTTTATAAGTGGTCCAGCACTCCAAGCGGCAAGATTTGTTGCGAACAAAGTAAATTTTCACTTATAAAAGAGACATTCCAATCAAATTTATAAGCGAAATGTGTATTAACATGCGAAAAAAAGCGAATCTTAGAGGCTCTTTATGGACAAGAAGTTTGCAGTAGTTCTCCCGGCAGGCGGCCTGGGCAAGCGTATGGGCGGAAACATCCCCAAGCAGCTCATGAATTTAGGTGGCAAGCCGGTTTACCGCTACTGTCTGGAAACATTCTTATCCATGGACGAAATTGCCGAAGTGGTCATGGCGGTACCCGCCGACTGGAAAAGCCATTTTGAAAACGAGCTTTTTGCTGACAAAGCCGAACGCTGCGACGCCGTCAATGGCGAAACCAACTCCACGAACGGGACTGTGCAGGACCTCTCTCCCGCAATGCGTGCAAAACTAAAAATTGTTGTAGGCGGTGCTGAACGCTGGCAATCCGTAGAGAACGGAGTCAACGCCCTGACAAGTTCTGCAGAATACGTTCTCGTGCACGATGTAGCCCGCCCCTTCATCAGCAGGGAAATTATTCTGGACGTCTGCCGCACTCTCGAGACCAAGGGCGCGTGCCTTGTGGCTAAGCCTGCGGTAGATACTATCAAGATTGTAGCCGACGGACGCGTAGAAAAGACCATCGACCGCAACACCGTATGGATGGCACAAACCCCGCAAGCAGCCCGAATAGACCTGCTTAAAAAACTTTATGCTAGAATTGCCGCGGAGCCGCTAGACTTTGTGCCCACAGATGAAGCTAGCATTCTGGAATTTTTTGGAGAAACAGTCTACATCGTGAAGGGCGCCGCCGCCAACGACAAGCTGACCACTCCCGAAGATTTTGAACGTTTTTCATCGTTGGCATCGCTAACCAACAAGTAAAAGTTCATTTACGTTGTTCTGTACAAAACATCACAACGTGCGGTTTTTCACATCGCACGTTCTTTTTATTTTATTACATTCTTACATCGATTTATAAATATTGGGCAAATAAAAAATCATTCTTTGTTAAATTTTAAAGATATGAACATTTTTAGAGTTGTTAAAATCGTCGGCACAATGGCCATCGCCGCACAAGCCAACCCTACCATTTCCATCTTCGTGAAAGATCCATCCGAATTGGAAAACTTCCAGAAGAATTTGGAAGTTCTCAAAACCGACTTAGGCGAAGGCAACCCGCAAATTGAGGAAATGCTGAATCGTGCAAACCGAATCGCCAGAATGAATGACCGGTGCGCCACCATTTCGCTCAACGACGTTTTGGACGAGGAATGCGGACATTTCTACTCCGTAGAGTTACCGGAATTCGAAATTCAGTATATGGAACTGACGGGTGAACTTCGTCTAAACTCTGTGAAGATGGGAAGTTCCCTAGCAGAACGAACAGAACAGATTCAAGTTTGTGCAAATACTCTTGGTGGCATTCTGGTATCGAAGGACAAACTTTTGAAGCTAAACGGTAACGTCGACCTGGAGCCTCTGGATTTGGCAGGAGCTTTTGACGCTACATACGATTTCACCCTTTACTTTGATTCCATGCGAATGGACAAGCAAAAAAGCTTAATGGAACGTTGGGTGGAAAAATGCAGTGACGTGGTCCTGCGCAAGGCACACGACGAATTCGCCCCGCTTTTTGTAGACCGCATTGGTGTCATTAACGATTCCCTGGAGAAGAACAACGCCAACATCAAAATTGTTCTTGAACCAGAATACCTTGACTTCTATCTAGATTTGAACAAGCCTGTAGCAGGTTCCTATTTCTTGAACGGAGCACAGCTGTTCAATGTAGAATCGCTCCCCATGGGAAGAAACTATTCCCACATCATCGTGAACCTTCTCGATAAGAAAGTCAATATACCCCTCGGTATCGACGGCAAAATGCAGAACTTTAGAGGTCGTGTAGAATTTACTGCCGCCTATCAGGAAAAAGACCTGATGGGACGATGGATCTGGGGAAACAAGAAGGACATCAATCGAGCCAAGGTAAAGGGAGAAATTTCCTCGGATGTGGTAATGGGTGATTCCACAAAGCCCGCCCCCATCGTAAGGAAATTGGCTTCTATAGACACGACTGCACTCATCACATCTGTGGCGGATTCCGCCGTGCAAGAGACTTCCAAGGAAGCAGCCGCAAGTGAAGCCGCCAAGGACGCTTCGGCCCAAAATGCAGGAACCAAGAAATCCTGGATTCCGCCCGTTATTGCAAGCGCAGTTATGATTGGCGGAGGCGTAATGGCAGCGGTTTTTAACAGCAAAGCCAAGAAAGAAAGCAAAAAAGAAACACTTACTCGTGACGAGTACGACGATCGTTGTGACAAGATCGAAAACGCTCAGACGCTGCGTGCCGTTGGATTTGGAATTGCCGCTGCGGGTCTCGTAGGCCTGGGCGTAACACTACTTTTCTAAGGAGAGGATGATATGAAATTGAGAAACCTCCCTCGCGTCATTCTGAGCAACCCTACCCGTGTCATGAGTACCCCTACCCGAGTCATCCTGAGCAACCCCACCCGTGTCATCCTGAGCATAGCGAAGGATCTAGCAGTAGCAACAACGCTCTTCGCAATCACAGCCTGTACCGACTACCTGGCAGACTTCCAGGACAAGTATGACGACGGCAACGCCTTCGCTGAAATTTCCAGCGATAACGATGAAGACCACAGTAGCAGCGACAGCAACGACATTGATTCTTCCGACAGCAAGGGTAGTTCCAGTTCCGCTACTAATGGCGAGGAAGCTCATTGTACCGGCACCGTAATTTATGATTACAAGAACCCGGGAAAACTTGGGCTCAATTTACAGTTCTTACAAAATGCAACTACCACGAAGTTACCGGAAAATGGACAAGGCATTGAACTTTCAAGCAATACTGTGCAAGATTATGCAATCTTCGCTTTGAGCGAAAACGATCTTCACGACGTTTCTTCATGGGAAGGTCTTTGTGTAGAATACTCGTCTAACGAAGATATAACACTTTACCTTGCCGATTTGCTAAAAAACATGGAGCAAATCAATCTACCTGCAAACGATCACTTCAAGGAAATCAGTTGGGCAGACACAACATCCAGAAAGATTTCCATCAAAAGTGGAGGTAGAGGTAGAGTATCCTTCAATAAGTTCGATCTTTTTTCATTCGGGATAAGCACTACCCAAAAAGTAACCATCTCAAGAATTACAACCATCGCAAAAGTAGACACGAGCGTCAATAGCCCCACCCTCGATACAACTTCTTGTACAGGTTCAATAATTTACGATGCTTCTGAAGCTCCAAATTATAATGTTTTTGGATATGGATTCGTAGTAGATCACTATTCCGAAAAAGAGGCTAGTTCTAATGGTATAACATCAAATCTTTCTCAAAACGGCTCTTTAATTATGCCTTTGGCGGCAATAGATAAATCCATTGATATTCAATCTTGGGATGGTTTCTGCGTAGAATACTTGAGTGAAGGGAGTATAACCACAGAAATAGTTAGTCCTTTGATTGGAAAAAAAGCCTCCTTAATTTACAAAGAGATGCCTAATACAAATGGCGAAAAAAGTTCATTCAGGTGGTCATGGAATGAATATGAAGGTTTGATGGAGAAACAAAAAGACAATGGCGTGTCAGACGGATTTTCAATAGAAAAGGTAGAATCAATCAATTTTACCAGCCATTCAAGCAATAGCACTATAACCATTTCTAAAATCACAACATTGAATTCCAATGTTCATTTCGAATGCGACGGCTCGGAAATTTTCCCAAAGGGCAGCATCTTCAATGCATTCACCAACTGGTCATCCACAGGACAAAAAGAGGGCATAATAATTCCATCCAACGACAAATACGAAATTACATTGTCGGGAGGCAATTCCGTAACTCCCAATAATGAAGATGCTCTTCAGTTTGAACTAGCAAATGCCCGTGGCTTCTGCATGGAATATTCTTCAAACAACTATTTCATGCTGTCACTTAACCAGTACGTAGAAGGCAACAAAAAAACAAACAATTATGCAGAACGCGAAGTTGGTAAGGGAAATCAAAGGGTTGTATTTGTGCTATGGGATGAATTAAAAGAACAGTTCACTAATTTTGACTCCCTAGAGAAACATGTGTTAGAACTCAGTGCCCCAAAAAACGGCGTAGAAGCAACAAACATAACGATCAGCCGAATGACGCTGCTCCAATAAAACGACCCGGTTTCAAGTCCATTGAAACCGGGATTTTTTTAGTCTTCGAATCTCTTTTGCTTATTGACATTTACGCCAATGCCAAAACCTTGCCCAATTCCTGGCACTTGGATCTTCCATCATCATCGGGCGCATTTTCAATAGCCAGGGGATCATCCACCAAAACGAGGCCTGCATCAACGGCATCCTGCTTCCAGCCGTTCATGTATTCACCGCCACCCCAACCGTAGGAGCCGAACAGCACACACTTTTTACCCGACAGAACCGGTTTCAGCTTCACATAAAGCGGCAGGAATTCACTATCTTCCAGTTCCTCGGCACCCATGGCGGGGCAGCCAAGGGCAAACTTGTCAAATTCTGCGGCATCACCGGCAGTGAAATCAGAAGTGAGAAACACAGAAACATCGCCGCCTATAGCGCGAGCGCCATCGGCAATGGCGTTAGCCATCAATTCTGTATTTCCAGTTCCGGTCCAATATACAATTGCAATCTTACTCATTTTATTTTCCTTTTTTTTAGTTAACTAGCAACTGTTAGACGATCCAAAGCTATGCCATGTTCAAACATGTCCGTCAAAATTTTGTGACATTTCTTATAGACTTCAAAAATGTGCATGGAATTGGGAACATCATTGTAGACTTTCCAGCAGCCAATCCGCTTATAATTTTTACCGCCGTACACGATAAAATCACGAACATCATCCAGGGGATATCCCAAGAAAACTCCAACTTCGTGGGGGAAACAAATCGACTTCGCCATTCGAACTTTGAAATACTGGATTAAAGATTCTGCGTCAAATTTTGCATAGCCAAATCCTTTCAAGAAGGACTGAACTTCGCAGATTTTTCCAAGCCGTTCCAGTTCGCAATTCCTATACACATAGATGAAACAGCGTCCGTTCTTTTCCGCCACGACCTGGGCAAAAACGCCCTTGGGATTCAAGGTCCGATTCCAACGGGCTAAAACGTCGCACAACAAAATCCCTTCTGCAAATTCAAGGCAGAAAAGACTTCCAACTTTCACGCCAGCAAGTGTCGGTGCGCATTGACGGACGAGACACGAATCATACATTCTAGCCATATTAGTTTAATCTAACTTTTGTTTTTTGCCAAATATATCCCGCCCGCGGCACTCACCGGGGCGGGAAACCCATCCAGCTTTATGAGGTAACGTACTGTAAGCTGGCGAAGGTTTTATGGCATATTTTTAGAAGGCGAAAACGGTTTCCAGTCCAAGGTTCAGGCCCACGTCATCATTATCGCCGTATTCGTCACCCAGCGGCACATTGACCATGGCAAAGCCGGTAATTTCCAGACCTTCCACCGGAGCGAAGTACAAGCGGGCACCAGCGGCAAAAGATTCCAATTCATCATCGCTGTCCAAAGTATTAGTATGATATTCCAACGGAATGCCAAGAGTCAGCGATCCAAAGAGATTCATGCTGGGCTCCACATAGGCAAACATATACTCGGGAATTTCATCACCATGATCAATGGGAGCATCATCATCCATAATTGCATAGAATGCGGTCGCCTTGATATTAAATCCACCTACTTCAAAAGAGGGTTCCACCAGGAAGGCATGTGTTGCGCCCGGTTCATCTTCTCCGAGAGCATCGGCATGAAGACCATAAACCGCATGGAAACCAAAACCACCAAACTTTAGATTTGCATCCAAGCCTGCATGAAGTTCATTATGCTTAGGTTCCTGATAGGATTTGTAATCCACGTAGGGTCGGATGGAATGGTCACCCAGTCCCAATTCGTAGGCAACGTGAGCATTATAGGCAACGCCTACACACGATTCTTCACCATCTTCTTCAACGCATACTTGATTGTCGTTGTCGCCGCGACCAAAGCCAAGGCCAAAAACAAAGCCATTAAAATCAATTTCAACTCCTCGGATGTCGTGTTCGGCCATACCTGCAGCATTATCCGCAGGATCATCATAGCCATAATAGTTCTGGAATGCGCCTTCGGAGAAAGTCAGGTCACCAGCCTTAATCACGAAGTTTTCGCTCTTGGTATACTGAACGAAAGCTCCGTTATAGATCGCCGCAGGGTCTGTTGTTTCGCCATCGGCTTCCAGCTGGACTTCTGCAGACCATTGATCATTGAACTTTACTGCAAAATTCAAGTCGAAGGTGGAGGCGTAGCTATGGGTAACTTCGTCGTCATTGATGAGGTCGCCTGTGTAAGCGTCAAACTCCACTTCGCCAGAAATGGCGAGTTCCGGGTCCTTGGATTCTGAGGCACCTGCAGTTGCGCCAGAGGCTTCCTCAGCCAAGGCCGGAGCAGACAAAAGGGACACCATCAACAAACCGAACACATATTGCTTTTTCATGTTTTCTTCTTTCCTTTTTTGATTTTAGCTTTATTTAACTTTATTAGCTTTATCTAACTTAAACTTTGTAAATTAGGGCCGTTGGAGGAGACACGTTCCAACGGCCCCGATTTACGTTTTTGACTAAAAACTGCTAGATCCCTCGACTGCGCTTTCGCTTCGCTCGGGATGACACGCGGGACTAGTCTTCGAATCTCTTCTGCTTATTTGCCTTGATGCCGAAGAGCTTCAGGAAGATACCAGTACCGATCAGCACTATGACTGCAGTCACAATCCAATGGGTCTGACCACCTACAGGAATCTGGTAGAGAAGTACTGCAATGGCCCAAGCAAGGATCGTCTGAACGGTTGCCATCAGCACGCCGAGACCCAAGCCAATTTCGCGAACCACAACGCCCATGGCAGCCAAGCAAGGCACATACAGCAGGATGAACACCAGGAAGGCAAATACCTGCCAGTTGAATCCATCGTGACCACCGTTATGGAAGTAGGAGCGAAGGTTAGCGTAGATGTCGGCAGTTTCGCTAAGGTCGCCTTCTTCAAGAGCACCCATAGCATCTTCATCAAGTTCAATGCCGGCAGCAGCAAGCTTTGCAAAGATTACTTCGCGGGCCTTTTCGTCACCTTCTTCTTCGCCGAAGGTTTCGATGGCGGCGTATTCTTCGCAGGTCAGGACCTTAGCTTCCTGAATCCTATCCAAGGTTTCCTTCTTCAGTTCTGCAGCGCTTTGGGCTTCAAGTTCGCCAGAGGTTCCCAGGATGTCCGTAAGAGACCCAAAGACTTCGCTGAGGTTTGCAGGGATAGAAGAAACTGCTTCAATGAATGCAGCCTTGAGATCAGGCGCACCATCTTCCTCTTCTTCTGCAGGGCATTCATCTACACCGGCGATGAGAGGCTTTTCTTCTTCGGCGGGAGCTTCTGCAATCGCAGCGGATTCATTGCTAGATTCTTCCTCAGGGGAGGATAATAATTGTTTTGGAATCGAAGATTCCGACAATTCTATATCGACTTCGGCTGCGCCTTCGTTCAGAATGACGTTGGAGTCAGCAGAAGCAGCAGTGCTGTCGGTAACAGCCACAGTTTCTCCTTCTGGTGCCGTGGCGGGTTCAGCCTGAGGGCCTTCCACCGCTTCACTCTTCGGAGCCATGGAGTACAGAGAGTTCATAGTGCCGATGACAGCTTCCTTAGCCAGCAATCCGGTAAAGAGGGAAACGGATGCAGGCCAGTTGTCTTCTTCGACACCAAAGGGTTCGAACACCGGAGTAATGGTCTTGCCCACAGAGGAGAGCAAGCTGTTTTCAGAGTCTGCATTACCGGCGGTAAACTTGCCATCCACATAACCGAATGCATTGAGGAATCCAAGAACAGCCACAGCAATGGTAATCACCTTACCAGCGCGAAGCACATAGTCCTTCAACTTCAGCCAGGAGTGGATCAGCAAAGACTTGATCTTCGGAAAATGATAATTAGGCAATTCCATCACAAAGTTACTGGATTGCCCCATAAAGAGAGACTTCTTCAGGAACAGACCATAAACGATAGCGAAAAGAATACCAACCAGGTAGAGCGCGAACACGATGGTACCAGCCTGCTTACCGAAGAAGGCGGCAGCGAACAGGGCATACACCGGAAGGCGAGCGCCACAGCTCATGAAAGGCACCAGGAAAATGGTAAGGAATCGTTCACGCTTGCTTTCAAGAACGCGGGAGCCCATAATACCCGGAACGCCGCAACCAAAACCCACCATCATGGGGACAAATGCTCGACCAGGCAATCCCAGGAATCGCATAAAGCGGTCTGCCACAAAGGCGGCGCGAGCCATGTAGCCAGAGTCTTCCAAAAAAGTCAGGCACAGGAACATGAAGAAGATGACCGGAATGAAGGTAGACACCGTTTGGATACCTGCACCAACTCCGTCAGCGAGAATAGCGGTAATCCAGGCAGGAGCACCAATAACGTCGGAGAGCAGGTAACCAAGGCCATCTACGAAAACAGCACCGAAGAGCACATCGAAGAAATCGATGAAAGCACTACCGATAGTCACTGCAATCCAGAACACCAGATACATCACCACCATAAAGATGGGCAACGCCAGCCAACGATTCAGAAGAATGGAATCCAACTTATCGGAATGAGTCTTCTTGGAGCGATCCCCAACGATGACGTCCTTGGCAATTTCGTGGGCCATGCTGTAGCGGGCATCGGCCATGACGAATTCAGATTCCTCACCCAGCTTTGCAGTAATTTCCTCGCGATTCAACTTGACTCCGGCAGCAGCAAACTTGTCCGCATAACTGTTGCTGTTGCCCAGGTACATGAGGGAAACCCAACGAGGGTCCGCATCCAGAATCTTTGCCACAGGAGCGACCTGAGATTCCAATTCCTTCACAACGGATTCAACCTTGTCACCGTACGTGAGCTTAGCCGGAATGGCAATTGGGCTAGAGATAACATGGGCCATCTGGCTAATGAAATTGGTAATGCTCTTTTCGCTCACTGCAGAAAGAGGGATTGCGGGCACCCCGAAACGCTTTGAAAGAGCTTCAAGATCAATATGGAGGCCACGCTTTTCGGCAATGTCCATCATGTTCACGGCAATGACCATGGGCTGCTGCATATCCACCAGCTGTGAAGTCAGGAACATGTTACGTTCCACATTGGTGGCGTCCATGATGTTCACAATCAAGTCGGCTTCGCGGGTTAACAAGAAATCGACGGCGGCACGTTCGTCTTCGGAGTTTGCGAAGATGGCGTAAGTACCCGGAAGGACCACCACACGGATGTGGCGAGCGCCCAATTCAAAGAAGCCTTCCTTCTTTTCGACGGTGACGCCAGGCCAGTTACCCACACTCTGGCGGGAACCCGTAAGGGCGTTAAAAAGTGCAGTTTTACCGCAGTTGGGGTTACCTGCAATAGCTATTGTAAACGGTTTCGGGGCCATTACACCCTCCTCAAATTCAACACATTGCCTTCTTCGCGACGAAGGGACAAGCGGTACGAAAGAACGCTGACTTCAATAGGATCGCCCAAGGGAGCAATCTGCATCACTTCCAGAGTGACGCCACGGACAAGGCCCATGGAGAGCAACTTGGACTTGTAGCGGGCATCGCCATCGTTGTAGCCAACGATTTCCACCTTATCGCCCTTCTTCAGTTCAGAAAATTTCGGTTCGGCATTCCACTTCTTGGTTTTGCCGGAACCGCCACATCCACAACTGCAACTCATTTCTTAGCCCCCTTCGTAAGCTTCTTGGCGGCAATGGCTTCTACGGCGTTGGGCATCATAAAGTCTTCAATTTTCGATAAAGTCTCTGCGGAAAGAATGTGCTCCATACAGCAGGCATCCTTATCGGCAATGGCTTCAGAAACACCCAGACGAATGAGGAAACTTTTCAGAAGAATGTGGCGGTTCAGGATGGTAGCGGCCACACGTTCTCCTTCTTCGGTGAGTTCCACACCGCTGTAAGGTTCCTGGGTGACCAGCCCCAACTTTTTCAATTCCAGAATGGCCTTTGCCACAGAGGGCATCTTAACCTGCAGGGATGCGGCAATATCCTTCACACGGGCAATGCCGTGAGCCAGACGCAACATGTGCACCATTTCTAGGTAGTCTTCCAGGCTCTGGCTAAGCTTTACGTTTTCGTTTTCCATAAATTCCTTTTTATTAGACATAGCTAATTGTTTTAGACAAGGCTAAATTTAATAAGCCCAGACTAACTTGTCAAGAGAAAAAGTTAGATTTAGATAAATTTCTTAGCTTAAATTAATTTTTCTTGATTGCACCTCCCGAGAGTCCATTCAAATAGACTTTTTTATAGCCATACGCCTCATCCTTTGCTACATTTCGCTTACAACGACGGATTAACAGTCAAAAAATTTTAGGAGATCCCATGAGGAACCTTTTTACAACGCTCTTCGCCCTCTCTTTTGCAACAAGCCTCGCATTGGCCCAAGATGAAGATTTCGATTCCGCCCAGGAAGATGTTCAAGAAACTGTACAAGAGGACGTTCAGGAAGCCGATACACAAGAAGCTGTTCAAGAAGTTCCTCAGGAAACTGCACAGGCAGAAAGCGCCACCAACGACCAGGCAAATGCCCAGAACGTAACCCCGGCAGCACCGGAGGATAACTACGCTTCCGAAGATTACGCCTCTACGGTGAACGCCAAGAAGCCTTCCCGCTTCGGCTTCGGTGCAAGAGTCGCCTTTGAATACGGCTCCATGTATGGTTTTGATGATCAAGAAGACGAAGTTGACGGCTCCCCCTCCGGCATCGGTTTTGACATTGGCGTTTCAATCCGCGTCCAGCTGGTGGATGGCTTCGCCTTCGTTCCTGAATTGAACTTTGCAACGATGGAGACCAAGCACAAGTACATGGGTGCTGAACGCACCTACAGCCGCATGGATATTGAACTGCCCTTAATGCTCCGCGGCTCCATCGGAGAAATGTTCTACATATCCTTCGGCCCTCAGCTGAATTTTAACATCGGTGACGAGTCAAACATTTCCACTCAAAATGAAATCGCCTTCAAGGAAGAAATCAGCCAGAACTCTATGGACTTTGGCCTGGCAGCCGGAGCAGGCATCAACATTGTCCAAGGCTTGTTTGCCGATGTCCGTTTCTATATGGGTCTCACAGAACTTTTCCCCGACGTAAAGTACCTCTTTGATTACCCCGAAGCCGCTGGCGAAAAGAACGTTTCTTCCATCAATATGGCCGGAGCCAAGATGATGAAGATCAAGGTGGGCATCGGTTACTGGTTCCTCTAATGAAAATCATTGGCAAAAATCCTTTAGCCCTGTGCAAGCCGATCCTTTCTACCGAAGGGATGCGAGCACTGGACAACGAAACCAAGGCTTTTAACGCCCACAACGAAAACTTTGGTATACAGGATTTAAGCCAAGCATACATCTCCCCTATCGAAGCCGGCTACCGCCTGATGAAGGAAGCTGGCGAGGCCCTCTTCCAGAGGGTCATAGAATTTCTAGGCGATTCCACCTACGGTGTGACAATCGCCGTTTTTGTTGGTGGCGGGAACAACGGCGGCGATGGACTAGTCCTTGCCAAAAGACTTCTGGAAGAAGGAATCCACTGCGTCGTGTATTCCTTAGCCAAGGAAGATTCCTTTAAGAACGAAGCCCGAATGGCATACGAAGATTTGCTGCAAAACGGAGGTTCTCTCGTAAGTGCAGTTAACGGACTCCCCGCCAATCCGAACTTCAAACTTGTGGTGGATTGCATGCTGGGCAACGGAGCTTCCGGAGAACTTCGTCCGGCATTCGCCATGGCGGTAGAGATCATCAACCACTGGAATATTCCTGTCCTTGCAGCAGACGCTCCCACCGGTTACGATTCCGCAAATCACCGCAGGGGCGAATCCTGCATCCGTGCGGAAGAAACAATGTTGTTCGGCCTCCCCCGTCTGGACGCATACACTCACGAAGGCTCAGAAGTTTTCGGGCGAATAAACGTGGCACCCCTCCACTATCCCGACGAACTCGTCCGCAGGTATGACCAGCGGGTTTACCTTGCAGAAGAAAATCTGATTCCCGGCCTTTTGCCTACGCGGGACGAATCCGGAGAAAAACGCAGCCAAGGCTGCGCTATGATTATCGCAGGTTCCGGCAACATGACGGGAGCCGCCGCCCTCTGTACCGAGGCCGCATTGCGAAGCGGAACAGGACTTGTCACTCTCGCAACCCCCAAGGCAATTCTTCCTGTACTGCAAACCAAGCTTTCCGAACCCGTCTTTTGCGGCCTTGGTTCGAGTAGCGACGAAACGCTGTCCATGACCCACATCATGCAGTTACAGGACGCGGCACGCCACCAGAGGGCAATCGCAATTGGGCCAGGTCTCGGAACAGACTCGGAAACACAAGACGCCATTCGCATTTTCCTTTCCGGAGTAACGCTTCCCACCGTCATTGACGCAGATGCCATCAACGCCTGCGGCTCCTCATTTTTCTGTATGGAAGGAGCACCTCAGGACGTAATCATCACCCCACATAAGCGTGAATGGGAACGCAACTTCGGGCCGTTACCTTCTAGCGAAAGCTACTATCCCGAATACCTGAAGCAGGTGGCAGACCAGTTCAAGATCACCATCCTTCTGAAAGGTTCCCCCACGTACATCGCCACACCGGATGGCCGTGTATTTGTGATACCCGCCCGCAATTCAGGACTTGCCAAGGGCGGTTCCGGGGACGTACTTACAGGAATCATCGTAGCGCTTCTCGCCCAAGGATTACCTACGGACGAGGCCGCGGTTCTTGGAGCACTTCTTCACCAGAAAGCAGGCCGCATCACCCGCGAAGAAATGGGAGCTTTCAGCATGCTCCCCAGTGATGTCATACAGAACCTGAGCAAAGCCTTCAAGGTCTAAATTTGTCCAAACAGGTTACTAAAGAGCATTTTAAGTACACTTTAGTAACCCATTTGTTAATTTATATTCAAAAATTTTTGATTTCGATTCTTTTTTATTCGCAGAAAAGGTTACTAAAGTCATATCAACCATCCATTTAGTAACCTCAATTTAAATCAAACCCACATTTTCTAATTAATTTGTATGCAAAACAGGTTACTAAACCGCTCAATTCAAGACGTTTAGTAACCTATTTTCAAAGAAAGCGAGTTCTCACCGCAAAATCCGGTCCCTAGCGCGCCACAACTTTGGGCCAAACGTCATCGGGACGCTGGTTCAAGTAGGTGGCCAAAATCCAGGATTCCGTTCTCAAGGATCCCGAAATAGTCAATTCATCCATAGCGCCATTGAAATATCCGTAAGGTTCCTCGGCACCATTCATACGACCAACTTCAAGGTCCTTGTCTTCGCTGCGAGAACCCGTCCAGGCGACCTTTTCCGACTTGGCCGCCAACTTTTCTCCGTTAACAAACATGCTAAAGTCGCCGGTTCCATTGAGAGAAACAAAAGTCCACTGACCCGCTTCCACAACATCCTTTCCCGAAGCAACTACAATTCTGTAGCTAGAGGTATCGCTGGTGGAATCCTTGTAAGGTTCCGCCACGTGGAAGATTTCACCTACAAATCCAGAGTCCGGAGAGAAGTGCAGGTTATACTGAGATTCCCCCTTTGCAAGAATGGTCTGGGAAGTCTTTATGTCCGCCAACTTTACCCACATAGAGAAATTAGTATTGCGGGAATAGGCAAAATTTAGGTCAGTCTTCTTCGAGGAATCGCTAGCGGCAGAACCTTCCACCACCATATAGCCCTTACCATCAAATAATGCTGCAGATCCCAGAACCCCATCCGTTTGCTTCAGACCATTTCCGGAACCATCGTACCCCTGCTTTTCTGCGACATCATAAACAGTTTTAACCCCATCATCAAAATGGTAAACTGCTGCATAAGCCCGACTTGTAGGAAACACATCGCTTGCATAGAGATTTTCCTTGCTAGTATTGAAAACCAATTCCAGGGAATCCTCTACATTCAAAGAATCCACGCGAACCCAGAACAAGGCCTTTTCTGCATCCAAATCAAAATAGCTCTGGGAGATGGGCAAAGACTTGCTACGGGAACCATCGGCAGCCAGCCTAAAGGCCTCCCAACGACCTTCAAGACCTTCAAAATCCTTAAAGTTGCAGTTGGAACTATCTAGGCGCAATGCCAAAGGAATATCACTGGAATAAGTTCCAAACGTCGAATCAATTTCGATGGGCCAGGCCAGCGAAGCTACGTAGCGACGGATGATAGTATCCACGGGAACTTCAACGGAATCATGGTTCAGGCGAACCTTGACCGTATCCGCCGCAGGAACATCCACGTTATCAAAATCTATGACATTCTTGCCATCGTTCAAGAAGAGTGTCAAGTCCAAGGTATCCGCCGGCAGGGAATCCACTACGATGATACCGCCATCCACCTTGACAGGACGCATAATAGTCGTTCCCGCTACCAAGGCAGAACCGACGGAACCATCCAGGGCCTCATCATCCAAGTCCAGCAGCACATAGCCAGAAGACTGCAACGTATCACTTACGGCAACGCGACCACTGTCGGAGACTTCAATATTCTGTACAAGAAGCATCTTGCCCGACTTGGGATCAAAAGCTTCAAGAGAATACTTGCCCGCAGTAAGACCTTCCAGCACATAGGCTCCGGAATCATTGGTCTCGGACCGGTAATTGCTGGGCAAAGTGTCGTTTAAAACATCAAAATGAGAGGGAACGCACTGGACCCGGGCCATAGCCGCCGGCTTGCCGCCATCCAGGTAAAGAACACCGGCCAACTCCGGGGAACCAGTCTCGGCGCTGTTGCCAGCCACGGAGCTATCGGAACAGCCCCAAAGTCCCAGAAGTGCAGAAACACCCAGGACGCTTAACGCACCAGCAAAAATTTCATTTTTACGAACCACACTCATACCACCAATATAAATATAACTTCGCCCACTCGTTTTTAGACAACGCTAAAAATAAAAGCCGTTGCCCACAGACAACGACCTTAAATTACCCGTGGCTCCCTTCAATAATCCAGCGGCAAAGTTCCTCGATGGAGGCATAATCCGGCACCGTCTTGATAAAATTCGGGGCCTTGCAGCGGTCGATGAACTTGCTCCAGGCGGACTCGCTCTTGGCTTCCAGACCCAAGTGTTCCTCAATCGCCCCTTTGGTCCACACCCAAATGCCCTGGCTGCGAAGTTTTGCATGAATGCTGCGAATAGGGCGTTCTGCCTCGGGCATGGCAGCCATCATGGCGTAGGCCTGGGCCGCGGTCGTATTGCTGTGCTTACTTACCGGAAGGCCATTCACCAGACGCAAATGATGCTGGAACGCCAGTTCCCTAAACAGGTTCTGGCAGTACTTAATATCCGGGTCATTGTAGTCCAAAAAACCGTCGTGCGTGGCCGTGGTAAACGCATAGTCCAAATCCACAATGGCACGGACCGGCATATCCATGGCTCCAAGAACCTGCATGGACTTGCGGGTGTTGCTGACACCCCCCTGCCGAACAAGAGCGCACTTGATCAAGGCAAAGCTCTGACCTGTAATCCGCTCGAAAAGAGCCGGGAGAACACGAAGTTCCGTCTTGCCCTCCGTCAGAAGAACATAGTCCGCGAAAAGAAGTTCGTTACTGTTGCTCAAGCTAAACAACATCTGAAGCTGGCTGGGCGCATCCTGAACCACCTGATGGACCGCATCCTCCATACGCTTTCGCATAAAGGTACCCCGCTCCTTGTTCTTGCGGATCAGAAGGGAGGTGCTCACATCTTCGCTGGTCACCATCTGGGCGCTGTGGGTAGCGAACACCACCTGGTACCCCTCGTTGGACAAGTTTTTCAGCGCTACTCGCACCAGCTCTACCGCCTGGGGATGCAAATACAATTCCGGCGAATCGATGAGCAGCATGGTGCGGCTCAGGTAATGATTGTTGTGGTGCTTCTTGATGTCCGCCAGGTAGCGGATCAAGGCCATTTGAATCGCCCGCTGGGAGCCAGCCCCCATGCGGTTAATATCCCGCTCGAAACCGTCATCTTCGTCAATGACCTTCAGGTTAGCCTTCTTCAGGAAGGTCTCCATGGTAGGAACAGGAATATCCAGCTCCACCTTCACGCTAGGGAACAGCGGACGCAGTTTTTCGTTCACGTCCTTATCGAAACAGCTGATTTCTTCAGCACGATTTTCACTATCCGGAGAAAGCAAGTCGCTGAACTTTGCCAGCAGCATATTGATTTCACCGCCGAAGCGCCGTTCCAGCGGCTTGAAAATTTCATGAAGCAGCTTGACAAAAGCCTGGTTCCCTTCAAAGTCCCAAATAGCGATGGACTCCGGGAACATCCTGCTGAAAGCGGCCCTAAAGCCGTCGCTAGCCCGAACCCATTCCTTCTTGTTGGCACCATTTCGCTTGTTGGAGGGCACAAAGGCAAAAAAATCTACGGTTTCGGGATTTTCCCCCGGAACACGCTGCACCTTCTTGATTCGCACCTGCCCCACGTTGGGCCCTGCATTTACCAGGAACGGGCTGATTTCCTTTGCCTGCTCCTCCCCAAGACGAGCAAGAACCTGTTCTGAAATGCCATCAAAGACACCCTCCACCTCCACGGGGCGATTCGGGTCATCGAAATAGGAAATATCCAGGGAAAAATGGGCCAAAAGCCAGCGGATTCCCATCAAGATATTGGTCTTACCCGCATTATTATAGCCAATCAACGCCGTAAAACTACTCAGCGGGAAAGTCTGCCGCTGAATAGAACGGAGATTCGAAATCGTAATCTCGGAAAGTCTTAAAGCTTGGGGCTGCATGACAAGAATGTATATAAAAATTGCTTTCGGAAACAATTTTTCACAAATTTTTCCCGAGCAAATGGGACGAAAATTTCGTTTTTATAGTGGAAGTCCTGCAAGGAGTCTTCCCGGACGGTCAAGTGACCGGCTGCACTACACACCTTTCATGAACAAAAGGAAGAAACCGCAGGTTCCATCGGAGAATACCACGTTGCCGGCCTCCAAGTCAGCAAATGCTGTCGCAAAATCCGCGAAGGGAGAGCCCCTTGCCAATCAGCCCGAAAGCAAAGTATATTGTCATGGATTTGAAAAAGATCAAGAAGAAAGCGTCGGAACTCAAGAGCAATGAACACCGCTGGCTGTACCTGATAAAAATGCCGCGAGGTCCACAAAACTTCCAGAGTTTGGCGACACCGTCCTTGACAATGCCGTAAGGGTATTACTGTAAACATAAAACGCAACAAGAAAATCCTGGAGGAGCAAATGGCCTGTGGACCACTGAATTTTGACGAACTGACGGGACGCCTGGCCCTCGCCCGCGTGGAGGGTCGCGAGAAAGCACGAAAAGAGGTAAATCGTAGATTTATCCTAAATGCCTTGCGTGATGAAACTTGCACTGTCAAACAAATCGCCAAGTATAGCAAGGTTTCCGTGAGCTATGTTCGCAAGGTCAAGGCAGAAATGCTTGCCGGAAGTGGGAAATAGATTCTTTTTGAGAAACCATCAATATTTATATATCAAAAAATAAAGTATATTTTAATTTAAGATATATTTTTAGATAGGTTAACAAATGCCTAAAGCAACAAAAGGAACCATACTACCTCGCAGAGTGGCACAAAATATGATTATCGTCGGTGAGCAAATCCGATTAGCCCGTTTGCGCAGGAATTTAAGCATTGCAGACATTGCGGCGAGAGCTACTTGCTCCGAACTTTCCGTGATGCGCGTAGAAAAAGGATCCCCGAGTGTCGCTATGGGCATTTACCTAAGGGTGCTTTTTGCGCTTCAACTGGATGATGACATTTTGCACATTGCACAAAAAGATGAAATCGGAAGAAACCTACAGGACCTCGACCTGAAACAGCGCAAACGAAGCTCAAAGAAGGGATAATATGGAAAATCTAGAAATTCAAGGCGAGTTTGACTGGGGTGACCATCCTCTTAAAATAGGTGATTTACTTTATGATCAAATTCGCGGTGCTGCAGCATATACATTCACATTTAGCAAAGATTGGTTGCAAGCACATAGAAACATTTCTTTAAGCGGTGATTTGCAAAATTTTGTCGGACCTCAGCATAAAAGCAAGAGTATTTTCGCATTCCTTTCCGATGCGTTGCCTAATCGTTGGGGGCGAAAACTCATTGACAAACGTGAACGAATTCTTGCAGAGAAAGAAAAAAGGCCGGTCAAAGTACTTAATGACTTTGATTATATGATTTCGCTAGATGACTACTCAAGAATGGGTGCACTTCGTTTCAAAAAAGAAAATTCCATTGTGGGGACATCATCCGAGTGTCCTGTACCACCTTTAGCAAACTTAAGGGAATTTGTAGACATCGCCCACGAATACGAAAAAAGCGAAATGACCGGCAAATCTCCAAAAGACGAATGGATTATGAATCTATTTCGTCAAGGGTCTTCTCTTGGAGGGGCGCGTCCAAAGGCAAACATCATCGATGAACACGAAAATCTGTGCATCGCCAAAATTCCGTCACTTTCAGACGATTACGACATCGCCATTTGGGAACACTTCGCACATTGTATGGCAAAGAAATGCGGAATAGACGTTGCGGAAACCAGGCTTGTTAAATTGAGCGGGATAAAACATCACGTATTGCTTTCAAAACGATTTGATCGTTATGGAGGCAAGAGAGTTCACTTCGCTTCGGCAATGACTCTGGCAAACTTGCATGACGGTTGCGATGCGCTTACCAACAACGGCTACATAGACATTGTTGATTGCATTGTCGGAAATACGGGCATTGTAGATGTCAACAAAACACTGCTAGAACTGTACAGAAGAGTTGCGTTCAATATCGCCATCGGTAACCACGATGACCATTTCAGAAATCATGGTTTCTTGCTTAGCAAAGATGGTTGGCAACTATCCCCTGCGTACGACTTAAACCCGACAAATTACAGAACTCAAAGTTTGCTGATTTCCTCTAATTCGAACGAATCATCTCTTGATATTTTGCTAAATGCTTGTGAAGAATATATGCTTAGCCACACGGAGGCCTCCGCAATCATTGATGATGTTCAAGACTGTATGAGAACATGGCAAGACGTCGCCGCAAAATGCGGAATTTCCAAAACAGAGCAAAAACGTTTTGCCCAAAGATTTGAAAATTATTAAGGATCAAATTTTTTCATAATAGCTTTGTACGAAAAGGAAAATTGGGTTAGGCCAACGTAAAATAAAGTTTGCGAAAGTACGTGAATTTAGCTATATTTGAAGTGAAAAAATCGAATGAATCTGCATTCGATGGTGTATAGGTTTGGATATGAAACATTTGAACAAATTTGGTTTTACCCTCATTGAACTCATGGTAGCGATTGTTATCATGGGTATTCTTGTTGCCGTTGGCGTGCCCAAGTTAACGGGAGCCGTCTCGAAATCTAAAGCCACCGAAGTTGCTCCGGCGGCAACCGCCTACATCAAGCTGCAAAGCGCCTATGTTATGGAGCGTAAGCAGATTGGTACGTGGAAACGCATTGGTTACGAAAAGCCAAAGTCAAGTGTTTTTGAATACAGCAAAGGCGATATTACCTCCAAAAAAGCTATAGCAGATCTTGGTGATGGTCTGGTGGGTTGGGAAGCGACCAATAAAGTGGGGCTCGGGGATTGCCCTCTTGGAAAAAAGTGGACCGTGACCATTGTAAATAGTGGCACCAATGATGATGGAGACCTTCGCCTGGAATACAAGGGTGAAGTGAACCACAGTTCCTGTGCAGCAATTTCGGGGGATTGGAATGTTGTTGGTGGTGACATTACTGTTGCTGAAAACGAGAATCCCAAGGAAACTTATAAGTATTCCCAGGGGCTATTTCTTGAGGAGACAACGAATTCCGATGGTAAGTATTCATTGTCGAAAGCCTTGATGAGTGGGCGACAGTCTGGTTCAGGTTCTGGTTCCATGTCTAACTGGGCTGGAGCATCTGGGTATGGCGAAGGAGCTGATATGACTGTATATGGCATAGAAGGTTATGTTTTTAATAAAGGGGTGTCTTCTGCGGATAAGACGACCTTGTCAAGTCTTTTAGGTGGAAAGGTTTATACGCATGAGTTGATTCTTACTGAGTTGTATGAAGTGTCTGGCAAGGAGGAGAAAGTAAGTGCGGGTATTTATAAAGCTAGGCAAAGTCTATATTATGGTGAGCAGCCTTCTGGAACGACCTTCAATTCCATACTTCTTTATGGTAATAGAGACGTTTATGTAAAAGTCAATAGTGCTGGTTCCGTAGAAAAATATTGTACCGATGAAACTTGCTCGCAGGTAATTGATATCGCTGATAATTGGGATACCAGTGATGTGCAACAGATCGCCGACCCATTTGAACAAGTTCCTACAAGTGTGCTAGCGTCTTCTCCGTTGATTAACGCTCATTCAAGCGTTGAAAATCCAATTATTACGACTGCGATTGATAAAAAAACGGATAATAAAGCGAAAAAGGTTGACGGTATAGAAGGTTATGTGGGAAGCTATGAGGCTGGTGCCGCGACTTTTAAGCCTATGCTAAGTGAAACTGTTTCCACTCAGATTTCTTTTGTTAGAGTTTCTTCACAGATTTTCACTAACGAGCCGGAACCAGGAAATTTGTATGCAGCAACGTTAAGCCTTTATTATGGAGCAAATCAAAAAAATTATGAATTTTACGAACGCCGAAAAGTGTATGCTGTAATGAATAGTGCCGGAACTTGGTATTATTTCTCTGACAAAGAAGCTATGAATAAAATCAGTCCTAACGCACTTTCCTTCTGGCAATCCGACATGGGTAAAATGGAATAGTCATTCCTTCAAAACAGAACTACAAAAGAAGAACCGGAACAGTTGTTCCGGTTCTCTTTTTGTCATCTCAAAGTTTTTTTTGTTTTACCTGCTGATACAACTTGTGCGGTCTCTATCCGGATAGGCGTATTTCTAGGCGAGGATTACATCTTTTTGTATACCACTTCAATGACTCAAAACACAGAGTAGTTTGAAAAAAAGATATAGTTACCAGTCGTTGCTACACTCCAAATCACTTGGTGCAGAAGGATCTACAACGAATGTAGCCTTTTGACCTTGACCTGGGTTTTGAATTGTTGCTTGACCACCTGAATTAACGGCAGCGGATATTGTTACGTCATTTAACTTACCAACAATCACCGCTTCAGAAGTAGAATATCGACAGCGGAAAACACTTCCTCTATCCATCTCCAATATGTATGTTTGCCCTGCTGTAAATTCCTGATACGAACCATATGTTAATGTTCTAGTTTCTCCACCACCAGAGCCACCGTTGTCACTAGAACTACTGCTGTCTTCGCTGCTGGAGCTAGAGGATTCGGCAGAGCTGCTAGAACTTTCACTACTAGAGCTGTTGTCATCGGGATCATCGCCACCCTGTTCAATAGTTGGAGCCCATTCACCCTGGCATCGGACATTCCTAGGATTGTCCAAGACAAAGTAAACATTGCAGCTTCCTGTGTTGTAATATTCCCAATAACCGTTATTTGGAACTTGGGTATTTTGGCGAATTTCAACATTACTTGTCGTTCCATCACAATTTTTAATGCTTCCGTTAGTTGTTTCGCCTCCATTTTCAAGTGCCAAGTAGCCGCTTAATACATTACAGGAATAACAAGCGTTTTCGTTAAGATTAGTATAATCTCCGCCATGATTTAATGAAGTACTATTTTCTGCATTACAATCGGCTGCACTTGTTATGGGTGTCGCTGGAGCCCATTCACCCTGGCATCGGACTTTCCTAGGATTATCCAAGACAAAGTAAACATCGCAGCTTCCTGTGTTGTAATATTCCCAATAACCGTTATTTGGAACTTGGGTATTTTGGCGAACTTCAACATTACTTGTCGTTCCGTCACAATTTTTAATGCTACCGTTAGTTGTTCCGCCTTCATTTTCAAGTGCCAAGTAGCCACTAGATACATTACAGGAATAACAAGCGTTTTCGTTAAGACTAGTATAATCTCCGCCATGATTTAATGAAGTACTGTTTTCTGCATTACAATCGGCTGCACTTGTAATGGGTGTCGCTGGAGCCCATTCACCCTGGCATCGTATGTCAACAGGATTATCCAGGACAAAATAAACGTCACAGTTTCCGGTGTTATAGTATTCCCAATAGCCATTATTTGGAACTTGGGTATTTTGGCGAACGTCAACATTACTGACAGTTCCATCACATTTCCTAACGCTAGCATTAGTTCCATTACCAAAATTTTCAAGAGCCAAGTAATTATTTGACACCTTACAAGAATAACAAGCATTGCTAATCGCCTTACTCGTAACTCCATATTCTAGAGCGATACTATTTTCGTCGTTGCACGAAGAAGCATCTTCAATGGTTGTTTTATTGACATTGATAGATATTTCGCAAGAAGCCGTAGGATCTACATTGTCCCCGATAAAGCCCTGGGAAACATCAAACGAATATGTCTGCAATCCACCCATTGAAGGAACGATTGCTTGCCTATTATTATTGCAGCGATTATCATATGGGTTGTCTACTCCGTTGCCAGCAAGTGTTGCATAGAAGCAAGAGCCAATATAGTTGTAAACAAGGTATACCTTATCCCCATAATTGATTTCTGCACTGGTACCCAGATTTTCACCGGCTTCGTTTTCGATATGGCAAGACAGTTTTTCGCCATCGAAAGAAGGCGTTTCTGGGTCATCGCCGGAGGAAGTTCCTGGCGTAAAGCCGGAATTACAGCTTGCACGAGACTTAAAACAGCCCAGTTTACTTAGAGAACTGTTTTTACCGATTGTAAGCAGATGATTAGAAGGGTCCAAAGTGGTTGTAGGCTGCTTTTCTTGGCCGTCGCAATTCAATTCAATATCACCCAAAGTAACTGTACCATTACAAATATAGAAGTAAGCCATGCCCCAATCAGAAGCGGTATAACAATCCTGGTTAACGAAATACGTACCTTCGGTCAAAGGAGCCGTTAAACCCTTTCCTTGAGATACTTCGGGCCAATCACCGGCCAAACAGATGGTTCCATTATAGGTTTCGTCTCCGTCGCCACCAGAGCTTCCATTGCCCACAGTAAATTCTTCTGAATAGCAAGCTTCAAAAGGCAGGTTGGGATCATTGCTTTCCAACTTGAACTTGTACGTACCTGCGGCAAGAGGACTTGCTGTGGTGTTGGCGGCACTCACAGATGTCTTTCCGTTGCCGATGTTGCCGTTGCCCGTTACAATTTCAAGACCGTCCAAGGTAATCCTATAGGGACAATTGTTGTTGGGGCAATCAGCCATGGTGTACTTGAAACTGGGAATACCTTGGCCAGGACGAACGTTTTCATCGCCTAATTCGCCACAAGTGGCTTTAATGCTTGAAATTTGCACCTCGTTGGTTGTGCAAGTCAAAGTCTTGCCTTCGTGGGTCGCCATATTAATCGTAAACTGGTATTTTTCTCCACTATGTTCATACGGATTATCTTCAATATTGAAGCTGTAAGTAGCACTGTTTCCGGAAGGCGTTGTAGAATACTTGTTTTCTTCATAGCAGATACCGTCATTGGAACAAGTATAATTCTGAACACTAGTCCAATCACTTGTGATGACAAACGAAGATACATCCACATAGTTCGTTGCGTATGCGGAAATATGCCACAAGCCATTGTCAAAACGGGCTTCGCAAGAAGGCAATGTTACAACATAAGGGCAAGATGTGTAAACTTGCTTCACGGTAACATTTGATCCGTCTAAAACAGAAACTGTTACACCAGACACTTTTTCAGGATCAAAGCCTTCTGCATCTAACAGGTCTTCAACGTTAATTGCGATTTTTCCAGATTGAGTTGTTTCAAAAGATCTGCTGTAAGAAGGATTTGTGTTATGATCTTGCTGGCTCAGCAGATAAATTTCGACTGTGGAACCGTCATTATTTTCAAGTTCAATGTTCAATGTAGCTTCACGAGTGTTGAGGAACCCGCTATTTATATTAAAGCTTTCGGATGCTCCACTGTAAACTGTTCTTGGGTAGGATAAAAGTTCTACACTTTCTGTGCACTTGTTCATTTTTCCAACCCAGAATTCGCCACAGTGAGCTCGTTCATTATCAAACAGAGCACGTTCATTATCGGTTAGGTTATAGCAATTTAATACGCCAGCCTTTGCTGTTTTGATTTCGTTATCACTGTTGTCCTTGTAGCCATGGGGGCCTTCATCACTGAAGGAGTAACCAGAGGAGGTACATTGTGTATAACCGAAGTTGGATGCACCACAAGCATCGCCACCCTTATAGAAGTATGCGGCTTCACAATTTTTGTCATCAAACCAGCTGGATAAACCTACCCAAGGAGTGACATATTCATTTTGAGGAACCACACCTCCGAGATATGCCGATCTGAAAGAACAATTGAGGGTGGGATATGTGTCCCAACACTGAGCTCCATAATCATCGCTCTTCCAGCCTATATCATAAAGAACAAAGTTGGGATCCGTCATGCGGAAACCAATGTTCGAACCGTACGAGGCGTAATTAGAGAACCCATCATCAACAAAGCTAAACGATATTGCATAGGGAACATTATTTCCAAGACGGCTTGTAGAAGCAAACAAATCCATTGTTGACGTACTGACGTTGGCCGTCAATGTTATCACACTGGAGGTTGACACTCTCAAATTATAACGTTTTTCCTTGCAAACGCTTCCGTTGCTTGTGCACAGAGATGCGGTTAGGTAACCATCTTTATTTGCGTAGAGACTGAGAAGCAAATAATCTGTAGCATTTGCATTGGAACGTAAAATAAAGCCATTATTCTTAATGGTCGTTAAAACCTTGGAGGATTCATTGCGTGAAATCTGTGGGACCTGGAACTGAGCCTTAAGGGTTCCGTTCATGCCAGGCACAACTCTGCTCAAGACAATAATACCTTCTTTATCTTTCTTATTGGGTCTTACCGACACGTGACCATAGTGGTATTCAACCTTTGTAGCAAAGTCATCAGACATCAGTCGCCACTTCTTGGGAGAAGTAAAACAATATTCGGTTTCACAACCATCGTCCTTGAATTCATCAAAGAAGCAGTGGTTGTCTGTCTCATCAAAGTGGGCATAGGCTTTATCACCATCGTTGGTAATTACAATACCTGTCAGAGGAACGCCTGAAGACGGAGTAGACGGACAGCTAGCACCTTCGCAACTCCAGTAGTTGAAATTTCTGGGTCTTTCGCCAATAAAGGAGAGGGACAATCTTTCTCCCTTGAAAACATCAATTTCACAAAGTTCACTTGAGGAATGTACGTCACTTCCATAGGTACAAACCTTGCTGACGGAGTTGACTCGATTTGCTGCAGAAGACCCGACCACCGTTGCCAAAATTTGCTTACCGTTGAGATCGCTTCCGGTGAAGCCAAACTTAAACTTCATGGGTTTTGCCTTGATGGTTGCAGGTAGTTCAAGGGCATCTCCCGCATCAAAGCTACTGGACTGCAAAACCCTTTGAGGAATAATGGTGATACAGCCTGGAACAGCAGCAGCTGAAATTAGGGAAATATCACCAGCGGAACCACAAACCCACCTGGAGTTAGTCTCTGTCGTTACGCAGTTGTCTCCGCTAGCGACAACCCAGGCTTCGCCGGGGGTACAGTCTGGCCAGTTATTCTTATCGTCAGGGCAGCCTGCATTGGAATTGTTACTGCAGAATGAAGAAATTTCATCCAAAGTTGCCTCATAACGGGAAACATTTACGGTGGCGGCGTACTTTAACGTGATTGAAGAGGGAGTACCAACAGCGTAGCCTTCCCCCGCGCTCAAAGTAAATACGGCGGTACCGTTCGAAGCGCCACTTGTGGAAACGCTGAAGACCGTCTGTTCAGATCGAGTGGACGAGGCCTGCAGTGTAAATGTACAGGTATTGCCCGCACAATTACCAATAGAGCTATTGGGGGTAATAACCCAGTTTGTCAGATTGTCCGGTTTTGTAATTGCAACAGCCAACTGGGTGCTATGGGGCGGGACCACGATTTTAACATCGTATGATGTTGATTTTCCCATATCGACATTTGATTCTGAAAAGCTTACAAATGGCGTAGATCCAGATTCTCCATCAACATTCACATAGAAGGGGACGGAGATATTGTCGTAGGAATAAGTACATTGGTATTCGCCCTTTGCCAATTTTTCATCAGAGCCGTCTCTATTGTACAGAGCGCCACTTGTACGGAGATTTGACGGTCCGAAACAACGTGCAGAACCATTGTTCTTATTGACTTTTAAACCATTCAATCCAATAACGTTGTAGTAATCAGACAATGTACCATAGGGGTCCCTTGTCATGTAGATGATTCGGGGAACAACAACGATGTCACCAGCGGCTGTGATGCTATTGGTTTCAGATGGCAGGTCCTCATCGCTTTTATACTGGGATTCAAGAGAAATGGACAGCGTTGCAGCATTTGAAACATAGTATGCGTCCTTGTTTTCAATGGAAATGGTCGTTCCAGCTCCAGCACCTGCTCCAGACGGAGGGGTCATTCCTGAGCCACCGCCACTTATGGTTTCAGAACCACAGGTACTTTCTGCGGCTTCCGGGGTTTCACTACCACGTTCACAGATAATGCCAGCGCTGACCATATCAGACATTAAATCTGGATCATAATTCAAGGAAGAAGACTGAAGGTCGCCCATACCGGCACAAGTTCTTGCTTCTGCATAAATAGTTCCATAGAGATTCAGCTGCTTAGCAGACTTGATATCGTCTCGGGTATAGATGAAGTAGTTTCTTGTGGTTTTATTACCGATATTGTCTGCACCCTTGTTGAGGTACAGGAATGTTCTGAAACCATCCTGCACAGTGGGCAAGCCATTCTGGCAGTCAATGGGAGCACCATCAACGAGAATAATATAGTTTCCCTTGAAATCACCGGCGGGGCAGTTCTGTGTGCCCTGGGCGCCCTGAACCTTTACGACCAGGTAGCCATTATAGAGGTTGTTATTCTTTTTATCTTCGTTACGGATGTTTTCCTGGTAGCATTCGTTCAGTTCGTTGGCAAGCCCCGGTCCCCACTGCTTGATATCGCTTGCACAACCAATGTCTGCAAATTTTTCAAAGGTCTGCTTGCCAGTTACCAGCATGTCGGGAACTTTGTACTTGGAGTTGTCACAACCTGTTGTCGGAGAACCCCAGAATTCTTCACAACGTCCCACAAGATCTTCGGCACATTTAATCTGGCCTTTTTCTGCCGCCCCAATACGATCTTTTATATTGGTTCCCGTGGCATTAGTCTTAAACCAAGGGGTTACACCACAAGTGGGGCGGTATTTACCTTCTGCGGTTCCGTCATTGTAGCAATAAGGGGAACCTGTAGGAGTACCGTTTTCGTAGTTAAGGAAAATATTCGTATTTGTTGTCGGATTGTAGTAGAGTTTTTCATCTGGTCCAGCACCGAAAACAAACGCACCGATGGTAACTTTACTTTTAAAATGATCATCAAAACCGATATTCCAATCTTGCGCCCAAATAGGAGTTTTCGTTCCATTTTGGGAAGGACTACCGGAGGCAGGAATATTGAACTGCCTCCAATCAGTCAATTCTTTATTATTTTTGAAGCTGACATTAGATTCATTGAAGATAAGATATTTATCGGTGTTAGCACTTACTTGTGAGAATAATTGGACATTACCTGAAGTCCAGTCCTGCCAACCTCTTGTGTAGTCTATTGCTTCAAAGCTTTTATCTGAAAACCTAATACACGAACCCCACCAATCCGTTTGTTCACACTTTCTGGCTGTTGCGGTATAAGATGTTTCATTAGACAAGGTTCCACAAACATTCAAATTAAGTTCTGTTTTATGTTTTGTATAGTGACCTTGTCCCGTGGGCCGATCCCAGTTATTTTTGTCCTTAATTTTAAATCTCGTATTTTCCGGGCAATACTTCTTTCCTGAAACAGAGTATGCTTTTGCAATTTCTGTATTATATCTGTTTGATTCCTTCACGCCTTTTACATACACTTTTGAATCGCCACTTGATCCAAGAATGATTTTGTCATAGGAGTTTTCGTTATTAAACATGCTGTAATTGTAAGAGCAGGATACAACAGAGCCTGCACTGTAGGGGTATGAAAGGCCGTTACAGGGTCTAGTTCCATCTTGGAGTTTTTTCACATAGGTACCATCTTCCATACCTTCCCAATAGTATTCGCACTGGCAACTTTCTGTAGAGGTAGCCGCAATGATATTCTGCTTGCCGGGCATAAGTACGTTGCCCTTGACTTCAAACTTACTTTGTGTACCACCAGAGACAACTTTGCCTTTAGCTTCGTCAACGCATAGGTTTTTGCCAATCTCAACATAATCAGAAGCAGACCGCTGGTTTGTTCTCATGACACCGTTCAAGGTAACGCTACCGTCAATAACAATAGGACCTGTCTGTCCTTGAGAAACGTCGCCATTAAAATACACATCGCCAGATGCGGTGATTCTGGAATTACGAGAAGCGCCACCGACAAACAAATCTTTAACGGTTAGTCCCTGGTTGTCAATAGAAAGATCTCCGCCAACGCAGGCCAGGTTTCCGATGTTTACATTGTTACCGCTCAGTTCAGCATTGCCTGTAATAACAAAGTTGTTCTGAACATTCTGCGGGTTTCCCTTCCAGTTTCCGTTAACAACTGCGGAGGTCATGGACACATTACCAGCACCCGTATAAGAGCCTCCGAAGTACGCATAATCAAAATCAACCTTGGTAAGAGTTTTTTCTTTCGCTCTGCTAACTTGGTAAAGTCCATCCACATTGAAAATGGCGACCTGATTATAAACAGAATTGTTACGGCTCCTACCAGAAGACAAAATCTTGATTTTATAGGTACTTTTTTCTGTATTTGCACCAACGAGCCAAACGTCATACTGTTGGTCGGGACGGATAATCTCCTTCAACAAAGGATTGAGATGAATCGCCTTGTTCCCGCCATCCTTATATTGCTTGATGAGGGATCCCACGTCGTGCGCGTGGTAGGTCATCCAGGAACGGACGCTTTCTAGACCAGCCTGAGAACTTTGGTAAGCCTCACTTTTACGCAGTCTTGCCGCACTAGAACTACCTTCGGAGGAAAGCCACTTGTACGTCGCCGTAGCAGCGATAGTTGCTACCAACATGAACAACAGGACCGTAATTAAGGATACACCTTTCTTTGAATGGAAATTTCTCATAATCACTCCACTAGTCTCGAGGACCGTTGGATGGAACTAAAATCAATTGTTCAACAGAACCTTTTTCGGAACCGACCGACACGCCAATATCTATCTTGAACGCTTTTACATTTTTCTTGTCTTGGATATTTGCTACGGACTCGGAATTCCAAGTAGGATCAAAGGTATAGTTTGACGAGGCGACCTTCGTCAGTTTTAAATTTTCAACGGTTATGGAGCCCATTGTCGCCACAGGCGATAGGCTAGCAAACGTGATGACCATGCAAACGTCTGATACGGTTTCTCCAACTGAGAAACGCATGGACCTTTGTTTTGCCGTATAGACTTCGGCTACAGGCGGGAAGAATGAAAAATCCTGAATCTGACTCGGACGATTTCCGGATGCGTCTCTAAATCCAATGGACAGAGCGTCTTTATCGGGAATGAACATTCCCATCTTGTTGTTTCTGCTGGTAGAAGGAAGCTCAAAAGAAATTTCGTAGGTTGTATTAGGCACAAACGTAAACTTGTTTGCATCCATGTTACAAACACTTTTCCAGCTGGTGGGAGTCAGAGTGAACGGATTTTCATACTCAGCAACGAACAGCTGGTTTCTTTCAACCCGTTCCGGATCGTTTGCGGATTCCTGCACACGGTTTGCACCCATATCGTAGTTATTGGCAAAACCAGAAAGTTCTGTGCTGGATCCTTGATTGTTCGCTTCTAGCAGGTGGTAAAAGTTTTCTCCATAGCGAGGAACCAGCATGAACTCGTTACCAGAATGATTAGGGAACATTTGTATGTTTTCAACAGTCACATTTGGCTTACCAGCGATTACCTGAAAATGCGTTACGTTTTCGGCGATGGTTACAGGAATCGCTTCTTCAGCCTTCATCTTAGCACAAGGATCGTCTTCGGATACGGTGGCTCCAACTCTGAACATTACGGTCCAGCAGGATCTTTTCAAGGTTTCTTCCTCTAGAAACCATCGGACTTCTTCTGTACTTCTATAACGTCCTTCCTCATCGTAGCTAAGCCTACGGAATGTAAATACCTGCTGGTCGTCATCATCAAGAGTAATGGAAAAGGAAGACGAATCCCTCTCACTTGCTTCTGTGGCATCTGGATTCATATAAACGTCGGAGTAGACTTCGCTAAAGCCGTCGCTTTCCATTGCCCCGGTGTATTCCTTTGAGCTTTTCGCTCCCATCTGAGCCACATCGTCCTTAATGACGGTTCCGATATTTGCCGCAATCTGGTTCGCCTGAAGCATCCCCTGGGTTCGCACCCTCATTTTGGTGCTATTGGTAAATGCGGAACCAGCAACAACCACGACGATACCGACAATCGCCATGTACACCAGGAGCTCCATCAATGTCATACCACGTCTATTCATCGGATAACCCCTGAAACATTAACGGACTGCGTAGAACCCTTAAAATCCCACTCAACCTTGACATTCACCTGTTTGGCGTAGACCTGCTTTTCTGTTCCTAGGGCAGTCTTTGTCTCGACAGTATATGTCTCTGTTGGGCTAACCACTACAGTCGGTCTGTACATGACCGTTGTGCTACCACCAAGACCGCGTTCCCAACTTCTATAAATAGGCGTCATGTTGATTGTTTTTTCTTCGGTTTCGTCGGACGGTAAAGCCGCTATACCTTTAGCTTTCAATTCACTAAGGACCTGCTGAGCGACTTCAACCGCACCATCTCTACCACGAATGCGGTAGAACGCTTCGTTATTGCTTACCTGAAGCTGGTTTACCGCGGCATACATAAAGCCCAGCACCAGAATGGACACCATGACTTCCATGATGCCGAAGCCTCTATTAGAGGCAACTTTGTTTTGCCTAAAGATGTTTTGTACCTTTCTCCACATAGACACATCCTATAGTGCTAATCACAATCACCTTCGTCGCAGGAAATAGCCCTGATAAAGTTTGCAGTCTTGCTCTTTACCGCCACGGCAAAATGCTCCGTTCCCGCATACTGCATACATATATGCCCAGAAGAAGGTGCCGCGGATAGCCCCAGCTTTGGCCTGAACACACCTTTGTTATTCTGCAGCCAGTCTGTTCCGCAACCATCAGAACTTTCGCAATCAAGGTCAAGCCCTGAACAGGCGTGGGCAAAACTCATTGGTTGATCTAGTTCCATGGAATACAGAGGTTCTGTACCCTCGGCGACATTGCTGCAATCGTCCGCCCTATACACGAAAAGCTTGCGGGGATTAGAGTTTGACGCGTTCAGGCACAAAGTTGCGGACATTCGAGTCGCTTCGTTAGCGGTTCGCTCAAGAAACGCGGTCACATTCTTAGCGGCATCATCAACCCTGCTATTTTCCACAGCTCTCTGTAGTCCGGCAACACCCATAGCAGAGAGAATGCCCATGATGGCAATGACCACCATGAGTTCAATCAGAGTAAAACCATGTTTATTCGAGTATGCCAAAATTACTCTCCATACGCAAAAAGAAACACAGCGATGGCGCTGAGTCTTATTTTGCCATAAAATAGGACGCACTCAATCGACACAGGAAAGAACCCTTTCCTACGTTACAGCCGCCCCTTTCTAGGGAATACAAGACGCCACTAAAGCATCTTGAGCGTTTCTTCCATATCGGAATCAGAGATGTGGAGGTAGTGAGAACAAGTTACGTTGATGTTGGAATGCCGCAGCAACTTGGAAATCACGGCGATATTTGCCCCGGCCCGCAAGGCGTTGCTTGCAAAGCTGTGACGGAACCTGTGACAGTGGGCCACTCCGTCAAATTTCATGTCAAGACGTTTACAGACGTTTTTGATGACCTTGTTTTCGTGGGACTCGTGGAACCGCCTTGAAAATACCGGCCCCTTGGCAGGGAACAAATCCCCGCCCCAAAAACGAATCAATTCTTCTTTCAGCCTGGGACAAAGGGGAATATGCCCCTTGGAGCCACCTTTCCCGGTAAAAGTAAGCCAGTCGTCCCGGATACATTCCCAGTTAAAGCCCGCCGCCTCAAAGAATCGCAGGCCGTTGAATGCCATCATGGCGTAGAACAGCCGATGTTCGGGAGTTGGCGCGTTATCCAAAATAAGTTCAATCTGGTCCGGTGTCCAAAAGAACCGTTCGATGGGCCGCTTCTTGGGCAAAAGCTTCATCTTCTTGAACGGATTTGCCATATCCAACTCGTAAATGTCGATGGCCCACTCAAAAAACGTGTGCCACACAATTCTCTTTGCCCTAATTGTGTTCGGGTTTAGGGACGCAGGTAAACCATCCAGCATCTCCAAGGCGTCCTTTCGGGTGAATTTCGTCATTTTCGCCAAAAGAAACGGCGTAAACTCCTTGGCCGCCGATTTGTACCCCGAATAGGTACAGCGACTACGGCTCTTCTTTACCGCAGTCAGCCAGGAATCGATGGCTTCGCCCATAAGTACGTTTGATTGCTTTTTTTTCTTCATTTTAACCTTTTTTCGATTTAACGTCCCGCACAATCGCAGGACGGGCCGTACTTATAAGCCGAACAACCCCAAACTTCAAGTCTAATTTTACAATAAATGTAAAACGTAACTTTTTGTTACGGTTGTTTTTTCTTTTTTGTGATTTTTTCGTAAGTTCCACCTGGATTGCACTCCTTTTAGTCCCATCCAGAGTAAACCACATTTTACACTTGCCCCCATATTTATATATATTATGGCAAAATAGGAACAGAAATTCAAAAAATTTCCGTTCCCTTCCTAGGAATTAAATCTCACCATCCGGGTCTTTGTGCCTGGGTGGTGTGGAGGCTTATGTTTGGTGGTGTTCAAAAGAAAGGCTTTACCTTAATAGAGGTATTGATCACCGTTGTTCTCATGGGGATTTTGTCCACCATGGGCGTTGCTAGCTTGTTTGGCGCCGTCGAAAATGCCAAGGTGAACGATGTAGCCAAAAATACGACCGCATTTATGGAGCGAATCGCAAAGGATTCCAAGCGTCTGTCCATACCTCTTTGCTTGAAAAAGGCGAACGACCAGAGGATTGACGTTTACAAGTCAACGGATTGTACGAATCCTCCGGCTGACTCCCTGTTTGATCATCTTGCTATAGACGCCCCTATGCGATTTGTCGCGGAGTGCCCGGAACTTGGTGATGTATGCGATCTGTCCGAAAATTGCGGGGTCAATCTGTTAAACGGCACCAGCGGGGTTTTCAAGCCAAGAATCGGCTTGTCCTCCCTGCCTGTTTCCGGCTATGTATGCGCCCAGTTCGGCATTAAGGACCACTTTGCAATGGCCCTAAAAAGTGGGTCGGAGAATTTCGTAAAAAGACTTACGTACGAGGATGACGAATGGTCTTGGTAGATGTTTTAAAAAGGCTTCTGAAGCCCAGGAATTCTAAGGCGGGTATCGGCATTGCGGAGATTCTGGTCGCTGCAGCTGTACTCGGGTTTTTGCTTGTCGCATTAAACAATTTACAGATGAGCAACTACGAATCGGTCATCCGTACTCGCTCCAGGGATGGTGCCGTGGAAGTTTCCCAGGAAGTTCTCGATTCACTGTCCGCACTGGGAGTAGCCTCCCTGCATGGAGATGACAACACCAACGTAATCACCCTAACTAAGAGCAAGGAATGGAAGGCCACTCCCGGGATGATTGAGACTACATCAAAAATGGATTACACCGTCAGGGTTACGATTTCTCCTGACGAAGATTACCAGAACAAAGAAGTTTCCAAGTTTGATACAACAAGACACGTCTATGCCAGACGTTTGGACGTGAATGTGGAGTGGATGTTCAAGGGTACGCCTTTTTCCATCAATGTAACGGGCGTTGTCCGATAAAAGGGGGTCGCAATGAAGTTTAAAAATTCAAGAGCGGGCTTTACCTTAATCGAGTTGATTGTCTATAGCGGTTTGATTGGCGTAATCGTTGTTATTGCGGGTCAGGCATTTTCCAACAGCACGAAGTTCAGGATTCGTACCGAGAATATGATCCAGAGTACTTCGACAGCCAACAGCCTATCGACCCTCTTGTCCGAGGACCTTTCCCAGATGGGTACAAAGACGGATCTCGGCGAGGGAGCTTATCATTTCTTTGACCAAGTTTACAATGAACTGGAAAGTGACTCTTCGTCCTATGTGCTGGTGCAGAGAGATTTTCATCATGACAGCATTTCCTTTAAGCGTGTCTACAATGGAACCGATGGCAAGGCGTTGTACCTTCAGCAGATTGACTGGTATCTGGAGGAAGAGGGTGCTCTTTATCGAAAGTGCCGCACCCTGGCCAAACTGACCGAGGAAGACCCTCTTGCGGAATGCCCCATGGTCGAAGGTAGCGGAGAAGATGTACAGCCTGTGCTAATGGCGGAAAACATCAGCGAATTTACCTTGAGGCCCGGTCGCCGCCTGCAGGACGCTTCGGACTGCGAAACCACTGACTTTGAAGGAGGGTGCTTCAAACTGGGTTCTGTATACTCATTGGCATCCCGTAGTTCCTCGGGCATTACCCCCCTTGCGCTTCTGAAAGATCCCACGACGCAATCCATTGAGATTAAAGGTTTCTACAGTAATTATGAGGCGGGTACAGATTATTATTCTCAAATATACTTGCTGAACGGCTCCGTCGACAATCCTGTTTGGGGACAGTGTTCCGAATTCACATTCGAGCCAAACGTGACCTATGGGGTATCCTTCTCTCTCTTGGTGGAAAACGATATTTCCAATATAAACTACATGCGAAACTTCATGGCGGAGTACGACCATATAAGTGTTGGCTTCAGGACAAATGAAGGCGAAATCATAGAGGGTATCGAGGACCACATGGTCTATCCCGCTCAGGGGGATGTGGATACGGAAAGGTATTTCGAGTTCAGTTTCCCGACGAAAGTGACGAACGCCTGTCTTGTCTTTACTTTTGCGTTCTATTCCAAGTATGCGGCTGATGGATCCCTTTCCATTTCAGGTCTTAGCGTTTTTCCGAGAGACGAGTCTAGCTACGACTTTAATTCACCTGGTTCTGATAAGCGTCTCCACAAGGCTTTCAAGTATAGGCTCGTGACCAATGTGGGTGGAGAATCCACCGTTATTGAAAAGTTTGTTCCTACGCCAAACAACGGTATTTAGGAGTTTTGTATGAAGAATGCATCTAAATTGAATTTGAATAGAAAAGGTGTCGCTCTTATTACGGTGCTAATCTTTATGACCATTGCAACGATTGCTGCAACGGCACTCTACAGATTGCTTGCATCAGAAAACCTCTCCAGTGCGGCTCGCCTTAGACAGAATGAAGCCTACCAAGCTAGCCAGGCGGGATTGAACATGGCACGTGCATGGCTTTCCTATAACGGCAACGAGACCGCAGCTTTGATTACTCAATTCGCCAAGGACGCCCAACACCGCCCGATTTCCTTGAACGACCGCATGAGTGCAAGTGGTTTGCCGAACCAGCAGGAATTTTCAGTACTGCTTGCCGGAGTAGATACCATCGCATCCGGAGGCCTGAAGGTAAAGCTGATTTCTACGGGTAAGGGACATGCAAACTCCCGCTATAGCCAGGTGGCAATCTTGAATGTGGAAGGTTTGTACCGTGTGGATATTCCCTCTGCCTCTGGGGACGTGGATTACAGTTATGCGTACTTTGGCGGGTCTATGTTCTTTCATGGCGACCACAAGTTAACATCAGCACTCATTAACGGAAACTGGACCAACAACCCCCTAAAGGTTGAAAAGGATTTCGTCATTACAGGCGATATAAATCTAAGTGGTGATAAAGTTGAAATTGGCGGTACAGGTTGTGTTGGCGGAAATGTACTTGCGGATAACGGTCTTCAGGCACGTTCCATCTATGTTGTTGGAGACGCTTCTGGAAAATTGAGGGATATTACAGGCGATGCCTACTTTAACGGAAATGTGGACGCCCGGAATGCCGATTTAAAAGTTGGAGGAAATTTCTTTGCTAGAGGCAATCTGCGTTTGAATCAAAACGCCCATTCCGCAGTTTTCCAGCAGAACTTTTGCATGAGTGACAATGGACGAGTCATTTTTGAATCGGAAAGCAATGGGCATGAATTTAGAGTCCAGAATAACGTTTGGATGCCGGGTTCCGGTTCAATGACTGGAGCCATGACCGAGGGAATGGCACTTGGGAAAAAATTTGGTGAAAAACCGGAATCTCAAGTATACATCACCGAAATGTATATGGATCAAATTCATGACGGCAACGTCTATTTGCACCAGGAAGGCGATTTCCTTTCTGAAATTTGGGGTACGATTACAGGCGAATACAACTGGCGTTACTTTGTTTCCAAGTCCGAAAACCGCATATCTACTGTTACCGGTAAAGCACCCTTTGACTGTGCCGATTCCCTGCCCGACTTCTGTAACAAGAAATGGCATCCGACCAGTGACGGTTGCGATGAATCCAGTTTCAAAATTGATGATTTGCTAGCAACCGCTTATGATGCCTTTGAAAAGAAGGCCAACAAAGTTGCTTGTGCGGCAAGTATTCACGGATTTGGAGACGGAAGTTCTACTGTAGACGCTCTAAACCAATGTTATAGAGACGCCGTCAAGGATAGCGACCCCAATCTATACAATGGATTCCTGGTCGTTAAGTTTATCGGAGATGGGAATGCCAATCCTACGGGAACTCTAAACGGAAAGTTTATTATCATCTACGAACAAGATGGCGGAGCCCAATTGAGATTGCCTCCTTCTTCAGAAACAACTATGTTGTACTTGAAAGAAGGTGTAAGCGGGAAAATTATGCAATCAGCAAATGATCCAGGTGCCACTTACAACTATTTCATTTACACAAAAAAAGACATCGGATCTGTAGAAGCTTCCCCCGCACCTTGGCGTGGTTCCTTCTATGCAGAAGCAGCCTCCTGCGCGAAACTGAATAATTTTCATGCAGGTGGAGACCTGATATACGACCCCAAGATTTTAAATGCCCTAATCAAGGCAAAGGCCATTTGCAAGGCAGGAACCAGCTGCGGTGACGATGGCGACGGAACCGTTGATAGTGATGGCAACGTAGTCAGCGGTTCTTCGTCCAAGGACAAGCAGTGGATTGCCCTCGCCCCTACGCTTAAAATCAGTCTATTGTCTCAATATGCAAATGACGAATATGTATCTGTAGAGAACCACGAGATGGACAAGGGAGTCCTTGTAATGCCACGTGTCCTTTACCTGAATGTGGGCGACGCTCTAATCAATGGTTCTGAAAGGGCCTACAATGTGGTTTACTTGGGCGGATTGGAGCCTTCTGGAAGCGGAACCGCCTCTTGTAACTACGGTTCAAAATTCGGCGAGGGAACCTATGTCAGTGAAACATCCCCCTTCGAAAGCGACGGCCTATATACTTGTCAATACAGCGAAAATAACTACACCTCGGATTTCTGGGTATGGGTTATGGACGTAAGCTCCAGTGCAAAAGTTTCTTTTGAAGAGTTGAATTACAACCTCGCAAAAGCTTGTGAAAGTACGGGAGAAAAAACGAAAAACATAGGAATCCAGCTTCTGACGGATCATGCTATTCCCAGCGGAATCCTTTATGTGCTCGTATACGAAAGAGCCAACGGAGCTACCGTCACACCGCTTTCTTCGCCTAGTGGCTTGTTCACCCTTACGGATGAGGGGGCAAGCAGTGGTGGGACCCTCTATAAGCTAGATCTTAAGGAAGGTCTGACCTCCATGAATGACCCTTTATTTAATGTGAGCATCTTGGGAGGCTGCGCAACAGCTTCTGGATTCGTTCAGTTCCAGTTAATTGACCAGAATTCTATGGACAATCTAGGTCTTGGTAGTCCGAGCAACGAATTGATTTTACTGGGTGATGGAGCAGGTCCTGTTGCGCACCGCCCCATTGCCGATGATGAATCTGTTACCGACAGCATCAAGAATATTCCCGAATGTACAGAATATAAGGATGGAGACGTTGTCTGGACACCCAGTCTGGACGGTTGCGTTGTTCCCAGCGGTGTTGATCCTGACCCCTTCTATGGTCCCTGGCTTTGCCCCATGGGTTCCATTGTTGGTTTGACGGTTTCTAGCAATGTGGATGAAAGAATTTGTAAGCCCTACTTTGGGGCTACAGCTGTGGTAGAAAGTCCCGACGATACCGCTTTTGCGTATGCGTCCCTTAAGAAGACTGCCTATACCTTGAGTATCGAAATTGAAGGATTGATGGGTACCGCAAATGTTTATGGTTCTCAAGGCGATGTTTCCTTGGCCGGTAAGTCCAAAGATGAATTGGAATCCGATGCCGAAATCGAACTGCTCAACGAAAATGATGAAATTCTTGGCACCTGTAAGACCGGTGGCGTCTTGTATAAGGACGGCAAGAATATTGGTCCCTGCGACATAACGGTTTTTTACGGTCAGCATTATTATGTTCGTGCCAAGGGCAAGTATTTTGACCACTGGAGTTATTACTGCAATAGTAAGAGTCCAACTTTTGCTTGTGGTACAGCAACGGGAGCCTCCAGTAAGTCTCGTCTTATTGCCGTGACTATTTCTGAAGATGTTACCTTGAAGGCCAACTACACCAAAACGGGTTACTGCTTCAATGAGGATTTTAAACACTTGCACCCTTATTGCGACAAAGAAGTGACCCCGAAGGTCATTGGTGGACTTTCCTTTGCTCGTTTGCCCTTGAATTCTAGTGGGTATACTGATTTCTATAGAACAGATGTACGAAATAACGCCGAAAAAAAGGCGATTACAAAATCGCAGTATGAAGATTACGGACATGGAGATGGAGAATATTGCATTGACCAGTGTGTTACCAACTGGAAGTATCGTTATAGTGAGTTGGCCTATCATGCGGGAAAAGAACTTGAGGGAATAGGAACAAAGTATGATTATTATTTTGACTTCTATTGCTCGGTTGAAGGAAAAACCGCCGAAGGTACCGTAAGGGAAAAGGAATCTGAAGCAGCCGATGTCTGGAGTTATTACGATCCGGGTATCTCCTGCGAAGATCAGGTGGACCGCGCCTTTGATGACTGGAAAATGCCTTGGACCTATAATGCCACTTTCAATCTTACGAAGGAAAAGGCAAAACAGAATTGTCACGATACATATCGCTGTGTTAGCAGTTCAAATGACAAAAACGGTGCAAATACATTAGATTGTAGGGGCAAGCATCCTCCTAGCCTTGATAAACCCCGTGTCTATGGTGGATACTATCCGCAAAATGACCCGTATTCTCCGTGGTTGAAGGTTCTTTCTGTCAATATTTCTCAGATGACGAAATATGGAGCAAGACGTAGTCCTGATAAGCAAAGTATTAAACTTGATATTGATGATCCAAGCGAAACAGCAAAATCTGTTAATTCCAGCTACTGGAACATTAAACCCTATATTGACAGAGAAGACGGCTTTGCCTCTCAACATGGAACTAAAACGTCCTTTATTATCCTCCGAAAGGAAAAGGCTGGCTATAACGGAACCTATACCAAGACGTTTACATGGAATGGTACGGGTGAATCCAATGATGGCGGTAGTATTAGTGCTATTATCTTCAGATCAAATGCAGATGCGACCTCCTTCTTCTTGCTGGGTATAAATCCCTCTGCATCTACGACAGATGCAACTCAGCGGCATTTCATCTTGTGCCATGGTACTGAGCGTCAGATGTTTAATGAAACCGCCGTGATTTCAGGTTCCCAGCTTCAAAACGACGCCCGTGAGATGCAGTATCCTCTTAATACGGGACACTGTGTTGCGGAAGAAGTATTTGCAAATCTTCCCTGGGATTACATCAAGCAAAGAACGCTTCAGCTGAAGGTGGAACTGGATGGCCCCAACGCAAAGATTACCTTCTCCTACACTAACCAGACTACGGCCAATGTAGGAACCGGTTCAGAACTTTTTGACGGGACCAACTCCACAATCTATATCAGCAAGACCTTCAATTTGGAAGATCCTGAGTTGTTTGGATATCCTATTGATGACGATCATTGGAGTGAGCGTCTCCCGAAGGTTGACGCGGCGGGTAATTCAACTCATATTTATCAGGACCCCATTACCGAAATGAAGCATAACTCCGAAGATTATGGGTATGTAGGTTTTGTGGTTCATAACCAGAATGAAAAGATTTATAACCTGAACTGGCGTTCAGGTGGATCCTGCGGTGGTGATTATCGTGAAGAACCGGGTACCTATTGCGGTTTTGAATCTGCAGAAGTAACAGCGAATACTCATACGGTTCCTATCCGTTATGTGTATGACTACTGTCCGGACCAGGGCGAATGTCGTTGCACTTATAAGTATTCGCTGAATGGTGGTAGCTGGATCGATGAAAAAGATTTCATTCTCCCTCCTGAAGGAAGAAAATATCCTTATGGTTCTTTGAGAGTATTGGCAGAATGTTATGATGAGAACAACCCCTCAGGTGAAAAGTATAAGGATAGTACTGCATGTAATGGTTTTACAACTGTGGTTGAAGGTGGAGAAAATGTCTGCTATGACAACTATACCATCTTTAATTACTACAACACTGCGACCGTTTTAAACCAGTTCACCCTATATAACAGTGAAATTGCAGGCATCAATAACTTCTATCGAACTAGAATTGGTCAAAATGCAGGAACAGTAGGGGACGCTCTACGCGAAAAGCTCTGTGTGGATACTGAGGATATGGTGAGAGATGGCGGCATTAATGAAGGTGCTGCAAGTGTTGTGGGAGAATCTCATTACAATGCTGTTGATTTCTGTTCTAGAACCAAGTCTAAAGGAACTTCTGGACCAATCCATGATGTTAATGGCAACATTACTGTTAACGGTGTTACTGTAAAAGTTCATCCCAAGGAGAATAACCTTGAAAAAAATTCTAGCAGCGATAAGCCAAACCAAAATCAGTTTGACACCGGCAATCTAATGATGGTCGGTCACGGAACAAATGCTGATCCTTATGAGGGAATTACCACAAATTTCCTTCAGCTGATTGATACCATTGACAATACCAACACAAAACGTTATTTGAATCTAAAGGGGTCCGATATTACCTTTAGACTCTACCAAAACAATCTTGTAGATGACATTCGTATTTATGTCGTTGATGACAATGGTACAGTGAGCAGAAAAGTTAGTCTTGATGAAGCGGGACTTACCGAAAATGAATCCAGCAATTTGAACAACCTCGGATCCATTGCACAAACCCTAAATCGACAGGGGGATTTCTGCAACATATATGATCATCGCATAAGTGCGGATGATTACAATAATTTAAGTGCAGAAGAACGAGATAAATATTATCAAGAACTGTGTCAACTAAACCTGGTTTGGGTTCGTGACTTAAAACGTTTTGCACGAAGTGCTAGTGAACAAGAAGGTCACACCTGGAGCGGAATGTTCCCCTTCCGTAGTTTTAGAATTCCTATAAGCAAGATGATTGCAGGGACATCCACTGACCCCACCCGTATTTCAAAGATTTACTTTGAGGTGGAAAATGACCGTGGCGGCGGTATCCATATTAGCCAGCTGAAGACGGACTGCCCCACTTCTTTGGATGTGCTGAATTGTAAGACTTCTTGGAATGGTACTGAAAATAATGCGAACAAGACCGTACGTGAAGGTCAAAATATTTTGTTCTCTGCCAATGTTCCTGGAGCAACTTATTGCCAATTGAGAATACATCAAAATAGCTCGAATGTGACATACTCGGATATTAAGGGATGGCCTGAGAACGAATGGTTCCCCTGCAATAATCCTGAACAGTATTTTAAGACCGATTCTCTTGGGCTTTCCTGTGAGAACCGGGCAACAGATTGTGAAGCTCGCTTTACTATTGTAGCCAAGAACTCCTCGGATGAGTTAGATTCATGTATGGACAATAGCAAGAATGGTTTGTATGTCAAGGTGCAAAATACCAAATATACCTGCTACGGCTATAATACAAACTATTCAACCGGAGTCGCCAAAACACCTGAATATAAAAGCGGTGTTACTAGTACTTTGTATACTGCAGACCCTATTGAATACGATGGATCAGGCAATGTTAGCATGGGTCTTGATTTTAACGGAGGCTCATTCCCAAGACCGACAACAATAAAATTGATCGGTCCGGATGGACACATGATTGAGGAAATTGTTGCAACTAATTCAGGAACTGATCCTGAAAAATATGCACGGTGTGCGCAATGGAAAGACGGCACAACAACATACAATTCCAGTACAAAAAAATATTCCTATGTAAAAAATGACTGCGCCTTCTTCCAGTTCAATCCTGCCAAATATGGAACAGGCGACTATAAGCTTGTCATGGGCAACGGAAATGTGGAAGCCTGTAAGATTAACGTTACTGTTCCCGCACGAAAGTTGAGTAGTTGCGTCGTTCCTCAGAGTGTCGTAAACAAGGGAGCCTCTGTTGTAATCAGTGCCGATGGCGAATATTTGGACGGAACGACTGGTTCCTTGAAAGTGGGTTCCAATACACACACCTGTACCTACACTCCCGATGGAGAAGGCTCCGCACATGGTACAGTTACCTGCGGGTTTGAAGCTCCATCGACAAGCGGCACCTTCGATTTGTCAATAAATTACGCGGGTCTTTCTTTGGATTGCGGTTCTATTGCGGTTACCGAGAAACCGTCACCTTCTGATTGTAAGGTTTCTAGTGACGGTCGTTTCAACGCAAAAGTAAATAACCCCAGAGGCATTACCTATAACTATCGCTTAGTTCGTTGTGACGACTTGCTAGGTAACGGATGCACCTTTGAGACCGATGGAGCCAACAAGGTTGAAGGCTCCAGTATGTCGGAATCAATTTTATTGAAGGCCGGTACACCAACGGGTGGGCAGCGCTATACCTACTTCTTCCAGGTTTCCTCCACAGGAGATTTTGAACACGATGTTGAAGCTTGCGTTGCAAACTACAACTATGAAGGTGTAAATGTGGATTGCGAACTTAGCCGTATTACAGCGGGAATTGGCCAAAGTGTAGACTTCATAGCAAAGAATGCGGTAGGCCTAGCTGACGATGTGAATATGTCTGTTATGGAAGGAACAACCAAGGTTGCCGATGTCCTTGTGAAGGCTGATGGAACCGGAAATATATCTTCTCCAGGCATTATAGCGTCCAAGAAAGGTGAACACACTTATAGACTGGTTGACTCTGAAGGTAAGGATGTCTGTACAAATGACCCCACACTGAATGTTGTGGGAGTAAGCGCAAACACCTGTAACTTCCAGTTGGCTGATTGGCCTAACACTACAGTGGATAAGGTGATGTCTAAGATAAAAGTTCCATGGCAACCGGACAAGAGAGTGAAAGTGAAATTTGCGGCTGCAGATTTCCAGAATCTAAGTGGCTCTATTAACGCAAAACTTCTCTGTAACAAGGGTGGACATAAACTTGAACGCGAAGGACTTAACATGACGCTTTCTGATAACAACTCTGTTGTCCTCAGTGACGGCTTTGATGTTCCGGAAATTACCGATGATATGACATGTATCTTGTCATACGATGGAGATGAGGTTTGTAGGGCTACAATTAGCATAGCAAAGCCTATGGGTGACGCAGAATGCAAGGTAGGCAATGACAATAACGGTGGAATTGGTAGGGACGCCCCTGCAGATAACATTGGCATTCAAAATGAAATGAAGACGCCAAATACCCATTTTTACTTCTATTATAAGAAGGATAAAGGTGAAATATCTTCGTTTAAGGTGAAGAGTCCGCCCTCGGGCAACAATACATACGATGTTCAAGAAGATGACAACTCGAGATATGATCTCGGTTGTCCTGACCATGAGGTAAATGGATATGAGTGTGTAACGGTTTATCCGGGAATGAATTGTCAGGAGACGAACAACTATTGGGAAGCTAATTTCACTGCTCCGTGTAGGTGGAATGGCTGGTATACCTGCAATTATAAATGCCAAGGTTTTGTACCCAGTAAAGACTATAAGTATACCTTGTGCACATCGCTACCCGGCTATTATTCTGGCGAATCAGGTGAGCCGGTAAGTTGTTGCACAAAAACTCTTGAAATTGGTAACTGGTAATTAGAATTGTTAACAATTCCCCGTATTCCTTTGAGATTGCGGGGGATTTGTTTGGATTTTGTGGAGGTTTAGCTCGCTATGTTTCAGAAAGGTTTTACCCTCATTGAACTGATGGTGACTGTCGTCATTGTCGGAATTCTTGCAAGTATTGCTGTCCCTAAATTATTCGGACATACCGCCAGGGCCAAGGCCGCGGAGGTGACGCCCGCTGCTGCAACTTATATCAAACTTCAACAAGTATATAAGATGGAGTTCAAAGGCGTTGGTACTTGGAAAAGAATCGGTTATGAACCGCCTGGTAACGGGGAAACCAGTAACTTCAGGTATTCCAAGGGCTTTGTGACACACGTTGTTAAGAAGAATAATCTGAATACAACCTTTGCAGGAGAAGGCAAGTCTGCGTGGGTCGCAGAAAATATAGTTGGGTTAGATAACTGTCTCTTGGGCAACAAGTGGGTAGTTTCCATTGTTGCTTCTGGAGACAATCTTGATTTCAAAATGAAGGTAGATCCATCCAGCACCGCCCAAAGTTGCGCAGCCTTAACAGGAAGCGATTGGGAAGTGGCCACTAGCGAGCCTTAGCAAGTACGCCTTACGGCGTTGTCGCAAGGCGCATTGTCGGGAACTGTATCGCAAGTATTTATTTCTTGCTACCTGCAAGCATTTCTGCCTTGACCTTGCGGACATAGCTTACGGAAACCTCCATAAGCTTGGCGATTTTTGCAGTGGTCAATTCGTTGTCTCGCAGGGCATTTTCGACGTGCTTGCGAGTCAAAGCTTCACGTGCTTCCACGCGGGCGAGGGCCAGGCGTCCCATCTGTTCGTCAAAACTCATTGTACAGGCCACTTGATCCTCCAGGATTTTCTTGTCGCGTTTTATGTTTACTGTGATACGCCTTACGGCATTGTCAAGAACGGTGTCGCCAAACTCTGGAAGTTTTGTGGACCTCGCGGCATTTTTTATAAGGTACAGCCAGCGGTGTTCATCGCTCTTGAGTTCCGACGCTTTCTTCTTGAACTTTTTCAAATCTATGACAATATACTTTACTTTCGGGCTGATTGGCAAGGGGGTCTCTCCCTTCGCGGATTGCATGACGTTGTATTCGCTGTAGAGGTTCCAGCTGTCGTAGTAGCCCGCGGATCCGTTGATGTTAAAGTTGCAAATCCAGATGGCGTACACGTGGGGGATTTCGTAGCGGTGCTTTTCACGTTCCGCCTTGTCCTTTTCGCTGTTGCTGGGGTACTTTTCACGCAGGGCGGCATCAAGGAGAGTCTTCTCGTGACAGAGGAAGGCGCTTTCCTGCAATATAACACGTTCCTTGAAGAATGTGTTGGGCCACCCCTGCATTTCCACGTTGATGTGCCGGCCTCCCTCGGTTTTCGCATGAATGTCCATCTGCAGTATCAGCGGGTCCGCCGCATGGAGGTTCAGCTGGGTGTCCAAAAGTTCCACCTTTTGAATTTTATCCTTGCCCAGCCGGAGGATGGCATTCAGAAAGCTGACCATGGCGGCCTTGTTCTTCAAGAGCCGTTTGAATCCGGGGTCGAGTTTCGGGTCCAGATACGTCCTCTTGCTGAACGTCTTGAAAAGCTTGGAGGCGACAGCATTTGCCGACTTGGAGTCCGTCGACATGGAATTCTCCGATGAAACCTGCGGTTTCTTCCTTTTGTTCATGAAACGTGATGTAGCGCAGACGCTCACATGATCGCCCGGGATGTCACCTTGCTTGACCTCCATTATACTAAACGTAATGAACAGCGGATTTGAACGGAAAAAAATTCGTAAAATATAAATTACAGATAAATTTATTCTTCTAAAAAAAGAAAAACCAGTGCATTTAAGCACTGGTCTTTTTCGTCTGTGAATCCCTCGGCCCTTTCGGCAGGCTCAAGGGTCTTAGATGCTATCGATGATCTTGTTGAAGGCTTCGACAGGGCGCATCCACTTCTTCAGCAATTCAGCCTTGGGCAGGTAGTAGCCACCGATGTCTACGGGCTGGCCCTGGGCAGCGGTAAGGGCACCAACGATGTCCTTTTCTGCAGCGGTGAGGGCAGCGGCAACGGGAGCGAACTTTGCTGCCAGTTCTGCATCGGCAGTCTGTGCGGCAAGGGCTTCGGCCCAGTACATTGCCAGGTAGAAGTGAGAACCACGGTTGTCCAGGTCGCCGATCTTGCGGGCCGGAGTACGGTTGTTTTCAAGAATGCGGCCGTTGGCTTCGTCCAGAGTATCAGCCAGAACCTTAGCCTTCTTGTTGCCGGTAGTAGAGGCAATCTGTTCGAAAGACGGAACCAGTGCGAAGTATTCGCCCAGGGAATCCCAGCGCAGGTAGTTTTCAGCGAGGAACTGCTGTACGTGCTTGGGAGCGGAGCCACCTGCACCTGTTTCGAACATGCCGCCACCAGCCATGAGAGGCACGATGGAGTACATCTTTGCAGAAGTACCCACTTCCAAAATCGGGAACAGGTCGGTGAGGTAGTCACGCATCACGTTACCGGTAACGCTGATGGTGTCAAGGCCAGCCTTGGCGCGGGTCAGGGATTCGGTAATGGCGGACTTGGGGTCCATAATCTTGATGTCGAGGCCAGTGAGGTCGTGATCCTTCAGGTAGAGTTCCACCTTCTTCTGGATTTCGCGGTCATGTGCACGCTGCGGGTCCAGCCAGAAAATAGCCGGAGTATTGGAAACGCGGGCGCGGTTCACTGCCAGCTTGACCCAGTCCTTGATGGGAGCGTCCTTGGCCTGGCACATACGGAAGATGTCGCCAGCTTCAACGTCCTGAGAAAGGAGAACTTCACCCTTGCTGTTCACGGCGCGGATAACGCCCTTGCCCTTGGCAATGAAGGTCTTGTCGTGGGAGCCGTATTCTTCGGCGCCCTGAGCCATAAGGCCAACGTTGGAGGTAGAACCCATGGTAGTGGGGTCAAATGCACCGTTCTTCTTGTGGAAATCGATGGTAGCTTCGTAGATACCTGCATAGCAGCGGTCCGGAATGCAAGCCTTCACTTCCTGGAGCTTGCCTTCCTTGTTCCACATGCAGCCGGAGTTACGGATCATGGCCGGCATGGAGGCGTCGATAATCACATCGCTGGGAACGTTTAGGTTGGTAATACCCTTGTCGGAATCCACCATGGCAATTGCCGGGCCGTTGGCGAGAGCTGCATCAATTGCGGCCTTGACTTCAGCTTCCTTCGGATTGCCTTCCAGGCGCTTGAGCAAGTCACCCAGACCGTTGTTTTCGTTAACGCCGATTTCCTTGAACAAGTCAGCATACTTGGTGAAAACATCCTTGAAGAACACGCGGACGAAAGCGCCGAACATGACGGGGTCGGAAACCTTCATCATAGTAGCCTTCAGATGCACGGAGAAGAGCACGCCCTTTGCCTTGGCGTCAGCCATCTGGTCGGCGATGAACTTTTCGAGAGATGCCATGCGCATGACGGTTGCATCCAGAATTTCGCCAGCGAGAGTGGGCTTTGCAGCACGAAGTTCAGTGACAGAACCGTCGGCAGCGACGAATTCAATCTTGAAAGTATCAGCTTCGCCGAGAGTGACGGACTTTTCGTTACCGTAGAAATCGTCTGCAGTCATATAGGAAACATGAGTCTTGCTGTCGGCAGACCAGGCACCCATCTTGTGGGGATTCTTCTTGGCGTAATTCTTAACGGCCTTGGGAGCGCGACGGTCAGAGTTTCCCTGACGGAGCACCGGGTTCACAGCGGAGCCCTTCACCTTGTCGTACTTGGCGCGAATTTCCTTTTCTTCTTCGGTAGCGGGTTCATCGGGATATTCCGGAACATCGAAACCGTTCTTCTGGAGTTCAGCAATGGCAGCCTTCAGCTGCGGGAGAGATGCAGAAATGTTGGGGAGCTTAATGATGTTTGCACTAGCATCCAGAGCCAGCTTGCCCAGGAATCCCAGATCGTCTTCGCCCTTGCCAAACACAGCAAGAATACGGTGGGCAAGAGAGATGTTCTTGGTATCCACATCGATATCGGCGGTCTTTGCAAATGCGCTTACGATGGGCAGGAGGGATTGAGTGGCGAGGAACGGAGCCTCGTCGGTAATGGTGTAGTAGATTTTCGGATTCATAAAGCACCTTAATTAAGATTTTCGTTTCTAAAATTAGCAAAATGCGAGCCAAAACAGAAGAAAGGATAAAGGTTAAAGGATAAAGGGGAATGCAAATAAAATGTCATGGATGATTTGACAATGTTTTTTTTCCAAAGAGTGTAAAAAAGTCCAATTTTAGAACATATCTTTACATTTGTGGAGCTGTTGTCTAAAGACAACTCTTCCACGAGACGTGAGGGTCTTTTTTCACGGAAAACGTATAGATTATATTTTGGGTGATAATAACCTATGCTGACCTATGTCAGCGTGACGTGGAAAAAAGACTGCTGCTGAGACCTGCGTTAGCATAACGCGGTTAAGCATGGCGTAAGGATGTGTTTATGTTGATGAATAAAATTTTATGTGCGACTGGAATTTTTGCTTTGTCCGGTATGGCATTTGGGGCGACTTACGAGCCCCCTTCTACTGCTGTTTCCAAGATTAACAGTTACCGCGGTTACTCGGAACTGACCAACGCCGCCAAGGGTATGGACATCGACCAGTACGCCTACAACATGACCACCTGGCAGATTTCCAATGGCGGTTTCTACAAGGCCATGGCCAGCAAGTACGTCAGTGCTTATGGCGGCGGGCAAAAATCTGAGTGGCGCGCAAAGGACGGCGGCGATTTGGCCACCATCGACAACGACGCCACCGTACAAGAAATGCGCCTGCTGGCTGTGCGTTACAAGGAAACCACCAACAGCACCTACAAGGCAGCCTTCAAGACCAGCTTCAACAAGGCTGTCAACTTCTTGCTAACCATGCAGCGTTCCACCGGCGGCCTGCCTCAGGTGTGGCCTAAGCGCGGCAACTACAGCGACCACATTACGCTGAACGACAACGCTATGGTCCGCGCCATGGTGACCATGATGGACATCGCCAACAAGACAGCACCTTTCGATAGCGATATCATTGATGACGCCACCCGCGCAAAAATGAGCGGCGCCATGGACAAGGCCATCAACTATCTGCTAAAGGCCCAGATTATTAACAACGGCGTGCCCACCGTCTGGTGCGCCCAGCATGACACCGCCAACTACGCGCCCCGTCCGGCACGAGCCTACGAACTGGAAAGCAAGTCCGGCAGCGAATCTGCTGGCGTTGTCTGGTTCCTGATGAACTGGCCCAACCAGACTCCTGAAATTCAGCTATCCGTTAAAAGCGCCATCAACTGGTACAAGAAAACTAAGGTCCCGGGACTTTACTTCAACAAGAAAGCAGGCACCATGGAAACCCGCGAAGGCAGTACCCAGTGGTACCGTTTCTACGAAGTGAACAGCGATGACTACTTCTTCTGCGACCGCGACGGTGCAAGCACTAAGACACAAGACTTCACCAAGATTTCCGAGGAACGCCGCACCGGTTACCAGTGGGCAGGGGACTACGGTTCTGCGCTGCTCAACACTGAAGCAGCCTACCTGACTGCACTTGAAAAAATGAGCGACGATTATGTACCGCCTCCTCCCCCGCCGCCACCTGCAGCCATGTGCGGAAGCGACACCTGCAAGGTTGTTTTGGACGGTGTAAATTCCGTTGCCATCAAGGGCGTTAAGGCTGAAACTACAAATGCCGGTTTCGTGGGCAAAGGTTACGCCAACGTGGATAACGAAGTCGGCAGCTACGTAACCTACGAGGTTACAGCGATCAAGAAAGGCACGTACACCCTTTACGTACGGTTTGCAAACGGCGGAAGTTCCGCACGCAATGCAAAGATTACCTTGATTACCACCGACGCAGAAGGCAACAGCGAAGAAACCGTACTTGTAGAAAGTGCCGCCATGGAGGCAACCGGCGGCTGGACCACTTGGAAAACAGTTTCCTTTGACGCGGAACTTCCTGCAGGGTACAGCCAAATCAAGCTGACCAGCCTCGAAAAGGACGGCATGGCAAACATCGATGTCATCGGCTGGATGAGTGATGATTTGAAAGTTGGTAAGGTGGAAATTCCGACTGAAGAACCCACATTCATAGCAACTCTCGCCTTCGAACACTATTCTCGCAACGTTTCCCTTCGAGTGTTCAGCATTAACGGACAGGTCGTAAAGAACATATCAATAGACATGTCCGCAATGTCCCAGGAATTACAAAAACTCCCCTCCGGCAATTACATTACAGAAATCCGTTCAGGCAAGAAATTGCTTCATAAGGGAACGTACTCCGTCAGGTAAATCATGAAAACCACACGCGTACTTATTGCCAGTTTACTTGCAGCAGGATTTGCGACAGAGTCCTTCGGCATCACCAAGAAGAAGCTTGACTTCGTGGTGGGTGTCGACGGCGACTTCAAGGCTGCAATCGCTGCTGCCGCCGCAGCCAAGCCCAGCGCAAATAACCGTTTCGTCATCTTCTTCCCCGATGGAGAACACGACCTTACGAACCTCACTGCAGATAGGCATGGCAAGACAACCTTTACCCAGTCCTTCGTATCTCTGATTGGACAGACCCGCGACAAGGCAATTATCGCCAACAAAACCGATACCGAAAGCATCGGCCACACGGCAACGCTCTATTTCTCCGGCAACAACAGCATGTATATGCAGGATCTGACCATCCAAAATAAGAGCACCTATTGCGGCGCCAGCGCCTGCCGTCAGGTTACCATCCAACAGAATAGCGGTGACAAGTATATCTTTAAGAACGTCAGGCTGGTCAGCGGCCAGGACACCTACTACACTAAAGGCGGTCGCTCCTACTGGGAAGACGGCGAAATCCAAGGTACCGTGGACTTTATCTGCGGTGGTGGCGATGTATTCTTCGAAGGCACCAACCTAGTCATGAAAAGAAACGGTGGTTATATTGCCGTTTCCCAGAATCCCGGAACCTGGGGCTACGTTTTCAACAACGCCAAGATTAACGTATCCAACAGCAGTTACAACGGAACATTCTACTTGGGTCGCTCCTGGGGAGCAGCAAAAACGGTATATATGAATACCATCATGTACGCCCAGCCAGCAGCCGAAGGCTGGGGTCCCGACATGAACTCCGCACCCGTTGTCTTTGGCGAATACAACAGTAAAAACGGCAACGGCGGAGCAGTGGATGTGAGCCGACGCAGGACTTACTTTAACGGCGGCAAGGACGGTTCAACAGCAAGAACTCTTAAAACCGTCTGGAATGCAAGCGACGTTTCCAAGTATACCCTGGCAAATGTTCTTGGCGGATCCGATAAATGGGAACCCAACAAGCTGACCGTTCAGGTGGCTGCCCCCAAGATTTCCCAGGATGGCGGGGACATCGTCTGGGCCGATGATGAAAACGCCCTTTGCTGGGTTGTCTTTGTCAACGGAAAGTACAAGGGCAGTACAGCTACCAACAGTTTCCCTGTCCAGGGCATTGCCGCAGGTTCCAAGGTCACTGTTCGCGCAGCCAACTCCATGGGCGGTCTGGGAGCCTATTCCAACGAAATCACGACCGTAGACGACAATTCCACCTACTTTAACGTAAAGCTCACCAGCGAAATGGGCGGTTCTGTACAGAATCCTCTTTCGGCAAATAAGGTAGCAGAAGGCAAGACCGTCACATTTACCGCCAAGGCAAATGACGGTTGGAAATTCGCCGGATGGACCGGTGCAAGTGCCGCTGCAGTTGACGCCACATCCCCCACCGCAGAAATCAAGGTTGCAGGAGACATCGAACTTACAGCAACCTTCACAGGTGCAGGAACCGGCACATTCCAGGCCGAAGAAGGCATCATCCAAAACGGTATTAACGAAAGCACCAACAAAGGTTTTGCAGGTGCAGGTTACGTGAACTTTGGTGCAGGCAATTCCTACGTGAATATTCCCGTCTATGTAGATGCTGCAGGAACTTACAAGATGGAAATGTTCTACGCCAACGGAAGTTCCGCCAGTCGCGACTTAGTCGTGAAGGTCCTGGAAAGTTCCTCGGCAGGCTCAGTGACCTTGGATCCCGAACAGCAAATCACTTTCGAGAAGACCAGCGCTTGGACAACGTACCCCTCCAAGGAAACCACAATTAAACTGCCCCGCGGTGCAAGCTACATCCAATTTGCAGTTGTGGGCAGCAATGACGGACCTAACCTGGACCAAATCGTGCTGACTCCTATCGAAGTGGAAACCTTGCCGGACACCACTGAAGTTCCTAGCGTAACTCCCGAGGATTCCACCCAACTAGCGATTTGTTCTAGAAACCTTCAACGAAACTTAGCCGGAAAGAACGTGAACCTGCAGCTGTTCAGCGTGCAAGGAAAGCTTATCCGTACTTTAAAGAGCGCAGACATTAACGAAGTAAACCTATTCAGAGAATCTCTCCCCTCAGGTTCCTATCTTTTAAAGATTACCGCACCCGGATATTATAGGCAAACGATGGTTCACATCCAATAAGGAAAACCATTCTCTGTTCAAACAACCGCAGATTTTACAACCTGCGGTTTTTTCTTTTTATATATTTGTAGCCGTATGTTAGGAATCCAACAGAAAAAAGGCAACGACGAAAAGCTGTGCGGTCGAATGATCGCCTACGCCCGCATTTTACCTACGCCCGATAGCAAGTCCAGCGAATCGCCTTTTGACGATTTGATTAAGAACGGCATCTTGGCTCTGGAAGGTGATTTTCGGCAGTCCCAGCCCACTAGGTCCCAACGCAAAGCGCTGACAGATGCCATGGACGAGAAGTTTGACCACATGTTGGAACGAATGGAAGCAGAAGGCATTAACATTCCCGAAAATGTAGACGTGGACAAAATGCGTGAACGCCTTCACGAACTTTCTAACATGGAAGTCATCCCTATCCCCGCACGAATTGGAAACTTTGGTACAGAAGAAGAAATTCTTGCAGAGGACGCAGACATTTACTTTATCGGCGAATTCATCGGAGCAGGTCAAGCCCATTACTGTCTGACCACCTTGCCCATTTACTATCAGGCCATTTACCGCGAACAGACAAAGCGTCTGGAAATGGATTTCTTGAACGAAGCTCTTGCGCAAATTGAAGCCGGAGATTTTCTGGATACGGACGATTTGCAGCAGAATTCAGAGGAGTTATTTCCGGAAGGCATTACCCTGAACAACTTCGTAGGGGACTTGTCAAAGCTTTTGAATGTCCGCGTGATTCCCTTTATGTTGGCAACCGAAAGCGATAGCGATTATGACAAGCAGATGAGCAAGTTCTTTGAGTTTATGAAGGTCTATCCCGAAACAGCAGACATTTTGCGTATCGATATGGCCCTCCGGGAACTACGTCATCAAGATTCCAATATAGCCCGCAAACTTTTGGAACTAAGCTGTCAAAAAGTTTGCGCGATCTACGATGAAGATAGCCGTAGGGCTACAGAAATCGATAAGGAAATCAAAGACCTACTTGCTTAAAGTGGACTTACCACTGATTCTTTTCAGATGCATCGCAAGATGCAGAACGAGTTTTCAAGGCAGCATGGCGGAACACCTCGGAATGTCCCGTAATCATGCGGGCGTTCATGGAGGTTGTGGTTTCTACCGGATGGCCGGCGGTTTCAGAAATTCCAGAGAATAGTTTGTATGTTGCGTTCATTTTTTCCTCACTTTCAATTTCTAGATTCTTCGCTCACTCCGTTCGCTCAGAATGACACGTTGAATAAATTTCTTGTTAAACCTTTAATTGCTTTAGTCGTTCGCTAAGTTCCATGTTGGCGGAGTAGTCCACCGGGCATTCGATGATGCAGGGAACGTCCTGGGCAAAGGCTTCGCGAAGTATGGGCACGATGTCTTCGGTTCGTTCGATGCGGTAGCCCTTCAGGTGCATGGATTCAGCATACTTTACGAAATCCGGATTGGAGAATTCGATGGCGTAACTGTCACCATAGCGTTCCTCCTGTTTCCACTTGATAAGACCATAGTTTCCGTCGGTGAAAACGAACGTCACAAAGGGAATGTGCTCGCGGTAGGCCGTTTCCAGTTCCTGGCTGTTCATCATGAAGCCGCCATCACCGGTAACTGCAAGGACCTTCTTTTCGGGGTTCAGCAGTTTTGCCGCAATGGCACCCGGCACCGCAATTCCCATGGTGGCAAAGCCGTTAGAAATAATGCAGGTGTTAGGATGGTAGCAGTGGTACTGTCGGGCGATCCACATCTTGTGCGCACCCACGTCCGAAAGAAGAATGTCCTCTTCGCCCATGACCAGACGGATATCGTGAAGAATGCGCTGGGGTTTGGGCGGGAAGCTGTTATCCAAATCATAGCGGGCATGGTCTGCCGCCATTTTCTCGCGGATGTACAAAGCCCATTCCGGATCGCTGGTGCGTTTACACAACTTCGCAAGTTCATTCAAGGAGGCGGAAATATCGCCCACCACTTCTTCTACCGGCTGGTAGAATTTGTTCACATGGTTGGGAGTCTCGTCAATGTGAATGATGGTCTTGTCGCCCTTGGGATTCCACTTGGCGGGAGCATATTCCACAACGTCGTAACCCACGGCAATGACCAAGTCGGATTCATCCAGCACATAGTTCTGGTAATCCTTCTGAGGAATGCCCACGCACCACATGGAATAACGGTTGTCACAGGGGATTACGCCCTTGGCCATCATGGTGCTGACCACAGGAATCTTTAAGGTCGAGGCAAATTCCGTCAACGCATCCGACGCATGATTTCGGACAGCGGAGTGGCCCGCCAAAATCACCGGACGCTTCGCCTTTGAAATGGCATCGGCAGCAAATTCAATCACATCGCGGCTGGCGTAAACCGTATTTTCGGGATGATGCTTCAGCGGCGGCTGAGCCACCTCCCCCAGCACTTCCATGGCGGCAATATTGCAAGGCAAATCGATGTGGCAGGCACCGGGCTTTTCCATTTCGGCGTACTTGAAAACGATACGTGCAATTTCATTTACCGTGTCAGGGCGAACCACCTGCTTGCTGCGCTTGGTAATGGGCGTGAACATATTCACCAGATCCAAATACTGGTGGCTTGTCAAATGCATGCGTTCCGTACCCACCTGGCCCGTAATGGCAATGAGGGGCGCACCGTCGGAATTGGCATCGGCCACACCGGTCACCAAGTTGGTAGCCCCGGGGCCCAGGGTGGAAAGGCAGACGCCGGCCTTACCTGTCAAACGGCCATAGACATCCGCCATAAAGGCAGCCCCCTGTTCGTGACGGACCGTAATAAAACGAATGGAAGAGCGCTTGATAGCCTCCATCAATTCCAGGGTTTCTTCGCCGGGAATTCCAAAAATATACTTGACGCATTCACTTTCGAGGCAACGGATAAGAACTTCTGCTGTATTCATAGGTAGTAGGTAGTAGGTAGTAGGAAGTAGGTAGTAGGAAGTGGAAAGTTGGTTGATTTTCGTTGGGGATTTTGCAAAATGCGTGCCATCTTTTTTTGGGACAATATTGGGGCGCTATAACGCGTTTTTGTGCAAAAAAAAAGAAAGGTATACCAAGAATCCGCTGCACCTTTACAGACAATTTCTGTAAAGCAGACAAAATTTGTATCTACATAATGCTTACAAAAACATTCAAACCACTTTTTGCAATTTACTCGTTCATAATCAAAAAAAACACATAATCAACCAAATTTATTTCATATTTTTACACATTTTATGTCAATTTCAAAATTAGATTTGACATTTTAAGGTATTTTTCGTATATTACAAGAAAACAAATCGGATTATCTATGATTCAAGAAATCAAATTAAAGAATTTTCTTTCTTTCAAAGACGAAACCACACTTAGCTTTGAAGCGTCAAACGACACCCTTGGAGAAGATTCTCATGTTGTTCAAATGAAAGACGGAACAAGACTCCTCCGTTTTGCAATTGTATACGGCTATAATGCATCTGGCAAATCCAATCTTATTCAGCTAATTGAATTCTTTCGTTTTTTCTGGAATAGTAAACCAAATAACCCAGAACAAGGAACCCCAGTCATTCCGTTCAAGCTAAATCAGGAAAGTCTAACTGCTCATTCTTTTTTTGAAATTGTATTCTACGTTGAAAATGTAAAATACTGGTATCAGCTTGAACTCGATCAACAAAAAGTATATCTCGAAAAGCTTTCATACTACAAGACCACACAGCCAATTATGCTTTTCGAACGAAAATTGGATAACGACAAAACAAAGATAAAATTCAACGCAAATGCGGTTAAAGTTGGTTCCGCAGCAAGCGAACTTATCGAGCTGAATTGTTTAAAAAACATTTCAGCATTTGTAGCGAGAAACCAAGTAAACGTAGACATTCCACTCATTGATGTCGCCAAGAACTGGTTAATGTCTAAGGTTTTCCAAACAATCACCCCCCGCATAGATCTTACTGATTACGCTAGATCTAAATCGGTCGAAATTCCCGAGCTAAAAACACATTTACAATCCTTCTTAAATAGAGCGGATTTCAACATTTCTAATTTGGAAACAAAAACTCATAAGAGTCCAATTACAGAATCTATGATGAAATCCATTCTTATGGACAACACCATCCCCAATGACATTAAGAAGCAACTAGCTCTTGGTGGAGTTATAGAAAATCATCAAATGATTTTCACCCATTCTGTTCTCAACGGACGAAAGAAAGAATTCTATCCAATGGATGAACGAGATGAATCTATCGGTACACTAAGAACACTTGGCTTGGAAACCGCTCTTTACGAAACAATCAAAAAGGAAGGGTTTTTGGCAGTAGACGAAATTGAAACATCTCTGCATGCAAAGTTGCTGGAAGCAATCCTTTTCGAATATCTAAAAGAACCTTGCGAATCTCAAATGCTAGTCTCTACACACAACGACGGGTTGCTTGATTTAATCGATGATTTGATTAGAAAGGATTCAGTATGGTTTGTAGAAAAACAAAAAAACGGAGTTTCCGATTTATACAAATTGACTGATTTCAAGGGTCTCAATCGCTTATCATCAATTCGCGCCGCTTATCGCAACAAGCGTTTTGGAGCAACCCAGTTTAGCGTATGAGAGAAAGAACACTAGCAAAAGCATCTCCTGAACGAACTTTCTTTGCGAAGGCAAGGAAGAGTGACTCCGTTGATTCGGGATTGATTACTAGAGACGGACACAAAGAACTCCACCCTCTTAATCCTTTTGTCATTAGTGGCGGGGAAAATACTGAACGATTTTACTTTCAGCACATTTCTTTTCTTACAAAATTCAAATTTAACGTTCAACCTAAATACTTCGGGAGAGAATCCCAATATTCAACTCTCTTTCCCAAAAAAATTGGGGAGATTGTAAAGGATAATCCCGATGCAAAAATATTTTGTGTTTTTGATTTAGATACAATTTACGGCGGTTCTGAGAAAAGCAAGCAAAATTACAATAAATTTCAAGAAAAGATTAAGCCTTTTCTTGATTCAGGACAAGTCATTCTTTGCCCTTCCATGCCCAGTTTTGAATACTGGTTCTACTTGCACTTTAGCAAAGAAGTCAAATCATTCAAGGATTGTTCCTCCGTCATCACGGAATTAGAACCTTTAATGAAACCTTATTTCCCGGATGCTCACACAGAGCTATCTAACATCATTAAAAAACGAAAATTCCTACAGACTTCCGATTGGGTCAAACTATTATGCAGCAGGAAAAAGCTTGAGAAAGCAATCAAAAACGCAGAAAACGTTCACACATCTGTGGTAAGTCAAGGAAAAGAACAAGAACAATCTCACAGTCTTGTCTATAAGATGTTTAAATAGAAAGAGGGTCTTTCCGCGAAAGAGAAAAACATTTAAAACAGTAAGTTTGTATGGAAGTTTTCACTTCTGATAAAACCGATTCAGCCCGCTTACAACGGACTGTTCAAAGACGTCAAGAGATTCAAAACTTGCATGTTCACGAATCGTTCGATAATTCTCATAAAGATCCAGCAAATCGGAACGTAAATTTTCTCTCGTGTAGGATTGATCATCAAAAGAACGTATTGCCAGTTCCCACAGCTTTTTAGTCGTTTGGTTCAGTTCGGAAACTCGGTTGAACATTGTGTAGTTTTGCATCCTGTTTATCGCAGAAAAAAGGGTCGCGTAAGTTGCCGGACTGTAGATTGCTTGAGTCACATGGGCAGTAAACTCGTGATCAATATTCAACGTCAGTTCAGGATGCTCGATATTGTCCACCAAATGTTTCGCTTCATGGATGGCAACACCCATTTGACAGACCGCCTTTATGTAGGGAAATTTCTTGTTTTCGAAATCTCGTTTCACGAGTTCATTATAGATTTGATTGGCCTTCATCAAATTTAAGTCAAGGCCGATTGCCTTCCAGAATTTTTCAAAACGGTGGTCTGTGTATTTTTTGAAATAGTCTTCTTTTAATTCAGCAGAAAGTTCTTCCGCCTCATGATTCATCATATCGTCGAGAACAATCACGATATTGCTCCCTATGGTGTAATAACCACCTTTTGGCGGCAGCAATCCCGGAATAAATCTTTTCAGATTGATAACTTTTACAAAAGACTTCTTGTATTTCGTTTCGGGCAACAATTCATCCTGAACTTTCAAAATGTTGGACGAACCCTGTTTTTCAAAATCAACATAGTAACCATACTTTAGAAGATTTTCGTTTAGGGCATGTAAGTATTTAACGGAAGAAGTTCCACCATCAAAATAGAAACGAACATCGCCAATAAACATATCCAGAGAATTCTTGAATTTTTCTGGAAAGAACTTGGCGTACAATCCGCAGATTTTGTTTTGAAATTCGTGAGACTCTAGTCCAACAGACGGCAATTCATTTCGAGCCAACAGATTCAAGTATGGTGCTAAAACATTGACAATGAAATCTTCCGGGGACTTCTTTCCTGTTTTTCCTGACAGTTCTTTTACCTTATCTTCAAGCGCGGAACGAAAGCCCCATCGCAAGGCACTTCCGCTCTTTTTTGATAATATGTGCTTTTGAATGTCCTTGACTTCAGATTCTTTCATGCCGAAGGATTTTGAAAGCAGCGCCACGTTTTCCTTATTTTCAGAATCCAAATCAATGGACGTTTGGCTGTAAATATGGAACGCCAAAATGTCCTGATCCATTTTCACTTCGTTGGAGCAGGATGCCATTAAGAAAAGGAAAAGAAGGCAAAAGAGAATACGATTCATCGGCTAGTAAGATATTTTCTTTCCGTCTGTAGCGACTGTCAACACCTTAGCGGCATGCAACGCTTCGATGAGCTGTTGAATTTCAATGTCAGTTATAGTTTCTGCACTGAACCAACTTTTCAAGGCGTGTTGTAACTTTGTCTTTGTTGTCGGAGGATTTTTCTTAATTCCTTTCAACAACTTTTTCGCCTTGGCAACAGATTTATTCAAATCAAAGGAAGACTGCTTGGCTGTTTTAGCCTTTGATTCCGTTTTTACAAGAACTTTAACCTCTTTTTTGGCAGGAGACTCGGGTTTCGGAGCTTCCTCTTTCTTTAAATCCACACCCAGGCGCTTGGCTAGTTTCTCGTATGAGTCCAGACGTTCGCAGCGGCTGGCGTCAAATTCCTTTTGCACATGCAGAACGAGCGGATCGTAATCGCGGTCCTTTGACAAAATCACGCAATGGCTGTTGAATGGTTCATGAGGCATAACCTGCCCCATGTAGAAAGCGATATAGAAATCCAGGGCGTTTTCAGCCTGTTTCTTGGTCATGTCTTCTGGGATGGTCAAAGCTACTGTTTCCAGACGGCCTTCGCTGATTGCATATCCTAAATCCTTGAGATTATCCAGTGGGATATCTTTTAGCTTATTTGTTGCGTTGTGAAATAAGACGAACTTGACTGGGTTTCCGTCTGTCTTGACAATCAAATCAAGCAGACCATTTAGGCCTACATTTTCACAATCAACAAGAACATGGGATATCGGGAATTTTTCTTTTGTAGGCATTTTTCTACTTTTCCTTATCTTGCCGTAATGTTTTCCTGCTCCAACTTACAATCGTTGGCTAACATATATTCAACAACGGTCCTGAATTCATCACGTTCGCCAAGCGTTTGGAGCCTTTTACGATCTTCCGCTGTCAATTTTTTCGTGAAGTCCTTGTATTCCTGAAGCGTCTGCACATCCATGCAAAGCGATTCAAAATGGATACCAGTCTTATTTCTAAGATCTTCTAGAATATAAAAACCTCCGGCATCGATATCACCGAAATGGCAATATTTCTTATCCGGATTTGTGGCATATATTTTTTTGATGAATTCACGTTTGGCTGTGTTGTGGAAACCACCTAGATATATAACCAGGTCATCACCATTATGATAGTCAAAGAAGCTAGTCAAATTTTCCACGGTGACAATCCTGCCCCCATTAACTATAATGATTTCAATGCTTGGCAGAGTCTTTGTGGAGAAACCAATATCACCTTCAAGCATCGACAGGTCTATCGATTGCCCCTGCAAGACAATAACCCCGTTTCCCTTGACCAATACCTGAGTCGGCGTCTTTAGGACATTACATTCTCTTAGAATATCTTCAGAACCTTCAAAATCACCATACTTGCGCAACAGGGATTCTACACTAGAAGCAATTCCTTCAAGTCGTTTAGAATCCTTGAATAGGAATATGGATGCGTTTCTGATTAGGATTTCTTCTTCGTTTTTTACCAGATAATCAACAGCCTTAAGGACATCCCTGTATGCATCAAAGCCGAGCTTTGAATCAAAGAATTCAACGTCTTTGTTGTCTGCAATGCGCTTGCGTTGAACATCAACATATTTCGTTAGAACCGTGTCAAGGTTTTCATATTGTCCAAGGATATCTAAAAGCTGCTGTTGTTCATCGAATCTTGGTTTGCGAGCTAAAAAAGCATATACGGCGCTAATTGCTTCAGTATTAAGGGCTATCAAACTGACATAATCATTGTTCTTGCGTGAAACGGATACAAAACCTTTTGTTTCCAGAGAAAGGATTTCCTGATTTACACTCAAGAACACTTCATACTCAGCCGAATCAGAATACTTCAAGAATAACCGTTCCGGTTGGACGGTTATGCTTCGATTGACTTTATTCTTCCCATTAAAGACCTTGCTTTTTTCGTACTTATCAATCAGGCTGTTCAGAATCTTCTTCTGCATATCCATTATCCATCACATAACTACAGTCTTCGTCTTTGCATACAACAAGGACGGAATCAACATAAGGACCGATTGATTGCAACTTTTCTGGAGGCGTAACCACAATCGTCTGCATACCAAGGGTTTTATAGAAATCCATCATGGTTTCGATGCGAGATTCATCCATCTTGTTGAAGGCTTCATCAAACAGCATAAGCCTAATCGATCCACTCTGCTGATACAAAATATAGAAGGACGCCGCAATAGCCACATAGAACGGGACCTGTGTTTCCGCACCACTTTTTTCACCGGCAACCTTAGAATAAGTCAATACAGCACCATTGGCCTTTGTGATTTTAATATCGTAATCTAAGTAAGTTCTATAATCAGAGTATTCCCGGATAATACTTTCATCAGATTCACGGTCGCTTAAAAGCTTTCCATAGAGGTCATCCATTTCGCTCTGGTACTTTTCCTTGAATGCTGCATCCCACAAAGAACCATCCCCTTGATTACTTTCGTCAGTAATCATCCTATAGAACGATTCTTTATCCCGGTTTGACTGAATAACAAAGCTATAGGTATCTTCACCATAAGAAAGTAATTTCAGGGTATTATTTAAATCCTTGAACAAGCCTTTTGCGATGCCAATATGTTCCTTCATCTTGGCAAGGAAATCTGTCTTGAATATTTCTTCGCTATGCTTGTTGGCCTTCTCGAAGGCATCCTTACGATCACGAATAACGATGTTGTTTAGCTTACGCTGTAGCTCCACATAATCACTAATCTGTTCAACCCCTTCAGGCATATCTGCTGTAAATTGTTGATTATGCCTAGACTGAAGTCTTTTCAGCTCACCCATTTTCTGCTCAGACTCTGTTGTCAGGGCGACACGACGTCTCCTGAAATTTTCAATGGTTGTAGACGGGTCTTTATCCTTTTTATGATAGGAATACTTGTCATTAGCCTCCATATATTCGGAGGGATGTTCTTCCTCCAAATATTGACAGCAATCCTTTTGGGAAGCTAATTTCTGTGTATTCTGGGATAATTCCTCTGCAAAATGCTTTGCGTCAGCTTTTAGATCAATCAGTTTCTTACCGAGAGAATCGGATTCTGCACCGAGTTCATTGACTTGCTTACCTAACTTGTCAACCAAGGTTGTAAACTGGATAAAGTCGGGATTATTCCTAGTCTTCTTTTCAAGATCTTCCTGTTCCCTGATTTCTTGTTCCAGTTCTAGCTTCTTTTGATTACTGTCTGCATTTTGGCGGATATCTTGCTTTATAAAATCCGTTCTTGCTTTGCACAGATTCTTTAGCAAATCCTTCTCAATCTGTTTCTGTTTTAGATTTGCCTTGTACTGCTCTAGGTCTTCCAAAACCTTTCGAAGCTGTATCTCATACGCATTCATGCCTATGTACGGCGTTTCGTAAAGACGCTTGTCAATCTGTTCAATTTCGTCATTGTGGCGCCAAACACAACTTTTTGTAACACCATTAGAACAGTTTTCAAGGTCACTGATACGTTCACAGCATTTAATGTCACCGAAATTTCTGGATATGAATCCCCTGGAAATCCAATCACTTCCATTTACGTGTGAAGCAAGTGTGTTAACGTCATCGGCAACAACGGCGTCAGAAATGTCTGCAGGATCGACAAGGGAAACGCCATCCTTTGATGCTTGCAGCAAGATAGCCTTTGCAACAGGAATAGCATCGGCATCAACAACAAGACTAAAGCGGCGGTCTCCCAGAACACCTTCTACCGCTTCACGCCATTCTTCATTCTTGATATCTAGTAGTTCGCATAAGAAACAAGCATTCGCATTTATGCCTTTGTTTCTACACTCTGTTTCTACGAGCGTTTTGAACTTCTGATGCTGAGACGGATACAAGTGTTGCTTCTGTTCTAGATTCCGTCTTAAAACGTCAAGATCGGAGATTTTTTGTTGAATCTCACTAATTTTAGAACCAACGTTGTACAGTTTTTGTTCAAAGCCAGAGCCCTCTGATTCGTCAAATGAATCAAGTTTGTCAAGAAGACGTACCACAGAGTCCTTTGTAAAAGCCTGTTCAAGAACCGCATATTCCTGCGAATTCAAAGGTTCAAATCCATTTGCCTTCAGCTGAATAAGATAGGCTTTAAGTACTTTAAGCTGATTTCGATAGTTGTTCCAGCGAATCGTCTCTTGTCCCAATGAAGCCTTTAATTCCTTAATATGATTCATAATACCGGAAAGAATCTTACCGGAATCACTATCATTCAAGGCAATTCTGGTTTCTAATAGCCTTTGTTCCGCATCAGTCTTGCGACCATCTGTAACAGCCTTTGTTTCGTCTGTTTCAGAAATCTTTCGACCGATTCTATTGATATTGCCTTCGGTCTGGTTCAACTTAATGACATAATCGTCATATCTAGCTAGATCCATCAAGATGTCATTTACAAGAATTTCATGCTGCTTATCCGTGTATTCTTTTGCCTTGATGATAATTGCGTCAAGTTGTTCTTTCTGGCTCAGACAATCATGATACCATTTTTCAAGCTTACGGACATTGGCAATATTTTCCTTTAACGATTCAAAGTCAACATTAGCCTCTGGCAAAAGGAATTGATTGATGAATTCCTTAACCTTACCCATAGGCTTAAATGCTATAGCCTTTCGAATCATTTCAAAGAAACGTTCTTGAAGGTGACCCAAACGAATTCTAAAACGATCCTGGGCGTCTTTACGTTCCAAGGGTTGAATTCCTGGCCTAAGTTCCTTCACTGTCGCAGGTTTATTTCCTACGATAAAATTCAAACCATCCAAATCGCATTCAACTACATACCATTTGGACTGTACCTTGGATAGTTCATCCTGGGATGTATGGACGACACCAAGAACAAAGGACCTCTTTTTTTCTTCATCGTAAAATTCAAGAGCTACGTGACTGACAACAACCCCTTCCCTACGGAAGGATCGGTCATCCTGCCCAAGTTTGCAACGCACATAGCCAAGCAGATCTCGCTTGGATTTTTCATCCGCAGCAATGTTAAACTGGTGGGTATCAACAGTCAATACCATCTTTATCGCATCAAGAATGGTTGACTTACCGGCGGCATTTTCGCCTGTAATCAGAGTTGCACCGTCAAATTCGATCGTTTCGTTATCGAATCTGTGCCAGTTGACCAGCCTAAGCTTCTTCAGAGTCTTCTTCGTCGGTATCATTGCCATCGGATGAATCTCCCTTGTATTGTTCCAGCTTTGACTGCTGCAACTCATAGTACCTATTGATATTCTCTACGGGAACAGCCATCAAAATAGATGGATAAATTATGATGCGAGTATCGGACTGGTTTACATCTGAATCCAGGTTATCAATCAAATTATACCGTCTGAACAGCTTGACAAAATTCTGTTCAGTAATCTTATCCAGAGTATTCTTTCCCTTCACATCAAGTGAATTGTATTTGTCGTTGATTTCCTGCATGGTCACAACGACCTCATCTACCATCTGGCTAAGGTCGTTCTTCTTCTCCAAGTATAATACACGCAAAATCAACAGAAGGATGCTCTCTGTCTTTCCAAGCTGAAGTCGCCCTGTGCCAAAGCGATTTCTGATTCCAATGACATTCTGGATTTCATCCACTAGCAAGTCATAACCGAACAGGTCAAAGGCATCCTCAAAGGCCTTCCTGTTTTGTAGAATGAAGAAATAATCGTTTCTGGATTCATTCTTGAATCCTGCATTACTATTCTTGACAATAAAGCAATGATTCAACAGTTTGTTAGCTATTGTACGGAACTTTTCCCGCTGATTATCTGTTTTTAGAAGGCCTTCTAGCATTACACCCTCCGTTTTACAATGTCAAAGGACTTTACCCTATATTTGCCACCTACAACGATACGGTCATCATGTCGTTCGATTCGATAGCAATTCTGGGGTTTATTTGCATAAATCACGATATAGATGATACTGAAGAAATCCTTGGCATCATTGACAGGAATTTCAGCAACATTCATCCGGTCCCTATTTCCAAGCAAAGACTTCACAAAATCATCAATCTTCTTACGGGTAAGGATGTTTTCCTGTTTTTTTCGAAGTTCGGCAAGTTTCTGTTGCTTTACTTCCTCGCTGACAGTCTTTACGGTCTGCATTTGGGCAATCTTACCACGTTGCCTATATATGGAAACATTCCTGATGGATTCATCAGAAATATAGCGCTGAGGACAGGCTGCAAACATATCATTAAGCAAAAGTGAGGCTTCTATGTCGAAATCGTCATCATTTGCCAGATTTTTCAAAATTTGGTTAACTCGACCTTCGATATTATACCCAGCGCTCAGCAAAATTTTGGCTCGATTAAGCGCACTCTTGGTATAATTTCGGTTTTTCTCGTCGATGGCTCGGATAATATCATCAAGATGGTCCAGGCTATTCTTTAATTTTAGGACAATGGTAAGCAAGGCTTCTCTGGCATCTTCCTCGGTAACAGGCTTATCTTCACTGCTGTTCACTTCAATATAGCCCGTAATAGCCAACTTGTTGATCCGTTGATCCGTATTTATGCGATCAAGGGCATCTTTCAAACCTTCTCTATAGGTAGAGATGTTATCACTGGTCTTAAGTCGGTAATATGACTTAGAAATCACCATCTCGTTGTAAGATTCAAAACTATCCAGAACGGCTTCCGGCGTCATTTGACTAGTTAAGTCTTCCAATTTACGCTTGATGCTGGAATTTAGACGCTTCAATTCCGTGACCAACTTGTCCATATTGGATTGAACACCCTTAACGATATTTTCATAGGGTTTACGGTCCTCATTGAGCCCCTTCATCAACATCACCATATTAGCAATAACACCCTGGTATTCCAGTTCATCATTTTGGATAATACCGATAATGTCCTTGATAAAGGGGATGGCGAATTCATTCAACTGGATATAGGTTTCGTGGTTCTTTCGGGTTTCTTCGTCAATCCATCCACAGGCTTTAAGTTGGCGAACAATTCTATTTGCCTTATCCCTGGAATTGCGAACTCCAACCGTGTCACCATCCAAAATCAGTTCAGAATCATCGTTTTCAAAGAATTCCTGCAGGGAATCTATGACCAGATTTCGTTCTGAACTATAGCTATAAGACTGTTCATTCTGGCATATTTCGTAGATTTTTAGAATGCAGTCCAGGAATAGCCCCCTGAACTTACCGGTCAGCGGCTTAAAAAACGCCTGGTTGGTTATCCTAAAGAACTGTTTTCCGTCCATATTTTGGCCCAAAAATCTATATCAAGAAATATACTTACAGCTGACTGCCAAAAGATGACAATTGGATTTTTTTCAGTCAAAAAAGCTACAAAAGGAGTATATTCCTTGATATGGCTACAGAATTAGACATTTTAAAACATGCAGAAATGTACTTACGCAAACTTGCCTGCGAAGTTGATCCTTTAGATGATTCACTTCTCCCGGAAGGTGACGTTTGCAAGCAAGAACGGATCAGCAAATGTCTGGTATATGCAGCGGACAACTTGCAGACATTAGCGAACCGAAAGGAACGACGAGAACAAAAATTCAGCTCTATACCATTCGATTTAAACCAAATCAATCTTACCAAGTTCAAATACTGTTCTGTATCTATATCCCTTAAGGAAATGGCTAATAGAATCAACATTTTGCTACCCAAACAGACTGTCTTGGTGAAGGAACGAGATTTAAAATACCAGCTTCACTTATGCCGTATCACAGGCAAGCGCCTGAACGACCAACACTATGTTGAAGATTATATTACAAAAAAGGGCGTTGAACTTGGATTTACAATCATTAAAAGCAAGCGAAACCGCAAGGAAATGACTATTATCCTATGTTCTCCTACGGCACAGCATTTTATCCTTGAAAACATTCATCAGGTTCAAAGTCTAACAAATCAACGTCGAGAGATCGCTTTAGCCAAGGGTGGTTATGCAATATACAATCAGCGGGCTATACAATGACATTATCAATACCATTTCATTGTATCAACAAATGATTTCCTAAGATAAACAAAGCGTTAATTACTTGTCTTTGTAGATTTAACTAGCAAAAAACGCCGTTGTGATTTTGCTTTGCGTTAGGGATGGTTACCCGTATGGGCCGAGACTTGCGAAGCACGGCTCGGTGAGCGAAGCGAGTACAGCCCGAACCCGGCGAAGCCGGGGAACGCCCAAAAATTGAGAGCAACACGAACACTTGTGTTCGTACTTCCGAGATGCATGGGAACGCGCTTGCGCCACGCCCAAGGATCTTTTACAAACAAGATTTGTAAAGTATTCAAATTTTGTATTTACGTAAAACTTACAAGAACATAACCGGTTAGTTATTCGGCAATTTTTAGGGACCCAACGACACCTCGGCACGCTTAGAGGGCTTTTAAACAGGGGGTCTGAAGTTTTGGCACGGCTTTTGCATTTAAATAGGCATGAACTGTGTGGAATCAGAAATAACTAACATGAGCCCTTCGGAGTTGGAGCATCGCTGCAAGCGGCTTCGGAACGTGCTGGAAGAAAACGACCTTTCGTCAACGGTGGGTGTCAATCACAAGGGAACCGATCCCTTGCCCCTTGTGATTCGCCCCGACGAATGGTCCATCATCGAGAAGGGTATCGCCCAGCGCGCCCGACTTTTCAACGCCCTTGCCGCAGATATTTACGGCGAGCAAAAACTTTGGAAAGAGGGCAAGTTGCCGGCGGCACTGCTTTTCGCAAACCCTGAATTTTTGCAAGTGGCCTGGAAGGTAAAACCTGCAGGCAACATCTACGTGCATCTTTCCGCTTCGGATATCGTGCGGCTGGAAGATGGAACCTACCGCGTGATGGCGGACCATCTGCAAGTTCCCGATGGTCTGGGCCGGGCGCTGGAAAACCGCATTGGCGTGAGCCGCGCCTTCCCGGAACTTTTCCGCAGCATGCGCACGGAACGCTTGGCCGGCTTCTTCAAGAAGTTGCTGGACTGCTTGGACGGATTGCAGGCTGAAATCGGAGCTGATGCCGCGCGGGGTTCGTCGCGGGCGGCAAGTGGCGAAGGTCGCGTAGTGATGCTGGCCAGCGGCCCTGACAGCCCCCGCCGTGCAGAAGGCGCTTTGTTAGCCCGCTACCTGGGAATTCCTCTGGTGGAAAACGACGACCTGGCCGTCCGCAACTTGCAAGTCTATATGAAGACCCTCATGGGCCTCAAGAAAATCGGCACCATTTTCCGCCGTGTGGAAGACCGCATGTGCGACCCGCTGGAGCTGCGCATCGACAGCGGCGAAGGTGCGGTGGGCCTTATCAGCACCGTGCGTGCAGGCAATGTGGCCATTTCAAACTTTTTGGGTTCCGGCGTTCTGGAAACTCCTATGTTCACGCCCTACCTGCCAGAAATTTGCCGCACCTTGCTTGGCGAAGAGCTGTTGATTCCCGATGTGGAAACGGTCTGGCTTGGCGACGAAACCAAGGTGGACGCAGTCCTTAAGGAACCGGAAAAATGGATTTTCAAGAAGGCCTTCCCGGAGAAGGTTGGCTTTAACGGAAGCGACGGTCGCGACGCCCGCAGCGATGCACCCAAGGCATACGCCACCATGACGTCTACGGCGCAACTTGCCCTGTTGCAAACCTTGGAAGAAAATCCTGAAGTCTGGATCGCGGAGCGCTACGTGGAGGTTTCTACGGTGCCCGCCTACAAGGACGGAAAGTTTGTTACCGCAAAGGCCTCCATGAGATTCTTTGCCGTGAACACCATGCAGGGAACATCTGTAATGCCGGGTGGCCTCGGCATGTTCCAGCTGGTGGATGGCAAGTTCGCAGCCTCTGCCGCAGAACCTGCCGACAAGGAAATCGGAGAAAAGGACATCTGGGTTCTTTCCGAAAGGCCTGTGGCAAACTTCTCACTTTTAGCCCCTGCGGATCAGGTGGTCATGCCGTCGAGAGCTGGAGGCGATTTGCCTAGCCGCGCAGCAGAAAACCTGTTCCGCTTAGGGCGTGAT
>JAZRXW010000007.1:0-22548 GCA_045600425.1 Fibrobacter sp.
GCTGTGCAAACGCTTGCGGTTGTAGAACAGTTCGATGTACTTGAAGATGTCCTCCCGGACTTCGTCCATGCCTGCGTAGCTTCGACGATAGATCAGCTCCTTCTTCAAGCTGGCAAAGAAACTCTCCATCGCAGCATTGTCGTAGGGGCAGCCAGGAGCACTCATGGAAGGTTCAATTTTCAATTCATTCAGCGCCACACCAGAACTCGTTTAGTTCGGCGGGATTAAAGTTCCGCTGGAGCTTGTTTTCCGCATAGAGTCCATCGCCCTTGCCCGGCTTGTACGACTTGAATTTCTTTACGACAATGGAGTAAAGCCCGTTCTCGCGCATGATTCGACGGAGTTTGTACTCGTAGATGTCAACCAGGCGTTCGTTGCGTTTGTCTTCCTGTCTTGACCACTGATAAAAGGAACATTGCGGTATTCCCAAGGCTATGCACATCTTCTTGACTGATTGCTCTTTTCGGTGCGTGCTTATTCCTGAACCCAACGACTCACAGTATTCTGGTTGATTCCGAGTTCCTTGGCGATTTTCGCAGCAGACTTGTCACCTTTCAGGACCAGTTTTACGGTTTGAAGTCGCATTTCTTCGTTATAGCGGGTATTTGACATTGTTATTTTCCTTTTGTTTTAGGCAATTTAACAATGAGTATGGTCACGCGACACCCCTCTTATCAAACTCCACAATAATCCAGAACATCTTAGATCTTCACATGACCATATTATTTTATTCTACATTCCAAACACACAGCCCATCAGCAGCACCGAACATACCACAAATACAAGCACCGCGATCACCCCAAACATCTTCCATTTGAGGGAATATTCTTCTTGACATACGCCTTGGGCTACGTAAGGTATGAAGCTCAGTAAGGCTGGCATAATGTAGCGGAAATCATTGCTGCAAGCGTAGGGATATTTGTAACGCAGGTAGCCCAACGCCGCAAAGAACAGGACTCCCTGAGCAAAAAGAATCCAGTGGTAAATATCCAGCTTCGTTTTCCACCAGCCGCGAATTGCAAAAACAACCAAGCATAAAAATGAGGCACTAATCAAGGAAGCCAAAGTTTTTCCAAACGCCGTCTCAACAATTTTAAACTCGCCAAACAAAGATGACTTGAATGCGTAATTGAGAAAATATTCTCTACCCAGACCATTTGCCCAAGCGCTTGTATAAGGCTCCGTCAAGAAAGACTTCAGATCAAAATACAGGAAGTTTCCTGCTTCGTTACCCACTCTTAAACCGGAATGCAAGCTGTTGGCATTTGAAACCAAGTTCCCCTCGCCCACCATCTTTTCAACGAGCAATCCCACAAATATCAGTAACAATAAAATCCAGCTTGAAACTTCTGTTTTAGATGGTCTAAATTTCTCTGGCGAACGATTTTTGAGATAGCCCGCAACGGCCATCAGTATTACAAGCGCCAAAGAAACAAAGCCCGTCGATTTTGTCCAGATTGCAAGAGCCGCACAAACCACAGCAACAATAAGGAACGAGCCTTTTCCGCGACGAATATAACTGAAGCCCGAAAGCAGACAAAGTACATGCAGGGCATAGAACATCTGGTCGTTCCCGATTCTTGGAGCAACCAAAAGCAACGTGGGCCACACGGTCCAAAGAGCGGCAGCAAGAACCAAGGGCTTTCCTGCAAGAATTTCTTTCAGCAAAGCAAGGCAGCAAATCAACAGGAGAATTGAAAGCCCCAGACTAAATAGCTGAACGCCTGCACTTGAAGCAAATCCTAGCAGGCTACTTGCAATAAGCGAAGGTGCTGCCACCGTGTAATAAACAGGAGGATGGTAACAGGTCCAGCATTCATCCGCTGCAGGAATCGCAAGGTTATCCGCAATATACTGGACATACGCCAAATGACCTTCCACGTCATTTGCAAACTGAGTGTAAGGCAGAGCGCTAAACATGGCGAACCGCAGAAACACACCGAAAGCGATGCAGAACACCAAAAAGGAATTCCACTTACAACGTCTAGCAAGGGACGCAAAAATCACTGCCGTCAAAATAGCAATCATAATTTCCAAGGCATCTGTAAAACCAATTCCCTTTGGGAAAACATTGAGCCCTCCTGGGCCACCGCCATTTCGCAGAGCAAGTTCATAAGTCGTTCTAGGTCCAACACGATGGGGCGCAGTAACAGAATCCGCCAGCACAAATCCCTTGTTATAGTTACATCTGCCTGAATAATCCAACAACGGAATATCCGTTCCGTTAACGGTCAATGATTCTGCGCAATCGTCTGGAATGATGTTCAAATCGTAGTGAAGATTCAGCGGATTCGATATGACAAAGCTGACGCGAAAATTTCCACCTTGATTCATTTTCCTTGAAATCGGCAGCGAAGTTTTTTCAGCGGTTTCACCTTGGTACAAAACCACATTTTCCACACGAATTTGCCCATATTGCAAAAATGCGAAACACGCCAGGATACCAACGAAACAACGGAACTCTAGTGTTTTTAAAAATCTTTTCAATGCATTCATCACTTTTTGCCTTCGTGATATTCTTCTTCTGTATTCACATTCCAAAGATCCGATTTATCAACGGAGCCTTCGCGAATGCACTTTACCGTTTCCATTGCCGCAAGCATGCTATGATCCATATTATTGTACTTGTGCATGCCATTGCGCCCCATCAGGAATAGATTTTCCACCGGGTCAAGATATTCGCGAATCTTATTGAATTCACCATAGGTTCCAAAGTAAGCCGGGTAAGCCTTCTTGACACGGAACACCACGGAGTCGCGAACAGATTCCGGTTTTGCCACATGAATCTTGTCCAGTTCATCAATAGCGAACTTGATGAAGTCCGCGTCGGACATGGACCACATTTCATCTCCTTCATTGACGAAATACTCCAGACCAATCCACACCTTAGACGGATCACTAACCAGATATGGACTCCAGTTATTAAAAATCTGAATACGTCCCAGTTTGACATCACTTTCCTGAACATAAATCCAGTTGTCCTTAACATCGCCAAATTCCAGCTTATCCAGCAAAAGACCCACCGTCATAAAATCGCGATAGACAAGTCCATCTGCAATCCGCCTTACTTCGGCAGGGACTGGCGCACCGGGCAAATCCAAGGCAGCGACCAATTCCTTCACCGGCATAGTGCTAAGGAAGTAATCGCAAGGAATCGTTTCAGCCTTTTGACCATAATCTACATCAACACTTACCACACGATTTTTTACCCGATTCACGCGAACAACTTTCGTCTGCGTATGAATTTCACCACCCATTTCCACAATTTTCTGGGCGACGGTTTCCCAAAGCTGGCCAGGGCCAAATTTTGGATACAGAAACTGACCGATTAAACTTGTTTCGGTGTTTTTCTGACGGAACGCATCAGTATCATCCCCTCCGACAGCAGGTTTATTACTTTTGAAAATTTGCTTTACGGCATGAACCACAGTCTTTGTAACAGAAAGCCCCTTAATACGCTGGCCACCCCACTCCGGGCTAATCTGATTGCAGGGAACACCCCACAGTTTTTCTGTGTAGTCCCTGAAAAAAGTTCTATAAAGTTCAACGCCAAAACGGTTGATCATAAAATCTTCAAGGCTCTTTTCTGTACGGGCAGGAAGCAACTGCACTTTTAGATAGCTCAGACCGATTTTCAACATTCGCCAAAAGCCAAGCCCGCGAATCGTATTTCCATTCAAGGTTACCGGATAATCAAAAAGTTTTCGCAAAAACAAAATGCGGCTTAGGCGACTACGGCAAAGCATGACCAAATCATCTTTTTCCGGATCGGGACCGTCCCCATATTCCAAGGGAAGAATATCCAGCCACCAGTCCATAACGGCATCGTTCTTGCTGAAGAATCGATGGCCACCAATATCCATTCTGTTGCCGTTGTAACGAGCCGTTCGGGAGATTCCACCAATTACATTTTCGCATTCAAAAATGACAGGTTTCACGTTCGTTGTGCGAAGTAATTCCAATGCGGCTGTCAAGCCTGCTGGCCCTGCACCTGCGATAACAGCAATTTTTCTAGATTCATTTTCAGTGGTCATGACAATCCTTTTTCTCTCGGAACAAGGTCAGCTTTCGCGTTCCAAAATCCACTAGAAAGGCAAATCCGCCCACTAGTAAGTAACGTGCTAGTTGTGCTAGCACTCCTTTTATTACAACCATAATGTTTTCGTTTAAATTTTACAGCAACGATGACTTAAGCCATTCTCCGTATGAAATGGCATTTGTACTCGGACTGTAGCTACCTTCTTCGCAGTTCCAAATTACACTTGACATAGGTTTATGAACGCTCTCGGGTTCAGCAGTTCCTATGCTACCGTCGCAGTCTTCAACCAGGAAAAATACCGAGAAGAAATTGTTATTTCGCATGCATTCTCCGCCGGGGGAAACGCTGATAAACTCCAAGACGCTATCGGAAACCGTTTTCAGTATATGTCCCGTCGGCTGGCCTCCATCATCAACCATGGTCATAAAGTACCGACAACGTTCCTTATTTTCCGTAGGGTGTTCCTTCATGATTTTGGCAGTCATCGGAAAACAGACGGAAATGTCATCTCGATTTATCTGGAACAGCGGAGATTTGCGAACCATGTCCGTGGGAGAAATCCCCGTTTTAGCATAGGCGTAATCCATGCAAGCCTTCGAGGCTGTTCCATTGTAGGCAATTACGGGATCATCAAAGGAAAGCTGTTCTGCATTCGGAACATATTGTAGAATGTAGTTTTCAAGAGTACGGCTGCGGTCAATGGAAATTTCCTGATCGCTAGTATTGCCTGCGCCGCAGTTTTCGCAAGTTTCGGGAATTTCAATTGAACTTGAGGACGTTAAAATTCCATCGTCCCTTGACGAAGATGACTGTGTTTCATACTTCCCTGTCAAAGTATGCGCATTCTTAGCCATTTCTGCACAACGATTTGCCGCAATGTTATTAAAGTAAGTGATTTGCATTGAAATCGAGTCTGATATAATCAGACCCATTCGACAAGCAGCGTCAAAATCCCCGTCCTTACACCCATCGCTAATGCTAAAGAATTGGCTATTTGGCTTTTCTAAACAGCCAGCCTTAAAGGTAGCGAAAGTGGATTCACAGGAGTTTCCAATTTCAATTCCCTGCAATGTGGAAATCGCAAAGGATCCGAAAATTTGGATGGTCATGGAAAGAGTTGAACTATCTGCAGTACATTCGGCTCGGGCTCCCGAACCATCTTCTACTACGGCTAGCCTTCCTCCATCAATTCTAGCGTAGGCCGATTCGCGCAATTCTGCCCCGTAGCTATACCATTCCTTTAGCTGTTCTACAGAAACAGCATTCTGATCCTCGATAGAACCGCCTGCAACCTTGTCCGATTCAGAACAAGAAACCAATAAGAAAACAAGGGCGCTCAACAATACAAAATATTTTTTCATTTTCTCTACTTCCCCTTCTTAACTTGCTTGACTTTCTCCGTCAGCGGAAACATTTGCAAATTCAAACGATAAACACGATCGCCGCCTTTCTTTGCGGTCGCTATAGAAATAATTCTCTTTCGGCAGGCATCAAGTTCCTCTACGATCTTGGCGTAATCTTCTTCATCGATTCCAATGGTGGCTCCAGAAAAATTTCTTTCATCCACAGGATATTTTTCTATGGCATCTTTTGCAAGCTCAGCCATTTCCTTATGCATGGAACGAACGAGCGTTGGCAAGGCAGAAACGGATACCTGAAGGGAGCGACCAACCTGCTCATAGGTATCGGGAGCAACTTTCTTGAGGAACTTTGCACGAGTCAAAAAGGCCAATGCGTTGCGAACTTCTTCTGTAGAAAATACACCACCACAAGCCTTAGACAAATCAGAAGGTTTCGCTCCAGGCATCAGGGGAGCCAATTCCCGAAGAACAGGAAATTTCCAAGACTCATAAAACGAAATGGACTCCCCTTCCAGCACACGGACCTTGTGGGAGCTTGCAATATCAATCATTTCTGCGTATGCCGCTTTTTTCTCATCGTCATTCTTAGTTTGGCAAAACTTAACCAACTGTCGGAAATAATTATGCTCAGCACCAACAAGGCCCATCGCTTCGGCAACTCGATCTGTTCCAGGTTCCGACAAGCCACTTTTACCATCACAAACGACCTTTAGATAGTTCGGCGAAGTGAAGCCACATATTTTTGAAAATTCACGCCAGGAGAAAGCGGAAGTACGCTTTTTCCACTTGTAAAAATCGTTCATATACGAACGGTAATCATCATAATCGAAAACAGATTCCATCACATTTAAAATATACTCCCTTGCCAAAAGGCAAAAAAGAGTATTTCCATATAAAATTTTTGTTTTTGATGCCTTTTGTATCATAAAGTGTATAATAAACAATCTGTTACACAAATACAATTTGTATTGCGTTTCGCAATACATTTTTCTATATTGCCTTATATGGCAAAAACAGCAAATTTATACGCACGTATCGAGCCCGAAGTCAAGGAACAGGCGGAAAGCATTCTTGAAGCCTTGGGGATTCCCGTTTCCAACGCCATCAATATGTTTTACAAGCAGATTATCCTGCAGCAAGGCCTACCCTTCGACGTGAAGCTGCCCGGTGCAAAATCCAGCGAAACAGCACAAACCGTCGATGGAATCAGCACTTCCACCAGCGTCAACACGCCTTCAAACGCCTGCAACGTTCAGCATTTTTCAACAAAGCCCATCTGCTCCGATTCACAGGCCACGTACAACGCCAGCGTTGATTTAAAAAGCTATCGCCTGACATCTTCCGAAGAACCTTCTGACGAAATGCTAAACGCTTTGATGAACCAAGTCGCAATTGCAGCGAAGAAATCCAGTGCAGACGCTGAACTTGCCCTTAAAAGAATGCAGGACGACGCAAATGCTATTATCGCAAAAAACAAAATCCGTAGCAACAAGATTCGTCGCAGGAGGGCTTAATGGCAAAGAAAAAGCCCACCCTCTGCATTGTCGCCGGCCCCAATGGTTCTGGCAAAACCACAACAACAGTCCAGCTTCTTGAAAACGAATGGACTGCCGACAGTATCTACATCAATCCCGACAACATTGCTCAAGAAACCTTCGGCGACTGGAATTCTCCTGACGCAGTTCTTAAGGCCGCACAAGAAGCAACAGCGCTACGCTATCATTGTCTTAAACAAAAGAAAAACTTTGTTTTTGAAACAGTATTCTCATCCGATGAAAAAGTCGAATTCGTTCAGAAAGCGAAAGAGGCTGGATTTTTCATTCGATTCTTTTTCGTGTGCACCGAGAATCCCGTCATCAACGTCATGCGAATAACAAAGCGCTATTTAAACGGCGGCCACGAAGTTCCAATTTCGAAAATTTGTTCCCGCTACCACAAATCAAGAATCAACGCCGCAAAAATCTTATCCATCGTCGATCGAGCCTATCTCTACGACAATTCCATCGAGAACGAAACTCCCCGCCTATGCTCTCCTACGTTTGGCCCATGGCCCTGATTATCACCTGTAACGTTATCTATCAAATCTGTGCCAAGTCTGTCGCCAAGGGAATGAACCCCTTCGCAGCATTGGCCATTACCTACAGTGTTGGGGCCATAGCCTCGCTCATTCTTTACTTTATTCTGGGAAAGTCCGGCAGCCTTCTGGCAGAATTCAAACAGCTGAACTGGGCTCCCATCGTTCTAGGCCTTATCGTGGTGGGTCTAGAAGTAGGCTTTATCTACGCTTACAAAGCTGGTTGGCCCGTGAGCATCGCGCAAATTGTGCAGGCAACCATTCTTGCCATATTCCTTATTTTCGTGGGCTACGGGCTTTATAACGAAGCCATTACCTGGAATAAGGTTGTAGGAATCGCGGTTTGCCTTGCGGGATTTGGGCTCATTAATTTAAAGTAACGAAAATCGGCACCACGACCGATAAGCTCCAAAAGATCAAAAACACTTAAAACATTTTTCATATCTGTCTTGAATTTTGATTCAGACATTTAAATCGAAAATTCTTAGTTTGAAATCAAAAGGTCAATATATGAAGCAACATTGTTTTAAAACTCTAGTTATCGCAGCAGCGTGCCTTTTCGCAGTTGGTTGCAGTTCCTCCAAGCCGGCAAGCGAATCAGTCGCCCAACCTGCACCGAGTAACGCCACAGAAGTTGCAACCCAAGAAAATACGCAAAACGCAACTGCAGAGAACGCCTCTGCAACTGCAGAAAATTCCACAGCATCTACGGAGGTTTCCGTGAACGCACCCGCACCTTCCTCTGAAAATTTCGGTTCTATGTTCCTTGGCGCTTGGGTTGGCGGCCCGGAAGAAATCCCCCAGCCTACTGTGGCCAACGTAGAGGCTTTTGAAAAGTTGCAAAACCGTCATCTGGACGTGATCAACCACTTCGTTTTGTGGCAGTACAATGATTGGACCTGGACAAAGCCCTACGCCGAAATGGCAAAGAGCCGCGGCTCCATCATGATGATCACCTGGATGCCACAGCCCTACACCGCCCAGGATATTCTGGACGGCAAGACCGACGCCTACCTGGATGACTTCGCCAAGGGCGTCAAGGAATTCGGCGCAGAAATCTGGCTCCGCCCCCTCCACGAATCCAATGGCGACTGGTACACCTGGGGAACCGGCAAGGATCCCGCAAACAACGCCGAAGAAAAGGTGGCCGCCGCATTCCGCCACATCGTAGAACGTTTCCGCGCCCAAGGCGCCACTAACGTGAAGTGGATCTGGACAACCAACGCAGGCAGCAGCGCAGGCGCCACACTCACCGGCTCCTACCCTGGCGACGACTACGTAGACTACACTTCCATCGACGGCTACAACTGGGGAACCGCACAGAGCTGGTCCCATTGGCAGAGTTTCTCCGAAGTTTTCAAACCCGCCTACGACGCCCTTTCCGCATACGACAAGCCCATGTTCCTGGCAGAATTCTCCTGCACAGAACATGGCGGCAGCAAGGCAGAATGGTTCAAGAACATGTTCGAGGTCTTGCCCACGGAATTCCCGAAAATCAAGGGCCTCGTGATCTTTAGCCAGAGCAAGAGCTACGAAGCCGACTGGGGCGTAGACACCTCCAACGAAGCATTGGAAGCTTGGAAGGCTGGAATCGCCAAGTAATCAGAAAGCAACATCACGAAGCAAAATAATTTCGGCGGTCACGAAAAACTCGGACCGCCGTTTTTCCCTGCAACTTCACTGCGACTTTTTTCTACGACCGCTAAAGCAAAAACTTTTCAGCAAGTCGTTGCACCTGGTTAACATCGAGAGGCTTATCGCTAAACTCCTTGGTAAAAATTAGACGATCTCCAAAGTAAATTCCATTGGATTCATAGACGTCCAACTTTTCCATTGCATTACGGGCATAGCTAGCATCATCCATTAAGCCGAAATGTTCCCAGACAAATTCCTGACGGGTACGAACATTCAAGCAAGTGAAATCCGGGTAGAATGTAGCAGCCTTTTTCAGTTGACCATCAGTCCTGCCGACCGACAGCTTCAACGGAAACTCATAGCGATAAGGAACTGCCAATTGCGTCAAAACTTCTGCAATGATGATTTCCGATTTTGAACGAAGCCGTTCTCCTCGCAGAGTTACAAGAACAGGATCATTTGGAGAAAAGCCCCTGCCCGCATAGGGGACAGCAAGCCAACGCTCCACATACTGTTCGTCAGACATTTGCAGAGGAACTGCAAAGTGTCGCACACCCTCATTCATTTCATCAAAAATCTGAGACAAACGCTGAGGGTCATAGTGTGTAATAAAACGCTCTATCTCATCAGCTTCTCGTTGCAATTCCTCAACTATAGCAAAGTCATAATGTTTCTGCGCTAGACGTTGTGCAAGATTGCGTATTTTTCGTTCGCCAAAAGCCACCGGCATATATTTTCCGTTAGGCTTTCGTGGTTCCGTCACATGATAATACCGAAGAGAGCCGCCACGTTTATCCACACGCAGCTTTCCTTCCGGCGATTTTTGCAGGTTATTGGTTTTCGCGAAGATTATCGCATTGATTGTCGCAAGACGATTTTGCAGTTGAGGCAAAAGCAAGTCCGGCGGAAGTTGTTCCATGTTCATAGACCCTCACTGGGTTTATGTCCATATAAAAAACGGTCGTTGCATTCACATCCGACAAGGTAAATATGCAAATTTATTGCGCAAAAAACGTCTTTCCGCCCACAAAAAGATCCATTTTGACGGAAATGGGGATAAGCGAGCCTCAAAAACACGCCCTAATCCCCATTTTATTCATTTACTCAAAATCAAGAATCATCAGCAACACCAACCTTCTTGCAAAATGGGGATTTCACGCAACACAAACCCCTCCCCAATCCCCATTTTTTACAACAGCATCCTAGCAGCAAACAACATCGCTCTCATCCGCCGCTCCAAACATAACGTTGTTCGTAAAATTTGGGGATAAACAACCCAGGTACTTCCATCACAATCCCCATTTTTCCAAATTTCCCTCAAAATTCCCCTCAAAATTCCCCTTCAAATTTCCCTTCAAATTTTCCTTCAAATTTTCCTCAAATTCCCCTCAAAAAAAAAGGAACCCCGCACCATTCGGTGCGAGGCCTTTTTTTTATTATGGCTTTTAAAGTCTTGCGGGCTAAGCCGCATTTCCTATCAGTGCCAGATCATTACATGTTGCTGAAGATCTGGAAGCCACCGTAGGATTCCTGGCCATGTTCAGCAAGATCAAGACCGCGGAGTTCTTCCTTCTCGCTAACACGCAAGCCCATAGTCTTCTTGATGACGATGAAGATGAGGCAGGCGGCCAGGAAGCAGGGGATTGCGTAGGCAACCACACCGAGAGCCTGAGTTGCGATGTTGAAGCGGCCGGTGTAGTCGAAGATACCTACAGCGAGAGTACCCCAGATACCGTTGACAAGGTGAACGGAGAGAGCACCAACCGGGTCGTCCAAGCGGAGCTTTTCGAACATGTACACAGCGAGCACGACGATCACACCACCGATGGCACCAATGATCCAGGCACTGAGGGGGCTAACGGTATCAGCCGGAGCGGTGATGGCAACCAGACCTGCCAAGCATCCGTTGAGAGCCATGGTAGCATCGGGCTTCTTTGCAATGATCCAAGAAGTTGCAGTTGCAGTGATGATGCCAGCGACAGCAGCGAGGTTAGTGGTCACGAGGATGAGAGAAGTATCGAACGGGTTGCCAGAGAGAGCGGAACCGCCGTTGAATCCCCACCAGCCAAACCACAGGATGAACACACCGATAGTTGCCAGCGGAACGTTGTGAGCAGGAATAGCGTGAGCCTTGCCGTTTACATACTTGCCGATACGGGGTCCGAGAATCAGCACGCCTGCGAGTGCGCCCCAGCCACCCACGGAGTGAACCAGTTCAGAACCAGCCAGGTCGTGGAATCCTTCAGCACCGAAAGCGGAGAAGTTGGAGAGCCAGCCACCGCCCCATACCCAGGAGCCAACAATCGGGTAGACGAAGGCTACGTAGAACAGGGTAAAGACCAGGAAGGAGGAAAGCTTGATACGTTCGGCAACGGCACCAGAGACGATGGTTGCAGCGGTAGCAGCAAACATAGCCTGGAACAGCCAATCAGAGAACAGGGAGAAGTGACCGTTGTAGGCGGCAGTGAAGTTTGCAGGGTTCAGCCAGTCGCCAATGCCGAAGCCGGCAAAGCCAAGCCAACCGTTGAATTCGCCCGGGTACATAAGGCCAAAGCCCAAGAGAGCGTACACGGAAATGCCGATGGCGGGCACAGCCACGTTCTTAAAGCAGATGTTGGATGCACTCTTTGCGCGGCAAAGACCGGATTCAACGCAGGCAAAGCCAAGGCCCATGATGAACACCAGCATTGCAGAAATCATGATCCAGATGTTTTCGGTCATGAAGATTGCTTCGCCCACAGTAGGAGCAGCTTCTGCAGCAGGAGCAGCGGCAGCTTCGACGGCAGCAGCAACAGGAGCAGCAGCTTCGGCAACAGTTTCAACAACTGCAGCAGCTGCGGAAGAAACGGTATCAGCCACGGCAGCGGCGGTATCGACGATAGTAGAAAGTGTATCAGCCATTTTTATACCTCCTTATTAGCCAATAGCTTCCGGGCCAGTTTCACCGGTGCGGATACGGATACATTGTTCAAGGTTCGTCACAAAGATCTTGCCATCACCGATATTACCGGAGCGGGCGCCAGCGATAATCGCATCGATGCAGGGCTGAACGAATTCATCATTCACAGCAATACGGATGCAAATCTTCTTCAACAGGTTCACTTCAGTTTCCACACCACGATAAACCTGAGTGTGTCCCTTCTGCTGACCGCAGCCGAGAACATTGGTCACAGACATTTTGAAGATTTCGGCTTCGTAAAGCGACTGCTTTACGCTGTTAAGCCTTTCGGGTTGAATGTAAGCTGTAATGAGCTTCATGGTTTTTGTCCTTGTTAGGGTTTATTTTTTGTTTTCGTACCCCATACGCAAAGACCATGCCAAAAAGGAAAACCGCCTATAAAGCAAGCTCTATTACAGTTAATTACGGCGATTTTACGTCAAAAACAAGGATTTCTTGAGAAATTATCATTTGGCCGAAGTATTTTTCATTTCTTTGTCAAATTACACATTATGATATCCGCGCCTTCTTGTTTTTACAACATTTGTAAATTAAACAGAAAATTCATAATTCCGTAATATGCTTATAATAAAAAACCGTCCCTACCACACGATAGAGACGTTTTTCATTTTCAAAAGATGTAAAACCTAACCACTAGATTTTTAAGAGAAAAATTATTTCTTCTTTCCCTTTGTAGAAGTCTTTTTACTTCCAGAATCTTTCTTCTCCTTTATTTCCACGCGGCGACTGCCGGCACGAAGACGTTCCCATGGGGCAAAGGTCATGATGGGGAAAAGAATGACAAAGAACCAAAGGTTAAATACAAAGAAATAAAGAATCGCTCCCCACACATCCGCCCCTCCAGTCGCTTCCGCCACTTCCTTGGGCATATCATAGGCAATGGCACAAACCGCCATAATAGAGACAGCGAGTATAGGAGCCACCATCTGTTTGGCGGCCTTGGCAATGGCACCAGCCTGAGGCATTCCTTCTCCAAGGTACTTTCCTGTAACCACGGACAACACCATGGCTCCGGCAAACCCCAACGCAGAAAGAACAGCCCAAACAAGATAGGCGGGTTCCAAGGACGGTTGTAAAACAGCAATCAGGGAACTCAAGAACAACCAAGCAAGCACAAAGGGGAAAAATCCGCAAGCAACCGAGAACTTGGCGACAATAATCGCCACCACAGAAACCACAAGCAGAACACCAAAGAAAACAAAGGGCATGAAATTTTCATTGCCATCCATAAGTATAAGCGAGCCCACAAACAGTGCCGTAGAAATCAAGGAAGCTATACCGCCCCTCAGTTTTCCGAAAACCGTGAACAACACCACCATGGCAATGGCAGTAACAATCAAATATTGACCAGATGCCCAGGCTTTCTCCAAATTAAAATCCGTTGTCCACTCAACAATTGCACCGGAAGCCCCCACAAGCAGGGAAATCACATCCTGCCAGTGAGAAGCCGCAATGGCAACAGTCGTCACCACCAACGCCACAATGGAGATGAGTCGAATTCTCATCAAAATCTCTAGAATTTTCTGGACTTTGCCAGGCTTTTCTCTTAAATCCATTTTTACCTCGAAATCAACAATTTCTGTTTTTTAGTGAAAGTCTTCTTGCCGCTATTTCCAGAGGCGGGTACCCGTGAGCGAACTACATAGTGGTAAAGGCCATTCGCCAGCAATCTGCCGTGATTATCGCGACCGTCCCAGCGGGTCACTCCGGATACCGCGTCCTTAATAACCTTAACCAACTTTCCATTCTGGTTATAAATAAAGATATCCACCACCGACGCGGAAGCCTTGGTCAAGTTTTGCTGCATAGCCAGATCCTTGAAGTAGAAAACTGTACCCTTCTTTCCCATGGGATTCGGAACATTATACACATCCAAAAGTCCATCCTTCAATTCATCGGTAATTTCCAGATACACCATCTTCTCGCTGCGGTTACCAAGAACATCCTGGGCACGAGTCTTGAATACATACTGCCCCGCAGGATAAATATCCTCGGTGAAGTTCATGCGCAGTTTTGCTCGTTTGGAAGTCTGTTCCAGATAAGGCGAAGGATGGAACTGATCCTTAACGCCTGTAATCTCGAAGGAAATACCTTCATCCACCTGTTCTCTAAAGTCAAGTGCCGTAGAATCTTCAACCACAACTTGCAGGCAAGCAGGAGCCTGAAGTTTTATATGATCCCCATTGTGCAATCCCGGAGCGGCATTGGCATAACAGGGTTGAATCAAGATAGAAGGTGGAATAGTATCGTGGAGAGAATCTGCATAATTAGACATCCCCTCTACCAGCAGGTCGCTACGCCAATATCTAGAAATTTTGGGACTATTCTTGGAATAAGCCCAAATGCGAATTTCCGCTGTAGAATCCCCGAAGGGAAGTTTTCTAGGAGTCACAAACTCAGTCTCGAAACGGCCGTTCTTCACAGGAATTTCTTCAGAGAAAATCAAATCACCCGGATAGAATACATCCACAGAGTCGTCGTCATGCAATTGCAAGTCCACCCGATGTTCGCCACGCCCACCGTTAATAACCAGGTCTACAAATCCGTCTTGAACACCGTCCACCGTTCCAGAAAGTTTCACCTTATCCAAAGCGCTCAGGGTATCCAAGGTTTCATCAAGATGAACCTTTCCCGAGAGCACAGGCAACTGAATGACCGGTTCACCCAGAAGCAAGTAGCGTTCATCGTTATAGCGTCTAGAGGTGTAATCCGTTGTACTGACACCCGCAACCTTGGCAAAGCGAATCACGTCACCTAGATAGTTAAAGCGACTGGTGACAGCGTTTAACAAGTAACCTCTTGCAAACTCAGAATTCAAGGAACCCAAAGTTTCGCGGGCAGCTCCTATAGAAGCAACAGCTCCTATTCCAGAGGCCAGAAGAAATTCTTCAGAAAGAGACCTTCCGTTACCTTCGTCAAAACGCCCCACGGTACAAGAGAAGGACCCTAAGATTGTGTTACGTCCCCTGTTATTCAACCGGGACACATAAGACGCCTTCAACAAACCTTCGCTTGCCCAATCCGTCTTAGAGCCGTGTCCAAAGTAAGTTGTAAAGAGAGCTCCTTGATTAAGCACGTTAATCAAATCTTCTGCAGCTTCCTTCTTCTGACCGGCAGCATCTTCCTGATAGTTCACCAGGTAAATTTTCTTGAAATTCCAGCGGTATACATCGGAGGTGGTTGCAGAATCGAGACTTCGCACAATGCGTTCTGTAGATACAGTATGCTTGGACCTATCCACATAACCGCTGTTCATGGCATCATCTGCCGTAAACAGCAGAGAGGAACGCCATTCCGAAAAATCCATTTCATTTTTCTTTTCGTAAGATTTAGCCTTGTCCAAATAATCCCGGAATTCTCCGACAGAAGATACAGGAAGACGGCCCACAGACACATCTAAATCGTACACTCCATATTGCACAGATTCTCCAGAATCAAGAACAGCAAAGAAATCCTCTACCACAGAGTTTTCTTTTTCGAAGGGAGGAATATAAATGGGACCCAAACGGCTATTCAGCCCACGATAATCGAAATGCCCCGAACCCGCCAAAAGCACATAACGCAAATCAGGACACACGGAACGTACATAGGCGATATAATCGCGAATGGCCACCGGAGACATTCGCCCACCGGAATACCTACGGTAGATATCTTCTGCAGCGGCTACTTCCGTAACGAACGTTGAAGAAGCATCCCCACTAGAGCGAAATTCTGCAAGAGATACTGCAGGAGACAAAAATTCCCAAGGAGCAATAATCAGGTATTCCAGCTTTGGGTTGGGACGGGACAAGTCAGAAATGACTCCGTCCATCTTGGCAGGAAGTCCTTGCACTTTTAAACCCGGACGGAAAACATTTTTCTTTACCGCCAGGTAACGTACGTCGTCTGAAGCGTCAACGCTATCGTTTGCTACACCGTTAGAAGATATCAAGAAGCCCACCGGTTGCAGGTTCTTAAACTTCATGACATCAGTACCCGCAGGAGCGGGAACCTGGATAACGCCAGACACCTGACTAGGCAACAGCCATTCCGCAGAATCCACCGCAGGCTTCCACGGGTATGCAACGCTATAGCCATCAAAACGATCATAGCTGAAGCCATTAGGAAGCATCACCAGTTCAAATCGATTTCCCGTAGGCAGCAGTTCCGCATTGTCCATGCGGAAGTTTCCACCAGGCATCAAAGTCACCTTATCAAGTTCGCCCCCCTTCCAACTGGTTGTAGAAGAACCATTCACATGCAGCACAAAAAAGATGCTGTCCATTCTGCTTTCGTAAGGCATTTTTGAAAGGATCAAATTCGGGACCTGTCCTCCAAAACGTTCGTTGTCCCAAACAGAACGGTGAGGGAAATAAGATATCGCCACATATCCTTTCGCACCTTCAACCAGACCAGGCAAGTCGACGGTTTCATCGGTCATCAAAGTCGAAGGCAACACAAAAGCGGTATCCTTGGGACCGTTCCATGCCCAAAACCACTCTTTACCAGTAGCGGACTCCCAATCCAGATTCTTGCCGAAGTAAGTATCCCTCAAGATGGCATCCTTTTCGGCACGAACATAACGGAGCCAGTTAATTTCCTTGCCGCTAGCCTTCACCTCAGGGAGACGATTATCCAGACGCAGTCCCTTTCCATTAGGCTTCCAACCCAACATAAAATACTGGTAGAAACTGTACGGAGAATAGGAATGGAAATAATCCATAGCCCCGTTCACATAGCTAGGATCTTCGCGGTCCGCACGTTTCCAGAATGCATTTCCATACCCTACAAAGACAATGGAATCGCCTTCATCAAAAATGCCATTGGAGGTTTGATCGCGGACTTCTATGGGAATTTCAAACAGATGGTTAGGATTGCGAGCAGCCTCGCCCGGCCCCATATCCGCCAAAGTATCTGGAGACGCACCGTATACGCAAAGTTTCTCTACTGGAATTCCCTGCAATTCATCTTGACGCAACACCGTAAGAAGCGCTGTACGAATAGTCTTGTAGTCAACCGCATAAAGACCGTCTTCGCTAAACGAGCCCAGGTTCTTGTCACCTACTTGGAACTGAGCCAGAAATTCCACATCGGCTGCCGGATTTGTCCCCGCCTTACGGAGAGCCTTTCGAGATGCGGCCATAGGAACACCAAAACGTGCCGCACCGTAGGGATTTGCAACCCCAGTCAAAGCACGCTTGCCCGGATACGCTCCAGACGCACCATTCCCCAAGCCAACATTCAGCTTGAAGTTTTGACGCAGAGCATGCGACCGTCCTGATTTTACAAAGAGCGGGACGCGGACGTCAGAATACCAAAGTCCATCTTTAAAGAACGGCTTTGACGCACTGGGTGTCGAAAACAGCAGCGGCTCTCTAGTCTTATCCACCATGCTGCAATGGGAAGTCTTTAAGGGCAACAGCTTCGAATCCGTCACCGAGACTTCCGGAACACGATTACTAGGCAAGGCTACGCGATAGGTTCTATAAGGAACCCCATTGCCATCGTCATAGAAAGCATTTTCCGGAGCGAATGTGCGACCATGATTCCCTAAAGAAGGCGTGCCATCCAAATCCAGGCACGGAGACTCTTCGGTGCTACGGACTTCATCCTCCAGGACAAATTTTGTTCTGGAGTCTTCAACTATCCTGGACGCAACTGCAGGAACTGCAGCGAGCAATGCAAGACAAAATTTTAGTACGGGAAACTTCACATTCCCAAAATAGAAAATTTTAATTCTTTGTTCTTATCTCAAGTTCCGAGAAACCCGAGCCATTAGTCCTAAATTCCACCGTTTCCCCCTTTTCGGTCTTCGCCTTGAACAGAGTAAAAAACTTAGGAGTGATTCCCCGGGTCAAAATGGCTTCCAGTTCTGCGGTAGACATCATGAACTTAGAATTCCAAGCAGGCATATACCAATGCCAAGCCTGCCAGTTGAAAATGCTACGGGTGGACTGCACAAAGGCTCTCAACATCAAGGAATATTCATACTTGAAATAGTCCGAGAAATCCTTCAAGATTTGTTTCTTCTCCACCATATTTTTGGAGGCGAAGTCCGGAGCAAGAATTAAAGGTGTCTCCCCCTTCTTTTCGTAAGTGAACCGGATGGACTTTTCTGTCACAACTGCCTTTAAATTAGGCTGGTCCCGATGGACAAATTCATCATCATTAATTTGTCTATAATCACGCAGTACCACATTGGGATTCAAAACGGAATTGATGGACAATGATTCTGGTTTTGCATCCAGAGATTTCAGTTCATAGAACATAAACATCTCGCCGTTACCCTTAGGCAAAAGGACCGCCATCAAAGGCTTTACAGAACCGCCTTCACGTTCCGTCAACAGCCAAATCATTTTTGGTTTATTTGCGGACTTCAACAGCGGGTTCAAAACCTCCATGACCGAAGGATCTTTCACCCCATTCACATCCCACTCCATCCAGGTTCCAGACCCGCCTACGGAATCTAGAACGTCAAATAGGCGGTCGCCGCTAAAGGGAACTTTGGAGTCCACCGCCCCGACAATAGCTGCAGAACCCGCCGTGTACTTGGAGACGCTACCGGATTTTTGGGGCGCGGCAAAGGAAACGCCAACAGCCGCAAGCAGCAATACTAAACAAACAAAAATTTTTTTCATTTTGGAGATGCGAGGCACGAGGTTCGAGGCACGAATTATGAATTATGAATTATGAATTACGAATCCTTCATTCTTCATCCTTCATCTTTCATTTTTCATTGTTAATTGTTCATTGTTAATTGTTCATTATCTAAAATCCAATAGGTTCGCAGAGGGATTCGTCTAGACGGCTATACTGCATGTGGTATTCCTTATCCAGCCAATACAAAGCCAATTTCTTGTTGCTCCAGCTCTTCTTGGAGGCGGTTGCTTCAATTCCCTTCGTAATCAAGGGAACCGTTTCCACCAGGTTCAATTTCCAGGCGGAATCATCCCATTCAAACAGCATAATAGGCACTTCCGGGCTCTTGGCAAGTCCCACACTTCCGCGGTCGTTTTTCACCTTAAGGGGTCCAAGGTTCAGGCTTGTAAAGCGCTGGAACACCCCTGACTTGGAAAGGTAAAGCCACAACATCTTGTCTTCGGAAACTTCCCAAAGGTGCTCACGTTCGTAAAGGCGGTATAGCAAAATGGAGTAGGCTTCGTAGAACTGGCAGGTATCAATGTCAGCTTCCGTATAGCTCATCGCGTGGGCTTCCAAAGTATCCAGCCAATACTCGGAGGAATCCGTCAACATTTCAAGGAGTTTTTCTGCAGGAGTGTCCGTCCCCATTGCGTTAACAAAACCGCGGAACATTTCTTCCAATAGAACCTGCTTATCCTGTTCTCGCTCCTGGTACTTGGAATCTTTTTGAACTGCCGATTCGCCAAGAGCGGCATCCAAGGCATTAGCCTTCGGGCTTTCACCAGAAGAAGAGCCTGCACATCCGGCGAAAAAAGCCAGAGAACCACAAACAAGGGCGTTAACTATTTTATTTTTCAGTATATGCATCGTGATACCTACTTAAGAATGTCCTTGGACGAACTTCTTCGGGCCTGTACCATTAAAGGTTACCAAGGCAGCGGCCCCGGCGGACAACACCGCAACAAGACCAATACAGGAGTTCTCCTTACGCTTCGTGAGTTTAATTTAGAAATCAAATCCTGCGAAGGGAGAAGTGCACACGAGAACAAGGTCCATGCATTACACCGTATGCAGATGGCGCTCGCACTGCAGGTCCGTTGTGACCCCGCCAATCCCGAAATTCCCTTCCCAGGAAGCAACGGGCATATCCAACCCTCCAACAGCCTATTTCCCTTATTTATCGCCCATGTCTTTGACATTATGGCAAGCAAGGGTGGCGACACCAAGTCTGCGGCTGCCGCATTTAACTTGAGCCCAAGTGCACTTGTCAAAATTCTAAGGCAAGACAAAGCCTGCGCCACAAAACTTCAAGGAAACCGACAACAGAATGGTCAGAAGCCTTTGAAGCTGTAAATCCCTGGATTTCAGACAAGAAGTCCCCGAGTCTAGCCGAGGGAATTTTACGACGTAAACAATATTTTTACAAACAAAAGTGAAATTTTTTCCGTTTCATTCCGTTCTATAGAGTAGGACAACAAACAAACGGAGGTTTTTATGCGTCCTACTCATAAGTTCCGCTGTGCACTGGGTACAGCGGCCGCCCTACTCTGCGCCGGTTCCGTCTGGAATTGTTCCAACGACACTGCCGCAGAAACCAATTCCGCACCCTTTGGTATGGAACATGCCAATGTAGCTCTCAAGCTCGAATACAACGAAACGCCCCTGCTCGACAGCTTGGTGTTGGACTGTTACGGTACAGACACGCTCCATCTGGTCAAATCCCCCAAGGATGCAAACTTCAACCTGGACTTGTTCCCAAACGACAACTGGAGTTTCAAGGCGAAGATTTATGCTAACGGAGACTTGATGCAGATTGGCGAAAAGGACCTGAAGCTGGATGCGGGTGCCAACGTAAATCTCAACATCCAGATGCACCCCATCGTGGGCTTTGTCTATGTGGAAGTTCCTCTTGGATTGAGCAACTCCGCTGGAGTAAAAAGCGGTAAAATGACACTCACTTCCCAAAAGGATTCCTATAACATTCCCATGGTTATGACTGCAAATAGCGCAGTCTTTAAAAGCGGGATGTTAAACCTGGGTGCCAATTACGATGTAGAAATCGTTCTCTACGACGATTTGGGAAAGGAAATCTACAAGCTAAAGGATAACTTCCTTCTTAGCGAGGACAGTCCCGTCCCCAACCTCACCTTGAATTCTCTCAGAGCTCAGGTGTATCTCGCTGTTCAGGCCGCTGCAGAAAAGAACGTCAATCTGACATTACCCCTTCCTGCAGGTTACCGCCTCCCTAAGGCAAATGAACTGCTGATTACCGAATACCTTTCTGCCCCCAACACAAGGGACCGCAACCAGTATGAGTTCGTAGAGATTTTCAACGGCAGTCTGGATACCCTCATTCTAGACGATTGCACTTTGGACATCGTAAGCGGTTCCAGCAGCAAATCCTTCCCCCTCATTACCAGCGAAATCCTGCCTGCGCAGGCCCTTGTCTTGGGCAGCCCCACCAACAGCAATACTCCTCCGGAATATATTAACACCGAAGGTTGGCTAGACCTAGGAAATTCCAAGGGAGCCATCGCCCTTACCTGCGGCGGAGTAACGATGGACGAGCTGTACTATTCAAGTGCCCCCGACAGCATCCACACCAATGTGGTTCCTGCCCTGGGAAGCAGCAAGAACGGCAGCTCAGGACAACTAAATATTGAAATGTGGGAAAACCGAAAAGACTCCACCTCCTGGTGTCTTGGCAATCCTACTCCCGGTAAATTAAGCTACTGTAACTAAACTCCCTTCTCTATACAAAATGCCTCGCATTAGCGAGGCATTTACAACATCTAGAGGAAAGCCGGAGAGTGTGCTCTCCTATCCTGATTTAAAGCAAACTGACGGTCGTTTATAACCACGACCATCAAGTTTAGACGGCATTCTTATGCGTGGATTTGAGAGTTAGCTCTTTCCACATCAAAGAGCCTGCGAAGCAATTCCGTACGAGCCGGTTCACGTTCTTCAGCCAAAGTCAGCGGAGCCATATTGATAGCCACCAGGATGGCACCAGGATAATTGTTCGCATTCTTGATAAATTCGCTTTCAGAAACGCCTTCGGAATAAAAGTCCACCACAAAGGTGTCCCAATCTTCATTTTCCAGAAGTTCCTGAGCTTCGGCTTCGGTCTTCACCGCCTTAAAAGATGCACCAACCAGAAGGTCGGTCAAGACTTCTAGGCAAGCTTCACGACGGGCATCGTCTTCTTCCCAAATCAGGATGCAACGATCGCTATAGTCGCGAACCATTGAAGCAGCGTTTTCTTCTTCTTCCAGTTGCGCAAGGGCAGCCGGATCCATTTCTTCGTCGTCAAAATCATCAAATTCTTTTGCCATAGTAGCACAAATATAATAAATGAACAGTGAACAATGAATAATGAATAATGAAAAACTTGGCGCTCCGCGCTTTTTTAGAACCGGCAACGCCGGGATTATTCACAATTGTTAATTGTTCATCGTTAATTGTTAATTGGGGAAACTTGCCATATATAATGCATTTTTCTAAATTTGCGCCCAAAAATACAACAGTCTTTATAAAAGAAGGCCCTATGGATCAATCTAAAATCAGAAACGTCGCCATTATCGCCCACGTTGACCACGGCAAGACCACCCTGGTGGACCAGCTCCTCAAGCAGTGCGGAACTTTCCACGAAGGTGAAGAAGTCAACGAACGCGTGATGGACTCCGACAACCTGGAACGCGAACGCGGCATTACCATCCTTTCCAAGAACACCAACGTGATGTACAAGGGCTACCGCGTGAACATCGTGGATACCCCGGGGCATGCTGACTTCGGTGGCCAGGTGGAACGCGTTCTCGGTACCGTTGACGGTGTGATTCTAGTGGTGGACGCTTTCGAA
>JAZRXW010000008.1:0-26811 GCA_045600425.1 Fibrobacter sp.
CCAAGGTGGTTCTTGAGGTACCATTCGAATTTAGGATTGAATACGCTCCAGTCGGTCGGCTTTCCATTTTCGTCGAGAGTCGTCGATGGCACTACTGGTGCAGAGGCGTCCTCGGGCATGTAGCGGCCAAGACCCTGCGGCATATTAACAACAACCTTTGTTTCGCTGGGAGTGCCGTTGTGGAAACTTTCACGAACTTCGGTGCCGATGCCTGTGTAGTGGGTCACGAGTTCACGTTCCCAGTCAGCGGCATACACGCCATCGGCCTCGTCGGAAACGCAAGCCTTGCTGTAGCGGGTCTTGGACACGCGCCTGCCGGAGCCGTCGTATGCCATCAGCACCCTGACACTGTCCCTGCTGCAACTACGCGTATTCTCAAGTACATTTCCTGATCTAGTTTCCATCCTGAACTCCACCGTTTTTTAGTTCGGATTTACATATGTTCCGATTAAACAAAAAAGAGAAAACAACACAAGAACAAAATAAAAAAACAAATATATTCTATATGTTTTTGGATGATGTTTTTTTGTAACAACAGAACTGCCCCAAAGTCTTGTTTCTTTTTTAACTAGAGCTTCTATAAAAAAATACAGTGATAGAATTAGTAATAAAATGAGCATTTTTGACTGTCATCTCACTTCTGTATTATCCAAGCTGGACTTGTTGATTTTTGACATTTTAAATATACCCATTTTCCGGTTGATAATTATCCCCCAAATTTCCATCAGAAAACACAATACATATATTCCACCAAATAATATCTTCTCAAAAAAATTCATTGAAATATCCGAGAAAAACAGAATTGCATAAATGAGGGTCACTAGTAAAAATTTCATTTAACATCCTCTTCAAACTTATTAAATACGGTATAAATATACACTCTTTTCGTATTCGCAATAGTCTTTGTTTTTTTGATTTTTATCCTTATGGAATTTTGACTATATTTGCCTGCATGAACAAAGAAGAGCTTAAGGAAAAATACGGCAAGAAGCGTGTGCCTCACCAGTGGCGCGGTACGGATTTTGTTTCCGCACAGATTTGTACCTTCTTCGGTTCTGGAATGAGTCCCAAGGCTCCCGGCACAATGGGTAGCTTGGCGGCGGCCATCGTGGCCTACCCCATATACAAATTCGCATTTTGCGTAGGGGTTCATTTTTATGACGGGTCCTTATTGGGATCAATCATCACATTTTGTTGCAACAACATCTTCGCCATTCTCGCAGTCATTTCCTTCTTTGCCCCGATTCCTTTTGTAAATAAGGCTATGCGAGATACAAAGACCGAAGACCCCGGCTGGATCGTAATCGACGAAGTTTGCGGCGTATGGACAGCCCTTGCATTGGTCGAAGCGGTTACGCCTTGGTGGGACATAGCCTCGCCAATCGAGGGACCAATCTTTTTGCTGGTAACTTTTGGGATATTCCGCTTTTTTGATATTCTGAAGCCCCTTGGCATTCATAAATTCGAGAAATTTCCTGGAGCATGGGGTGTCATGGCGGATGATTTACTTGGCGGAATCTACACGGGAATCACAATAATCGTTCTAACCTATCTTGTTGCTATAGCTGATTTATTTGTACACCCGCTCCATCCTTGATGTAAACACGAATCAGGGTTCGGCCTCTAGAGGATAGTCAAACTGGATAGAGCGAGACGTTGCCATTCTATCAAATTTGATTTCATAACTGAAATTTTCGGAATCAAGACCAATGACAGTACCTGGTCCCATAATTTTATGGACCACACGATCGCCCTCGGCAAACTGGGCGGTAGGGACTTTTTGCCCCAAATTGTCATCTTGACCGCCACTAAGGATTTCGTCAAGCGTATTGCCTAATTCCCGATCACGGTCCATTTCAGCAATATGACGTTTGGCTTCCATATACCATTCGTCGCTAAAGCCTTGAACAATGTCGAGATTTTCCATGCCGGTTTCCAGCAGGAATCTGGAGGGGTAACGGCACTGAACATCGCCTCCCGCACTGTCTTCCGAATCGCTGAGGCAAAGAACGTTTTCAGCCCGGGTGAACGCCACATAGGCCAGCCGGCGTTCTTCTTCCAGTTGCATCTTGTTCTTGACGCGCTTTACCGGGAAACATCCTTCGTTAAGCCCGCAAACAAAAACATGGGGGAATTCCAGACCCTTGGCGTTATGAATGGTCATGAGCTGGACGCGATTCTTCTTTGCGTTTTCACCATCTTCAGCATTGTCAGAAGTTTCGGCATCGGCATTGGTAAACAGCACTATATTCTGCAGATACTCGTCCAGGGTGGCATCTTCTTCAAAGGTCTTTTCAAATTCCATGACACCCTGTTTCAGTTCCGCCAAATTTCCCAAGCGGTCTTCGTCACCGTCCAGACGAAGCATGTCCTCGTACCCGGTTTCACGAAGCATCTTGGTCAAAACATCGCTTACAGCCATTTCCTTATAGCAACCGCGGTACTTTTCAATAAGCTTTACGAATTCCCCCACTTTTGTGCGAGCCATAAACGCAGCACAGTCCAAATCGGGCTTGACGGTTTCATTTTCTACAGCGGCGGTTTCGGCTTCGGCAGCCACATATATTTCAAGAAGAGCCTCGTACAAGGTGAGACCGCGGCTTTCTGCATAAGCAGCCAAAGCAGCTTGTTTCTTAGGTCCAAACATTCGCTTTGGGGTATTCACCACCCGCAAAAAACTCAGGTCATCAGCATAGACCAGCATACGCAAGTAGCAAAGAACATCCTTCACCTCCTGACGCTGATAAAAACCGATTCCACTATAAACCTTATAGGGAATTTCCTTAGACATCAGCGCTTCTTCTACAGAACGGGACTGGGAATGCATTCGATAAAGGACTGCTATGTCCTTGTAGTCTACCCCGCTTTCGATTGCACCAAGAATCCGCTCCACAATCCATTCCGCTTCCTTGCGGGTATTTTTCGCATGGTAGAAAACCGGAGTTTTGCCCCCCGCACGCATAGGACGCAAGACCTTTTCAATACGGTATTGGTTGTTCTTGATGACCGCATCCGGAATCTTAAGAATAGAAGGAGTCGAGCGATAATTATTCTGCAGCAAGATTGTTTGACAGCCCTCGTGATACTTGTCAAAATCCAGGATGCGATTCACATCGGCACCGCGCCAGGTGTAAATGGTCTGGTCCGGATCCCCCACTACAAACAAATTCTTATGGTAGCTTGACAAGAGTTCTGCCAGCTGGTATTGCTGTCCGTCAATATCCTGAAACTCGTCCACCATAATGTACATCATCCGCTTCGCCCACTTTTCCAACTTTTCGGGGAAACGTCTAAGAATGTATAGCGTAACAAGAATGAGGTCGTCAAAATCCAAAGCGAAATTCTTTCGCTGTTCGTAAAGATAGCGGTAATAAACCTTGTGCCACTTGTCGGGAGCGGAGTTTACCAACTCCAAAAGGCCTTCCGCATCTTTCTCCGCAAAAAGGGAAACGTAATCCGTTTCGTTGGCCTTGCGTCCCCCAATAAAATCTATGACACTGCTGATCTTTAAATCATTCAGGTGAAGACCCAACTCAGCATAGCTCTTCTTGAGAAGGGCCTTCTGGTCCTCTTCGTCCAGAATCATAAATTCCTTCGGATAATTCAGAACGTGCAAGTCTTCACGCAAAAACTGGACGCAAAATCCGTGAAAAGTGGAAATGTACCCAGAGTCGTCACCGCCCAACATCGTACGGATACGCCTTTTCATTTCGCCAGCGGCCTTATTGGTAAAGGTGACGCAAAGAATGTTAGAAGGAGAAATCCCCATCTCCTTGGCCAAGTACAAATAGCGGTGAGTCAAAGTGCGGGTCTTGCCAGAGCCAGCCCCAGCAATCACACGAATAAAACCTTCGGTAGACTCCACCGCAAGACGCTGCTCAGCGTCCAGCTTGTTAAGCATATCTTCAAAATTTGCAGCGGAACTATCAAAATAAGGATTAGAATTCATACTGCACAAATATACACTTTCACAATAATCGTGTCAAGCATTTCCATTCGAGTCCGCCCCTATACCCGTTCAGTGCTATTCAAAAAAAATTCTTGACTTGTAATTACTGAATTCACACCTTTTTAATTTCTTAGGCACCGCACAGAATACATATTTGTGCTAACATCGTAATCACGGCCAAAATCCCCTGGAGGGGCCAAATGCCAGCCAAAGGCATCACCATCTTCTTCCGTGGCACTCCAAAAATGGGCGGACAAACCTAAATCCATAAATTCGTCGGTAGCCTTTCCTGCAGGAAGCACATCAAAGCCGTAACGATCCGACCCATCCCACTTGTCCCGGGATTTCAAACTCATATAAGCCGCTTCCTTACCGTCGCTATCTTCAATGAAGGTTTTGAACCAGGTCCATTCCTCATCCTCCGGCAGGTGCCACCCCGCAGGGCAAGCCTTTCTCGCTCCAGCAAAAGTATATAGACGACCATACTTTTGACAGTTGGCTTCGTCATTGTCATAGCAGGCACTGTCCTTCACTTTAAAGTTCAAGTTTTCAGCCATCCAGACCTTAGAGCCAACCACGACCGTCTTATATTCCCGACCGTCTCGAGAATCCCTAAATGAACCCATTTGAGGAACAGCCAAGGAAATGGAATAGCCTACCAGAACCACAAGAAAAGACAAAAGAACTGAACGATTCATAATTCAAAAATAAATATATTTACTACAATCATAAGAGGAGATGTCTTAGATGAAGCTGCTGAAACTAACTGCTATTGCCTTGGGGTTGAATGCAACCGCCCTGTTAGCACAAGACGCCATCTCCTCCATCAAGACAAACTTCTCTGGCGAAATCGAGTTTGACACTTATACTAGCGACACCTACGCCAGCGGGGATTTAAAGCATTATTACGTCACAACTGTTGATTTAAATCTTGATGTAGATATAACTCCCAAATGGTCCGCCCATGTAAAGCTTGAAGCAGATGGAAATATCGACAACCTTCCCGCACTTTACAACGAAGCATTTGTCACTTACAGACGCTCCGACAGGCTCTCCATCAAGCTTGGCGATCTGGCCTTTTGCGAAGGGATTTTCCGCTACTACAAGTATGACGATGCCACTTATAACGCAGCCGGCATGAAAGAACATAACATCCGCGGTATTCAAGTTCTTTTCAACCGCTTTGAGCTGGGGCTTGGATTTGCCCGCGGCAATAACGACTACACAGACCTCAAGGGACTCACCGCCTATAACGCCCATTTTGCTTACCAGTTAGAAACCACCGGTCAGCAACTCCGCTATTTTCTAGACTACAAAAGCTATCAGGAAGCCCGTCATAACGAGGTCCACGCCGGCATAGACGCAAACCTGGCCTTGGGCGGATTTAATCTACATGGGGTTTACAGCTATCACACAGACTACCTGGCCGATAACAGCAAGCTGGACATGACCTCCCGCATGCACGCATTTCTGGTAGAACCTGCTTTTGACGTTTCCGTATTCAGCCTCCAGACTGCGTTCTTCTACGCCTATATTCTCGATAGTGATTTAAACACCCTGGAAGGCACAAAATTTCATAAGGGAAACTCCACCAAGACCTTTGACCGCAGAAACGGGGACGACGGCGAAATTCCTGAATATATGTTTTTCTATGCGGAACCCTCCGTCAAGCTTGCTGAAGCCATCCAGATGGGGCTTCCCATAGAATTCCATACAAACGCTCTTGATAGCGATGCCGATATTTCCACTCTTGATGTGGGCGGCAGACTTTATATCACCCCTGTAGAAAACCTTCACATCACAGGCATCGCCATGTGGGGTTTCCCAATCGGGGATAAAAACAAAGATGACATTTCCTTGTCCTTTGGCCTGGAAACTAAATTCAAGTTCTAATGGTTCCTAGAACTTTATAGGGTACATCAAGTACCAATGAACGTCCGGATAAACCTGTACCGTGGGGGCAGGGAACTTGATGTAGTTCAAGTATTTGATAAGAGTTCGGGCCCAGCGACTTTGAGGTCTAAAGGCTTCCAAATCGTAATCCAGGGCCAGATAAACCTCGTAGCTGCCGCCTTTGGGATGTTTCCCCAAGCCCTTGTGGAAGATGACGTCGTCAACGCCAATGCCAGCAGCAATGGCTAACCAATCCGGGTAATACTTGCGGGCTGCCGCAGGCAACATACGTTCAATCTTAAAAGAACACCAATAGGTATGATTCGGATAGTCGTCGGTAAACACCCCTGTATCCGTATTTTCGTAATAGACATCGGAGTTAATCCAGTAACTCCATTTCAAGTCAATGTATTTAAACAAGGGCACATAACGTTCGGCCATTGGCAAGAAACCGCCCAGGGATCCCGCCATCACATCAAAAATGCTAAAGCCCCACTCCGGAGCAAAGCCATCCTTCACATCAATGGCTATGTGGGTGGACATGGCGGAAAGCCCCGCAAATAAATAAGACTTGAACTCGGAGACTCCAGACCAGCGATATCCCTCGTAAAACAACTCGCCCATCAGCACGCCAGAAGAGAAATGCCCCAGCTTATCGATATTCTTGGCGTAGTCAAAATCGTTTTCAAAATGAAAATGAGAACCTTCTTCGTCCCACCAGCCCTTAGCGAAAATAAAGGCGTAGGCGGCACCATAAGCGGTAGCGGCAACCCCAATAGTCGTTGCCAATTTGGGGACAGAAATCTCGGATCCAATATATTCAGGATCTTCTTTCCGATAGTCCCAAGTAGAATCACGCCAAGTCAGCGGTCCTAAAAAGTTATCGGCCTGGGCAATCCCAGCAACAGCTAGTATTCCAAGCAGAATATATTTGAGAATCTTTTTCACAAGGACAAAAATAGAAAAACACCCGCTTTCACAGCGGGTGCATTCGCAAAAAATTACAGAGCGAGGGTTAACGCAGGTTTTTCACCAAACGATTTACCCGAGCGGTCTTTTTTAGTCGCGAGCCAGAAGTACGACGCTGTTGTGGCCACCGAAGCCGAAACCATCGGACATAGCATACTTGAAGCTATGAGCAGTGTTCTTGTTGGCGCAAACGTCGAAGTGGATGCGTTCGTCCTGGTTGAACACGTTGGTAGTAGCGTGGATCATCTGGTTCTGCAAGCTCTTAATGGTGATGATGGCTTCGAGAGCACCGGCAGCACCGAGAGCGTGACCGATCATGCACTTGGAAGAGTTGATCTTGAGAGAGTCGCGGAGACCGAAGACCTTTTCGAGAGCGGAGCATTCAGCAACGTCACCCAGCGGAGTAGAGGTACCGTGGGTATTGACGTAGCCCACTTCGGAAGCAGAAATCTTAGCTTCGCGGAGAGCCATTTCGATAGCCAGACGAACACCTTCACCGTCTTCACGAGGAGCGGACATGTGGTGAGCATCTGCACTCATGCCAACGCCAGCAATACGGGCGAGAATCTTTGCACCGCGCTTCTGGGCGTGAGAAAGACTTTCAAGAACGAGAACGCCAGCACCTTCGCCAATGACGAAACCGTCGCGGTCCACATCGAAAGGACGAGAAGCAGTGGTAGGATCGTCATTACGCTTGGAGAGAGCCTTCATGGAGCAGAAACCAGAAACAGCAACTTCGTTCACGGTTTCGTCAGCACCGCCAGCCAGCATGATGTCGGCACGGCCAAGACGGATAGCGTCGACTGCAGCAGCGATGGAATGGTTAGAGGTTGCGCAAGCGGAGGTCACTGCAAAGCAGGGGCCCATCCAACCGGTGCGGTTGGAGACTTCACCAGCCGGCATGTTAGTAATGGACATGGGGATGAAGAAGGGAGACACACGGCTAGGACCGCGGTTTGCCAGGGCAACGCAGGATTCGTTGTAAATCTTCATGCCACCGATACCGGAACCGATAATCACACCGGAACGGCTAGGATCTTCGGCAGCCGGATCGATACCGGCATCAGCCAGAGCCTTGTATGCGGAGTATACGGCGTACTGAATCACACGGGAATAGCGGGACTGGTCACGAGAGCTGAAATATTCAGAGCTGTCAAATTCGTTGACAGATGCAGCAAACTTGGTAACGTAAGCAGTGGTGTCGAAACGATCGATCATGGATACGCCAGACTTGCCAGCCAGCAAATTGTTCCAAAGAAGATCGGGGGTGTTGCCAAGGGCAGATACACAGCCCATACCGGTGATTACAACTTCTTCCATAATAGGTTCCTTTTTATTTTTGAGCCAAATATAGCAAACAAAAAACTTACATCAAAGTGTTTTTATATATACCAAATGTAAGTTTTTGATAAAAACACTAAAAAAACGGATAAACAGCAAAAAATTACCATAACCTCAATCCAACAAACGAGTTACTTTCGCCTATTTAACTAAATTGTCCCCGTTATGGTAAGATGGAAAAGTTCACCAAACCTTGTCTGGATGGATCTTGAAATGTCCGGACTGGAACCCGAGAAGGACGTCATTCTTGAAGTAGCGACAATCGTTACAGACGCAAATCTCAAAATTATTACAGAAGGTCCTGTACTTGCGGTACACCAGCCAGAAAACGTCTTTGAAGGTATGGATGACTGGAACAAGCGTCATCATAGCCAAAGCGGTCTAATTGATCGATGCCGTAAATCCAAGCTGACTGTAGAAGATTGCGAAAAGATGGTTCTGGACCTGATCAAGCCCTATACCGAAAAGGGTGGAAACCTCCTTTGCGGAAACTCCATCACGCAGGACAGAAGATTTCTCTACAAGTACATGCCCAAGCTTTCCGCCTGGCTTAACTATCGAAATGTAGATGTCAGCTCCATCAAGGAACTGTCTTTCCGCTGGTACCCGAACCTTCCTGAATTTCAAAAAATGGAAAAGCACCAGGCTCTTGACGACATCCGGGAAAGCATTGCTGAACTGGAATACTATCGCAAGACCATTTTTAAAGAACGCATCTAGACATCTATGTCCAAATACAAGCCCTATATTGACCCTCATAAAGGAATTTCTCACGCGGCACGCATGCGAAACCGCTGTATCGCTATTGCAGTCTTTTTCATCCTGTGCGTAGGAATTGGCTCTTGTCTTTCCAATGCCACCTCGGACAACAGTCAGACTATTTCTAGAGCAAACGACAGCACCCAAGTGGACATCTCCGAACAAGAAGATTCATCGGTAGCTGCACAGACCGCCGCCATGGAATCCGAAGATGATTCCCAGGACAGCAAGACCGGCGAAAATCAAGAAAATACTGTTACCACCGTAGAAGCTCCGGCAGAAACTGTCGTCCCCTCTCAAGCGGATCTTTCAAAAATTCCTACAGAAAAGTCTCATATCAAAAGCCAGCCCAACGCCTTCCTGGCAGAAAAAATCGACAATATGCTTCGAGCATTCAAGCCTCCTCACGCCATGGTCCTGGTTGTGGACGCCAAAAGCAACGAAATCATCGCCTGGGGCGAACGTAAGGACAGCGCTAACCAAGTCCATCCAGACTACTTGAGTAGAAGCACCTTCCCTGCCGCCTCTCTGGCAAAGACCATAACCATAGCGGCAGCCATGGAAAACAACCGCTTCGCCCTAAACACGCCCATTCCCATGATCGGTCACGCCCACAAGCTCTACAAGAATCAATTGCGGGTTCCCGCAAATTACAAGGGTCCCACCATGGAAATGCAAGATGCCTACGCCAAATCAGCCAACCCTCCCCTTGCCATTATTGGTATGAATGTGGGTGCCTCACGACTAAAGGCTACAGCAAAGAACTTGGGATACAATACCAATTTCCCTGCAAATCTCCCCAACCGGGCTACCTACGCCCCGCCTGACACGGGATTTGCACTGGCAGAAGCATCTTGCGGGTTTACAGACGCTACAACAATCTCACCCTTGTTGGCAGCAGCACAAGTCCGTTCCATCCTCATGAAGAAGCCTCTTGAAATTCCCTGGGCAAAAAACCTTGAAGGTTACGCCCCCAAGAGCCGCCTGGCAGTAAATGTCGACAAGCTGAAGGAAAACACCTACTACGGTTTACGTCAGGCGATGATCCGCTCGGTGACCCACGGAACCGCCCGAAAGAACATTTCAACAAAGCACATGGCCCGTAAAAATTACGATGCGTTGACCATCGGGGGTAAGACTGGTTCCCTGGACGGTCAAAATCCCTACGGACGCTACGACTGGTTTATGGGATTCGCCCAATCCAAGGAAAATCCGGACAAGGCAATCGTCCTTGTGGTCATGCAAGTTTACGACCCCCAGGGAGTTCGCCCCCAGCCCACCACCCAAGTTGCGGCAATGGTCATCAATTACTGGGCGCACCAAGCGCTCTGGGGAAACGAAAAAAAGTAATTTTTAGTCAAGATGATAAAAGGAGACAAAATGGATTTATCTTGGTGGAACTTAATTCCTACCTACATGGATGGAACCGCCATCACCTTGGGTAGTTTTGAAATCAAGTGGTACGGCGTCATGTACATTTTTGCATTCGCCACAGCCTACTTCGTATTCTCCCATCTGAACAAGAAAGAAAAGATTGGATTTACCAAGGACCAGATCGACAGTCTCTTTACTTGGATTATTGCAGGCATCATTCTCGGAGCTAGACTCGGCTATGTACTCTTCTATAAGCCCGGCTATTATTTGGCAAATCCTACCGAAATCATTTTGCCCATGACCCACGATGCCCTGGGATACCACTTTACAGGCATCGCCGGCATGAGCTACCACGGTGGGCTTATCCTTGGGACCGTCTTTACCTTTATTGGTCTCAAGCGAAACAAGATGGACATTTGGAAAGGCTTGAACTTGTGCTTCATGGTGGCACCGCTAGCATACACCTGGGGACGTTTTGGCAATTTTATTAATGGTGAACTTTTCGGAGAAATAACCACAAGCCCCATCGGCATGTGGTTCCCTCAGGCCCACGACAGCCTGATGTCCAATCCAATTCTCCACCACCCGAGCCAACTGTACGAAATGTGCTTTGAAGGAATTATTCTATTCGTACTTCTCTACAACTTGAGAAAAATTCCTCTATTAAAAGATAAAATGCCTTGTCTCTACTTGATGGGCTACGGCATCTTTAGATTCTTCATTGAGTTTTTCCGCAAGTCTGACGCTCATCTGGGACGAAACGACCTGTTTGGCATGAGCCGCGGTCAAACCCTCTGCAGCCTCATGATTATCGCTGGCATTATCTGGATGATCGTTCTAATCTACAGAGAACGTAATAAAATGAAAAATGAAAAGTGGAAATGAAAAGTGAAAAGTGAAAGATGAAAAATGAAAAGTGAAAATCATTCTTCATACTTCATTTTTCATCATTCATTAAAAAAAGCCCCGCAGGGCTTTTTTTTATATACTGACGCTAAGTTCACTTACAGCAAGAGCTGGAACTTTATAGCTAGAGAAGGGGTCCTTGTATTCGTTACCCACATCAACAACATTCTGTATAATATCAAAGAAGTTTCCGCTTAAGGTAACGCTATCCACAGGATGTTCCACAACGCCGTTTTCACACCAGAAACCGTGAGCACCCATACTAAACTCTCCGCTCACAGGATTACAGCCGGAACCGCCCTCCAAACGAACCACCAAAAGACATTTGGGGAACAGCTTTAAAAGTTCTGCGGTAGTCATTGTTCCCGCAGGAACCAGCAAATTGAAAAAATCCGTACCCATACGGCTTCCGAAATCGCGGGTGCCATTGCCAGTAGTTTCACGACCAGCCTTGGAGGCGGTTTCCAAATTGTAGAGGGCTTCATTGAAGACTCCATTCTTCACCACTTCCACTCGACGGCAAGGACAGCCTTCGGAATCAAAACGAATCTTGCTTGCAGCAAGTTCACCCATAGGATCACTCCAGATGGAAAGTTTTTCACTTGCAATTTTTTCGCCTTCCTTGCCTACCAAGCGAGACAAACCCTTCTGCATGGATTCCGCAATAAAAGGCGATGTATACATGCCTATAATGCGTGAAGAAATTCGTTCGGAAAACACTACCGGAATCTTGCCGGCTTCAATTTTCTTGGCTCCAAAAAGTTCCGTGGAATAACCAGCAACCTTGGATGCTAATTCTTCCACAGTAAATTCGTTCCAGTTACGACCATTTTTTGAATAGCTACCCAACTTTTTGACACCGTCACGAACAGCCACAGCACCTGCTCCAGCAGATACATAGTTGGACTTGCCGCGGTAAAACAACCCAGTGTGGTTTGCTATGATGGAAGAACCGTAACTCAGGTCAGCACCCAAGTAAGGAATGTTTTCAATTTCCTTAGACTTTGCAAAAGTTTCCTTTTCAAGTTCTATACAGAAATCCTTTAATTGCTGGAGATCCAATTTTTCCAGTTCAGGATTGTAGTTGGGAAAATCTTCGATTCTCTGAACTGCAGAAGGAAGTGTAATATCAATTTTCTCTGTCCACTGGGTGTGGCACAGAGCATCCTTCAAAGTCTGGGATAAAGCATCCTTGGTCAAGCGTTCTGTATGGGCATAGCCCGGGCGCCCCTCTTTTATTACGCGAACACCTAATCCGACAGAATCCGAAATTTCAGTGTTACGCACCTTGCCCTGAAAAATAGACAATCCTTCAGAGTGAGATGTACTAGCAATAATATCAAACTGCTCAGCCTGGCCCTTGGCCAAGTCACACATATAGGAAACTGCTTCTGTAATATTCATTTGTTAGGCTCCAGGTTCGAGGTTCCAGGCACAGAGGCTGCCCCAACAGAAGTTCGGTGAGACTTTCGTTCCAGCATAGTCCAGTAGGCAGCAGGGCTTCCTGTCACAGATTCTAGTGCAGCGGCCAATTCCTTAGTAATAGGCTGGGTTCCTGCAATTAAACTTTCCAAAATTTCAGCAGAAACTCCAATGCGACGGGCAAATTCAGCCTTGTCCATCTTGAGCCATTCAATGCCTTCTACAATAGCCTGTCCCGGAGTGGGTGTTCCATGTCTTGCCATAACTTACCTCAATGAACAATGAATATTTAACAATGAGCAATGTAATTAGAGGCGCTTCGCACCATCTCATGGGAGCGGCTTCGCCGCCTTGTTTTCAATTGTTCATATTTCATCGTTAATCGTTAATTTAATTCTACGTCTTTCCAGCCTTCCGCTCCAAAACGGAGGTCTCGTTCCACAAATTCCCAGATAAGGAGTTTCTTTCCTTTCAGAACACCTGATTTACGAGCCAACTTTTCGCGGACTAAAGTGCTTGCGCCACCGTCGCTCACGATACTTGCCACAGGACGCTTCATGTTTTTTGCAAAGTGGGCGATCCAGCCAGCATTCACCGGAGAGTCCGTCTGGTAAATGCGGCTAAAGCTGTCTCCCAAAATCAGTATTTTCGCCTTGCGGAAATCATCTTTAAAGGGAACACGAGTGGTATCGAAAACTACAGAATCCGCTACACTTGAATCCTGAACGGAGACTGTTCTTTCGGTAATCGTCTGCTGAGAAACGACATGCCCCATCACCTGCTGGACCTTGAATACGTTAAACTTGTTGAGTCCGCTCATTTCACCAATGTCTCCCATGCGATCCGCAAGACTGTCGGAGGTTACAAATTCAAGAGATTCACCACCTATATCCACTAAGCCATTAGCTGCCATTTCAAGAACTTTAGTAGAGACAACACTTGCGGCAAGCTCTGCACCTCGAGGAGTCCAGTGGGTATCGTCATTCAGGTAGAGGGCCCCAAGTTTACCATCTTCGGATTTTGCAGACCACAAGGGAGTATACAAATCTACAGTATTAAAGCCAAGCTTTGTCAAGGAATCCAGAATTCTCTTGCCATGACCAAACTGCGGAATTTTACCAATAGTTTTTCCAGTCAAGAATTCCGGATAAATTGAAGGTTTACCCGGAGTTACAACGACCAGCAATTCGACACCATTACTCTTTAGCTGGTCTCTAAATTTACTGATGGCTCGTACCGGATCGTCAAGCTTAAGAGAACGAACATCCATCGGAGATGGTTGCACCAAAAATTCCACATCCTGGCGGTAGAACAACCAAGGCGTAGGCGAAAGGCCGCTGCCGAGCACAACCTTTTCCCCAGGATCTTTAAAAAGACTCCACACCGCCAGTTGGTACTTGGGGCGCACCGCCAAAACCAAGGCGTTTTCATCTTCAACTTTTTTTTCGAAAGAACGAAGGTAGGATCCCTTCCAAATTCCATAATGTTTAATTCCCCGGAACGCACGGACCAGAGAATATTCACCGAAGCGGCTTACAACAGTCTTCAAGCAGCTATCCACCTGGGGAAAGGACTCAGGTTCATCTTCTAAAGCCGCTAAAAGAGTATCGGCCTGTTTTAAAAGTTTATACTCCTGTTCAGAGCTATCCAGCTGTGCATAAGCATTGATGGTAAGTGCGGTCGCTTCCAAATCAGACAAGGCACCAATCACAGGTTCCAATGCATCAGTAGTCGATGTTCCACCCGCAATGGATTCACGAGCAGCACGCCAGGCATGATCTAACCTTGTAGCCCCTTGATTCAAGACGGATTCCCTTTTAAAAGGTGTGTACACCACGTCCTTAAAAATATCAAAGGAAACAAATCGTTTTTCGCCCTGCAAATCAGCAACAGTCTGCACAGTAAAAGGCAGCAACAAAAGTAAGGCAAAAACAATTACAAATGGAACGTACTTTTTATTCACATCCATAAAGTAGAAATTATCTGAAAAAGGGATTTGAAAGTCTATGGTAATTATACAAGAAAAGCCCCGCCACAAAGGCAGGGCTTCGTACCCGGATCGCGATTCGAACGCGAGTCTGATCCTTAGGAGGGACCCGTTCTATCCAACTGAACTATCCAGGCAACAAGAGTGTCAAAAAGACAAAAGCGAATATAGTAATTTTTTTATAAATGCAAGACTGATCTTTGAATTTTCAGCACCATTATTTTTGAACGTTTGAAGGCCTTACACGCCCTACATTCCGAAAATCGGGCAAAAGCTTTACGCAGTTTGTATCTGCAGGAGGCTTCCTAAACAGTTTCAGTTCCTTCGAGAAAAGTCCTTCAGCCTTCGCAGAAATCGTCCATTGGCTACCAGCAGGACATCCACCAAGATTTTCTTGAAGAATTGCAACAAATTGACTCCTAGTTACGTTGTATTCAAAGTAATCCGTCTGCGAGGGAATATCAAGTTCCAGCACAGCGGCATCGCCCACCATCTTTGTACGGTTAAAATAGGATTTCTGAGCGTTCACATACTCCACAGCATACTTTTCAAGATCCATGGCTTTCTCTTCGGGAGTTCCCGCAAAAGCACCGCTAATAGCCCTAATAATCACGACCAGCAGGATTACACCGGCAAGAACACCTGCAGGCAAAGCCAGAGTTTTCAACTGAATTTGTCCCACGGTTTCAAGAATGTGGAAAGAACCGTTTTCACCTTCCCCATCACCAATCCATTTCAACAGCTTAATCCGAACAAGTCCGGTTGCCAAAATCATGGGTTTCACCATTCCAAAAACAGCAATCCCCAAAAGAATCACGGCAAGCACAATCAGTAAAGGAATGCAAACGTTGGCAAAGGAAATCAAGCCATCACTGGGTAACATTCCCTTCACTTCTTTCAATTGTCCTAGCAGTTCCTTGTGCCCCGCAATATTAGCAACAGCCAGACGACCCGAAAAACTGTTATACAAAGATAAACCGTCTCGAACCATCCCCTGGGCCATAGGAACTAGACCCGAAAGCAGATAACGGACAACCAATGCAACGGCAAGGAAAAACACCCCCACCACAGCCAAACAACAACTCAGAAGTCGAATCGTTCTTACAGGAGTCAATCCTTTCATTTTTTGCCCTCTACCAGTTCCTTAGCCAAGGCCTTGGCTGTTGTAAAGTCTGCCTTGCCAGTCCCCAGCTTGGGAACTTTTTCCACTTTGAAAGCAGCAGAAGGCAACATAATCGGCGGGAATCCGCAGCCACGCAATTCGGATAAGACCTGTTTTGGCTCCTTCTCCCCTTGATACAAAAGAACTATTTTTTCGCCCTTAGCAGAATCAGGAACCGTTGTAATCAAGTAGTCACAACCTTCAAGAACCGGGGTGTCCTGGATTTTCTTCTCCACAGCGCCCAAACTAACCATTTCGCCACCCAGTTTTGCAAATCGACTATAGCGGTCAACAATGGTCAAGAAGCCGTCTTCATCCAAAAAGCCCTTGTCTCCAGTGCGGTAGTAGCGGGTTCCATCTTTTATGACAATCACGCTATCTGTTCGTTCCGGATCCTTCAGGTAACCCTTCATGACCTGGCAACCACCAATCAAAATCATACCGGCTTCACCGGTAGGCAGAGGTTCGTTGGTTTCCGGGTCCACAATAAGGAACTGAGTTCCCGGAAGTGCAGGTCCCACAGTACCAGGTTTGTTGTTGATTTGCATTGTGGTATAATCATTCAACAAAGTATTTTCCGTATTTACAGAGGCCACAGGCGCTGTTTCCGTACAACCATAACCTTCAAACACTTCCTTGCCAAATTTCAAGCGGAAGGCAGTAGAAAGTTCAGGACGCATCGCTTCTGCGCCAGCAATAATCAATCGAACAGACTTAAAGACCAGGGGATGCACATAACGGCTTACCGTAAACGCACGCAAGAAGGTCGGGGTTGCAACCAAAAAAGAAACGTGGAATTCGCAGCAAACACGGGCCATCGTCTTCACATCAGTTGGATCAGCGACAGCCACGATAGGGCAACCTTCCGTCAAGTTCAAAAGCGTAGTCACCGTCAGGCCAAAGCTATGGAACAAGGGCAATTCAGAAAGCATCACATCGCCACGGCTAACGTTCAAAATACAAGCCAACTGCTGGATGTTGCCCATCAGGTTACGTTGCGTCAGTTCCACACCCTTCGGGGTACCTTCGGAACCGGAGCTAAACACGATTACCGCATTATCGTCCATGGAGGTTCGCTTACAGAATACCATGCGAATCATCCAAGAGGGCATAATTACGCAAAGAATCAAGAAGAATGCAATTTTTGCCTTTGGGATTTCCTTCATCAAATCTTCTGCGTAGAACAGGCGCACCTTATCGCTAGCGACCTGGGAATAGTCACTTCCACGTCCTTTTAACTTTTCTACAAACTGGCGGCTGGTAATCACGGTCTGGACATCAGCTTTTTCGCAGCAGAACTTTACGTTATCCACAGAGGAAGTGTAGTTCAAGTTAACGTTGGTCTTACCCATAACCCAAAGGGCCAGGTTTACAATGACACCCGCCGGACTAGGCGGCAACATAATACCAATGTTCTGTTCCTTCTTGCCCAGCTTTTTCTTGAGCAGGCCTCTGAACGCCATAACGGCTCCCATCAGCTTAAAACCAGACAAATGGCCACCATCGGGGCTATAGATGGCAGGACCGTTCTTCACATATTTCTTGCAGGTCCGAATCCAGGAATCCGCAATAGGACGCGTAAAGTTCACTGCGTACTTCCAGGCATCGATAGACACCTTGCGGACAATGGCACGAACCTCGTTAGGCGGAGTGGTGGCGGGAATGGATTCTCCAAAAGCCACAGTAACGGAGCGATCCGATGAGGCCCCGAACATATCAGAACCACTATAGCTAAAATTTGTCCCCCAGAGCCCCTGGATGTAGAAGGGAATAATAGAAGCCTCCGTCCCTTCAACAGCCTTGGAATAATCAATATTGAAGGGTTCCACATGAGGAGATTTAGAGACTTCTCCCGTAGGGAAAATCACCACAGCCTTCCCCGCAAGCAACGCATCATGAATTTTTCCCATGGCATCACCAGGATGCCGATTGTCAATTCGAATCATTCCCAGGCGTTTCAAAATAGCGCGAAGATACCAACGTTCAAAGTGATCCTTGTTACTTGCGATGCAAAGCGGTCTAGGAGAGGCCATCTGAATCATTGCCCAGTCAATAAAGCTATGGTGGTTACCAACTAGCAACACAGGACCTTCATTAGGAATGTTCTGGACTCCATAGACACGAATGCGATAGCGGTTAAAGACAAGCTTTAACACCGTACGCAGCAAAGCCTGGGGCAAATTGGAAATGGTCCAAAAGAACACCACAGCAGAAACAATTCCCAAACCCAAGAAATACAAGTAAGAGGGAATATCTGTGTAATGGACCATGAAAGAATAGATAAACAAGAACACAATAAGAACTAAAGCCTGGATCAAGTTTGCAAAAGCAAGAACAGAACCAGAATTATTGGGACGGGTATTATACTGTAGCAATGCGTTGACCGGCACCAAGAACATACCGCCAAAGAAACCGGTCAAGGAATAAAGCACAATTAAGGCAAAGGGATTCACCAGGAATGGAATAAAGAACATGCACAGGGACACGCCAATCATACCCATAGGGATAAATCCCGTTTCAATAAAGTCCTTAGAGCGGGACGCAGCAAAAATCGCCCCCACCATCAAACCAGCAACCGCAAAGGGCATAAAGGTGATCATCATATTGATGGTATGGGAACCAGAAACATCCTGGAACATCAGCACAAACACTTGAGCCAAGGCCCAGAACATGGAAAGAGCGATAATGGAAGCTCGAAGAGTTGGCACACGCCACCCAAGGCTCAAGTGTTTTTTCACCTTGGAAATATCCACGTTCTTATTTTCGTATTTGACCTTGGGCACTAAGAAGCTAGCTACCGTGCCCAAGACACTAACACCAGTTACAATCCAAGGAATGACTACGGAATGGGAAGTAATGCGATGGACCGCCTCATAATTTTCCAATTGTTCTATGTCAATGAGGTTCACCCCTACAATTACAAACCATGAGGCACAAATCAGGCCAATAAGGCTAAATATCTGCAAAAAGGCGTTGGCATAACTCAAATTTCGAACGCCAAACATTTCCTTAAGGATGCCATACTTTGCGGCACTATGAATTGCAAATCCACAGCTTAGACCAATCGACAACCAAAAAGCCACCCGGGGACAACCGCAAGTCACCAACACCGACTGAGCAATAATAAACGCAGTCATTAACAGTGAAGACCATGCAAGAACCTTGTTCTTTGAAAACTTATTGGTGAAAAAGCCTGCAAAAAACACCATCAACACATACGGTGCGATGAAGAATATCTGCAACATAAAATTCTGCCAGGTCTGTCCGCTTTGCGCATCGGCAAAAGAACCTGACAAAATTTTTTGGGCGTAAATGAATACCCCCATCTGCACAAAAGTCGTCGCTAATACAGAAAGAAAATATCGAACGGTACCCTTAACTTTCCACATGGCATAACCTCGTCAAAAAATCAATAGTACCGAGAAATTTAACTTTTTGTGAAAGAATTACTTTAAAAGCTTTTCCAAATCCTTAACTGTTTTGGGAATATTTGCTGAAATATTTTCAAATCCATCTTTCGTAATCAGCAAATCATCTTCAACACGAATTCCGATTTTCTCGGAGTACCGCTTTCCACCGATTATTGCAGAAAATTCGCCGTAAATTCCAGGCTCGCAAGAAATAAGCATTCCCGGTTCAAGAACCACATCCAAAGAGCGAGTCCCGGGGTTCCCTTCATGAATCTGCTCTCCTATAAAGTGGCTCACACCATGAGGTTTGCGATCGTAAAGCAATTTGTATTTGCCTCTCGCCCCCTTTACTAGCCGCTCTTCCAGCGCAGTCATGATAAAATCCCAGGGAATCATCCCGATTTCTTTCAAAGAAACTCCAGGACGCACAAACTTCTGGTATTCTACCTGGGAATCCAGCACAATTTCGTACAACATTTTCTGGAGGGGGTTAAATTTGCCCCCCACAGGAAGGGTTCGAGAGAGGTCGCTATGTAAAGACCCGATTCTCACGCCAAAATCCAATAGAACCAGCTTCTTGGGGTCCAATTCCTCGTCATTTTTCACATAATGCAAGCAACAGGCGTTTTCTCCACCCGCAACAATAGTCGGAAAAGCCAAATCACCATCCCCACGGCGCTGCATTTCGTAATCCAGCAGTAACCCCAGGTCCCTTTCATTTTTCAGAGAACTCATCTTGGACAAAACCACACGGAAAGCCTCCTCGGTCGCTTTCTGGGCCTCTCTTGCGTCTGCAATACGTTCCTTTTCCAACGGGAGACGCAAAGACCAGTGGAGATCCGCAACACTTTTCAGAGAAACTCCGGTTCCCTTCAGGGCCTTTAGCATTTCCCCACGAAATTCGTCATTGTGGTCGTCCTTAAACCTATCAAAGTAATAAGCATACGCATACTTACTCGCGGGAGACTTCTTGGCCCTAGCGATGATGGTATCCCAAAGTTCTTCTACAGGACGGACGTCGGCAATACCCGTCACCTTGGAAACTTCGTCATCATCTTCCAGGTATCCCAAACGTTTTCCGTTCCAAAATTCCCGAAAAGGATCCTTTGGCGGAACAAACAGTATTTCAGCCCCATCCCTGGGGTCCAGAAGCAGGTAGCATCCCGCCTGGTTAATTCCGGTCATAAAAAGAAATGCAGGTTCTTGCATAAAACGAGTAAAAGTCTGTGCAAAAGCCTCTTCCGCCCCCGGATCTTGAGGCATTCCAGCAAACACACAGAAAGAATCAAGTTTGTCCATCAACGCCTTTCGACGCCTTTTATACAAGCTCTTGGAATTATAGCGGGGAGAAGACAGAAACACCTGGGAGTAAGGCGATTTTTTCATTTTTTACCTCTTGTACCCCAAAATTAGGCAAACTGAAGGTCAATGTTCGTTAAAAAGAGGACAATACACCCCTATTTTTTCAGTTTTTTACAATTTTTCAATTTTAAGTTATATATATTTAGCGCATCACAGACTAGAATGGAGCCTGAACAAAATGTCTCTTTTTAAAAATTGGAAATTGATTGTTGCAACCATGACCGTTGCTATGTTTACTGCTTGTGCAGGTGGTGGAAACTCCGATAACGACGATATCCGTTCCGATGCCGAAGAAGGTTACAGCGAAGTGGATAACGGCGGCTCTGGAGCTGCAGCAAAGAAGAAGAAGGAACCTCCTAAGGAAGTCATCGACGAAAACAAGCTGAAGAAGACTGAACAGGAAGCTACCGCAATCAACGAAGACAACCACAAGCTTCGCAAGGAAATCTTCGACGCCAAGAACAAGCTTGGCATGTCTACTGCCGAAGACGCAGAATAGTTGAATGAGCGAAGCAAAACGCTACTCAATCTCTGACGACCTGAAAAGAAGTATTTCAGGCGAAAATGAAACGGTTTTCCGATTACTGGAGAGCCGTTTTTCCGTTGAAATACAAACCAGACTCCCCGGTCTTACGGTCATTTCAAAAGAAAACGGCGATATTGCCGGACTTTTTGCCGTTTTGGACCAGCTAAAAATGGCAGCCCGCAATGGGGATGCCATCTCAGCACGGCAGGTGGAGAGACTCCTGGGTCCCGTTGAACTTACAGGGGCGGTCCAAGGTGATGAAATTCCCACGGCCCCCATATTCCGTAACCGTTTTGGAGTTTCTGTTTTCGCTAAAACCACAGCACAAGCGGAGCTGGTCAAGGCAGTAGAGAAAAACGATGTGGTCTTTGCAAACGGACCCGCGGGCACAGGAAAGACCTTCCTTGCAGTCACCCTCGCCGTAGCAAGCTTAGAACGTCATGAAGCAGAACGTATCTGTCTAGTCCGTCCCGCCGTAGAAGCAGGAGAATCCCTAGGTTTTCTCCCCGGCGACCTCAAGGAAAAAATCGCCCCCTACCTGAGACCAATCCAGGACAGCCTCGCCGAACTGCTTCCCGCAGAAAAGCTACGCCGTTACGAGGAAACCGGAGCAATCGAAGTAGCACCCCTCGCCTATATGCGCGGTCGTACACTCAAGCGGGCATTCATCATTTTGGACGAAGCCCAGAACACCACTCCAGAACAGATGAAAATGTTCCTGACCCGCCTGGGTACCCACAGCAAGGCCATTATTACCGGCGACGCAACCCAGGTGGACTTAGCCAAGGGGCAAAAGTCCGGATTGGTCCATGCCATGAAAATCTTGAAAAACATCCGAGGTATCGCCCAGGTGGACTTTGCCGCCACCGACGTTCTTCGTCACCATCTGGTTAAAGACATCCTGCTCGCCTACGAGCAAAAGGACAAATAGCCATGAAAAAGAAACAGCTGAAAATTCACCTTCTGATTGGCTGGGCAATCATCGTTGCCGCGGCCCTTTTTCTATTTCCCGACAAAAACATCGCCCTTCAGGCAGAACGCCCTCACCTGGGGCAGGCTAGCGCCCGAACCATTATCGCTCCATTCAATTTTGAAGTTCCCAAAACAGAGCAAGAAATTGAAACAGAACGAAACAGAGCTGCAGAAAAAGTTAACGCCATCTTCGAATACAACAACGACGAAACCAAACGTCTATACGAAGACCTCAAGACCATTCTTCAAAAAGTCGGTCAGTACAGCAAGCTGGAAAACCAGATTACAAAAGCAAATATCGAAGGTAACGACTCCACCTTGCAATCCAAGGTAAACCAGGCGTCCCGTTACAACGAAGTGCTCAAGCAGCGTCTGTCCTTAACGGTGATTAAAGCCCTCGGTCAAAACGCCGAAGCGAGAGACTCTCTACTCTCCGTATTCAATCAAATGCTACAAAAAGGCGTTTCCAACACCTACATAGCACCAACAGAAACCGCTTTACAACTCTACAAGGCCAACTACAACTTGCCTCAAAATGTAAAGCACATCATCTATAACCGCCCCAACATCACTCTGCTAAAGGACAACGAGAACAGCACTGTCGAAGTCGGAAACATCCGTACCGTCCAGGCCAGCGTTGAAGAAAGTTTCAGCAAGTTACAGATAAAGTTTTCTTCCAACCAGTCCCTGTTGAGCGCGCTCTACGAAATGTTGTTCATATTCACCCAGCCAAACGTTTTCTATCTCGAAAAGGAAACTCTGGCTAGCCGTGAGGAAGCTCGTAACAAGGTGACCCTCATTAAGGGTATGGTTCCCCGCGGCATGGAAATCGTGGCCCAGGGCGGTCTTGTCACTAAAGACATTCTCGAAAAAATCGAAGCATTACAAAACGCCCAACAACGCGAAGAGAATTCCAAGGCATTCACAGCCATCTACGGAAACGCCATTATATTTGTCATCATTCTCTCGTTCTTCATGTCATTCTTCCTCTTCACGCCCTCCCGAGGAATGTTCAAGAACCCTCGTCAGTTGTGGAGTCTTGTATTCATGATGCTTCTGCAGTTGGTGGGCTTCTGGATAGTTCATCACCTGACGGGCTCTCTCAGCAAACTGGAAATGGACATCGCCATTCTTCCCAAGAATTTTGACACCATGTGGCTTTATCCCTTCGCTCTTGCGCCGGTCACAGCGTCAGTCCTTTACGATAGACGTCTCGGCCTTGCATTCGCCACCATATCTGCTCTAATCTTTGGTATTCTTAACGGATACGATCTGGCAGCAAGCGTCTGCGCCTTCGCAGTAACTTTCGCCACCACAGTTCCTCTAACGAAGATGCGTTACCGTGTACAATTCCTTTGGGGCATTCTTAGCGGCATCCTCTCTATGGCAGCAGTACTGGCAGTCATGCTATTGCTGCGCAACCGTCTGTCCTTTGAAGCCTTCTACCAGAACCTGATTGTGGGTGCTGCAAACGTCACTATTTGCACAGCTCTAGCCTCTGTGTTGCTCATCCACTTGATGGAAAAAATGTTCAGCATTACCACTGTTCTGACCCTTATGGAAATGTCGGACTTTAACCGTCCCGCCTTAAAGAGAATTTCCGAAATGGCCCCGGGAACATTCCACCACAGTATCCAGGTATCCAATCTGGCAGAAAAAGTGGCCGACAGCATAGGAGCAAACTCCCTGCTGGTCCGCGTGATGGCCCTCTACCACGACATCGGCAAAACCATGCGCCCAGAATACTTCACAGAAAACCAAAAGCAAGGCGTAAACCCCCACCAGAACCTAGAGCCGCAACAATCGGTAAAGATTATCATAGGCCACGTGGAACAGGGAGAAACCATGGTCAAGGACTACAATCTTCCTGACATCGTAGCGGCGGGCATTCGAGAACACCACGGTTCCTCTGTGATCCAGTATTTCTACCATCAGGCGGTTGAAGCAGCCAAGGAAAAAGGAACTACGGTGGATATCAAGGACTTTAGCTATAAGGGTCCCAAGCCACAGAGCAAGGAAACAGCAATCCTCATGCTGGCAGACATCATTGAAGCTACAAGCCGTTCCATGACCGACACCACTCCTGAAGCACTGAGCAACATGATTCACAGGACCATCGAGGGTCGATATATGGAAGGACAGTTCAACGAAAGTAATCTGTCCGTAAAGGATTTGTCCAAGCTTGAAAAAGCCTTCCTGGACAGCCTTGATGGAACCTACCATACACGAGTCAAGTATCCAGGACAGAAATAATGACGCAAGGGGCGACTGCCCCTTGGAACCCCGCTGAAACTTGGCAAGCAAGTTTCTAGCCGTAGGGGGCACAGCCCACTGGATCCTCTTTTGCAGAAAAAACATTATTTTTTAGCGTTTGGCCTTGACAATAATTTATATCTTTGTATATTTGGCTTCGTAATCGTGAAACGGTAGGTGACACATGACAAAAAAGAATCTTCTTCTTATTGCTCTTGGCGTTATCCTGCTGGTAATCGGTTTCATCTGCCTGGCAACAGGACCAGCTGACAATCCGATTTCACTCACGGCTGCACCTCTTATTCTCTGTCTCGCCTACCTAGTGATTATTCCTTTTGGAATTCTGTGGAAAGGCAAGAAAGAAGATAAGAAGGACGTTCAGTAAATCTGAACAAATCCATTCGGGCGATTAGCTCAGCTGGTTCAGAGCGTCTGCCTTACAAGCAGAATGTCAGCGGTTCGAATCCGTTATCGCCCACTACCGAAAGTTCGGCAACGAAAGTTGAAGAATTTGGGGTGGTAGCTCAATTTTGGTTAGAGCACCGGCCTGTCACGCCGGAGGTTGCGAGTTCAAGCCTCGTCTATCCCGCTAAAAGACCTTCTCGTTTGAGAAGGTCTTTTTGCTATATGCAGAAAATTTCTGCATACAACAAATTAGCCTTACCAGCGATAAGTCGTATGCAACGAAAAAGTCCCGCAGAGTAGCGGGACCTTTAAGCTTAAAACTTCAGCTTCTAAATGCAGCTTATTGCAATGAGCCAGATTCAGCAGGCAAATCAGAACAACTTAAGGTACTTAGGTTTCTGCCTTGCTCCGCCATAAGATCTGCCCTTGGCGTCAAACTTGCGCGGACAGACTTGCAAGATATGAACCTTTGTCTGATTCAAGTTTCCGCTGTAGATTGCCTGGGTAGAATCCACAGTAGATGAATCTACCATAGAGGAGTCCACCGGCGGAACCACATCTGCTGTATCTGCAGGGGGAATCACAGTAGAAGTATCAACAGGAGGTTCTGCTACTTCCCTCAAAATCCATACACCGGACTGGATGTCGCGACTACGCTGGTCCTGTACGATGTTCTTGCCATCGGGTAACAAATACAGTTTGCTCTTGAAATTCCGCAAGTAGAAGGCGTTGGGTGTATTTACAGGCGAAACTTCAAAAACATACCTTTGGTGTGCTCCCCCGTTCCAGGAATATGTCCCGAGGACCACTCCAGCCGCCGTGGACTCGTTGGGCACATCCACCACACGGTCCCCGAATTCAAATCGGTATGTTACGGGATTGTCGCCGATACTCCAGATCCTAGCAATGGTCTGGCCCCCGGAGCAATCCATCATTTCAAGACCATTGCTTTCGGTAATTCCTATGCAGCGTCCATCGGACATATATTCCACACGGGCTTCCATAAAGAAGGCTTCCTTAAAGATATCCTGGTACATGGCGTTCACAATCTTTGCGTGATTGATTAAATCCAGCTCGGACTTGACTTCGCTTTTCTGGTTCAGACCGTAGGGCCAGAAATGCTGAGCATCGCAATGCAGTTCCGCAGCGGGATTATTGTCCAGTTCCTTCAGCAGAGCCTGTGCCTTTTCACCCAGGAACACCCCATTCGACCGCATATTTTGATATTCCGTCGTGGTACCGATACCCATGGTGTGAGCCATTTCATGCATGGCGGTTCCCACATACATGTAAGTGCGATTTTCGCCAAAACGAAGGTCGCCATTACTGCTGGCTTCGGCGGTGGGGACCCCGGGGGCATAATAGACGTTGATGTGTTTTGTAAGGTTGGTGTAGGTGTTATAATAATAAATCGCAGAATCCATAACCGCAGTTATACGATTATAAGCATCTTGCTCATCAGCCGTAGGATTGGACGACTTGTGCAGCACATAATCCACTTTTGCAAAGGAAGAGCCTGCAGCAAGTAATGTAAAAGATAAAAGGGTCAAGCCCTTTGCAATGTATTTATTAGTATCCATAAAATCCCTTTTCCCTTTTTACACCGTTGGTAAATTTATTCCGAAAAAAAGGGGATTGCAAGTAAAAAAACATTTTTCAGCGGTCAGGGCGGACAAGACTAGGCGGATCAGCCCGTTCAGTAGGTGCAAAGCACATCTTTTTGGCAAAAAAATCATCCACAAACAGAGGCATTTTTTCTAGATTATAGTTCGTAAATCTTAAACCGGCGGCGCAAGTCGCCAAAACAAAACAAGAGGTAAAAAAATGGCAGTTTCTTACAAGGAACTCGGCTTGGTTAACACCAAGGAAATGTTTGCAAAGGCTGTTGCTGGTGGCTATGCTATCCCGGCTTTCAACTTCAACACCATGGAACAGATGCAGGCCATCGTTCAGGCTTCCGTCAAGCAGAAGTCTCCGGTCATCATGCAGGTTTCTAAGGGTGCTCGTAACTATGCAAACGGCACCATCCTCCGCTACATGGCTCAGGGTGCTGTTGAATACGCCAAGGAACTGGGCTGCGCAAATCCGCAGATCGTTCTCCACCTCGACCACGGTGACTCT
>JAZRXW010000009.1:0-22675 GCA_045600425.1 Fibrobacter sp.
AATCCTCGACAAGCAGGAAGCTGGCCAGGAACTCTCCGACATCGAAAAGAAGGTGCTGGAAGTTGTCTCCAACCATCCGATCTACTACGCCGGTCCGGCTAAGACTCCGGAAGGCATGCCCACCGGTTCCTTCGGTCCTACCACTGCTGGCCGTATGGACCCGTATGTAATGCGCTTCCAGAGCAAGGGCCACTCCATGATCATGGTGGCTAAGGGCAACCGCTCTCAGGATGTTACCGACGCTTGCCAGAAGTTCGGTGGCTTCTACCTGGGCTCCATCGGTGGTCCGGCAGCAATCCTCGCTGAACAGAACATCCTGTCCAACGACATTGTGGCCTTCCCGGAACTGGGCATGGAAGCAATCCGCAAGATCACCATCAAGGACTTCCCCGCCTTCATCCTCGTTGATGACAAGGGCAACGACTTCTTCAAGGGTCTGTTGTAATTGACGACGCGCGAAAGCGCGGTGTCATCCTGAGCGACGAAGTCGCGAAGGATCTAGCATAAAAAAATAACCCCGTCGGTTCGCATCTGCGCCGGCGGGGTTGTTCTTTAACCAAGGTCTCAAATAATTTTCACACAAAAAAGACACGTCGAGAGCGTGTCAATAACATAGTGTTTTCGGCTATTCTTCAAGTTTTACGCAACGAACCGGGAAATACATATCATCGGGAACGTCGTTCAAAAAGACGTCGCCATCCTTGATTAAAAATATTCTGCCTATACCAGGATTTGCTTGAAAGCTAGTCCAAAATGCTGCAACACTACCAACATTTTGAAATTCGCCCTCACCAACACCGCCGCCAGCCGGCAATGCGTTAAAACCTATTTTATCATTTCCTTTGTTAGCTAGGTATGAATCCCATCCTGTCTTAGATCGTAAACCGTTACTTACTTCAGCGCGCCTGCCATCTGGAATTTCTGACCTGCATTTATTGTCATCGCAGTCAACGGTAGCTCCAACAGCAGTAAGCAGGTACATATAATCTATTCCGGCAGGAAGACCCCAGCCACTCGGGCAAACTTTTTGCGCCGATTCAAAATTGTAATAACGTCCATATTTTTTTTCGAAAAATTCACTACCCTTCATCTTATAATCGAGATTCTCCGCCATCCAGTTCATGCTTGCGTAACTGTCATCTCCTATTCGAACTTTAACAGCAACAGTTTTATAAACCTTCCCATCTCTAGGATCTTTCATTGTCCCATACTGCAGTCCCCATGAAAATGCCACAGACAAGACGCCAATCAGCAACGCTTTTGATATTGTTTTCATACATTGTTCCTTTTTTTGTTTAATACAACAAATGTAAACAAAAAAAAACAAAAACAAGTGCACAAATGTTCAAAAGCTAGATTTAGTACATTAAATGCAATACTTATCCAAATCTGTCATTTTTTACGAAAAATCAGATCACTTTCTCAGTCACAACTCGCCATTCGCCAGGTTTTAAATCGCCAAGGGGAATGTACCCGATTTTTATGCGGACGAGGCGCAAAGTGGGGAAGCCTACGGCGGCTGTCATGTGGCGGACCTGGCGGTTCTTGCCTTCGATTAAAGTCAGTTCCACCCAGCTGGTGGGAATGTTTGCGCGGAAACGGACCGGCGGATTGCGGTCCCAGATCCAGTCTGGAGCTGGCACAATTCGCGCGCGGCAAGGCTTTGTGTGATATCCCTTGATGTCCACGCCGGCGGCGAGGCGATGCACTGCCTCTTCGGTAATTTGACCATCAACCTGCGCCAGGTATGTCCGCGGGTGCTCGAACTTTGGGTCCAGCAATTTCTTGATGAGCTTGCCGTTGTCCGTAAGCAGCAAGGCGCCTTCACTGTCGTGATCCAAACGGCCTGCGGCGTACACTCCCGGCGGAAAGCCGAATGTATCCAGAGCGGGGTGACCCGACTCCGGCGTAAACTGGCTTAAGACGCCGAAAGGCTTGTTGAACAGAATGACCGTAGACATCGTCTAGGTATTTTCTTGAATTTTGGTCTGGATAAGAGAGATGATTTCTTCTAATTTGTCGCGAGTGATTTTTGCTGTCGCCTTAAAGGCAATTTTGATGGCGTACTCGCTACAACCGTTTTGAATTTCCAAAACGATTGTTTTGCTCAAGTAAAAAATCAAACCACAGGTGAGGCTTAAGACTAGGCTTACAACAGACATTATTTGAAAACCCAAACTGCTAGAGTTTAAAAAGAAACTGGTAATTAGCAGAGCAATGGCCACCGTTAGGAAAAATCCAAAAGCCACCAAGAAACGGGTTTCTCGACGGTACTGCAACAAGATTCCTGTAATTGCCTTAAGAGGAATAGTCTGTAGCGTCTTGCTTCCGAAAGTGTTTACTCGGAGTGAGGCAAACCGGTTGTTGAAGGTGAGTGCCGTTGATCGGCTCATCTTAAGTTTGTGGTTCACTCCCTTAAAAGAGCTTTCCTTGTAGCAGTTCAACTCTAGGAATGTTTCCTGGTCTGGGTTTAGTTTTACGTCCTCTAAATTCAGCTTCATAATGCCATCCTCTAAAGTGCTTGGTAAATGTTAAAGATGGCTAGAATCTTTCCAACAATGGCAGGAATGCCGGGGCAAAGGAAGCACAGAATTACGCGGGTGACACGGTTCTTCCACCAGCGGCTAACCTTCCAAATGTCATCGGTCAGGGTTTCCATTTCAGAAACTCGAGGTGGTCTCATGTACACCTGGGTCAGGGCTGTGAAAAATCCGACTCCGATAAGAGGTGTGAGGCCTGTGAAGGGGGCTGTGACTAGTGCTACCAAAATGGTTAGGGGGTGTCCTCCGGCAATGATGGTTCCCAGCATAGCTCCGCCGCCGGTGAGCATAGCCCACTGTAAGGAGAGTTCCCCTGCTTTTTCCGCACCGGTATTAATGCCAACCGCGATAATACTTGCTATAATCGCGAGAGGTATGGTCCATCCTATAATTTTCCAAATGGGTGAACCCTTGGGAATGATGCTGATGGATTCCTCGGACGGCAGAGGCTTGTCTTCTTCAATGATGCTAGCAATACCTCTCATGTGGCCAGCTCCAACGACGGCGACAACTTTGTTTCCCTCAGCATTCTTGATCTTGCTGGCGAGGAATTGGTCGCGTTCGTCGATGAGGACTTGTTTTACTTCGGGGAAGGTCTTGCCGAATTCCTGCATCATGGAATTAAGTGCGTCTTGTTCCTTTATTTTTGCAAGGTCTTCTTCGCTGACTTCAGTTTTATCGAAGATACTTCCAAAAAGCCCTCCCAGAAGATTTAGCTTACGGTACCAGGGAGTACAGGCCCAGGTTCGACGAAGGGTAATCTTGATGTCGCGGTCTGCAAGCACTAGACGGGTGTTTCTGCTTTCTGCCAATTCCGTGGCTTCTTTCAGTTCTGCCCCGGGCTTTACGCCGGTTTGATCGCCCATGCGTTTTTGGTAGGACCCGAGAACGAGGTTTGCAATGAGTGTGCCCAATTGCTTGTTTTTGATGATTTGACGTAAATCGGTCTTTTTCCAGCGGTCCGGGTCCTTGATGGAATTAAGTCTACCCTCGTCCAGTTCCACGCAAATGGTGTCCGGATTTTCATTTTCGATGGTTTCGCGGACCAAGTCCTTGGAGGCTTGGGAGATATGGGCGGTTCCCACGAGGATGATTTCGCGGTTATCCTTACTAATCCTGTAGATATCGGAACTTTCTGTCATGACGAGAGATGGGGTGATAAAAAGGGGTTATACAGTAACAAGTTAGGTAAAAAAATGAAGCATTACTTGTAATTCTCTAAAAAATATGTTTATATTTAAGCCGTACTTAATTTTTCGGAGGTCTATCCTATGAAAAAAATTTTGTTGTGTCTTTCTTTCGTGTCCATGCTCCTAACCGCTTGTGCTGGCTCCAAGGCTGATGATCCTGAAGCTTTGGACAATGCCCTTGTGGGTTTCACTTCCTGCGTTCAAAGTTCCCGCTGGCAGGAAGCTTTGGACTACGTGACCGAAGATGAAGCTCGTGCCATCGCTTCTGCGGATGGTTATGAATTCAAGGAAGATTACATGCTGGCCGCTCGCCGTCTTCCGCTGTCTGTCCTCCGTAAGGAAAATCTGGAAGTGGATGGTGATGGTCGCCTGATTGGCATTAAGGCTGCCATGGACAAGGCTAACGAACGTAACAAGATGTCCGCTGAACAGGCTAAAGTTGGCACCAATCTGAAGCAGATGGAAGATGAACGCATCAAGCGTCGTCTAGAACAGGGTCAGAAGATTATGCAGGAAGAAGCTGACGCCGCTAACCAGGAACAGGAAGAAATTGTCTATTCCAACAAGCTGACCGACGAAGAAAAGCGCAAGTATGGCAGCACTGGCGAATTGATGGCTCCTGACCAGAATGCCCCCGTTTCTAACGAAGCTCAGGAAGCTTTTGACGAAGGTGCTGTTGGTGGCGAGGACGAGTAATTCTCGTGACTGAAACTCTAAAACACCAAGAAATTCTAAAAACGGTACTTGCCAAAGTGCCGTTTTTTTTCGCGGTCTTTTGTTTGGTGCTGCTCTCGTCCTGCGGCGATCTTGGGGATGACCCCATTCTAAGCGATGCTCATTTTAGTAGAACGTTTCGATATTACTATGAAGTGGAGTGCCGCTATGATAAAATCGGTATATACGATTGTGGGTTGACGAAAACTATCAGTCCCGCTTATGTTGTTCGTGTTCGGGTGGATGGCGCTGGCGATGCCACTCTCAATTTGGATGGGGAATCATACTTTTTCTCGGATGGCACCTTCGAGGAGGGGCGGGATGAATTTGGAGGGTATTTCCATTTTTACGATTCGGATAGCGAGCTGACCTTGTACAAGGACGGTTCCGAGATAATCTTCTGGGACACCTGGAATAACACGGCAACAATTTACTCATACGACTTATCATATTAGGATTTAGGGGCTAGGCACGCTTCGCTTGAAGTGTGAGGTCGGAACTCCGCTCAGAATGACACAAAAAAAACTCTTCACTCTTCATTGTTAATTGTTCATCCTTCATCCTTCATCTTTCACTAGATAGGGTCTAGGGTTTAGGGCAGCAAAATGCTAGCGCAATTGATTTCAGGACGGTCACATTCTTCACCCTTCATTCTTCATTCTTCACTATTCATTCTTCACTATTCATTGTTCATTGTTAATTCTCCACCGCTAGATTCTTCGACTACGCCCTAAAGGCTCCGCTCAGAATGACACAAAAAAACTCTTCACTCTTCATTGTTAATTGTTCACTGTTAATTGTTCATCCTTCATATTTCATTCTTCATCTTTCATTTTTCATTGTTAATTGTTCATTCTTCATTGTCAATTTCCCCCATTTCCTTTCTCCTTTCTCCTTTAACCTTTCCATCTTTTCCTATATTTGCTCCCGCTTATGAGTAATTCAGAAAATTTTATTATCGCCTTGGATGGCGGTAGCGGTACCGGAAAGAGCACTACAGCTAAGATTATTGCCAAGAAGCTAGGCATTACTTATCTGGATACGGGTTCTATGTACCGTGCAGTGACTTTCGCTGCTCTCGAGAAGGGACTTCCTGCCGAGGAAGGACCTGCAATGGATGAATTGCTCAAGAATCTCAAGCTTAGCTTTGACTCTGAAAACCACATTCTTATTGATGGTGTTTCCTACGAATCGGAAATTCGCGGTATGCGAGTTTCTTCTAACGTAAGCATCTACTGCGCATTGCCGTCCGTCCGCCGCGCCATGACCGACAAGCAGCGCGAGATCGGTGCCGTATCCAGTTGCATTCTGGATGGCCGTGACATCGGTACTGTGGTTTTCCCCAACGCCAAGTACAAGTTTTTCCTCGTGACGGATGTGAAGGTCCGTGCCGAACGTCGCCTCAAGGAACTCCTTGAACGAGGCGAAAAGGTGACCTACGAGGATGTTCTGGAAAATCTGACTGAACGTGACCGTCTGGATTCCTCCAGAGCAACGGCCCCTCTGAAGAAGGCCGACGACGCTATTGAAATTGACACTACACAAACCTCAATTGAACAACAGGTTCAAAAAATTCTTGACTACGTAGGTGTAGTGGCGTAGCTTGAATTTTTTTAACCGCAACCAAAACAAACTAATATGGCAAATACACTCAAATTCGGTACTCAGGCTGACCTCGAAGAAATTCTCGCTGCAGCTGCAGAATGCGGCGCTGATTTCCGCAAGGCTAACGCTGACGTCTATGCTGGCATGGGCTGCCTCGAACAGGGCAAGCTGGTTGTTGGTAAGATCAGCCAGGTCAACGAACAGGAAGTTCTCGTTGACGTTAACTACAAGTCCGAAGGCGTGATCGATCGCGCTGAATTCAAGGACACCGACTCCCTGGAACTGGGATCCGAAATCGAAGTTTTTGTTGAAAAGCTGGAAGATAACGACGGTCGTCTTATCCTCTCCAAGCAGAAGGCCGACTTCGTTCGCGTATGGGATCGCATCCATGCTGCATTCGAAAACAACGAAGTTGTTCGCGGTACCCTCACCAAGCGTATCAAGGGCGGCGTAGTTGTCGACCTGTTCGGTATCGACGCCTTCCTCCCGGGTTCTCAGATCGACCTGCGTCAGATCCCCGACATCAACGCTCTCATCGGCCAGGATTTCGACCTGAAGGTTATCAAGGTCAACAAGGCTCGCCGTAACATCGTTGTTAGCCGCCGCGTAGTTCTCGAAGAAGAACGCAACAAGCAGCGTGGCAACGTTCTCGAAACTCTCGAGAAGGAACAGGTACGTAAGGGTATCGTCAAGAACATTACTGACTTCGGTGCTTTCATCGATCTCGGCGGCGTAGACGGTCTCCTCCACATCACCGACATGAGCTACAAGCGCATCAACCACCCCACCGAAATGGTCCAGCTGGGTCAGGAAGTCGAAGTTATGGTTCTCGACTTCAACGACAAGAAGGAACGCATCTCTCTGGGCATGAAGCAGCTTAAGCCGCATCCCTGGAAGGATATCGCTGAACGTTATCCGGAAGGCGCAATCGTTAAGGGTAAGGTTGTTTCCATCACCGATTACGGTGCATTCATTGAACTGGATTCCGGCGTTGAAGGCCTCATCCACGTTTCTGAAATGTCCTGGACTCAGCACGTTAAGCACCCGTCCAAGATCCTCACCGTTGGTCAGGAAGTTGAAGCTGTCGTTCTCAAGGTCGAAGAAGAAGCTGAACGTATCTCTCTGGGCATGAAGCAGCTGGAATCTGATCCGTGGGATTCTATCGAAACCGAACTTCCCCCGGGTGCACGCGTGGTTGGTGAAATCCGCAACATCGCTTCCTTCGGCGCATTCGTCGAAATCAAGGAAGGTGTTGATGGCCTCATCCACGTTTCTGACATGTCCTGGACCAAGAAGATCACCCATCCGAACGAAATGGTCAAGAAGGGTGACAAGGTTGAATGCGTCGTTCTCGCTGTCGATAAGGAAAAGCGCCGCATTTCTCTGTCCATGAAGCACCTCACCGAAGATCCGTGGGATTCTATTGATTCCACCTACCCGGTGAACTCCGAAGTGAACGGCAAGATCGTTCGTATGCTGGATCGCGGTGTTATCGTTGAACTGGCTGAAGGTATCGAAGGTTTCATCCCTGTTTCCAAGCTCACCGCTGAATACATCAAGGTTCCTGCCGATGCATTCAAGGTTGGCGACGAAGTTCCGGCTGTTGTTACCGAAATCGATATGAACAACCGTAAGATCACTCTTTCTGTGGTTGACTACTTCAAGAATCGTGAATCCGCTGAGCTGAAGGCTTGGATGGATTCTCACAAGCCGGGCGAAAACGGCACCACCATTGGTGACGCTGCTCCCAAGGCTAAGAAGTCCAAGAAGGAAGAAGCTTAATTAAAAGGTTCGAGGCTCGAGGCCCCAGGTCCGAGCAAAGAACTTCAAGCTTAAAGGAATCCCGTGGTTTGTGCCGCGGGGTTTCTTTTTTTGAGGCTGGGTGCGGTTGTGTCGCGCTGTTACTGATGCATTTTATATTTTTGATATATGGAAAAGCGAATCAGAGAGTTTGATGTTGTTCGTGTGCTTGCCATGTTTTGGGTGGTGACGTACCATTTCGGGTGTGAGTATGCAGTGGGGCCGTATGCTCCCATCATGAATTTCTTTTGTGTTACGCCCAACTTTGATTTTGGAAATGTGGCGGTGACCATGTTCCTGGTGCTTTCGGGAGCGCTACTTTATGGCCGTTATGGTAAGGCTCCCATTGAAAATTTAGGCACTTTTTATGTAAAACGGTTCAAGACTATTTATCCTCCTTTCTGGATCTTGAACTTGTACATTCTGGTGTCTATGCTACGCCATTGGATGTCGGAAGGAAATTTGTTTTTTGCAGGAAATCCGTTGAAACTGCTTTTGACTGTGGTCGGTTTCGATGGATACTTTCAGTTGTTTGGATTTGACTCCTATTATTTCTGCGGCGAGTGGTTTGTTGGCGCCATCTTGTTGCTGTATCTTTTGTTCCCGCTGTTGACTTGGATGTATAGAAAATGTCGGTTTGCCTTATTGACTGTTCTTGGGCTTGGCTACATCTTGCAATTTGTGTGGCCCAATAGCTGGAGTTGGGAAATTAGTGCGTTCCCCGCAACATTGGTCTTGAAGTTTACCCTCGGTTTTTTGCTGATGGATCTTTTGCCCAAGCTTCGCCGCGGTGCGGTATGCTGGTCCTCCTTGTTGGTATTTCTGGTCTTGTGTCTAGCGGATGTTCCTTTGCCTGGTCTCTGCAAGAATGACCTGCTGGGAACGGTGGCGGGAATATCTGCATTCCTGCTTGTTCTGAACCTCGGAAACCGGATTCGGGAAACATCCTTGGTGGGTAAGTCCGTGCAGAAACTTGCTCCTGTGACTTATTGCGTTTTCTTGATCCAACATATTGCCATCGTGTGGCTCCAGATGGCTTTTGTAAAAGTGCTGGGTCGCCCGGTGGAAACGTTTGACCCCTGGCTTTGCCTGGGGATTCTGGCGGTGACTTTTGCTATCACCTTGATGGCTGCCTACGGATTGAAGTTTGTTTCCGACAGGGCCGTGAAATTTGTGGACCGCAAATTTCTATCTTGAGTTCCGATGAATTTAGCGGGAAAACATATTCTTCTTGGCGTTTCGGGCGGTATTGCCGTCTATAAGTCCTGTGAACTTCTTCGCCTCTTGCAAAAGAAAGGGGCCGAGGTCCGTGTCTGCATGACGGATGCAGCCGCCCAGTTTGTGGCGCCCTTGACCTTTGCTAGCCTGAGCAAGTGTCCGGTATACCTGAAGAATGGTGCGCCCGAGGCTAGGCCTTTCCAGCATATTGATTTTCCCCGCTGGGCGGACATTTACTTGGTGGTTCCTGCTACAGCCAACGTGATAGGAAAGTTTGCCTTTGGCATTGCCGACGATCCGGTGAGCCTTTGCTTTATGAGCTGCGGTTGCCCTCGCTTTGTGGCGCCCGCCATGAATGTTGCCATGTACAATTCACCGGCGGTAAAACGCAACCTTGAAATGCTTCGCGGATTCGAGGATACATTTGTGATGGAATCCCCGGCAGGTGAACTTGCCTGTGGCGAAGTGGGGCAGGGAAGGCTTTTGGAACCCGTGCAGATTGTGGAATACTTAGAGAATTATGAATTACTAAGTACGAATTACGAGAAGAAAAATGGGACGGGCTCAGTTCCTGTTTCTGAGGCGCAGAAATTCCTTGAAGAAACTGCTCGTCAGGATTCTCTCGTAAATCATAATTCGTCATTCGTAATTGGTAACAGCACCCGCAGGGTGCTGATTACCGCTGGCCGTACCGAAGAGGCTATTGACCCGGTTCGTTATATTTCTAACTACAGCAGCGGAAAGACTGCAGTTGCTTTGTCTGCCGTATTTCTTGCCAACGGCTTTGACGTGGAAGTGGTGGCTGGTCCCATGGAGGCGCAATTCCCCGGAGGTGTCAAGGTGACTAAGGTTCGTAGCGCCTGTGAAATGCATGATGCTGTTTTGGCTCGCCAGGCTGAGGTGGATGTTCTTGTCCATTGTGCCGCAGTCGCTGATTATCGACCTGCAAATCCTGCAGGAGAGAAAATCAAGGATAGCCGGAGCCAGCTTAGCATTGAACTTGTTCCCAATCCTAACATCTTGCGTGATTGTTCGGCTGCCCGTCGGGAAGGCCGTGCAAAGCCCGGTCAGATTATTGTTGGTTTTGCCTTGGAGACGGATCACTTCAAGGAACATGCTGCAGAAAAATTTGAAAAATCCGGGGCGGATGCCTTGCTCTTAAATGCTCCTGTAGCTAGTGATAGTGGCTTTGGAAAAGATAATGTGCGCTATGCCCTTATAGAACATGGTAAACCCATTCCTGAACTTTCTATGGGCAGTAAGGTTTCTTTGGCAGAATCCATTGTTCGTTTTTGTACGATGCATATTGAGACGAAATAGAGGTTTACGTGTCTGAAGAATTTAATTTTAGCGAACTGCGAAATTATTTGATGGAACAGGCTGACATGGGTTCAGGTCTAGATGAACTGTACCTGGATGAACCGTGGACCTTGACTCGAATGCCGGCTATGCCGGGGGCGGCTCCTGCTCGTCCTATTATGCCTCCGCCCCGTCCCCAGGTGGTGAATACTCCGCCCAGCCGTCCCGCTTTTTCTGGAAATCCGGCGGGTTCCTATGGGGCACCTTCCGCAGCTCCGTCTCCAGCTCCTGTAATGGCTGCGGCTAGTGCAGTCAATGTCCCGGCACCTCGCGTGGCAAAGCGTTCCGCTTGTGCTTATGAATCTGCTGAAACTTTGTCAGATTTTTATGGACAAATTAAGTCCGAGGCTGTTTACGTCAAGGAACCGTCTCTTGTGGGGTATTTGGGACCTCAACGTCCTAAGGTTTTGTTCTTGTTGCCGGCGGTGAAGGTGGGGGCTAATCCTAATGAGTTTTTCAGTTCCCCTGTTGGTGAGATGCTTGTACGTCTTTTTGCAAACCTGAACGTAGGACCGGAATCCATTGGGGTGACCTATTTCTTTAAATCTACGGAACGCCCCTTGCCTCCTCTTCTGGAGACAGCACTGAAAAAAATGCTTTCTAAGGAGCTTGCACTCATTGCCCCCGAAGTGATGGTCAGCTTTGGCCAGAATCTGTTTTACCAGCTTTTTGGAAAAGCCAAGAATTTTGATGAACTCGCTGGTTCTGATATGGACTTTGGCGGGGTTAGGACTTGTTCCTTGATCGATCCCTACCAGATGGTAAACGAAAAACAATTAAAATGGTTGACTTGGAAGGTCCATATTCCCCGCAGTACGCTCTTTACTGTAAAACAACCTTAACAATCTGACGTTTTTGCGGTTTTGCCGCGTTAGTAGAGGAAAGTTCACGAAGTGGACTTTCCTTAAAAATTTATATTTCCAAGGGAATTATTATGTCAGATTTTGAAAATCAGCGAAATCAGTATGAAGGTCGCCAGGTCCCCATGGACCTGGAGGCTGAACGATGCCTTTTAGGTGGCATTCTTCGTGACCCGGAGGTCATGGGCGATGCCATTATGGTAATTAAGGACGAGTCTTTTTTCTATTTGGAAAGCCATCAGGTTATTTGGAATGCGTTGTGCGAATTGAATCGCAGTGTGACTCCCATAGACCTGGTAACCCTTGCTGACCAGTTGGATACCCAAGGGAAACTCGCCTTGGCGGGCGGTCGTGAATATTTGTTTGAGCTGATGGAAACCGTAGCATCCTCTGCTAACGTTTCTTGGCATATTGAATTGTTACGTAAGAAGTCTACCTTGAGAAAACTGATCAAGATGTCTTCTTCGATTATCAAAAATGCAATGGATCCTTCTGCTTCTCCAGACGATGTGCTGCAGGATGCGGAAAAGGATATGTTTGCTATTGCAGACCAGCAGGTCAGAGACTCCCTAAAGCCCATTGACGATTTTGTTAAGCCCCTATTGGCTCGCTTGAACGAGCGCAAGGATGGTATTACGGGTATTCGTACGGGTATTACAGAGCTGGATACCTTGACCAACGGTTTGCAGAGGTCTGACTTGATTATTCTTGCCGCCCGACCGGGTGTGGGTAAGACCTCTTTTGCGTTGACGATCGCCGCCAATGCCGCTATTAATTATAACCAGAATGTTGCTTTTTTCAGTCTGGAAATGGACGGCATCCAGTTGGCGCAGCGTCTTCTTTGTTCCCAGGCTCAAATTGACCAGAGCAAGTTGCGTAATGGTTTCTTGAACGCCGAAGAAAAACGCCGACTGATTGCGGCGGTTACTCCCATAAACCAGGCTCCTCTGTATGTGGATGACAATGCGGACCTGGGTATTATGGAATTGATGAGTAAGGCTCGACAGCTGAAGCGAAAGGGCAAGTTGGACCTACTGATTATTGACTATCTGCAGTTGATGAAAACGGGAAAGGAAGAAAACCGAGCTGTCGCTATCGGTGCCATTTCCCGTGGTCTAAAGATTCTTGCAAAGGAAATGCAGATTCCGGTGATTGCACTTGCCCAGCTCTCCCGAAAGGTAGAAGAAAAGGGCCGCGAACGTCCACAGCTTTCCGACCTTCGTGAATCGGGTTCTATCGAACAGGACGCTGACATGGTGTGGTTTGTGGAACGAAAGTTTGTCCAGACCCACAATGCAGACGATAAGTTTTCCGCAGAACTGATTGTGGCGAAGCATCGTAACGGTTCTGTGAAGGACATTCCCATGACCTTTATTCCCGAATACACCACCTTCTACGATGCCGCACCTGAGGCCGAAGAGGGCGGTGGTTCTCCGGAAGATTTTGAAGGTGGCTTTGGCTCGGCGGACTTCCCCGGATAGGCCTTGAGGAGATTTTTGAAATGGCAATAATTTTAAAACCTTTTTCCTGGATAGGTGAAGTCATTGTCACCGGAATTTCCGGTGTGGGTGAGGTAATCTGCATTTTGTTTAGGACCTTGTTGCAACTTCGGTTTGTACACAAGAATCCGGACCTGATTGTAAAGCAGATGATTTCAGTAGGTGTATCTTCGTTGCCACTCCTGTTTGTGACTTCAATCTTTACAGGAATGGTGGCCACGGTTTGTGCTGAGTTTGAATTTCATAATCTTGTGGCAGACAAGTTTGTGGGTACGGCTGCCTGTAAGATGGTGCTCATTGAACTTGGACCTCTACTGACGGCCATTGTTCTTTCGGGTCGTGTTGGCAGTGCAATTGCTGCAGAGCTTGGTTCCATGAAGGAAAAGGAGGAACTGGCTGCCTATACAGTTTTAGGCCTTGATCCTTATCGCTATCTTGCCTTGCCTCGCTTTGTCGCCTTTATTACCATGATTCCTTGCTTGACGATTATCTCAAATGCCCTAGCCATTATCGGTGGTTGGATTGTTTGCGTTCTTGGCTTGGATATTACCACTTATACCTACACTACTGGTATGCAGTACCTGTTTGATCCCATGGACTTGTGGTCTGGCGTTTTGAAATCATTTGTGTTCGGAACCTTGATTTTCTTGTTGGGTTACTACCATGGTGTCAATGCCAAAGCTGGTGCAAAGGGCGTGGGTATTGCCACGATGAGTGTGGTGGTTTCTAGCTGCTTGATGATTTTGATTTCTGATTTTATTGTTGATGCCGTTCTATTCTTCTAGGTAAACTATGCCAAATGTAAAGATAGACCCTAATGATATCGCTATTCGCCTAAAAGGTTTGAAGAAATCCTTCGGCCCCCAGGATGTGCTTTGCGATGTGAACTTGGATATCCGCCGTGGTGAAACTATGGTGATTATTGGAAAATCCGGTGGCGGAAAATCTGTGATTCTAAAGCACATGATTGGACTGTTACAGCCGGATGGAGGCGAGGTGACGGTAGATGGCGTGACCATCAGTACACCGAAGTTCTTCGATACCCATACGATTCGCAGAAAGATGGGCATGCTTTTCCAGATGGGAGCTCTTTTTGACTCCATGAACACCGGCGAAAACATTGCCTTTGCCCTTCGTGAACATCATCCCGAGCTGACCGAAAAGCAGATTGAAGATGTGGTGACCGAAAAACTCCAGATGATTAACCTGGTCCCCGAGTTCCGCACCAAGATGCCTTCGGAGCTTTCTGGCGGTATGCGCAAGCGTGTTGCCCTGGCCCGTGCCATTGCCCTGAATCCTGAAATTTTGCTGTATGACGAACCTACCACAGGTCTGGATCCGATTACAAGTGATGTTATTAACGACTTGATTCTGGAAATGCAGAGCAAACTTGGCGTGACCTCTGTGGTGGTGACCCACGACATGGTGAGCGCTTTTAAGGTGGCTGATCGCATTGCAATGCTCTATAACGGACGTATTATTGAAGTGGGGACGGTGGAGGAAATAAAGAATACCAGCAACCCCTACGTGCATCAGTTTATTACGGGACAGCGAAAAATATCTGTAGAAGACGAAACTCAACATTAAAAAGGCAAAAACAAGTGTAATGTTTCACTAAAAACTGAACAAAGGTGTTCGTTTTTGGAAAGAATTATTTAGATTTGCCTCAAAGAGGTTTATATGAACAAAAAATTTTTAGCCGGAATGTCTTTCTTAGCCCTTGCAGGAACCTTTGTTGCTTGTGGCGATGGCGAAATTTACACCATGACCCCCTACGATGATGCTGTTAAGGGTGCTTACGTGGATGTTGATATCCCGGATTCGTCTTTGATGCTGACTGCGATCAAGGATTGTCAGAATGATCCTGTCTGTAGAGAACGTATGGGTGCATCGACTCCGCTGCCCCAGTCTTCCAGCGGTATTCAGAGTTCTGCTTCTGTTAATCCGAATCCTAATACGGGCATTTCTTCCTCTTCTATCTTCGTCCCGCAGTTGCAGTCTTCTTCCTCTATGCCCATCCTCAACCCGAATCCGGAGTCTTCCTCCGATGCAACTCCTGTCCCGATGGGTGAATACAAGTTGGGTACTTGCGCTCCTGCCTCCGCGACCATCGAAAAGGGTGGCAGTGTGAAGTGGGTCTTTACCGCAAATTCTGGTAATACTGCAGGTTGGAAGCCGACCCAGTTCCCCTCCAAGAGCTATGCATGGTCTTTCCCCGGAGCATCTGTGACTTCTGCTACGGGTATGGCACCTGCGGCAGTGAGCTACTCCGTCTCCGGTAAGGCTACCGCCTCTGTGACTGTGTCTGACGAATCCGGCCTTATTTCCGAGACCATCCCTTGTGCACCCCTGCAGGTGAACGGTGATCCGATTACAGGTTGTAAGTGCACCGCTGCAGCTTCCTCTATTGACTATACCACGACTCCCGAAGCTATGTGGACTGTGACTGGTTGTACGACGACCGCTGCTGGTGGAACCATCAGTTATACTTGGGATGGTACTGCTGGTACGGATTCCTATACGAAGGCATTTACCGCTGCAACTGCCGGCTATGCTCCGAAGCTCCAGGCTGCTAACCAAGACAATACCATTGTCGATGTGACCTGCGAATCTGTGAAGGTCACCGAAGGTGCTGAATACACCATTAAGGACGGTACCGACGCTGGTAAGGTTACTTTGCCTGGTCCGGGTAAGTACAATGTGGTGATTGGTTTTGCTTGCCAGAACAAGACCTTCTACTGCAATGGTAGCGGAGGTCCGGTTGGTGGTTCTGTTAACGGCACCCCGATGGCTTCTAGCTGGTACACCACTGCTTCTTTGACAGCAGCTGATTGTTCCGGATCTGCAACTGTGATTGTTGAAGTTGATGCTGCAGCATCCTGCGGTGCACAGTAATCTGTTTCGCAAACGAACTTGAAAAAAGACCGACTCAATCGAGTCGGTCTTTTTTGTATGAAAGAATTTTGCTTGGACAATGAATCCGTGGCAAGATTCTTTAGCCTCGAACCTGGAGCCTCGCACCTCGTCTAGTACCCGCTCCACTCCGCGGTAATGCTGGGGCTTGCCTTGCGGATCTTTTCAGCTTCGGGAGAGTCGTCTGCGATGGTAATGTCGCCACTTGCGATTCTTGCCTTGATGTCGGCGAAGTCCTTGGGGCGTTCGTTTTCTGGAAGCTTGTCGCCGGGAACTTTACAGGGGGCGTCGATGGCCGTCTTTGCCTTGTCCTTGACGGGGGAGTAAACTCGGGCTGCCGGAACTTCGTAGAACTTGTCTTCTTCCGGGCACCAGGCAGTCAGCTTCTTGCCGTAGACACAGCCGGAGTCCAGTCCGATAAATCCGGGACGTTTATCTACAAAGCCCATTTTTGCCCAGTGACCAAAGACCACGGTTTTTTCCCAGGAAACTTGTTCGAACCATGGCTTTCCATCCCAATCGCGAATGGAGAGAATGACCTTCGGGTCCATATCTTCCAGGCGGGTCTTGCCCGGTTCTAGACCTGCATGAACTAGCAGGGCGTGGGGCGTATCTCTCCAAAGGGGCCAGGTCTTGACTTCGTCCAGAATGTAGCGCCAGTCTTCCAGGGGGAGGCGTGCAAAACGAGCCCGCTGTTTTTCGGTCCACTCACCTTCGTCGGTTGCCATCATGCGAATGAGATGTTCTTCGTGATTGCCACGAACCGTTAGAATGCCGTTGTCCTGAATGAACTTGATGGCCCGAAGCATGTCGGGACCTTTATTGATGATGTCGCCGGTCTGGTACAGAGTGTCGGTTCCGCGGACAAAACCGAAGGCTTCTACGATTCGTTCCAACTCGTCGGCACAGCCGTGGATGTCACCAATATAGAGAGTGCGCTTCATGATGATTCCTAGATATGTACCGCTTGACGGAGCTTGTTCATTTCGTCAGCAGTCAGTTCACGGTATTCGCCAGCGGGCAAGTCGCCCATGGTAAGATTGCAATAGCTGACTCGCTTCAGGTCTCGAATTTCGTAGCCTACGGCTCGCATCATACGACGGATTTCGCGGTTCTTGCCTTCGATTAATACAAGTTCTACAAAACCATTCTCAAGATAGATGTCTGTTGCGAAGGCGATTTCTTCTTCGGTTGCATCTTCGTCTCGAATATCGACGCCATCTACCAGACGTTGGCAGGCGTGCTCACTGAGGGGACGGTCTGTCCAGACAAAATAACTACGAGGAATTTCAAAGCTGGGATGGGTAAGACGGTGGAGCAGTTCTCCGTCGTCGGTGAACAGCAATAGTCCGCGGCTTTGCAAGTCCAGACGGCCAACATATTTCAAGGTATGGTAGCCGGGAGGCAGAAAATCATAGACGGTCTGGCGCCCTTGGGGATCGTCTTTGGTGCAGACGCATCCGGCTGGCTTGTGGAACATGATGGTAGTGGTCTTCTTGGGAAGACGTGCGGGTTTGCCGTCAACCATTACTTGGTCTTTATTTTCGTCTATCTGATGGCCTAAGTCACGAATGACTTCTCCATTGACCATGACCTTGCCGTCTTCTATAAGTGTTTCTGCAGCTCGACGACTTGCGATTCCGCAGAGAGAAATGAATTTATTGATGCGCATAATATTTTTTTAGGGGTTAGGGACTAGGTTCTAGGGGCTAGGGCGTTCTTAGGGGTTAGGGGCTAGGTTCTAGGGGCTAGGGTCGCAAGATGCAAGTGCTTGCGATTTTAAGATGATTACGTCTTTAGATTCCCTGATGGAGTATTCAAAACATCCCTAGTCTCTAGTCTCTAATTTCTAATTTCTACACCCTACACCCTACACCCTATACCCTGTACCCTGTACCCTTAAACCTCTAATTTCTAGTTTCTAGTCTCTAATTTCAAGTTTCCGCTTTCTTCATCCAAGGCGGTATTCGTTTTGCCTTGGGCTTTTGTTCGGGTTCCTCTTCCGGGGGATATAGCAAACCGAAACGCAATCCGGCGGTACTGATCTTGAAGGAATCCACGCGGAGTTTTTCCAGCAGGGACTTGAGCCAGAACAGTCCGCAGATGATGACTTCGTGACGTCCGTTTTCAAGACCGGGAAGCATTGCCCGCAATTCCTTGGAAAGGTTGGTAATGCGGGTGGTGACTGCGTCCAGATCGTTAATGGATAACTCCAGACCTTCGATGGCCTTGTAGTCAAAGACCTGCTTGTTCAGATAGACCATGGCGAGGGCGGTTCCCGTCCCGCCGATGAGATACACCTGTTTTTTAGTCATGCCCTTGAAGGAAACATCCTTGAAGGTTTCCTTGACGAACTTCTTGTACTCGGGGCCGGGAATGGGGCCCATTGCCTTGAACATCTTGAGGGCGCCGACAGGAATGGAGAAGGTGGTGTCTCCATTGGAAAGTTCCGTGGAACCTCCACCAATATCCAGAGTGACGATGTCCTTGCCGTGCCATTCCTTGACGGAACGGAAGGTAAGCTTGCCTTCTTCCTCGCCGGAGATGATTCGGGGGCGAACCCAGAGGGCTTTTTCCACAGCATCCAGGACGACCTCGGAGTTTTCTGCCCTGCGCATGGCTTCGGTGGCGGCAACAGCTTTCAGGTTGGCGCCTAATGCGTGAAGGTCCATGCGGAACTTTGTCATGATGCGAGTCAGCTCTTCGATTCGCTTTTCGCTGATGGAGCCGGTTTCGTAGATGTCTTCGCCTAGACGGCAGACTTCAACCTTCTGGAGTTTTGGGACAAGGACTTGTCGTGACACCGGTGCTTCTGCCTCTTGGCTTTGCACGGTTCCTAGGCTCTGCTCGGGGACTTGAATTGCTTCTGAGGTGGGTAAGTCCGTCGAACCGCTGGCCTCTTGGCTTTGCTCAATTCCTTGGCTCTGCTCAGGGACCTTGGTAGAAACAGGGGTATCTTCAAAAGCTGCAATGAGCATAATGCAGCTGTGACTTCCGATATCCACGGTGGCGATAAGCTTGTTTTCCATAGCCTCTCCAGAAAATCTTAAATGGGCAAGAATCCTAGGTGGATTCGTTTTCGCTCTTTTCTGAATCGTTGGCGGAAGCTTCTTCGGCTTTCTTCATGACTCCCGCTTTGATTTTTTCGGCTAGCTTGGCGGGATTGGTCAAGAATTCCTTTGCAAGTGCAATGGCTTCTTCTACAATGGAGTCGGGATGCTTTCCCACCCAACTTGCTACCAAATCGCCTGATTCACTGCCCAATTCTTTGCCTTGACGCAGTTCCTGACCCATTTTGAGGGCAAGAAGGAGGCCCAGTTCAAAAGCACGAGGCTCAGACTTTCCATCTAAAAGTTTTTCAACGCGGGCAATGCGTTCTTCGTAAGGAACGTTTTCCAATTCTGCAAGATCTTTTTCTGAAATCATGGGAGAAAAAATAGAAAAAGTCCCCCGCAATTGCGGAGGACTTCAACGAAGGAGTAAACGATACAATTACTTCTTTGCAGCCTTTGCCTTAGGAGCAGCCTTCTTAGGAGCAGCGGCCTTAACAGCCTTAGCCTTGGCAGGAGCAGCAGCCTTCTTGGGGGCAGCTGCCTTAGCGGTCTTAGCCTTGGCAGGAGCGGCAGCCTTCTTGGGAGCAGCGACCTTAGCAGCCTTAGCCTTGGCAGGAGCGGCAGCCTTCTTGGGAGCAGCGGCCTTAACAGCCTTAGCCTTGGCAGGAGCAGCAGCCTTCTTGGGAGCAGCGGCCTTAGCAGCCTTAGCCTTGGCGGGAACGGCAGCCTTCTTGGGAGCAGCGGTCTTGGCAGCCTTAGCCTTGGCAGGGGCAGCAGTTTTTTTAGCAACTTTAGTTTCAGCCATTTTGTTCTTCCTTATGTTTTTGTGAATTTGTTGTTTATAAAATAATATCGTTTCAACAAATAATCAACACCTATTTTTCATAAATTGTCATTTTTACGAATAAATTGTTTTTGTTGTGATATTTGTTACTTTGCAATTGAAATCTTATTTTATGTGTAATCTGTTTTTGATGGTTTCTTTCTGCAGTGTATAAAAAAAAGGACCTTGTAGGTCCTTGAAATGAGTGCGCTAAGGAAGATTGTCAAAAAAGGTTTTAAACTTTTTCGTTGACGCTTTGGATGTATTTCTTCATGCCCTCTACACCTAGGCTGTACATATCGACAAACTTGGTGGCGAATGGCGGAATTTTGCGGTTGTGCATTCCCAGGGCATCGTGCATGACAAGCACCTGACCGTCGGTAAACTTGCCGCCCCCAATGCCTATGGTCACGGCCTTCACTTGCTTGGTAATGAGGGTGCCCAGGTCTTCGGGGATGTGTTCCAGGACGAACTCAAAACAGCCCACCTGGTCGGCAAAGTTTGCAGAATCAATAACCAGCTTGGCTTCTTCCTCGGTGCGGCCTTTCTGCTTGAAGTTCTCTGCCGTCTGGGGGAGGAGTCCGAAGTGTCCGCAGACGGGAATGTTGTTGGCGATGAGCTTTTCGAAGACTCCTTCCTTAATGCCTTCCAGCTTGACGGAGGCGGCGCCCACGTCCATGAAACGGCGGGCGTTGTCGTACGCCAGCTGGGGATTTTCGTCGCTCAGGTAGGGCATGTCGGCGACTACATGGGTGTTTGGTGCGCCACGGCAAACTGCGGAAACGAAAATCAGCATTTCGTTCATGCCGATTTCCCGAGTGCTCTTGTAGCCCAGCATGGTGTTTGCCAGGCTGTCTCCTACGAGAATCTGGTCCACTCCTGCGGCTTCTGCCATCTGGGCGAAGGCGAAATCGTAGGCGGTGATCATGGAGACTTTTTCTCCACGAACTTTTTTCTGCAGGATATCATTTGCTGTTAACATCGCAATACCTCAATTACAAAAGTCAACAAAACGGCGGATCCGCCCTAGGTAGAACTGCGGATGAACTCCGGAAAGAATCACGCCGGCGTAAATATAGATTTTATTGTCTGGACGACCGGCCCAATGGTAGAACTTTACGGAAATTGAAAAGCTAGTTGCTGGAAAACAGCTTGCGGGTATCGGTCAGGAACTGCAAGCTTTTCAGTTCCCGGAGAAAACCGATGTGGTTTCGCAAGTAGGCGAGGAGGGCGTTTTCCACGAAGGTGTGGCTGTTTGCGAAATCGGGCTGCGGTTCGCCGGATGGTGATTCGCGGGAGGGAAAATCACCGGATGGTAGTTCGCGGGATGAAAAGTCGCCGGATAATGATTCGCAGGAAGGGAAGTCGCCGGCACCGTGGGCGTGCCGTAACATCCAGAGACCTCTTAAGGTTTCGGGCCTTGCCCGAGGTGTCTCAACTCCAAGACATGCCTTACATATTAGACCGCCTGTTTCCGGATGAAAATCGGCGGCACTCTCGGAGAGGGGACGTTCGCACCTGCTGCAGGACGTAAGGTCCAGATGATAACCCCACAGGTCGCTTGTATCCAGAAGCCATCGGGCGAAAATGTCGGGACGGGGCGAGGGCTGGTTCAGTTCATCCAGAGAGGCGTTCAACAGGGCGAACTCCTCTTGCAGGGGGACGCCTTGAGGTGCGTATTTCAGGACGATTTCTGCCATCACCTGGGCGATCGCCTGACTCATGAGGTCGTTGCGTAAATTTTCCCGCCAGTGGATGAGGGAGGCTTCCTTCACGAACAAAAGCCCGCCGTCGGCACTGGCCGACTTCTGCGGGCTTTCGCGGAAGACTACTTCGGAAAGGGCAAGAGGGTCCAGGGCTCCCTTGAAGGGGGAGTCCTTGCGCTTTGCTCCCTTCAGGATAAAACTCACGATACCGCTCTCTTCGGTGAGGGCCTTTACGATCCAGCTGGAATCGCTGTAGGGGAACCTGTGCAGAACTATGCAACGAGATTTAATGAGCATGGCTTAGCCTAAGTTTAAAGCCTAAAGTATAAAGGGGTGTGAAATCATCCGCTAATACTTTAACCTTTAATCTTTCCGCTTTTTGCTATACTGTCGGGAACGGAGGCCACCCCAGCTTTTGACCGCCAACCACGTGCAGGTGGATGTGGAATACGGTCTGACCAGCATCTTCCTTGCAGTTGAATACAAAGCGGGCGCCGGACTGTTCGAGACCCAGTTCCTTGGCGATGCGCTGTGCCTGGAATAGCATTTTGCCCATCAGTTCGCAGTCTTCTGCCTGCATTTCCATAAGGCTGGAAATGTGCTTCTTGGGAATGACCAGGAAGTGGACCGGAGCCTGGGGGGCGATGTCGTAGAAGGCGAAGACATCATCGTCTTCGTAAATTTTCTTGGAAGGGATTTCTCCCTTGATGATTTTGCAAAAAAGACAATTTTCACTCATAGTATGGAAAAAATACAAAACAAATCTTTTGTGTATTTGCTTTTAGCTTTTTTTTACCGGATTTTGGCTATCTGGGATCCGTAATGAAATCTTTACGTTCTTTGTTGAATTTGCTATATTGCGCTCCGAAAATTTGGAGCGTCCTACGACGCGAAAAAAAACACAAGGAGAAAATAATGACCTTCGAAGAAAAGGCTCTTGCATACCACGCCAACGGCAAGCCGGGAAAGATTGAAGTTGTGCCCACCAAGCCGTACAGCACCCAGACCGACCTTGGCCTGGCTTACACCCCGGGTGTAGCTGTTCCCTGCCTGGAAATCGAAAAGAATCCGGAAGCCGCTTATGACTACACCGGCAAGGGCAACTTGGTTGCTGTTATTTCCAACGGTACTGCAGTTCTCGGCCTCGGCGATATCGGTGCTGTTTCTGGCAAGCCTGTGATGGAAGGTAAGGGCCTTCTGTTCAAGATTTACGCTGGCGTTGACGTGTTCGATATCGAAGTCAACGAAAAGGACCCCAAGAAGTTCATCGAAATCGTGAAGGGCATCGCTCCTACTTTCGGCGGCATCAACCTGGAAGACATCAAGGCTCCGGAATGCTTCGAAATCGAAGAAACCCTGAAGAAGGAACTGGACATCCCCGTGATGCACGATGAC
>JAZRXW010000010.1:0-42447 GCA_045600425.1 Fibrobacter sp.
GCCATCAACGATGAGGTACTTCTTTTCGCCATCTTCGAAGGAAACTTCGTGTTCGAACTTGCCGTGCACGGAGTCATACTTCAGCATGTATGCGAGATAGTCAACAGAGAGGAGGTCGTTGATACCGACAACCTGAATGTCATTAGAGAAGTTTTCCACAGCAGCGCGGAACACCATACGGCCGATACGACCGAAACCATTGATACCGAGTTTGAGAGCCATTATTGGATCCTTTGTTTTATTGTGAAATGCTTGCCACATTAAACGAAGTGGCGTGCGTTTGACTCCAAATTTATTAAAATTGCGGGAGTTGAGTAGGTCTTTTTAGAATTTTTTTTGCATTTTAGCCCTTATGAATTTGAAAGTTGCCCAAATGTTCCGTTTTGCCCCCCTTTTCGGGCTGTTTTTCCTGGTTTCCTGCGCCGGAAACGGTCAACCCCTGACCGAGGCGGGTGCCTCCAACGCGTCCAATGCCCCCCAGGGTAGCGATTCTGAAACGTCGGGAGCTTACTTTGAAGACTACTCCCCTAGCTATGCCGCCCCCTCGGACAAAAAACAGGAGGCAAACGCAACCACCCCCGCAAGTCGGACGGTAGGAGCCATCCGCAGCACGGGCTTTGACTTTACCCCGCCCAGCGGAAACTGGGCCCTGATTAGCGGGCCTGAATCCGGAGAGACAGGCGTTCCCTACGAATTCTATAATGCAGGTAGCGGTCGAAGGGCAGTTCTCATCGAGGTGGAACTGCCCAAGGGAGAACCTCTGCGTCTCATGGACCGTGCCCAGATGGAAATGCAAGCTTTTGAAAGCAGCGGCAAGAAGGCAACTCTTGCAGAAACTTACCCGTGGGAAGCTTTTGGGGGCACCGGAGCCTTTTTTGACGTAGCCGGCAAGCGATATGACACCCCTTACGAAGCTGTGGGTTTTGTCATCGGCGGTGCCAACCGGGTCTACACATTGACCCTATCGGCCTCCGACAATGTTCCCGAAGCAGGAATGCTAAAGGAAGAATGGGCCGAATTTTTCAAGAACTTCAGCCTCAAGGAAATTTCCGAGGAAAACGGTCCGGAGCTGTCCCCGGAAAGAGTACAGCAGTACAACTCCCAAGACCTCGGTTACACCTGGAGTACAAAAGACACCCTCTGGCACCACTGGATGGGAGTTTCCCGCCAAAACGACGACCCGGACCTGGTATTGAGCAACCGGGCCGAGGATATTTCCCTGTTCGTCTATGGAGCCACCGTGCCTAGCGAAGAAGTGAACCAGAACGACTTGTTCAAGGTTCTGCTAGTCCGCCTGGGCGTGGATCCCAACAACCCTACCCTGGAAATGCACCGCCAAAAGGTGGGAGACCGCTACGCCCAGGACTTCACCTTGACCCATGTGGTCAACAAGTTCGACTTTATATATAAGGGCAGGTATTTTTACGAAAACGGTCGGGGAATTCTAATTGTCACCTGGACCCAGGGAATCAACAAGTCCAAGTACGCAAAAGTCATGGACAACGCCATCAACGGTCTGGCTCTAAAATCGTCGAGCGAGTCCGGGACGGCACTCCAGCAGGCTCAAGGACCTGACGCAGCCAAAAAGCAGGCCAAGTTCAATGCGGCCATCATGAGCCAGGTGGGCGTCCTGCGACTGTTAGAGAATCAACCTCTGGTAGCCCTCAGTTACTTTGAGCGAGCCAACAAGATGGATCCGGAAGAACCGCTATACCTGATCAACTGCGGTTTCGTGTACCAGATGAAGGAACTGTATGGCCCGGGCATTAGCCACTTCGAAAGCCAGAAGGAACTGGTCCGGAAGAACGGCAAACTTCTGAGCATCCTTGGCGAAATGTACGAGGCATTATTCGATTACGGACATGCCCGCGAATATGCGGAAGCAGCCCTCCGTTATACCCCGAACAATCCTGAATACGTCATTAACTTGAGTGACGCTCTTTGGGGTTTGGGCCAGCGAAACCAGTCCCTGATGGTGGTGCAGCGCCTGTTTGACACCCAACCCAATTCCCGCCTGGGCGTGTATCTTGCAAAGACTTACATGGGACTGGACCAATATGCCGAAGCGGTAGACGTACTTTACGGAGTTCGAGGACGTTTTGGCATGAGCGTGGAACTGGGAACCACCTTGATGGACGCTCTCATGTTCCTTGGGCGTTACGAAGAAGCCCGAGCCATTGGCGAAGAGACCTTGAACAAGGACAAAAACGACTACAAGATTTGGACAACCCAAGGCAAGATCTTGTTCTACTCACGCAATTACAGGGACGCAGAAAAAGCTTTAACCAAGGCTCTGTCCCTGCGCTCCGACAATGAAGACGCCAAGAGTTTCCTCTCCGCCACCAAGGCTTTCTTGGGCAAGGCCGACAACCGCACCTTGCAAAAGCCCATCGAGCCAGTGGAACCTAGAACCGCAGACTTGAAGACCTTGATAAACGCCAAGGTCAAAGCAGAAGCGGTAGAAGGAGACTTCCCTGCCGTCATTCACCACCGCAAGGAAATGCTGAGAGCAGAAAAGGGATCCAACTGGGTCCGCAGCGAAGAAATGCTGATGGAAATTCTGGACCAGAGGGGATCTGCCATCTATCGAGAATTCACCTTCGATTTCCTGCCAGGTTTTGACCGCATTTACCTGAACGCCCTGGAAGTCTACGACAGCAACTTCAAGCTGAAGCAGAAGGTAAACCTGAACGGAGCCTACATCACCTACGCAACCGAAGTGGGTGGCGGAAACGAATCCCAGACAGCCCACTTCCCCTTGCAGGAACTGGCTCCCGGTGACTTTGTCTACTTGCAGTTCAGCCGCACCAACATCGAGAACAAGGGAATGATTCCCTATACGGACTTCATCAGCTCCAAGGACATTCCTATTGGAGAATCGGTCTTTAGGATTTACGCGGATACCACAAAGTTTGTAACGGAAGAATACGGCGACATCAAGAAAAAGAACATCAAGGGCGGCGTGGAATGGTCCGTGGAAAACCCGGTGGTGATCCGCAAGGAACTTTACATGCCCGTCTATCAGGACTTCGGCTCTGGAGTTATCCTGACAGGCAAACAGCAATGGAAGGAAGTGGGCGAAGACTACGAGAACTTGATCAAGCACCAGTTCAAGCAGGCCGTCGCCGTCCGCGAAAAGGCCCAGGAAGTAAAGGGTCGTAAGGCTGGTGACAATGCGGTTCACGCCCTGGCAAGATTTGTCCGTAACGATATCCGCTACCGCGACATTCGCTTTGGCGGCCATAGCCTGATTCCCCAGACGGCGGAATCCACCCTAAAACAACACCGCGGCGACTGTAAGGACATGGCCTTGCTCCTTAAGGAAATGCTGGAAGCAATCGGAGTCAAGAGCTACCTGACAGCTATCCACCTGAAGGAAGAAGGCTACCAGCACTTGCCCACCATCCAGCAGTTCAACCACATGATCCTTTACGTTCCCAAGCAAGGGGACATTAGCGAGATGTGGATTGACGCAACAGACAAGACCGGTAACGACCGCCCCGTCCCTCTGGATATGGAAGGCAAGGTGGCCCTGGTCATTGACGGCGAAAACAGCCATGTGGTGACCACTCCGGTACTGGAACAGAACCAGGAACATCAAATTGCCATTGACCACAGGCTCTTTATTGCAGAAAGCGGCGAAAGCCAGTTCCGCGATTCCGTGACCCTTTCTGGAAAGTTCGGCAGCGGTATGAGAAACCACTTCTACGGTCGTGATGTCAAGGAACAGGAAAAACTGATGGAAGACTTCCTGATGACCGGCATTCCCGACGTAAGCATCGGTAACGTGAAGATTGAAAACCTGAAGGACTTTAACAAGCCCCTGATCCTTGTGGTGACTTACGCCTCCAAGGGTTACTTTGGACAGGGCGGTTCCGAACTGAAGGGACGATTCCCCAACGTATGGGAAAGAAGCCTGTTTAGGTTCCCCAAGGTAAACAAGCGCCACCACCCCATCCGCATGCCTCAGGAGACGCTGTTCAGCTACAGCTTGAAGGTCTCTGCCGGCGATAGGGAAATTCAGGTGATGGGGCCCAAGCCATTTAGCCGCGAACCCGACTATGTAAGCTTCGAGAAGGGCTGTAAGGAAAACGCTTCCGCACAGAGTTGCATCAACTGGACCACCTTCGCGTTGTACGCAGATGCCAGCGAATACGAAAAGATTCGCGAGGAATGGACGTATCTTTTAAGCGAAACCAGCCCCATGGTCATTGTAAAGTAGTTAAGGAATAACAAGAAAATGCTCAACGTAGTGATGTATATCTTTTTGATTTTGGGAGGCCTGCTGGCCTTGGCCATCATCTTTGCGATTATTTACATTCTCGTAAACGGTCCGAAGGATTTCATAAAAGAAGAGAAGGACGCAAAGGACAAAAACAAGTAACTCTTTGACTATCAAAAACTTAGCCCCATTTCCTTGGAAATGGGGTTTTCTTTTTGTCAACTACTTGTTGATAAACTGAGAGCAAACCGCGGTAGGAAGTCAGCCAAAACGTTTACGAAAAACTTACAAATTCCTAGATTTTCGCCCAAATTCGTGAAATATGGAGCAAATATGTCCTCTAGGAATTTCATTACCAAGATTCTTGTCTTGTTTGCCGCTTTGGCTACCGGCGCTTACGCCGCCGAGACAGCAGCAAAAGTCCATTTCGTTAACGGAACCGTAGAAAAGAAATCCGAAAAGAAACCGGAATGGAAAGGCGTACGCATCGGAAACAAAATCTTCATGGCGGACCATCTTCGTGCCGACTGGGAATCCGAAGCCACCATGAGCCTGCCCGACGGCAGTATGGCGACGCTGACCGAACATACAGAAATCCAACTGAGCCAGCTGTTAAACGAAGACGGTTCCTTCCAGACCGGCATAGACATTGTGACAGGACGCTTGGTATTCTCCGCACAAAAACAAAGCAAGAATTCCAGCTTCAAGTTCAAGACGGGTACCATGGCGGCAGCCATTCGCGGTACCGACGGCTGTATTGACGGTGGCGACAAGATCACCTTGGTGGGCCTGCGAAACGGAGCCCTCCAGGTGGAGTTGTTCACGGGCGAAAAAGTCATGATCCAGGGCGGTCAGGTGGCATTCAAGGTCGATAGCCTAATCGTTTTGAACCTGGCATCCGCCGGCGACCCGGAATTTCACAAGGCGATAGCAAAGCTCCTGAGCGAATCCAACATGAGCCATCAGGAACTAATCGAGAACATCCAGCAGAAGGATTCCATCTACCAGCACACTTTGTCCGAGGCAAGAAAGAGCGTCGAATGTAACATTGACGCACTCCCCGACACGGTGACAACGGAAGACATCACTATCCACGGTCGCTGTACCGCCGACTCCAAGGCGAACTTCTATGGCAACCCGCTTGTACTTGAAAAAGAAGGTCAGTTCCTGACGGCAATTACGCTTGACTCTTCTGCCGTAGGCGAAAAGCTGTTCCGCGTTTCTTGTAACTACGGCGGAGTGGAATTCTACTGCGGTGAGGCAAAGACCTTCTACCGCCCCATGGAAGCAAAGGCCAGAAGCCTTGTGGCAGTAACGTCTGCCTCCCCCGCAACCGTCTGCGAAGAAGGACTTGTGGTGGAAGGCACCTACCAGACTCCGGACACAAACGCGACTTTAACCCTGAGCATCGGAAATTCTTATCGCTCCGCCAACCTGGTGAAGATTCCAGATGGCAAGCCCCATCCTTTCCAGCAGATTGTGGCAATGTCTGACCGCAACGGCTTGTGGAACGAAACCATGGCGCTGCTGGAATTCGATTCCGAAGGCAAGAAGGTGCTGAAGGAAATTCCAATCCGCGTCAATCGAACCTGCCAGGCGGTCAACCAGAACCCGCCTATGGTCCGCATGATTTCTTATGACTCCCTGAGCTGTGCCGCAAACGTTTCCATTGACAACTTCCAGGACGACCTGGGAACCTTTAAGGTGAACGTGGACAACGTCGACGGTCGAAACACAATCGTCCAGAAGAACTTTACCACCAAGGTGAAGTTGAACAAGGGTATTCACGAATACGAATTTGTAGCCGAAGACCAGGCCGGAAACGTTGCTTCCCAGACGAAGACCTTGGGATGTTTCCCCAACAAGTTCTTTAACATCCGAATGGACGGAAGCAAATCTCACGAAGTCCTGTGGTACCCCTACCCCAATCCCGGAAGCAAGACCGACGTGGGCTGGAAGATTATCAAGAAGACATTGCGGTTCTCCATTAACCTAGACGATGTCAGCGAGGTCTACAGCGTGACCGTGAAGCAGAACGGCAGAAACATCCTTCACGAGACATTAAACCAGATTGAGTCCTTGGACTACGACATTCCGGTGGATTTGGTTCGCGGCAAGGTGACCAAGTTTGAAGTAATTGTAAAGCATAAGAGCGGACGTGTAGCAACTGCTACCAAGAACTACGAGGTGAAGTAATGCGTTCCAAGATTTTGATTCCCCTAGTTACAGCAGTTCCTTTTGTATTTGCACAAGAAAACGCAAGCATACCAAACAATGTCGAAGCAAATGCTGAAGTTGGCGCTGAAGCAAGTTTGCCGAGCAACGCCGATGTAGGCACCGAAGCAAGCTTGCCCGAAAACGCCGTTGCTAATGCAGAAGCAAATAACAACGCAGACACTCAGGCAAGCGACTCGGCAAGCACGTCATTGACTCCTGTGGCCTTGGATAGCACGGTAGCTTTAGATAGTTCCGTGTCCTTGGATAGTACGGTTGCCCTGGATAGTACGGCAGCTCTGGATAGTTCCGTGGCCTTGGATAACCCGGCGGTTCAGGATAGTTCGGCAACAGTGGACAAGCGTCCGAAGACTTTCACAGAAATCGGAGGTACCGCAAAGGGTGTCCTGACGGCTGCCAACTCCCCCTATCTTGTCACAGAGACTTTGGTGGTAAGCGAAAAAGATGCCTTGATTATTGACGCAGGCGTAGTCCTGAAGTTCAAGAAAGGTACGGGCCTTGAAATCAAGGGCGGAGCCTTTGCCGCAATCGGCGAAGAATCCGCTCCGGTTGTCCTTGAAGCAGAAACTGAAGGCGAACTCTGGAACGGCGTTTCCATTGCAGGCGATATCCGTGCGGACTTCAAGCAGGTAAGTATCAGCGGTGCTAAAATAGCCCTATCGATGGACAAGTCCGGAGCCGACCTGCAGGACATTTCCATCGAGAATTCCGCTACCGGCATTTGCACCCGTACTGCAAGCGTTAAAATCCAGAGCGCAAAAATCAAGGGCATTTCCGGAGCGGCAGTTGTTGCTTCTGCAGGTTCCCTCGTTGAACTGGACAATGCTGAACTGACCGAAAACAACGTGGCGGTCTATGCCGCCGAAAAATCCAATGTGGCCCTGAGCAACACAAAGATTTCCAAGAACGAGCATGGTATCTTGGACATGGGCAACAACAACGTGAAAAATCACCAGCTGACCCTTTCCGACAACAACGTTGGCATTGTCACCCTGGACATTCCTGCGGATAACCTGAAGGACGTGGCCATAGGCAATGCGGTAAACTTTACCGCGGGGGCCAAGGAGCTTTCCAATACTTTACCCGACATTCCAGAAAGCAATCTAGTCGAAGATGCGGCACCCATCGCTACGGCCATGGACCAAGTCTTCGTTGAACCGGAAAAACGCTGGAAGCTGACCGGTAACGTGGGGACCGAAATCGGCTACCACTTTGTAGGTACCGAGAAGAACAAGACTGGCGAAGATTTCTACAACGGTCGCGACACCGTCAAGGCTGGCGACGACTACATCAACTATTTCCAGGTGCCGGGACTCTATTCCCGCTACAACACCTACATGAAGCTGGAATCTCCCGATGGCCGCCTTATGGAATTTACCGCGGACATCGGTAGCGACGAATGGAACAACTGGAATGTTCACAAGCTGAACCTGAGCTACGCCGATTCCATCCGCAAAGTTTCCCTGGGCGATATCTACATGAACGCCGGCGAGACCTACCTGAACGGCGTGGACTTTTTCGGAGCGTCTTACTCTACGGGCCTTCGTAACGCCCCCGGCGAAAAACCCATGCTGGAAGCAACCCTGTTTGCAGGTGAAGCCCGCGCCCCCAAGCTGATTGGCGAAAAAAATTACGACATCTACAAGGACTGGAACGAAGACGGCGAAGGCGAAACCCAGGAGATGATTGCCGGCGGAAAAATCACCTGGAACATGCACCGCCGTTTCAACGGCTCCATCGGATTTGTGGGAAGCAGCGATTACAAGGAAGATCCGTTCCTTCGTGATGGCATGAGCGAAAACGCCAACACCATCGACCCGGAAATCACCTCCAAGACCTTCTTTGCCGAAGGTAATTGGCTGTTCTGGCCCGGCGACATCGAACTGAACGGTCAGATTGCCCTAGGCGCAGCCGATACCGCCGATGTACAGACACAGCGGGCCATCAACGAGGTTTTCAGCAAGGCGGGAGTCTCCGTTTCTAACTTCGGGCTGCTCCGTAAGATTATGAAGAATTCCTCCCTGATTCGCAACCTGACCCGCAGCGAACTGCAGGATATCTTCGGTGACAACTCCACCATGACTCTCAGCGAAATGAGAAAGGAATTGGAGGCCCTAATTGCAGATGCCAAGAAGGCAGAAAGCAAGTACAGGAGCAAGGAAGACGAGCAGAGCAATCTCAGCGAATGGGACGGCCAGAACATCGCCGCCCGTGCGGCCGTACGCTGGGGCTTTGGGAAGACCACCTTGAACGGCTACTTCAAATTTGTGGGAAGTAAGTTCTACAGCGCGGGTTCCCCGGACCAGCAGAGCAACGCCCGCGAATTCGGGATTTCTGCCGACCAGCGGTTCTCCAGAACATGGCGCTGGAACCTGGCCTACGACATGAACGTGGAAAACGCAAGTATCGGAAACAAGTACAACGTCTTTGGCTTTGCAGAAGGTACAACTGCGGGCCTCTTTGGTGACCCCACCTCCCAATGGGAAAAGGATCATGACCAGGATGCGGTCAGGGCTCTGTACATCCATAACATTACCTTCAAGAACAACCTGAAGTACGGCGACCTGGAGCTTTTGCTGAAATACAAGGCCAACTACCGCGAACGCAACCGTGCCACCCGACTCTACGCCGATTACGACGCCAACTCCGGAGTCTATAGGGACGACTGGTTCAAGGCCAAGAAGGGACAAAAGACCTACACCGTCGAGGCGGAAAAGGACACCTTTGAAATTGACTCCGCCCGCTATATGCAGTACTATGGCCTTGCAAACCAGGCTTTCCTTGCCAGCGGTTTCGAGGAAAGACTGCTGAAACACACCGTAGAAGCGGAAGCCTCCCTGAAGTTAGGCAAGAACCTGCTGAGATTTGGCGGTATGTGGATTTACCGTATGGACAAGTCCGGATTCGAGAACGACTCCCTGATGGACAAGTTCGACTTTAGCGACAAGACCTACGGCTACCTGGGTTATTACTTCCACGGTGCGGATTTCTTCGAGCAGCGTTACCCGGTATCCTTCACGCTAAATGCGGAAAAGTTCCGAAACCAGATTGCATTTACGCCCCGATACAAGACTTACACCAGAGATTCCATGAAGGAGTTTGAATGGACTCTGAGCGACAATTTTGAAATCAACCTGGCGAAGGACTTTATGGACCTGAGCGTTAACGCTGAGATTCGCCAGGAGTTCATCACCCGACACAGCGACGGCACCGACGAGGAGGAAGCCGACCTGAACGGATCTGCCACCCTTCGCGTCTTCTACAACAAGGACTTGTACTCCGACTACACCCTGGGCGGCTACTACAGCTTCCGTCCAGATTCTAGACAGGATTACTACAAGGACTTCTTTGTTTCAGCTAGCCTGAACTACGCATTCTAAGGGAGGAGGTTTTTAAAGATGAAAAATATGGATTATTCTATGAGCAATAAGAAGTTTAGTCTGGCCAGTGTTATCATGGCAATCACGCTCCTTGCAGTCAATGCTATAGCCGATATTACTGCAGGAGTGGACTACACCATCAACCAGTCAACCTGTGCTGCAGCCATCAAAACCGCCAATGGATTGCAAAACATCGGTTCAATCACATTCAGCAACTGTACCAAAAGATTCTATGAACTAGCAAACGACATTGACCTAGGCGGAGACGGAACCAGTTCCTGTACCCCGAACTGGGATAACACCAATGCCGTTTTTGAAGGAACTCTAGATGGCAAGAACCATACCATTAGCGGTGTATGCGTAAAGGAAATTGACAATCCCACTGTGTTTCTGTTCAACTTTAGTGATTCCACAACAGTAAAAAACATCAACTTCAGCAATATTTATCTGAGTTCCGAATACCAAACCATACAAAACGATTATCAGATTTCCATCTTTAGAGCAAATTCCATTAACGAAGGTAAAATCGTCTTTAACAACGTCAATCTTGACAATGTTAATGTGAGTGGTAATTTCGGAGCAAACAATGGATACGCTAGTTTACTTGTAAGTAGCACCACACTTTCTTATCTGTACAGGCATGTTACTGCAAAAAACATTTCATTGGATGTTCAGAACACTAAGCAACTGTTTGTAGGTGGTTTTGCAGCATATGTCTCTAGATTATCGAGGATTTCCAGCGGTATTGATTCCAGTTACATTCAGGGAAATATTACAGCAACAACAAGTGACCAGCTCATTTTGGGCAGTATTATAGGTAAAGATACCACATTCGCAGACACCTTGCAAAACGACACCGTTTATACAAATATCAATGCCAATGGTGGTTCAAACAGCTATATAGGTGGTTTTATTGGTCAAACATCTCTTGCCACCGATATAGATAGGGGTTCCTCCTATACAGCAAAAAAAAGCATCGTAAATTCGGTTTTCAAGGGCCGGATAAACGCAAACGTAAAAAATGGCGCCTATAGATCCTATATAGGAGGACTTGTTGGACTTAATCAAGCCGTCAGTTTTGTGAACGAAAATAACACCATCGAAAGCCCCGATGGCTATACAGGAATTCTGTTCTCAGGATCAGGTTTCGACAGCTATGTTGGAGGAATTTTCGGATCTACTCAGCAAAAAACCACTATTCAAAATAGTTCGGTCAAAGGCATCATTGACTATCCAGCCCGCACGATGTTTGGCATCGGCTCATTTATCGGATATTCGAATACCCCCCTCCGAATACCCAGTCATCCAACAGAGCTACTTTATCGGATCCATACCCAATAATAGCTCTCAGACGAATTACGGCTTTAGCGGTTCCGGCAGCTTTAAAGTTGACCATTCCTACATAATAAACTTAAGCGAAGTTACCTTAAATAAGCAAAGTAGTGCAATTTTTACTTCCTATGCCATAGGTTACTCACTAACAGACTCCATAACGGTCTATACCGCAAATAAAGGAGCAAAAAAAGTTCTTACTAAAAGCCCCGAATTTGCAAATGCACTTGAACTTATCTACGACCCATTGAAAAATGACGGTTTACCCATTGCCGTATCTGGTGCAGAAAAACCGACTTACAAAATTCTCGGTGTCTACGCAGACGATACACTCTATCTCGCATACACCAACCCAAATGGACAAATTGCATACAAGGCCGACGGTTCTCCTTTTACAGAAAGTGATATTCCAGAAACCTGGCCAGCAACATGGCAAACTTCCTGGAAAATAAATCTTAGCACAGTCTTTAGAGAAAACCAGGAACGCATTCAAAAGGTCGATAAAGATGTAGACTACACCCTAAGCAGCTGTAAAACCACAATTAAGACTCCCCGTGGGCTTAGATATCTATCAAACATTCCTAATACTTGTTCAAGTCCGACCATCATCCTGGAAACAGATCTGGATTTTGGAGGTGATGGAACGGAATCTTGCGAAAATAACTGGGACACTACCTATACCCTCATCAAGGGTACGCTACAGGGTAATGGACACACGATATCAGGCATCTGTTACAAAACGACAGATCAAAAAAAGACAGCCCTGTTTAATTTAGGAGCAACAAGTGATTCCGTCAGCATTCTCAATGTCAAATTCAAGGACATTTACATTAAGGATTCACACACCAATAGTGATTCTGTGTATACGTCTGTATTTTTCCCTAATACAAAGACCAAAATACTTGTCAAAGATGTAACTTTTGACAATATTACTGTAGAAAGTGAACTAGGCTCCGCTAAGGGAAACACGGGCATTGTATTTGGAAGAAACTGGGCAACCCGACATACTATACAAAATACAACTATAAAGAATTCTAACATTCGTGTAGATAGGCCCGCTTATGTAGGTTCTCTCATTGCAAGGACCGATAGTATATTCACGGCAAAGAACAACAGCATAGACGTTAACATCATCCATAACGTGACGCCTTCTACCAACAGCTATACCATTAGTTATACAGGAGCTGTTGCAGGTTATTTGAGAAATAGATATACACTGACAAACAACCATATCTATGGCAAAATCGAATTAAATTCAACTACTGCCTATACAACCATTTATGCAGCCGGTTTAGTTGCAAATACATATAGTACCCCCTATTCAGTTCAAAGCGATACCGTCGAAGTTGATATTCAATTAAATCTGACCAAGTGTAACAACCTTTACGCCGGAGGTTTCTTTGGTTCTACAGGTAGCGGTGGAAAATTTTCAAACTTAAGTTACATCGGTTCAATCAGAGGTAATGTAAATGGTTCCCATTATATAGGCGGCATAACAGGATCGGCATATGTGGACACACTCAATTCAGTATCCGTAACCGGGAAAAATGGAGCCTCTGATACCATCATCAGTATTACCACCACAAAAACGACGACTCCTTATTACAGTGGCGGATTAATGGGGTTTGTTGCATATGCAGCCCCCATAAAGAATGCTACCGTCAGAGGCGTTATCAAAGGCGCTCAAATAGGAGCCGGATTTGCAAGCGTTGAAGGAAATGTCAGCAGCGATTGTGTTACCGATATTAGCGGTTTAAGTTATATAGGAAAACTGATTCCATCCTATAATTCCAGTAGCGCATTTGGAAACGTAAAAAGCGGTGTTAGAATCAACTTGAAAGATAGTTATGCCATTGATTTAGGGGGAAAAACGACTAATCTTTGGACAATCCCAAGTCAGACAGCTAATGTTGCATATGGGACCTCCACAGATGCACTTGCTTATATCCAAGATGCCGGTAAAACAAGAGATTCAGCATATTCCAAGACACCAGCGTTCGCCTATAAGTTAAACATGGCTTATGAAGCAGATCAATATGACCGATTCGCTTATGGCGCAACAGAACCGACTCACCTTATACTGGGCATTTCAGGAAAGGATACCTTATATCGAGGCTATACAAACGCCCAAGGATATTTGGCCTATAAAGAAGACGGATCTCCATTTACAGAAAGCGATTTGCCAGCACCTGATGCATGGCCCGCCAACTGGTCTGAAGAAGATAAGGTTAACTTAACCACTGCCTATCACGAAGATTTCATCCGTATGAATATCTTTACGGATACTGACAGGACTATTGATAAGGAAAAATGTATCGTAAATATTAAAAGCGCGAATGCTTTACAGAATCTTAGTTTAATTAGGGTACCAGAATGCAGTGTTATTACATATAAATTATCAAATAATATCATAGTCGACGCCAATAAAATTTCCACTGGTTGCACCACCAACTGGGATAACACCTACGCCAATGTACAGGACACCTTGGATGGCAACGGCTTTTCCGTTTCTGGAATTTGTCTCAATACAGAGGAAAGCCCCGATAGCTACATATTCAAAGCTACAGGTCCCCTTGTTGTTAAGAATATTTCCTTCAACAACATCTATATAACAACGGATCAAAAAGCATCTAAGACTCCCTCAAAAACTTCTTTATTTGCAAATAATAATACCGGATCCCTTAGTTTTACCAATATCAATCTTGACGATATTTCTATCAAGGGTACTCAATATAATGGTATGACTGGAGCCTTGGTTAGCTACGTCAACAGTCCCATCAATCTTCTTTCAATCCAGGCAAAAAATATTGATATCAATGTTACAAACGCCATGGAAATTGGAGGACTTATCGGCACTGTTGATTCTGTGTCCGTATATGCAAAAGACATTGATTTCGAAGGTTCAATTTCAGCAACTCATACAGACTCCACAGCTATGGGTAGTATTATAGGAAGTATCAGAAATGGAAAATCCATTTCTGACCTGTCATACATTCACGCAAAAGCTCCTATTAGTGGTACATCAAAGAAAACCTGTATGGGAGGTATCATCGGATATAGAGAATTCAAAACCTATAAGCGTGAAACAGAAACATTCCATCATATAAACTATGAAGGAAACCTGTCTTACAATACATCGAATTATTCATCTTACTCCTACATCGGTGGATTGATTGGTTATTATTATTCCCTTTCCCAATATTATTCATTAGTATTACAAGACATCAGTGCCAAAAGTGCCGAAGGAAGTAAAGGAATCCTCATTTCAAGAATCACACCAGCAGAAACTTACGCATCGGGACTAATTGGCAGAATTCTAGCTTCTAGCGTTTCTGTAGAAAAAGCTGTTGTTCTAGGCGGATTTGAAAACCAGAGTACGAACAAAAACTATACCTTTTCGGGTATTCTAAACATCTATTCCGCAACCACTACTATTAACAATTCCTTTTTTGTGGGTAACCTCCCCAATGACGACAACAAAAACGTGTTTGGCCTGTTATATGATGGAAGCAGCACGTTTACTGCATCAAACAGCTATGGTGTCAATCTTGGTGAAAAATCAATTCTCCCATGCAACAAAGCATCAAGTCAAACCCTAATTGGATCTGGTTTCGCTGGTGCTGGAGTAACTGTAACGGATAAGGGCAATATAATAGGCACTGCAGCACCTCAATCACCCGCTTTAGCCAACCTTATGAAATTCACGTACAACCCCGACGAATATGAAGGCCATCCTCGCCCCCTATCAGGGACAGAATTGCCGACCTATCATCTCAAAGGTGTTTACGGCAGCAACGTTCTCTATGATGCATATACCGATACGAATGGTAAAATCGCGTACAAGGCTGATGGAAGCCCCTTTACAAGTACGGACATTCCTACAAAATGGCCTTCTATCTGGGAAGAAAGCTGGAAAATCAACCTCGCAAAAACTTATACCAAAGACGAAATTTATGACTTTTCGCTTACGGAAGATGATTATGACGCCACAAAGTGCCCGATTGTCATTAAGACCGCAAATGGGTTAATGAATATCAGTAAACTTCCTACAGCATCTTGTGGTGGAAAGCCTCAGTATGAACTGGCAAACGATATTAATCTTGGTGGTGACGGGTCCAGCAACTGCGAATCTAACTGGAATAACCAAAATGCCAAATTCAATGGAACACTGGATGGAAAGGGCCATACCATTACAGGTCTATGCATTCAAGAGCCCTATAGCCAAAACATCTATGCATTTGATATTGAAGGCGAGGCAAACGTCAAGAATCTGAAGTTCCAGAACACTTATGTAGCGGGTAATAGTACTTCTGCTGGAGGAAATAGTTTCAGAATATCTCTATTCGCAACAGGAACAGACACAACGGGAAAAACGTCTTTCTCCGATATTTTGTTTGATAACATTAAAATTCATACAACAAGGTCTATGGACACCGTTTATGCAGGCGTTCTGTTAAATAAGACTTATTATTCGGTTTCCATTAATAACGTCAAGGCAACAAATGTTGATATTGATGTTGGAGCCCAAAAACTTTACTACGCAGGTGGTTTCATTGGCTATGTACAGAATACAGTTATCTCCAACAAAAACAAAATATCCGGTTCCATGAATACGACTGTTGAAAAGACAGGCAATAGCTCTTACGTAGGCGGAATGTATGGTCGCTCCTACAGGGACTACTACGTTTCTAGTGGATCATATTTAATTTACCTAGATTCTAAACTTGATTCCATATCAATGAATATCAGTATTTCTAATGGTTCCGCCTATGCAGGGGGATTCGCAGGACGTTTAGATTTAGGTTCCGGAAGTGCTATCAAGAAACTTGTAAACCTTGAGTACCCTTCATATTCAGGAACAATTTCAATTCGAAGTGGTTATGCAGGCGGGTTAATTGGCTACGGTTCTGCTGACACAACAAATATTTTGGGAGCAAATGTATCTAGTCCTCTTGGATACAACGGCGATCTAATACAGGCAAATACAGCTAGCTATTCTGCGGGCTTAATCGGATATGCTAATGGATTTAACAACGTTAGACAATCCTCTGTATTGGGAAATATATCCATCGCAACCAAATCGACAAGCTATCGGATCAACGGCCTAATGAACACAAGTTCAATCATTGAACAGAGCCGTTATGTGGGAACTCTATCAAATACAGGATCTGCATGGGGTCTCTGTAACTCATCCCGATTCATTATGCAGAGCTACGCTATTGATCTTGGAAATTTTGCAACAAGAGCAAGTACTATCGACACCGCAGAAAACATAGTCGGTTTAGGCAATTCTCTAACAGACTCGCTAAACATCATTACAAAACAAAAAGTAATTGACAGGCTTTCCCCAGCATCCCCTAAATTTGCAAATCTATTTGGTTTTGCGTACGCCCCTACAGAAAGCGACAAGTTGCCGAGACCGGCACAAAATAACGAACAGCCCACTTATCGTGTAGCAGCAATCTATAAGGGCGCTGTCATTTATGAGGGATATACAGATGTAAACGGTAAGTTGGCATACAAAGCCGACGGAACCTCTTTTACATCTAAAGACATTCCTACTACTTGGCCGGAAGGATTCCCTGAAGCATGGAAGATTAAGCTTTCTGATGTATTTAACGAGAATACTGTCCGCATCCAAAACCTCGATACCGAGGATGTAGAACCAACAATTGTCGATGGCGAAAACGTCATTGTACTCAAATCCGCTAGAGCTCTCCAGGAAATTTCAACAATTTCAACGGAAGGCGTATCCTATTTTGAATTAGGCAATGATATCGTTGTCAGTTCCACCCCTATGGACCAATCCTGTGCAACGAACTGGGACAATGCAACCGCAAATTTAAACATCGCCCTAAAAGGGAATGGCCATAAAATATCGGGTATTTGTATTAATAATGAAGACCAGTCAAACACTTACATTTTAAAGTTGAATAAAGGCAATTCCATTGAAAACGTGGTGTTTGACAATATATACATGAATGCATCCAATACCCTGGAATATTCCGTAGGTATTCTTGATGCAACAGAAGCACAAAAGATTAACGTTACCGATGTAACGGTCAACAACGTCACTATCGAAGGCGGAAGCACAAGCTCAATAGGGAACTATGGTCTATTGCTTGGTGAAGCATCCAATGACGTTGAAATGACCGGCATCAAGGTCACAAATTCTAAAATCATCCTGACAAAAAATTCCAATGCAGGCGCCCTCATTGGAAAATCTGCAGGTCATATCACTATTAGGAATAGTGATGTTTCAGCAAGTATTTCAGCCACCGCTATCGGAAAATATGGTGGATTAGTTGGTTACCAGAAGGTCATTTCTGTTCCTACAAAACCGGCACCCCCATACACCTATACGGCAATGCCTCGATATGCCCCCTCTGCAAATGAATCCTATGATTTAGTCTATGACGGGAATAATGTAGGTGTTGACATTGATGTCAAGACAAGTTCATATGAAGGGTCATATATGGGAGGTATATTGGGATTTATGGAGGAATCAACGCTAAAGTTGACGAACAACATCGTTGAAACAACCATTAGCCTTTCTGATCAGTTTGAATTCCATGTCAGATCTTACATTGGCGGGCTTCTCGGTGCTTGTGATAGTTATTTGGAATCCAACAAAATCTATTCAGAGAACAATAAGTTTATTGGTAAATTAAACAATATCGCATTGGGTATGAATGGATATACCGGGGGTATCGTCGGCTTAGCATATGCAGATTTTATTTCCTTAAACGATACTGTGGATGCCAGAATTGAATCCGTGGGTCAAATCGGAGGTATCATAGCTGCCAGCAACAAGTCCGGAATAGACAATACCACCATTCAGAATTCTTACTTTGAAGGTCTTATTAGCGGAGATGCCCGCACCGTAGGCGGCCTTATCGGTTTAGGTTCTGCCACTATATCTAACTCCAGAGTTCGTGCCAAGGGAGGTTCCTCTGATATTGTAATTAACGTTTCCCCAAGCCAGTCAATCACCGTAGGCGGTCTTATTGGCTCCAGCGGAGCAGCAACCATCGATAATGGCAGCTCCGTTGTGGGAGGAATTACCATAGCCAACGAAAATGCAGCAACACTTTCTAGCATAAACGTAGGAGGTATTGCCGGTTCTGTCGATAACGCCACAATAAAAAACATCTTCTACATTGGCGATATTGATATTGGCTATGCTTCAGCTAACGCTTATGGCATCGGCTATACCAACGGCACCTCTTCTGTAGAAAATAGTTTTGCACTCGTAACCAACGGAAAGGTGCAACAGGCATGGAATAAAAACACACAACAATCCCGTGTAGGTATTGGATCCGCCTCTGATGTTGTTGCCAAGATTTACACAGGCTCATCTACCCAGCCTGTAGGCCTTGCCTATCCCAAGAGTCCCAAATTTGCATATCTGCTGGAAACTTTCTCCTACGGTGTCGGAGCCAACGAAGGCTACCCCTTCTATGACGAACGGTATGAACCAACACACATCGTTGCATGGGTAATGGACAATACTGTTACTGGCAAGCAAGATACTATTAGCCAGCTTTTCACTGATTATAATGGTATTATAGCCTATAATCTTGAAGGTCAGGCAGTTCAGGAATCCGATTTCCCGCCAGAAGAACACGATCTATACTACAAGTACCCTGCTAAATGGGAAAAGCCTCAGCAGGCAAACAGTTATAACTCAAACATGGCCTTCGTTGCACCGGTCAAACCCTTTATCCGCTGGTTTGACGAAGATGGTAATCGAATCGATCTTGTAGATGTTAATGCAGATAATAATTCTGGAACCCTGGAAGATGGCACTGAAATTAACGAAAATATCGCTCAGTTGTTACCGAACGCACAAATGACCTATGATGAAAGCAAGCAAGAGCTGACCTATACTTACTGGACTAATGTTCATGACGGTTCCGTCCTGAATACACAACAAATCGTCTGGGATCAGAATTACTTCAGTGAAGTTTTCGGCCTCATGACAGAACCAGTAAAACTCTACCAACATTCCATTACCGTCTCTGTACCTAAATTCATGATTGAAAGCGGCAATTTATATCACGAAATCAAGGATATGGAAAATACCTATTGGGATGGAGACTCTTTCGATTTCACTAGTTCCAACAAACTCCCCCAACTTATTCAAGGAAGCACAAATTATGGATTCCGATACGGAAACCAATGGTATCTTGAATTGTATGATGGAACCAATACGGAAAAAACAAGTGCATTCTCCTCTGCATACGACTTCCGCAGAGCTCTTGTGGAAGCCTACACTCAAACAAGTCTACAAATGGATAAGATAAATTCAAGGTTGGTATTCGATGGTACAACCAAGAATTATTCCACTGAATTAGCTTATACAAATATGAGCGACCAAACTATAACGGTCACCATAGATTCTCTAGACCTGGATATTGATATTGAAATAAAGCAGAATGAAAGCACCCAGCAAATTTACTTGCCGCTTGCTAAAAAGATTTCTTTCGATAATGCAGAACGCATTAGAGTACAGAATAATCTCGATCAAAAGCTTTACGCAAAGAATGCCTCCATTTCTTTTGAAAAAGCACCTCAATACCTGGAGATTGCATCTTACATCACACCAAAGATTACCGTAGAAAATCTTGACAAAATTTTCTACTACGAAAATGACAGTAAGGATCCCAAAAACAACTTCAAGAACGGATTCAATTACAATGAAGATTCGTTCACCCTTTATCTGCACGAATTCGCATCTTTAGAAGGATGTTTTGACACTTGGGAAATCACGCATAAAGTTAGCGGAACTCCGAAGACAAACCATATTTACGAATTTGACTTCCCATACGCATATAAACTTCCCATAAATTTCTCTGGGGATATTACGATTAGTCCAGTATTTTCCGATACTGAATGCAACGTAGACGTAAATCTAGTCTACGCAGCAGATCCATCAAGTTCTACCCCAATCACACCAATTCCGGAAGATTTGAAGTGGGAAGTATCCTTTAAGGGAACTCCTTTACAAGTCAATAAGCTTACGGACCATCATACCGTATCCGTTCCAAGAACAGAAAGTCCAATCTTTGATGTTAAGGCAACTTCATCGGAAAAGTTACTCCTTAGACTTGCAGATGAAACAAACGGTTATAATTACTCTATCGCCAACAACAAATTCAATGCAGCAAATAGCAACGTAACAATATACGCCTTCCCCGAAGAAGAATTCAAGAATAAAGCCAATACTACAGTATGGGTTGACGCTGATGACAAAAAGCTGTTTGAGCTTAGGCATCTTAACGACCGCCTTTATTATGCAGTTCTTGAAGATGGATCTCTTGGAGAAATTGATTATGACCTGTATCCTGATATAGTCAATAGAATTAATGGCAAAAACTATATCTATTATAACGAAAAGGAAAAAGCCTACTGGGATGGAAACATTTTAGCAGGAACATACAAAGCTCAGTCACCAAACTTCAGCGATAAACTTTCCTTCAAGATTGCGGTATCTGCAACCGAAGCTATTGATGTGTTTGGCAATGACTTTAACGAAAAACAGCCCAACATCTACGCAGGAGCATTCGATTTGGCAGTGGATTCATTACTGCCGACCATCGTAGCAAAGAATCTGAAAGATGATGGAGCTTATCACAAGACAAATGAATGGGCATACATTCTCGCTGGTTCCTGGGAAAAAATTTCTACCGTAGAAGATTTAATCAGGCTGTCTTTCAACGACCCCGATGTTCTTGGCAAGGCAGAAGGTTTCCCGATGTATATGCGCTTTACAGGAAACAACAATTTCCAGTTAAACGACACAGAACATGGAACAATATCCATACCTGGATGCGGAATTGAGGCTTGTGAAAGCGAACCTTACTTCACTCAGGTAAAGACTTCATCCAATGATGAAATCAAATTCACTGGCTATGTCCTTGGGAAGCCTCATCCGTTTGCTGTCATGGACAATAGCTACATTCCTATTATTGACTCTCTCAGTTTTGTTTCAGCAACGGACTCCATGGTTGTTATCCAATCCGACAGAAACAACAGGGTTGTAAGCATGGATATCATCGCTCCCACAGATATCTACAAGCTACCGAACTTGGGTACAGAACTCAATCTTACACTGAGACTGTCTAGTGTCGCAGACAGTCGCCACAAGCTAAATGTCGATGTTCCTAATAGTGAAGGAACTTTGTTCCGCACCATAGAAATGCCTTCAACTTATTTCGTTGCATCTGAGCTTGAATTACCGAAACTTGCAACCCTTAACTCCTGTAATGTGAGCTACGAGTTACTTAATGAGGATTCATCTGTAAATAAGTTTGCAGATATTAAACAGAATGAAAACGGAAACTTCACCTGGTCTGTAGGAGCAACGTCACGCGAAGCAACCATCAGAGCGGTAGTACAAGATGGTCAATGCGACAAAACTCCGCGTACTGTTGAAATAGAAGTTGAAGATGCAAATCTTGACCTATTCCACTTTGGTGAGAAACTTGCAAAAACCACAAGAAACGGAAGGACATTCTACGAATTCCCGAATAACGGAAATTGGCCTGTCACCGTAGAAGTAACACCAAAATCCGGTTACAAGGTAGATTCCATCATGTTTGAAGGAAAGCTCGTAGAGGCAAAGAAACCCTTCATGATTTCTACAAATGGCAAGATAGTTGTTTCCACAACCCAGGACATGCTGAGCGACACTGAGGTCTACAACATCGCAAGTGCCTACACCACTCTTTCCGGAAATGCAATGCGAGTAACTGTCAACACAGCAGACTTTGATACAGAAAATCCAGTCATTGTAACTGCAAGACTGTTCACCAACGGAAAGCCGTATAGCAAGGTTGATACACTCAGCACTTCCGCTAAGGGAAATTCTACATACACCTGGAAATATTTCAATCTTGAGCCTGGCGAATATTTTGCAGAGGTAACTCTTTCAGGAAAATATAAGGATGTTCATGACACCACAGACATAAAGACCATCGAAGAATCTCTGAACATCGTGAAGGCTGGCTCCTGGGGCATGAAGTCCCTGGCCAACGTCTCCGATGATTTCAAGATTCCCGAGAGCGACGAGGGTGCCATCTACTGCTGGGATGAAACCAACGCCATCGGCGATTTCATGCAGTACAAGAAGGTTCGCGACGCGAAGGACCTGAAGCCCACCGTCGGCTACTGGTACGTAAGCAGCGAGGAATCCGACTTGAAGAGAACGCCTTCCGACACCACCGAGAAGGAACTGTCCTGGAATCTGAAGAACAAGTTCAGCGGTTGGAACCTGGTGGCCAATCCCTACTCCTGGAACCTGAGCCTGGGCGAAACCGGCGATATCGACGACCCGGAAGACGACCGCGACGTTTATATGCGCTGGAATCCGGAGACATTGTCCTACGACACGGCCTCCACCATCGGGGCTTACGAAGGCATGTGGATCCATACCGAGTCCGACCACGAAATGGTCTTGAATACAGAGCCTGTATTTGAGGAGTCTATTGAAAAGGATACGAACGCAGGTAAGAAACAGCGAGCATTGAACAAGACTTCTGTCAGCAAGTCTTCCTGGTCTTTGCGTCTTATTCTTGCCGGTGAAAAGGGTCTGACGGACGCTCTGAACGTGGTGGGTGTTGGTTCCAAGAACATCGAGGTGCTTGACCCGCCGGCAGCCATGGAGGGTGGCGTCAATCTCGCCATCGAAAGTGGCAACCGCTCCCTGGCCAAGAGCATCAGAAATTCCCTGGATGAAGCTAGCTGGAACTTGAACCTCAGTGCGGCTTCTCTCCAAAAGGGCAAGCTTTCTATCAAGGGGATTGACCAGCTGACTTCTGCAGGTCTCTACGCCGCCCTCGTCATGGACGGCAAGGTGATTCCCCTTACCGCCGGAGAAGACGTTCCTGTAAATCTCTCCACTGTGGCAAAGACCGCCGTCCTGAAGGTTTCTGCAAGTCCTTCCATCCAGCTTGCTCTGGGCGTAAGCGGTCTGCAGTTCAAGTCTGCGGGTAACCAGCTCATGGTGAACTTCAACCTGGGCGAAGTCGCTGCAAGCAAGGTGGAAATCCGTCTGGTGGATGCCCGCGGTAACGTGGTGTCTTCGGCAAACGAAAACGCTTTCGCAGGTTCTCATAGCGTGGCACTGGAAAAGCCTGCGGCCACCGGCGTGTACATCCTTCGGGTGAACGCAGGCAAGAACGGAACGCAAATGAAGATTCGTCTGTAATTTACGTAAAATAAATACGTCTTATACAACGTCATGCCGGAGCAAATTCGGCGTGGCGTTTTTGATATTTTTCTAAATTTTGTTCACTATGAGTATTGCAATTCCCCAGCTGCCGAAAGGCACACGCGATTTTTATCCTGAAGCACAGCGCATTCAGAACTACATCTTTGACACCTGGCGTAAAACCGCCGAAGAATTCGCCTACGAAGAATACGAAGGCCCCATGTTCGAACATTTGGAGCTGTACACCGGAAAGTCCGGCGACGAAATCGTAAGCCAGCTCTATAACTTTGTGGACAAGGGCGACCGCGCCATAGCTCTGCGCCCCGAAATGACTCCCACCTTGGCCCGCCTCGTAATCCAGAAGGCCCGCGAACTGAAGAAGCCTTTCAAGTGGTTCTCCATGCCTCGCCTGTTCCGTTACGAAAAGGCTCAGAAGGGTCGTCTCCGTGAATTCTTCCAGCTGAACATGGACATCATCGGAACCGAAAGCATCTATGCCGAAGCCGACCTGATGGCAGCTATCGCTACCATGCTCCGCAAGTTTGGTCTGAAGGACGGCGAATTTGCCATTGGCGTAAGCTCCCGTAAGCTTTTGGCCACCTACCTGGATGAAATTGGCGCACCCAACCCGGCACAGGTCTACCCCGCTCTCGACCGCCGTCTGAAAATCGGTCCGGAAGCCTTTGCCAAGGCTTTGGCTGACGCCGGCCTCACAGAAGATCAGGTTCAAAAGCTTGACGCCTTCATGAGCTGCAAGTCCATTGAAGAAGTGGCAGCCTCCGTCCATAGCGAAGCCGCCACCGCCGCTCTCGACGAAATCAAGGACCTGTTTGCCACTCTGGAAGCCGCAGGTTACGGCGAATGCGTGAACCTGGACCTTTCCATTGTCCGCGGTCTCGCCTACTACACCGGCATCGTGTTCGAAGTGTTCGACAAGGGCAAATCCATGCGCGCCATCGCAGGCGGTGGACGTTACGACAGCCTTACCGAAAAGCTTGGCGGCGACCGCATTCCGGGCGTTGGCTTTGGCATGGGCGACGTGGTGCTTGCAGACCTGTTGCGCGAACACAACCTGCTCCCCAGCCCCAAGCAGAGCGTAGACTTCTACATCGCAAGCTTTACTAACGACATGAAGAAGGTTTTCGAAACAGCCCAGCTGTTCCGCGGCGCTTCTGTCAATGGCAAGTCTGTTTCTGTATCTCACCCGCTCTCCTCCATGAAAATGGGAAAGCAGCTGGACCAGGCAAACTACCAGGGCGCAAAGATTGTAGTCTATGTAGACGGCGACAAGGCGCAGGCCGGCGAATTCGAATACAAGGATTTGCGCGACGGCACCATGCACGTGGGCAACGTAGAAGCCATTAAGGCAGCTCTCTAAGCTGTGAGCAATGAGCTGTGAGCGATGAGTCAAAGAAAGGCGCCATCGGCGCGATTATTTAGCTCATAACTCATGGCTGAAAACTCATTGCCACATTAGTAGCCACGCAGCGATTTTAGTCCATTGTTAATTGTTAATTGTTAATCGTTAATTGATAAATGTCTCCTCTAAAAACTCTTCTCAGCATTCTCAGTCTCTTCGTGGTTCTTGGCCTTACCGCCTTAATCTATCCCGAAGATGGAATTCACATTGGCAGCTTGACTCTGCGTTTCCCCAGTCTTACCGATATTTTCGAAAAGGCTGAAACTGAAATTGCACAGCTGGACTCAACAGCAACTCCTATGGAGAAACTTCAGGCCGTTGATCCTGAAGAAGCTCTCAAGCAGATGCTTGCCGCCACCCAGCAAAAGGAATTCGCGGAATTTTCCGACTCCCTGAAATTCTACGAGGACTTCTTTAGAGAAGGCATGACTCGCTTTGACCTGCCCAACAACGACCCCACGTGGTTTGACAGATTCTTCTTGAATCTTGAACTGGCAGCCGTCGACAGTTCTGTCATCCACATCGTGCATTACGGCGACTCCCAGCTGGAAGAGGACAGAATTTCTGCAACCATCCGCGAAGACTTGCAGGATCGTTTTGGCGGCGGCGGACCGGGCATGCTCCCCGTGTTCCTGGGTACCCCGTCCCAGACAACCTCCTATTGGAACAATGGCGAACAGACTGGCTCTTTGACCCGACACCTGGTCTTTGGCGACACCAGCGACCTGGCTCCCCACAGGCGTTACGGCATTCTCGCCCAGATGGCCGACCTTCACGGTTCTGCTACAATCAACCTGAAGAAGCGTATTGACCGTAAGGGAAAAGATAATTTCCCCCACGTCGGCGGCTATGCGACCATCAAGGTCTTGGCAAACAAACGCGGCAATCTGAAAATGAACTTGTTCTATGACAGCACCGCCGTTGATTCCGTTGGTGTTAATGAAGATGGCACCCCCAAGTTCAAGAACAAAATAAAGAATGTCAAGGCCGACGCTCCGGTGGTAGAAAAGATGAACAAGCTGGCGGTGTACACCTGGAAGCTGCCCGATACCACCTCAAGCATCAAGCTCCAGATGAGCGGCAACGCAGAAATCTACGCCATTTCCGCCGATGGTCGCTACGGTGTCGCCGTGGATAACGTGGCCATGCGCGGAAGCTCCGGCACCATCTTCCACCGCATCGACGAAGAACTGCTAGCAGAATCCTACAAGGCCATGAACGCTCGCCTCATCATTATGGAATACGGCGGCAACATGGTTCCCGGCATGAATTCCAGCAAGAGCAAAATTGACTGGTTGAAGAATATCATTACCAAGCAAATCAAGGCTATCCAGAGTGCCAATCCCGACGCAGACATCGTGTTTATCGGTCCTGCTGATATGGCAAAGCAAATTGATGGCAAGTGGAAGACCTATCCGGGTCTAGAAATCACCATCCAGCTCCTTCGCGAAATCGCTCTTGAAAACGGTCTTGCCTACTGGGATATGCACCGCGTCATGGGCGGCAACAACGCCATGATGAAATGGGTGAAACAGTCGCCGCCCCTGGGTTCCGCCGACTACGTTCACTTTACCCGCAAGGGTGCCTCCTACATGGGCGAACTCTTCGGCGAAGCACTGAAGGTGCACTACGACCACTTCAAGTTCCGCGAAAGGCATAACATCAACGATTCCAAGTTGAAGCAAATCAAGAATTATTCTGATTCCAAGAAGGAAACCGCCACAGCAACAAATCCGGAAACCGCCAAGGCAGCCCCTGCTGCGGAGGCTGCTCGATGAGATTTATTGCAGCACTAATCTTTATTTTGTCTGCAATAGTCTGCGGTGCACCCACGGATAAGCCGGGAACATATCCTCTCACTGTTGAAAAGTACGACTTTATCGACACCAGCTTGAACGTCATCCAGTTTCCCAAGGGAAACGCCGCCTTCGAGAAATTTTTCTTGAAGTTGGATACACTGGTATTTGAAAATCGCGGACAGATCCGAATCCTGCATATTGGCGGCTCCCATCTTCAGGCAGACGTTATTTCCGGACGCATCCGCGAACATTTCATCAAGGAATATCCGGGAGCTTCCGCCGGCCGCGGGTTTATCTTCCCCTACTCTGCCGGCAAGACCAATACTCCTTCCAGCTATGCCTCCAAGTACAAGGGCTTTTGGACTTCCAGCAAGAATATTTCAAAGCAGGTGAGCCTGCCCCTCGGACTTCTTGGCATTGCGGTGACCACAAACGACCCTCGGGCAGAGTTTTCCCTTTTGCTGAACAAGTACAATACTACGCCCATCTGGAACGAATCCCGCATCCGCCTTTTTGGCTACAGCGACAGCAACGACGTGGAGCCTGTACTGCGGGTCGATTCCATGGATGTGGAAGGTATTCTAGACAGTGCAAGCCAAAGCTACCTGTTCACTCCGCCCCATCCCATTGACACTATCCAGTTTGTTTTCCGCTGGACCGATACCACCTGGCAGTCAAATACGGTCCAGCTGGTTACCGATTCCCTCATCCAGGATTCCATCATGCGGGTCCAGGATTCTCTCGCCCGCATCCAGGATTCTCTGGACGCCTTGAACGGAGACAAGTCCAAGTCCTCCTCCAGCCAGGCAGTCAGTTCTTCCTCCGAGGAAATTCCCGCAGAGGTAGCCCTTCCCGACACCTCGGGACTGCCGCTTGACTCCATGTTCTTTGGGGAGTGCGACGTGCTGGACACCGCCTGCGTCGCCCAGGAAGAAAGACGCAACCTTCTGGCTGCAGGCCCGCAGGGAACCGATTCCCTCGGAACAGACTCCCTGGGGACTGATTCTTTACAAGTACGTCCCCGTCCGAGATTCACCCTCACAGGCATCCTTACGGAGACGGACGCGCCCGGAATAACCTACTCCAACGTAGGCATTAATGGAGCCCGCGTTCCCAGCTACTTCGAGGAGGTCTGCCCCCGCCTTGAGCAGGAACTAGCCTTCTACAAGCCGGACCTGGTGATCTTTGCCATCGGTATTAACGATGCCAACGTGGAAAAGTTTGACGGAGACGGATTCCGCAAGAATTACGACCAGCTTATCGCCCGCATCAAGAAGGTCAATCCGGATGCAGCCCTGATTTTCGAAACCAACAACGACATGTACCGCAAGGTGAGACGTCGCTACGTTCAGCACCCCGCAGGTGAAACTGCCCGTAAGGCTTTCTTCCAGCTGGCAGAAAAACACAAGGCAGGTATCTGGGACAAATTCTCCCTGATGGGCGGTCTCGGGTCCATGGCAAACTGGGAAAAGGCAAGTCTTGCCAAGAAGGACAAGGTTCACTTTAATCTGGCGGGCTACCACCTGCTGGGAGACATGTTCTTTAAGGCATTCCTCATCGCCTACCAGAACCATCTGGCATCACTGCCGGCTCTGGAGCCTGAATTGCCCGCAGCAGACTCCGTCAGCACTGCGGACACGACAAAAACGGATTCCACTAAGGTCCTAAAAACGCAACCGGCAAACCCTGCGGCTGAGAAGTCAGGCACAGAGATACCGAAAGCCACTGCCGAACCCGAAAAAAAATAATCTTAACGTTCCTATCTGATATATCTCTATGGATTACATCCTTCCCTTCCTCACTAGAACATTTGCATTTAACGAAAACTCCCCGCTGCTGTTTACGCAGTTCTATTTCTGGGGATTCTTTGCGGTAGTCTTTGCGATTCTCGCCATAGTGCATAACAGAATCCTTTTGCGAAACACCTTCCTGTTTGCCACCAGTATGTTCTTCTACTACAAGACCAGCGGAAGCTACGTCTGCATTCTCGCCTTCTGCGTAGTGGCGAACTTCTTCATCGGAAAGTGGATTGAGTCCTCCGAAGCCCAGTGGAAGAAAAAGGCCCTGATGATTGCCGCAGTGATTATCGACCTTATGGTCTTGTGCTACTACAAGTACGCCTACTTCTTCCTGGACGTTCTCTACGATATTTTTGGCATTGAACTTCACGTCTACAACTTCTTTGCGGCAGCAAGCAACGCCATGTTCGGCACCAACTCCCTGGTGGACCGTATTATCCTGCCGGTGGGCATTTCCTTCTTCACCTTCCAAGCCATGAGCTACTGCATTGACATCTACCGCAAGAAGGTGAAGGCAGTGACCAACATTTTGGACTTTGGCTTCTACCTGACCTTCTTCCCCCAATTGGTAGCAGGCCCTATCGTCCGTGCAGACCGATTTGTTCCCCAGCTGTACAAGAAGTTTTTCCTTCCCCGCCGGGCATTCGGCATGGCAGTCTTCTGGATACTTAACGGTCTTGCCAAGAAGGTCATTCTTTCGGATTACCTGTCCACCAACTTCGTGGACCGCGTATTCGACATGCCCCTTCTCTTTACCGGCTTTGAAAATCTGCTGGCACTGTTCGCCTACTCCCTCCAGGTCTATGCGGACTTCTCCGGCTATACGGACATCGCCATCGGTGTAGCCCTCCTCATGGGTTTCCGTCTGCCCCAGAACTTCAACAGCCCCTACAAGGCATTGTCCCCCACCGAATTCTGGCGTCGTTGGCACATCAGCCTTTCCAGCTGGTTGCGAGACTACGTGTACATTCCCCTGGGCGGTAACCGCGGGGCAAGCGTAGGCACTTATTTCTGGATCGGCTTTATCAGCCTGGTGGCCATCATCCTCTCCGGCAGCGGCTGGGTGGGACTGGGCATCGGCTTGTTCCTATTGTATATCGCCTTGTTCGCCTACTTCAAACCCGATTCCCGCAAGTTCATTACCACCAACATGAACGCCATGTCCACCCAGATTATTGGCGGTTGGTGGCACGGCGCCAGCTGGAACTTCATCATTTGGGGCGGCTTGAACGGTTTTGGCCAGGTGTTCAACAAGTTCTGGGTCAAGCGCGGCATTACCTTTAGAGCCTCCGCAGCCTTCGTCCTACTGGCTGCCAGCGCCATCCTCTGGAAGGAGCTGAACTACCCCATTTTCGCCATTACCACCGTGTGGTTCGGCGTACTTTTCGTCGGCATTTATTCCGTCATGATTTTCCGTCTGTTTAGCCAAAAGACATTCCGCTGGCTCTATACGTCCTGGAACGTGACCCTTACCTTTGTGTTCATCACCTTTACCCGACTGTTTTTCCGTGCGGGTTCAAATTTGGACCCGGCCGAAGCTAACGAAGTGGCATGGAACACCGCCAAGAACATGGTCCAGCAAATGGGTACCGCTTGGAAACTGGAAACCATTCCTGAACTGGCCAGCGCCCACATGAACATCATCCTGGTATTCATCGCCGGCATGCTGATTCACTGGATTCCCAAGAAGTTCAAGTCCCGTTACCGCATTATTTTTGCGACCCTTCCCATCCCGGCCATGGTCGCAGTGACAGCGGTAATCATCTTCGTCATGTACCAGTTCATGAGCGCAGATTCCCAGCCCTTCATCTACTTCCAGTTCTAAAAGACTAGTTCCAAGAATACAAAGAAAAACGCATTTCACATTAAAGTGAAACGCGTTTTTTTTTTAGCTAGTTTGATTTCCAGAATTTGTCAAATATTTTTCAAAATTTTGGGAGGACAGAGCCTTCTTAATTTTCAGAGAAGGTGAACGGAACCGTCACGGTAGTGTTGCCAGACTTAACAGTTCCGAACTTCCAACGAGACACAACGCTCTTGATTTCGTTATCAAATTCGCTGAAGCCCGTTGTAGAGGAAGCAATGCTAATGCTGATGATTTCCCCTCCCGGAGCAATTGTGAACTTCAGGGTAACTCTACCATCAAAGCCAGGCATCTCCTTCAAGTTCTTCTTATAGATGTGACGAAGACCGGGGGTACGCTGCTTAACCACTTTCAAGATTTCTGCCTTGCTTCGAGAGCCACCACCAGCCCTAATGCTGATATCGCTTTCAGACAGAGGTTTGACGAAACCCTTTACCTTGGTGCTAACACACTTGCTACTATCAGCGTCAAGGAGGCTAATCAGGCCGTCACTGATACCATCGGCGCTAGCATCCTTGGTCTGAGCATAGAAGAGTTTCAGCAAACCACGAGGTTCGGGAGCATTGGACTTTCGAGCATCCCTTACAAGGCAAAATTTCTTTCTGTCGTCATCAGCCTTAGGCATATACAGATCGAAAGCCCTATAAACCTTATACCAAGTTTCAACAAAGGCCTTTTCAGAAGAGTCCTCCCCCAAAAAATTATAAACTTCACCAGGAGCAACCAGCAAATATAGTTGAATATGTCTAAAGCCAGCATTTTTGATGGCACTTGCAATTCTGCGATACTGTTTCAGGCGTTTTAGTTCTGAGTTAAAATCTGCATCTTTTCTAATCGAGAATACAATGAAAATTTCTTCACTACCGTCTGATTTCTTAAGTAATTCGTGAAGAACATTAAGATCTTTTGCAATGAGATCTTCTGCCTTCAACGGAGCGACAATCATCTTGCTTGCGACTTCCGGCTTGAGAGATCTCAGGGAACCTTTGCCTAGGGTCTGAACCTGCTGACCGGCGTCGGGAATATTGAGACCGGCAGGCTTTGCTGCACCATCAGCACCATCACCGACTGCCATTAAAATATTACCGGCACTATCCAAGTAAACACTGTCTGCAATCGGTTCTTCTGGAGAACCCGCATTGGAGTAAACAGCCCACATGATTTTACCGGGATCTTCTTCGGATTCCTTTTGAATAGCCCAATGTTCTACATTGTTCTCTTCACTCCGTTTTTGAGCTTTAAAATAAACATTGGGCAGGAAACCACCTCGAGCACCTATTACAAAATAATCATCGAAAATACCCACCGACGATATAGAATAATCATCCGTAATCCCCTTCGACGAATCCAACACTTGCTGATCTGGAGAGCAAAGGTAATCCAGGTAATTAAAATTCTCTGGCAAGGAAAATTCATCCTTGATTTTTGCAACAGCGGATGCTTCCTCCTTTTTGTTTTTGAGATCGAACAAGGATGTTTTCTTGTCCTCATCGCAAGCTGTAAGCAAAGCGCCAAGCGCACAAGCGACCCAAAGAACTTTTTTCATATAGACTCCCAAAAATTATGCAATAATTATAAAAATACAAAACACAATCAAGAAGAAATGAATTTCTATATTGAAACTTATGACCAACGGTTTCGAAAAAAACTCCGCTTTTGAAAAACGCATCAAAAAGCATGTGATAGGAAAGCCACACCGCTTTATGGCGGTGGCTCCCTTGGGTTTTGAAGAAACGCTGGTGGAGGAACTCAAGTACACTGGCGTGGAAAGCTTCGCCGAAAATTCAGGTTGCGGACGCCCCGCGGGTTACAATGATGCCGCCACTCCCTCGTGTCATTCTGAGGCTGTCGCACCCTCGTGTCATTCTGAGGAGCATAGCGACGAAGAATCTAGCAACACAGCAGGCATAAAAGTCGCGGGCGACGGCAAGGTGGAATTTACCGCCAAAATTACAGAAGCATGGAAGGCCGTTGCCTACAGCCGCATCGCCAACCGTGTGCTCATGGAAATCGGCAGTTTCAAGGCAGAGAATTTCGGTCAATTGGAGAAGGGAGTTGCCGCGGTACCCTGGGAATTGTATTTGCCCCTTTGTCATTCTGAGCGAAGCGTAGCGGAGTCTTCGTGTCATTCTGAGCGAAGCGTAGCGAAGTCTTCGTGTCATTCTGAGCGTAGCGTAGCGGAGTCGAAGAATCTAGACATACACGTGACTTGCAAACATTCAAGGCTCTACCACAGCGATGCCGTAGAGGAACGTGTTCGGAAAATCATCGAAGCAAAACAGAAAGCACAATTCCTGACAACCTCCGGTAGCCAATCGCAACAACCAGCAAGTTGTCATTCCCGACCGGATCGGGAATTCAGCATCCCCACGCAGCACCTCTACATAAACCTGCAGGATGACCGCTGCACCCTCTGGCTGGACTTGGCCGGCGAAGAACTTTACAAGCGGGGTCACGAACGTTTTGTTGCCGAAGCCCCCCTGAAAGAAACTATCGCCGCAGCCATGATTTTCGAGGCAGTGAATTTAGTAGACAGGGATGCAGACAAGAACTGCTCTTCTCAGGAATTACAGGGCAGTTCTTCTCAGGAGTCACTGTCTACTTCCTACTTCCTACTTCCTACTACGATAGTGGACCCTATGGCCGGCAGCGGTACCTTCTCGCTGGAAGCGGCCTACATTGCAAACGGCCTGATTCCCGGCAAGTGCAGGGACTTTGCCTTAAAGCACCAACCCGCTTTTAAGGAAGGCACCTGGAATTTCATATTAAAAGGAGTAGACAGTAGACAGTATACAGTAGGCAGGGATGCAGACAAGAACTGCTCTTCTCAGGAATTACAGGGCAGTTCTTCTCCAGAAACTCTTCCTACTTCCTACTTCCTACTAAAATAATCACCTCCGACATTTCGGAACGCCCCATAGACATTATCAAGCATAATGAAAAAAGCAGCCCGCTGGCAGAAATTGCGAAAACAAATCCCGACGCGGTCACCATCAACCCGCAGCTCAAAGATTTTTTCAGCTACACCATTGAAGACATTTGCGCAGTTCAACCACCCGCAAACGATACTGCCCGCGACATTTTGATTTTATTAAACCCGCCCTACGGCAAACGCTTGGCATTTGACGCACCAGCTCTTTACAAGAAGATCGGGCAGAAACTTGACCAGCTAAGTCGCGACGCACATACTCGAAATAGCAATTCACAAACCAGCAACGTATCCATAACCGTCGCAATCCTCGCCCCCAAAGACGATACCCGTGGCGGCGCCCATTACACCTGTACCGAAAACCTGCTGAAAGCCTGCCCCGTGCTGGACCCTAAAAAGAATAAAGCCGCCCGACTCATCGAAACAAGTCACGGCGGCTTCAGCCTCAACGCTATTTTCGCTAGAATTTAAAATTCAGAAAAAACGACCTGTCAATGCTGCTTCGCAGAAGCCTTCAAGGCTGCGATTTCGGCTTTCATCCGGACGATTTCGGCGTCCTTGGCGGCGGATCCAGCCTGAAGTGACGCAATCATCGCTGCGGACTCCCTTCGTCCCTGGAGAAGTCCTGCTTTTAAACCGGCGCGATGCCCGGCCCGGCGGGCGCTGCCTAGGCGGGTCGATATTTCTGCCTGCGTTACCATACCTGTCGCTACCTCCGTCACAAAGTTTTCCGTCGATTCCTGGACCTTCATTTGCCTGTACACATCCGCGATGACCTTATCGCCTGTTTTGGGCGCCTTTTCCGCTTTAGCCATCTGCGTAAAGACATCCATCCAGAGATCTTCGGCGGTGTTTTTTCCTGAGGGCTTGTACCTCGTCAAATCATATACAATATACCTCTTTTTATCATAGACTGGCAAGGTATCTGATTTTCCCGCATCGCCAAGGCGGAACAACCCCAGCTCTTCGCGATACGACCTGCAAAACGGAACCCTGAAGTTGCAAATCCAGATGGAATAGGTTTGAGGCATCCTGTACGGATGCTCCTTACGGTCCTTCGCCGGACGGGACTTGTCAAATTCCATCTTCGAGTTGATGGCCAGCTGCGAGGCGTACAGGTCCACCCGACAGAGGAAGTCGTCATGGGAAGCCCGCTGCATTTGACGCCTTCGGCGTCCACTCTACGGCTCGGAAATAAAAACAAATAAATTTGTTTTTGCTTCACTCGCCTTGAACGTTACTCTAAGTCGATAAATTTACCACTTCCCAGCTTGGCGTGGATGTCAAAACGGACCTCCTCCCGCCCGATTTTTGACGTGAGGACGATTGCCGGCTTGCGACGCACGATGGACTTGATACGGTTTCGCCCCCTTAGTCGCAAGACCGTGTTCAAGAAATGGATAAGAGTTTCATCCCTCGAAAAAAGTTTCTTGAAGACCACGTCGTAGGTGGGGTCAAAAAACATCCTCTTTTTTAGCTTTGCAATCTGCTGTTGAGTATCTATGAGTTCATTTGTTCGCTATTTATCAATAATTTTACAATACCTCGGATTATTTTACAAAGGCTTTATTACGCCCACACTTTATATTAAGAACCAGACACAACTTTAATTGACTTTATCACATACCTACAAAAAAGCCCCAAGGTTTGTGTACCCTGGGGCAAATGTTTTAAAAGTCACCGAAGCGAGCTCTAGTTAGGGCGCAAGGCGCCTACGCTCATGCTCGGACATATAGACAAACAAGTTTGTCTATGCGTCTCTCGCCATCGCTTTAGTCCTGGAGACAACGAACTGAGAGTCCGTTTTCCTTATTGCGGTAGATGGGCTCGTTGTATTCGACGCTCGCGTGGTTGTTGTTGTTATTAACGAACAGGTAGTAAGCGCTGCTACTGTACTCCGTAGAAGACTTACCGCTGTTGTACTCCGTAGAAGACCAAAAGAAGGCGTACTCGCGGTGGAAGTAGTAGCCAGCGTCGTAGTAGCCAGCGGGGAGTACAGAGAAACCAAAATAATCATTACCGTCCCATTCCTCGGCTTTCAAGAATTTTGCACGACTAGTATCCTGCTTTGTTATCGCTTCTGCATTTAAATTTTTCTGCGTTATAACTTGAGTCTTCCTAAGATCAACCGAATTCAACAAAGAACCAAATTCATTACGAGATGGTAAATGCCAGCCCTTAGGGCAGACGCCTCTCACCACTTTGCTAAGGTAAACCTCGCAGCTGCCATAATAACCACAACCCTTGCCCGTCGTAGAGAACAATGCAGCGCTATCCATGGCCGCCGACCACAGATATAGTCGCCCATATTTTTTACAATTCGCAGGATCATTGTCGTAACAGAAGCTTGACGAATCCAATTCTGCAGTAGGTTGTAAATAGGCATAATTCAAATTCTCCGCCATCCAAACCTGATCGCCAATCTTAGTCGTCCTGTAGGTTTGTCCGTCGCGTTCATCCACCAGCGTACCATAGGAAACATTGCCTCCGCCAGCATTACCACCAGCTCCTGCTCCGCCGTTTCCAGAGCCACCGTTTGCAATGTAAACAGTGTCTTTCTTGCTGATAACAATGGTATCTCCAGCAAGGATAACAGTATCCTTGACCAACACGGTATCCTTCTTGCTGATATAGATCGTATCCCCTGCAAAGATTACAGTGTCTTTCTGGAAAACATATAAAGTATCGGTTACACTGACACCGTCCTTGCCATCGCGACCATCAACGCCATTTTCTCCGGAGCATGCATTGAGTGCCACAATTGAGGCGACCGCAAGGGCGATACCGCCAAACATTTTCGTAAATGACTTGTTCATTTTTCACCATCCTTTTTAACAATTTCTAACAAAGAGACATAACGCCTCTTTTCTGATCGCGATTACATAAATCACACATCAATTCTCAAAGTCATTACACCCCAAATTTAAACAAATAAGTCAATAATTTCAACACTTTTTGAGCAAAATATTCTAAAACAAATAAAAAGAACATAAATCTGTAAAACAGAACGTAAAATAACATCACAAATTTGAGTTTTTCAATACTCATGCGCTCCCCAAAAAGCGTCGATTTTTAGGAAAGGTCACGAAATACCGCTTTTTCAATATTTTTTGTCTAAAAGTGCATTTTTAATCAAGAATTTTAGATGAAATAAAACATTATTTATCTAAATCCAATTTTATTTTATACATTTAGACAAGAAATAATCAAAATAGAGTCTAAATCTATGAAAATTATCGGAAGAAAAAGGGAAATTCGGGAACTTGACCATTATGTAGAAACCGACAAGTCGGAGTTCATCGTTGTCTATGGCAGGCGTCGCGTAGGCAAGACTTTTTTAATCCGCGAATATTTCAACAACGAATTCGCCTTTCAGGTGACGGGCATCCATGACGGTTCCAAGGAAATGCAGCTGGCGAATTTCGGTATGGCCCTAGGCAAGTATTTCGGAACCCGAAGCCTTCCCAGAACATGGCTGGACGCATTCTCCATGTTGCAAAAGGGACTTGAGGAATTAAGGACTGACGGCAAGAATGTCGTGTTTATTGACGAAATGCCCTGGATGGAAACCCAGAAATCTGATTTCTTGCGGGCATTCGAAGTTTTCTGGAACGGTTACGCCGCGTGGACCCACGACATTTTGCTTATCGTGTGTGGATCCGCCACCACTTGGCTCACAGACAACATTTTGAACAACATCGGCGGACTCTACAACCGCTGCACAGGCCGCCTATTCCTAAAGCCGTTCTCGCTGGGCGAAACGGAGGAATACCTGAAAGACCGGAACATTCTCTGGAGCCGTTACGACATCATTGAACTTTACATGGTCATGGGCGGCATTCCCTTTTACCTGAGCCAGCTGGATCAATCCATGACCCTTGCCAAAAACATCGACGATATATTTTTCAAGGAAAGGGGAAAACTCTGGAATGAGTTTAACAATTTATATGTAACACTGTTTAAAAATGCAGACGCGCACATAAAAGTCGCGGAGGCGCTAGCCTCAAAAAAAATGGGCCTTACGAAATCCGAAATTTCAGAACTTACGGGACAGCCCTGTAACGGAGTGCTTACCAAAATCCTGGATAACCTGGAAGGTTCCGGCTTTGTCCGTTCCTATGTGTATTTCGGCAACAAGAAAAAGGAGACCACCTACCAGCTTGCCGATTACTACACCCTATTCTATTATCGTTTTCTGAAGGACTCCAAGCACGATGAAAATTACTGGGAAAATTCCCTGGACAACCCGTCAAGGCTTGCATGGGCAGGATATTCCTTCGAGCAGGTTTGCAAAGACCACCTTTCCGCCATTCGGAAAAAGCTGGGGATTTCGGGAGTGCTATGTGAGCATTCGTCGTGGTTCAGCAAGGGGGATGCCGATTCCGGCGAAGTCCGGCGAGGTTGCCAGATAGACCTCGTCATCGACAGGCGCGACAGGGTCATTAACATCTGCGAAATGAAGTTCAGCCGCAATGAATATGTCATCGACAAGGATTACGACATGAATCTTCGCCATAAGATTGGGCAGTTTCAGCGGGAAACAAAAACCCGGAAGGCCATCCAGCTGACTTTTGTAAGCCCGTACGGATTGAAGCGCGGAATGTATTCCAGCACGGCCCAGTCGGAAGTCACCGCAGAAGACTTGTTTACAGGAGAATCGTAAAAGTTAATGATGTTTTGACGCAAAAAGTTGCTGCATCGTGCCCTAAAAATAATTCCACGCCCAATTATTTGTGGTTTGGTGTATTTTAAGACTTATAAATAATTGTAGTTTGGTGTATATTTGAGCTAATCAATAATTACGGTTTGGTGTAGTACAATCAATATGAAACGCAAAATCTATAATAATCTACTGACTTGGAAAAACAAAAGAGCCGATAAAGAAGCCCTTTTAATTGATGGCGTTCGCCGCGTCGGCAAAAGCTACATTGTTGAAGAATTTGCCAAAAACGAATACGCGAGCTACATTCTGGTGAATTTTTCACAGATGAACGATGAAATCCGAGGAATATTCGACAATTATCTACCAGACTTGGATAATTTTTTCATGCGTCTCCAACTGTGGGCCAATGTTAAACTGGTTCCAGGAGAATCTCTCATTATTTTTGACGAGGTGCAACGCTATCCCAGGGCCCGAGAAGCAATCAAGTGGCTCGTGAAAGACGGGCGCTATCATTATATCGAAACAGGGTCTTTGGTAAGCATCCGAAAAAACACCCAAGGAATCACAATTCCCTCCGAAGAATCACACATTGACATGTTCCCCATGGATTTCGAAGAATTCCTTTGGGCAATGGGCGAAGAATTATTGCCAAACTTCATCAGGGAATGTTTTGCAAAGCAGAGTCCCCTCGGTCCAGCATTTCATAGAAAGGCAATGGATTATATTCGCCTTTATATGATTGTTGGCGGTATGCCACAGGCTATCCAGGAATATAGAGAAACAAAAGACTTTGATGAAGTTGATCATATAAAGCGAAACATTCTAGAGCTTTACAGAAACGACATTTATCAATACGCCGGTGAAGACGCACCCAAAGTAGCAAGTATTTGGGACAGCATTCCAGGCCAACTACAAAGACATGAAAAACGATTCCGTATCGGCAGTCTGAAAAAAGGTGCACGATCTAGAGACTACGCCAACGCATTCTTTTGGCTAAACGAATCCCGCGTTGTCAACACCTGTTACGGGGCTACAGAACCAAGTATCGGTCTCAAGCTCAATCGTGACGACGCAAAGTATAAACTGTATCTAGGTGATACGGGTTTGCTGATCTCGCACGCATTTGACGAAGCAGCCATTCAAGGTACGGAACTGCACCGAAAACTAATACTCGACAAACTAGAATTGAATAAAGGAATGCTTGTAAAGAATCTTGTATCGCAAATGATTTGCGCAAACAAAAAGCCTCTGTATTTTTATTCCAAATCCGACAAGGAATCTAAAGAAAATATGGAAGTTGACTTTTTAATATGCAAGCAGGACATTACCAACAAGCACAACATTTGCCCCATCGAAGCAAAATCAACACAACGTTACACCACTTCGTCGCTAAAGAAATTTCAGCAGAAGTTCAATACGAATCTTCACACATCCTATGTAATTCACTCCGGAGACTTTAAGATACAAGATGGCATCTGTTACTTACCCCTGTATATGACGTTTTGTTTGTAAATGGAGCATAAAGGTTCTTTAAGTTTACGAATTTCAAAGCGCTGTTCAAGGCTCTGGAGATGGGGTGAAAAATCGCAGCCGTTCCGCGATAACGAGAAAGTATTGAACGTCCCCCTATACGGAATTGGTGCGTTAATAAAGTAATTGGGTTTAGCCTATAGAAAACGCCCTAGGGATTGGTTCCCTGGGGCGAATGTTTTTAAGGCTTTGCTTCGCTAAGCCTTGGCTAGGCTTGGGCGCACGCGCCCCGGCCTAGTTAGGGCGCAAAGCGCCTACGCTCATGCTCGGACATATAGACAAACAAGTTTGTCTATGCGTCATCCCCCTAAAGGGGGCCATGAATCACATAAGTGCTAAAGCACTAAGTGATCAAAGGTCGCCATCGCTCTAGTCCTGGAGACAACGCACGGAGTATCCGTTGCTCTCGTCGACGTTCGCGTCGCAGCCATTAACGCACAGGAGGCCGGCGTCGTCGAGGCTGCCCTTCGTAGAAGACCAAAAGTGGGCGTACTTGCCAAGATTGCCGAACCTCGCGTTGTAATCGATGTAGTAGCCAGCGGGGAGAGCGGAAAAACCGTAGGGATCAGTTCCGAAATACCAACTTCTTGCCGCTAAGTTGGCAAATCGTTCAGAATTGCTTTCACCCACATTTTCTAGCAGAGTTTCAAATTCTTCCTTGCTAGGCAAGTGCCAACCACTGGGGCAAACATCTTGTGCAGCATACCATGTATAAAGGCGGCCATAGGTTACACAATTAACCAGGTTATTATCATAGCAATATGAACCTTCCACAGGGAAATTCAAATTCTCGGCCATCCAAATCTGATCGCCAATCTTAGTCGTCCTGTAGGTTTGTCCGTCGCGTTCATCCACCAGCGTACCCAAAGGGGGTACTATCGCCAGTTCCTGCTCCGCCGTTTCCAGAGCCGGAACCACCATTTGCAATGTAAACAGTGTCTTTCTTACTGATAACAATAGTATCTCCTGCTAGGATAACAGTATCCTTGACCAACACGGTATCATTCTTGCTGATATAGATCGTATCCCCTGCAAAAATCACGGTATCCTTCTGGAAAACATATAGGGTATCGGTCACACTGACACCATCTTTTCCGTCAACACATAAAGTTTCATATTTTTTAATCTACACCTCTCTTGCCAAAAATCTTTTGATTTTGTAAATTACAGATGATGACAGGGTGGCAGGCCAGCCCACCTAAGATAAAAAAGAACGGCCATTGGATGACAGGGTGGCAGGCCAGCCCACCTAAGACAAAAAAGAACGGCCATTGGATGAATATCCGCGTTTTGTATATCCTGCAGAACGCGGATTTTTTTTGTTTTGAGGAAAAATGACAGTGTTTGCCGCACCTACTACACAGGATTCACCGCCCTTTGGGCTTAGAAAAATAATCGGAAAATGCCATAAAATTTTCTAGATCCTTCGCTCCGCTCAGGATGACATGCATACGATATACTATATTTTTCCTGTTCAAATTTTATAGAATCGGCGCAGCCCCGCCCTAAACCCAAGCAACAATCCCGAGGCAAAGCTCATCGAGACAAGTCACGGCGGCTTCAGCCTCAACGCAATCTTTGCCAGGATTTAACCAATGGAACCAACTGATCCCTATTTCATATTCATTTTCAACATCGCCGTCTTAGTCATTTTAGCCTTAATTCCATGGGCAGCCGGGCTCATTACAAATAAATTCAGCAACAAACGTAAAGTATTTCTCGTCGGGAAAATCCTTTCCATTTTACTATCGGTCCTTATTCTTGCCTTCTTTTCCATTTCCCCATTTCTGTTTAAAGCAGATCAAGAATACTTAAACGAACCATTTCATTTCTTTGTTATGGGAAGTATTCTTTGCGGCTTGTTTTTTTCCATTCTCCCTCTGTCCACTTTTTATTTCCTAGCCAGCAAAAAAATTAAAAGGAGGTTTCTATGCATTTTCGGGACCTTCGTCATATTCTTTGTCATGCTTACCGGATACGAGCATTTCGTAAACCGCTGCATCGGATTTGTCTTTGAAACAAAGCGCCAGGAACTTCCCCTAGATGAATTTTACCGTATTCACCCTAACGCGGATACAAGCAGTGACTTCAACATATTCATACAGGAAGATTTCCGTTTCGAGGCTAATTTATCCGTACACAGGGATTTCACGCAACTCAAATCCATGAACATAAGTTTTCACGACGATACAACGAGATGCTCCCGTGACGATTTGCAACAAGATTCAGTATTGCTTTTAATTGAAGAAATCATCAATTACAGGCCCGAAAAAGACTACTGCGTTATAACAGACATGTGCGAACACCCCGCACTGCACGTAGATTTAGCCGTAAACAAGAAAAATTCAAGATTCATATCGTTAAGTCTTGAAGATCTTGACCGATTCCATCCCAAAGCGCAGAACTTGGCAAGGCTAGCGCTCAAGCTCGTAAAATCCAATGATTTCGTCCGATTTGAGGGATGCAGAGATTAAAGATTTCAAGCCTTTACTATATTTTTTCCTGTTCAAATTTTATGGAATCGGCGCAGCCCCGCCCTGCATATACGGAACTGCGCAATTTATGAGGTAACATTATGCCGAAACTTCGTTCGTTGAAGACTATGGAAGGCCGCGAAATGGCCGGTGCACGTGCCCTTTGGCACGCAACAGGTACCAAGGTGGAAGACTTTGGCAAGCCAGTGATTTGTGTTGTTAACAGCTACACCCAGTTTGTTCCGGGTCACGTTCATCTGAAGGACGTGGGTCAGATCGTTGCCCGCGCTATCGAAGCCGCCGGTGGTGTCGCCAAGGAAATGAGCACCATCGCTGTGGACGACGGTATCGCCATGGGTCACGACGGCATGCTCTACAGCCTCCCCTCCCGCGACCTCATTGCAGACTCCGTAGAATACATGGCCAACGCCCACCGCGCTGACGCCCTGGTCTGCATCTCCAACTGCGACAAGGTGACCCCGGGTATGCTCATGGCTTCTATGCGCCTGAACATTCCTGCCATCTTCGTTTCTGGCGGTCCCATGGAAGCTGGTCACGTTACCACCAAGGACGGCAAGGATCGCGC
>JAZRXW010000011.1:0-53350 GCA_045600425.1 Fibrobacter sp.
GATGGCAGTGGTGCTGGTATCGCTAACGACGGTAGAATCCTTTCCTGAATTTTCGTCAGAGCCGTTCTCTGGTTTGTCTGTGGGGTCATCCGTCGGATTTTCTGCTCCGGGAATTTTAATAGTGATTGTGAATGTCACCTGGTTGTTTTTATAGACCACTGCCTGCCTGATGGTGAAGGTGTCGCCGGGCTTTACCAGGTTTGGCATGTGGCCAACTTTAGTGGTCATGGTGGCGAGGTTCACGTTGGAGAATACGATACTGGGACCGTTTGTATTCCACGCCGTAACACTACCCTTGGAATCAAACCAGTGGCCGGTGCCTTCGCCGGTGGTGTTGCTGTTTAGTGTGCTGTCCGGCTCCACGGCGTAGAAGCTGGCCTTGTTGGCGATTTCGCTTTGTGCGATTCCTAGGGCGGAAGCCACTTTTGCACCTTGCAAGTCAACGGTGACGGATGCGTAGTTGTTGCTGATGGGCAATTCGGTGGCGATGGCGATTTCGGTGATGGTATAGGGTTCGTCGGAGTCGCCGTTGCCAGGGCCGAAGGAAGTTGTGCAGTCGCCACCGAGGCAGAAACTGAGGCTGCTTCCGCTGACACTGACATCGGTGAAGTTTAGTTCTGTTTTTGCTCCGCTATACCAGCGAATTGCCGGGTAAAGAGCGTCTGAGAATGCATTGTAGCTGCCACTGAAGAATGCTCCAGCGCGGCTGCCGGGGCTGGGCCACTGGTCGTTTTCGGGATCGCTTGCCTTGCCCTTGGAATCGGCGTGAACAATCCTAAGCCCCAGTTTGTCTGCCGCAGAATTTCCCTCGATGGAAAAGTCATAATGCTGCATCAGAATGCCGCTACCTTTAAGCACCTTGTTTCGTCCATCGTTTTTCACGAAGGACCAGACCAACCCCTCCTTGTCGGGGCGGCTGGGGTTCTTGAAACGGTAGCATTGTTCCCCTGCGGTGGTGGAAACTTTGCCCACGTCTTCGGCGGTTACATCCACAAAGGGAATCCAGCCTTGGTCGGCACGATAGAAATCGTTGATGGCTACGGGATTCGTGTCTGTCGGGCGATTGCCCATGGTGCAGTAATCTCCATACCAGTACAGGTCCGGCCAGCCAAAGATCATGTGGCCGCATTCGTGAACAAAAACGTAAATGGAAAATTTTCCCGGCATGTCCGTCATCTGGTGGTTCTGCAGACGGACTCCGTCACGGGTTTCGTTGGACCAGCCGGCGTGAGGCCATAGCCCTTGTCCCCAAGTTTGCCCTGCTCCTGCATACACGATGTTGATGGCTTCTGTTACTCCATTCTTGTCGTTGTCGTAGCGGGAGTAATCTACCTGGGAATCGAAATATTCAAAGACTTCCTTCACCAAAACGTCGGAACCGGAATATCCATTCAGACCTTCGTAGTAGGACTTAGGATATTTGGCGCGGTACCAGCCAAAAACTTCGTTAGTAAAATCCAGCTGCCCATTGGAAACATCCAGATAGTAATCGCGGACGGAACCATTACAGCCGTCGCGGTTGAAGCCTTCCTTGTTCAGCCAGTCAGAAATTTCTTCCTTGGTGACGGGGGCGGGCTGGTCGGAAAAATCCACCAGCAAAGTGAGTCCATAGACTTTTCCCTTGGGGGCGGAATAGTGGCTCTTTTCTTTAAAAGCGGGAGCACGGCTCATGGATGCCGCGCCAGAAATATTTTGAGTGCCTCGTGAATTGTCAAACTTCGTGATGGCGTCACTGGGCCAAGCCTGTACTCGCTTTCCCTGATAGACAATATCTGCAAAGGACGTGCCACAAAGAGCGAACACGAGTCCGCCGAATACCCAATTTTTTAAACATCCCATAATTACACCTTTTTATGATAATATACTCATAAAATCAAATGCTTGCGAATAAAAAAACAATCTTGGGCCCTATTTCGTGTAAAAAATGTTTTGACTGGAACTAAAATTTATTTGTCTTGAAAATGTACCTTGTTTTCTTTTGTGCACTTAAATTCCTTGAAACATAATGTTCCTGGAATTGCATAATGATTAAATTTGAAATATGAAAAATAGACATCTCCTTTTTGCGACTATTACGGGCTTGTTGATGACCGCAGTTACAAATGCGGCTGTTCAGGGGTCCGTCTTTGATGAAACAGGTGCTCCGATTAGGGATGCCGTAGTCTATGTGAAAACTTTGCCCAGGCTTTTGCCTGATGCAAGCGGGCTTTCTAATGCCAAGGGTGTTTTCAATATCAAGGCCAAGGTGGCGGAACCTCAGGTGGTGACTATTCGCAAGGCGGGTTTCTTGCCGGAGACTCTTTCGGTGGCTGCGGTGGATTCCTTGAAGAAGGTGGTGCTGAAGCGAGATCCCATTGAAAATCAGATTGATTCCTTGATGGCAAAGATGTCCTTGGAAGATAAGATTGGCCAGATGACTCAGGCTCTGGTTCCCCATGTGACTTTTGGAAACACAATTTGCGGTTCTGTGTTGCAGGGTGGTGGCGCTTACGCTAAGGATATTTTTGCGGAGGCTTGGAATCAGCCGATTCCGGCTAGCTATGGAAAAGATAATGTGCATGGTGTGGCTGATGTCATTAATGCGACGGTTTATCCTCATAATATCGGGCTTGGTGCGACTCGGGATTCTACTCTCGTTCGTAAGATTGGTCAGGCTGTGGCAGAAGAAATGTGGGCAGCTCACATCGACTTGAATTTTGCTCCTGCATTAAGCGTTCCCCAGGATGAACGTTGGGGCCGCACCTACGAAGGTTTTGGCGAAAAGACTGAACTGGCTGTAGACTTGGGATCTGCGTTTTTACGAGGTTTGCAAGGTGAACACTTTGATGCGCAGTGGCGTGTGACAGGAACTGTCAAGCACTTTATTGGCGATGGCGGTACTGACAAGGGTTGGGACCGCGGTGATGTAAAAATTTCCGATAAGCAGATTCGTGAACTTCATTTGCCGCCTTACATTGCCGCTGTGGAACAGGGTGCCCAGAGTGTGATGGCCAGTTTCAATACGATACGTGGGGTTCACCAGCATGTGGATTCCTTGCGACTGACGGGTTGGCTTAAGACCGAGCTTGGTTTTGACGGTTATGTGATTGCGGACTGGGAAGGTATCCAGCATTCAATTACACCGGGAAATGCCGGAGACTATTCTGGAAAAAAGACCAATATCTCCAGTGAAGAAGCCATCCGTCGTGCAATCAACGCAGGTATTGACATGGCGATGGTACCTTCGTCTGCGGAATCTTTTATGAGTGTGTTGAAGTCCCTGGTGGAAGCAGGGAAGGTGACGCAATCTCGTGTTGACGATGCGGTTCGTAGAATTCTTCGCGTGAAAATCCGCGGAGGACGTTTGGCAAATCCCAGAGGACCTGCTAAGTATGTTGGTGTAAAAGAATTTATAGGCAGTGCTGAACATCGGGCTCTTGCCCGCGAAGCTGTTCAGAAGAGTCTTGTTCTTTTGAAAAACGAAAATGTTCTGCCTTTGGCAAAGACCGCAGGTGTTTTTGTGACTGGTTCCCATGCAGACCATACCGGGCTTCAAAGCGGTGGATGGACCTTGGGTTGGCAAGGTACTCGTGGCGAAGTTCCGGGTGCCACATCTATTTTGGCTGGAGTGGACCAGGTGGCAAAGGGTGCTCGCGTAGAAACGTTGGATAGTGCTAATACTGTACTTTATGTCATTGGCGAAACTCCTTATGCTGAATGGTTTGGCGATTTTCGCGACAAGGATTTCAATAACAAATTGTTTACTACGGAACGCTCCCATACAACTCACTTTGAAAGTGTAGAAGCTAACGTGAAGCAGATTAAGGAATGGAAGGTTCTCGGCAAGAAGGTTGTTGTGGTGTTGATTGCGGGTCGTCCCCTGCCTGTGACGGACTTGATTAATGCCGCTGACGGTTTTGTGATGGCATGGCTTCCGGGCACTGCCGGAGAAGGTGTCGCGGACGTGCTCTTTGGCGATGTAAAGCCAACTGGCAAACTGCCCCATACCTGGCCCAAGAACGCCAAACAGATTCCCATTAACGATGGGGATGGAAAGAAGGGCTTGTTCCCCTACGGATTTGGCTTGACTTACTAGACGATAGTCCCAAAGGAGAGGCTATGAAAAAGAAGAATGTTGTGGTATCTGCTGCGGTGGCAGCTGTGCTTGGCTTAACGGCAACCTCTAATGCAGCCGTAAATGGTATTGTTTTGGATGAGTCCAGCAATCCGATTAAGGATGCTGTGGTGTCTATAAAAACACTTCCTAATCTTTTGCCCGACGCTCGAACCTTGTCTGATGCGAAAGGTGAGTTTGATTTTGATGTGGTTGTACAGGGTATTGGCAGTCAATCGCTGAATTTTTCCCGGAGTCTGTTTGGGGAATTTTCTCTAGAAATCATGAATCTTCGTGGAGAACTGGTCAAGAGTGAAATGGTTTCTGCGGGTTCTGCAGATGTCAAATCCTTGGCGGTTTCATTGTGCAATGGTTTGCCTCGTGGGGCTTATATTCTGATGGCAAACCAGCAGGGAAAACGAACCTTAATCGGAAAATTTGGTGCGGACCGAAATTTGCATACATCATCTGTGTTGCAGAAGGCTGTTGCTGCGGGTGAACAAGCTTTGATTGTCCGTAAGGTTGGCTTTCTTCCGGAAACGCTTTCTGTAGCCGAAGTGGCGGACATGCAAAAAATTGTCTTGAAACGTGACCCTGTGGAAGATAAAGTTGACCAGATTATGGCAGGAATGTCCATGGATGACATGATTGCCCAGATGACCCAGACTCAAGCTCCTACAAGTACTTGTAATAACAGTATTTGTGGTTCTGCATTGCAGGGAGGTGGAAGTTATTCTGCCAGCTTTTATAAAACCGGGTGGGCAAAGACAATTCCGGTGAGTTATGGAAAGGATAACGTTCATGGCATGGGTGACGTAAAGAATTCCACCATATTTCCTCATAACATTGGGTTGGGTGCTACAGGTGATTCCGCTCTTGTTCGCCGTATTGGTCAGGCGGTTGCCGAAGAAATGTGGGCTGCTCATATTGACTTGAATTTCGCCCCGGCATTGAGTGTTCCGCGGGATGAACGTTGGGGCCGCGTGTATGAGGGTTTTGGTGAAACTCCGGAACTTGCTGTGGAAATGGGTTCTGCCTATCTTCGCGGGTTGCAAGGCGACAACTTTGACGCGGAATGGCGTATTACTGGAACGATCAAACATTTTATTGGCGACGGTGCAACGGACCTGGGACATGACCGCGGTAATGCTACTGTAACGGATGAATTCATTCGCGAAGTCTTGTTGCCGCCCTATGTGGCTGCTGTTGAACAGGGGGCACAGAGTGTGATGGCCAGCTTCAACCAGATTAACGGAACTCACCAGCATGTGGATTCTCTTCGCTTGACGGGGCTCTTGAAGACTGAACTTGGCTTTGACGGTTATGTAATTGCGGACTGGGAAGGCATCCAGAATTCTACTACACCTGGGGAAGCCGGAAACTATTCTGGTGCGGCCACAGGTATTTCGAGCAAGGAAGCGGTTCGTCGTGCAATCAATGCGGGTATTGACATGGCCATGGTACCTCAATCTGCAACTGATTTTGTGAGTTCCATGAAATCCTTGGTTTCTGGCGGTCAGATTTCTGAAGAGCGCGTGAAGGATGCGGTTCGTAGAATTCTTCGCGTCAAAGTTCGTGCGGGTCGCTTTGAAAACCCCATGGGTCCAGCGAAGTACAGCGGTGTGACGGAAAACATCGGCAGTGCCGCCCATCGTGCCATTGCCCGCGAAGCTGTACAAAAGAGTCTTGTAGTTCTTAAAAATGAGGGAGGTGTCTTGCCTCTTTCTAAGTCATCTCAGGTTTTCTTGACGGGATCCCATGCCAACAATACTGGCTTGCAGTGTGGTGGATGGACTCAGGGCTGGACAGGCAGTGACGGCGTTATTGCCGGAGCCACTTCTATCCAGTCCGGATTCGACATGGTGGCCGCTGGCGCTCGCATAAGTTCTGCCGACGCAGCCAATTCCATAGTCTATGTCATCGGTGAAGTTCCTTATGCTGAATGGCTTGGGGATTTCCGCGGTAGTGATTTCAATAACAAGTTTATTACCTCGGCAGAGTATGAGGGTCCTAAGTTTGGAAGTACGGACCAGTACGTGAACCAGATCAAGACTTGGAAGGCTGCAGGAAAGAAGGTTACCGTGGTTCTGATTACGGGTCGCCCGCTGCCTATTACCAGCTTGATCGACGAGTCCGATGCCTTTGTGGTGGCTTGGCTCCCCGGTAGCGAAGGTGCTGGTGTTGCCGATGTTCTCTTTGGCGATGTGGCTCCCTCTGGCAAGTTGCCCCATACTTGGCCGAAGGATGCAAGCCAAATCCCCATTAATGATGGGGATGGAAAGACGGGCCTGTTCCCTCTAGGTTTTGGTTTGACTTACTAATATATGCTAGCATAATAATACGTGCGGGTATAATAAAAAGAATCTACGAAAAATGTCTGGCTTGCTGAAGCCGGACATTTTGCTATTGCAGTTGCAAAATCCAGTGAAAATTTCTATATATGCATAAAAACGAATATATGCATAATTAATCTATTGCTGGTAATAGGTTCTATGTATAACGAAGGCCGAAAATGACTTTACGCGAAGCTTTTGAAAGTAAGATGTTGCTGCTGGATGGTGGCATGGGCTCTGTAATCCAGACATACGGCATTAAGGGTGCTAACAACGACATGCTCTCCATCGAACGTCCGGATGTGATTCTGGATATCCAGCGCCGCTATGTGGATGCAGGCGTGGATTGTCTTACAACGAATACTTTTTCGAGCCAGCGTGTGAGCCAGCACGAATATCATCAGGAACACCGCATTGCCGAAATGAACCGCGCCTCTGTGGCCATTGCCAAGCAGGCTGCCGCAGAAGCCATGGAAAAGTACGGTCGCAAGGTGTACATTCTGGGCGACGTAGGCCCCACCAGCAAGATGCTCTCCATGAGTGAGGATGTGAATGACCCCGCCAACCGTAGCATTACTTTCGATGAACTGGAAGATGCCTACCTGGAACAGATCCAGGTGCTTGTTGAAGAAGGCGTGGACGCCATTCTCATTGAAACTATTTTCGACACCTTGAATGCCAAGGCTGCCGCCAGCGCCTACATGAAGGTGAAGGACGCTATGGAAGCCGCCGCAGTTGCTCGTGGTGAAACACCCCGCCCGCTGGAAGTCATGTTCTCCATGACGGTGAGCGACGCTTCGGGCCGCACCCTTTCGGGCCAGACGGTAGAAGCCTTTGCCATTAGCGTGATGCACGCAAAGCCTTTGTCCATCGGCTTGAACTGCGGTCTTGGCGCCGATGGCATGGTGCCGTATTTGCGCCGTATGGGTAAGCTTGCTCCTTGCTATATCAGCTGCCATCCTAACGCAGGTCTCCCGAACCAATTTGGCGGTTACGACGATACTCCCGAAGACATGGTTCAGAAGCTGAAGCCCTACATGGATGAAAAGCTGGTGAACATGGTGGGCGGTTGCTGCGGTACCACTCCGGAACATGTTGCTGCCATGCGTAAAATGTTGGACGCTCTGCCTGCAGATTATGAACGTCGCAAGCCCGCTCCTGCATTCGTTACTTCGCCCCGCCTTCGCTTAGCTGGTCTGGAACCGCTCCTGGTGAATCAGGTGCGCCCCAGCAACGGCGCCGAAAGCTGCAACGCCGAAGACTTCGTTCCTGTAGGTGAACGTTGTAATGTGGCTGGTTCCAAGAAGTTCCTGCGCCTCATTAACGAAAAGAACTACGACGAAGCTCTGGATATCGCCCGCAAGCAGGTGGAAGACGGTGCCCAGGTCATTGACGTAAACATGGACGACGGCCTTTTGGATGCCAAGCAGGAAATGCGAACCTTCCTCAACTTGCTGGCTTCTGACCCGGCCATTAGCCGCGTGCCCATCATGGTGGACAGTTCCCGCTTCGAGGTCATTGAAGAAGGCCTGAAGTGTGCCCAGGGCAAGTGCATTGTGAATTCCATTTCGTTAAAGATGGGGGAGGAAGCTTTCGTTGAACACGCCATGACCGTGAAGCGCTTGGGCGCAGCTGTAATCGTGATGCTCTTTGACGAAGAAGGTCAGGCCACCAATTATGATCGCCGTGTGGAAATCGCATCCCGCGCCTATAAGATTGTTACGGAAAAGTGCGGCTTCGATCCGTCCGACATTATTTTTGACCCCAACGTTTTGACGGTTGCCACAGGCATGGCGGAACATAACGCCTACGCCCATGATTTTATCCGTGCTTGTCGCTGGATTATTGACAACCTGCCCGGCGTTCGAATTTCCGGTGGTCTTTCCAACTTGAGCTTTGCTTTCCGCGGTAACAATTACCTCCGCGAAGCCATGCATTCTGCTATGCTCCATTATGCTACTCCAAACGGCATGGGCATGGCTATTATGAACCCGGCTGCCGCAGTGGAATACAAGAGTATTCCTATGGAACTTCGCATGGCTATTACGGAAGTGCTCTTTAATACCCATCCGGAAGCAAGCGAAGAACTGATTGAAATTGCAGGCCGCATGAATGCTGCCCAGCAGGCCGCCAAGGAAAGCGGCGCCAAGTACGATCCCAAGGCTATCTTTGCTGTAAGTGTTGGTGCTGGTTCTAACGCGGGTGACGATGCTGCCGCAGAAGGTGCCGCTGTCCAGACTACTCCGGAACAGCGTTTGCAGGAAGCCTTACTGAAGGGAACTTCTAACACCTTGCAGCCGGACCTGATGGAACTGATCAACCGCGGCGATAGTCCGGTGAACATTATTTCTGGGCCGTTGATGGATGGCATGAACGAAGTGGGTCGCCTCTTTGGTGAAGGCAAGATGTTCTTGCCCCAGGTGGTGAAAACCGCACGCACCATGAAGAAGGCTGTGGAAATTTTGCAGCCCTACATCGAGGCCGGAAAATCTGCCGATGGTGCCGCTGCATCCCGCGGTAAGATTGTCATCGCCACCGTGAAGGGTGACGTTCACGATATCGGTAAGAACATCGTGTCTGTGATTATGGCCTGTAATGGCTTTGAAATGGTGGACTTGGGCGTGATGGTGCCTGAAGATGTAATCGTAAAGGCTGCCATCGAAAATAAGGCAGACATCTTGAGCCTTTCTGGCTTGATTACTCCGTCTCTGGAAGAAATGTGTACTGTGGCTACCAAGATGCAAGAAGCTGGCCTTCGCATTCCTATTATCGTAGGTGGCGCCACCACAAGCCCCACCCATACGGCGGTAAAGATTGCTCCCTGCTACGATGGCCCCGTGTTCCATGTCCGCGACGCCGCCAGCAATCCTGGCCTTGCCGCAAAGCTTTTGGATCCTGCAACCCGCGAACAGACTATTGAAGAAAACCGTCAGGAACAGCAGAGAATCCGCGACGAACAATCCGGCAAGATTGCAGCAAAGGCGGTCGCCATGGCCGCTGCAGAATCCACGCCCTTGGAACGCCGCTTTGCCTGCGACTGGTCTAAGTACAGCCCGGTTCAGCCTCCGTTTATGGGCGAAAGCAAGCTGCCGCCTATTACACTTGAAAAGGTCATCCCGCTTATTAGCTGGGAATACTTCTTCTATACTTGGAAGGTGAAGGCTGACTGCGAAGAAGCTAAGAAACTGAAGGCCGATGCAGAAGCTTTGCTCAAGGATCTCAATAAACCTGAATACAGCCTCCGTGCGGTGCAGGCATTCTACGCCGCCGCAGGTACTGACGACAGCGTGGTCTTCAACACCGCCCGCACCGGCACCGCCGAAGACCTTGTGGAAGTGGCTACAGCCCGCCAGCAGAATCCCGAAGGCACCTGCCTTGCCCTTTGTGACTATGTGGCTCCTGCCGATTCAAAGACCGCAAGCGTCTACAGCTCTGTAGCAGGCGACAAGGTGTTCCGTGATATTGTGGGTGCCTTTGCTGTAACCGTCAGCGACACCTTCGTAAAGCGCCTCGAAAAGCTGAAGTCAGAACAGGGTGGAAGCGACTACGATGTCCTTTTAATGCAAACCGTTGCAGACCGCTTGGCAGAAGCAGGTGCAGAATACCTGAGTCGCGAATTGGCTGCTAATAACGGCTGGAATGGAATTCGCCCTGCCGTAGGTTATCCGGTGCTTCCCAACATCAAGGAAATCTTCAATGTGGCTAAGCTTATCGACTTTGATAGCGTCGGCATTAGCTTAACAGAAAATGGCGCCATGTACCCGCAGGCATCTGTCAGCGGCCTCTACATCAGCCACCCGGAAATAGAATACTTCAACGTGAAAGTTTAGTTGTTTTAGCTAAGACTGAAACCGCAACAGGCGAGCACGATTCCTACCCAAAAGAGGATTGCCGTAGCAGCCGCAAAATACGTTGCGTAGTTGTGTTTTGACTTCATTTGTTCTCCTCGCAACCATTTCCCGTGTGATTGCGGTCACAAATATACAAAATCTGGAAAGATTGAAGTGTAAATTTATATTAAATGTTAAGCGCGGAAATTTCCGTGGTAATTCCAGCTCCATTCGCTGGGATGCTCGGCAATCCAGGTTTCTACTTCCTTGGCGATGCTTTCCACAAGATTTGCGTCGCTTTTTTGTTTGATGGAATCGTATTTGGGCGGATAATATTTTTCAAATCGGATGACGATTTTTCCGCGGTGGTTTCCTTTGGTGAATGTCCTGAAGGTCACGATTCCTGCTCCCATCTGATTAACCAGCAGGGGGAGCCTTAAGTAGAGTGTTGAATCTTGTCCGAAAAGTGTTACCTTGTTGCCTTTGGTATGCTTTCCTTGATCAAAAACCATTGCTAAAATTCCTTGGGTTTTGAACAAATTGCGGATGAGCGCTCGGCTTTCCTCCGGGCTGTATTCTGTCAAGCAGGGGTTACTGCGAAGCTCCTGGATAATTCTTCGGATTTCGCCGTTTCCTAAGGTGTCGGTCACTAGGTGGACGTTGTTACTAAAACGACAGAGGCTGCGATGTAACAGTTCAAAGGAACCTTGGTGAATGCTAATGGCGGCTATAGGACCTTGTTTCAAGGCTTCTCGAATAATGTCCTTGTTTTCAAAGACCACCCGACTGGACACACTATGAAAATTTGCGAGTCCGCGATAAGAATCGATGGCATTCCAAAAAATTCCCCTGAAAATAGCTCGGGGGGATACTTGCTTTAGTTGCCTTGACGGGTGATGTGCCGCTGCATTTTTTAAATGCTTGACCACACGTCCGTAGGCACGATCCTTGTGGAGGGCTTTGTAGATGGGATAAACCCGTTGGAATAACTTTTCAAAATAAGAATCGGGCAGGCACATGACACCATAAAAAAGAGACTTGCAAAGAAAATGCTTCAGTTCATTCAAGTAATCCTTGAAAGCTTCCTTCTTCATTTCAAGCCTCTTTTTGACGTCTTGCGTGTATTCGATTATTCTTCGTCGAATTCCAGAATACTCTTACCCAGTTCACGCTCAAATACGCGACGGTTCAAGTTCTCGCCGGCGTAGCTTAAGGTGGGGGAGATTTCGTAAAGTTTTTTCTTGTTCACTTCCACATGAGCCTTGACGAGCCATTCGCGATGAAGCTTGCCAATCATGGTACGTGCGGTTTTCGGGCTGTCGTTACCTTCTGCGTTTTTCACCGGGCTAAACTCTTCTTCACGAATAACGCCGAAGGGCATCATGGAACCTAACTGCGGGAATGCGTCAAAGAGGAACTGCTCAAACTTCCAGCATTTTTCAATGCCGCAGACGGTCTTACGGGCGGTGTGCCACGGGAGTTTGCTGGTCTGCAGCTTGCGTAGTCCCTCGATGCGGAACAAATGAATGGCAATGTTACCGCCATCGAAGGTCAGACTACCGTCGGGGTTTGTCATATCGCGGTATTCTTCGGGGAGGTCGCTGTATTCAACCACGCCGGGCTTTTTGTTCTGGAAAGCGAAAATGCCGACCTTTTCCTGGGCGTTTGCCTTATGGACCACCTTGGATGCACTCATGCTAAAGTTATCGTTGGCTAGAGCTCCGATGAAAGCCGGATCGCAGATGCGGCAGAGAGCGTTGTCCACGCTGTACAAGAACACATAACGGACTCCTCTTTCGATGAGCCATGCCAGGGAGCCGGTTTGAGCCAGGGCTCTAAAGCAACCGCCGTTTCCATCGGGGACCAACGCAAGGTGGTCTTCTCCGTCAAGAACTGCCTTGCCGTCGGGAGTCAATGCGCAAATGGTGCCCTGCTCAAAGAAACGGATGTTGTTACGGTCCATTCCAAAGAAGTTGTGTTCGGTAAAGAAATTGACGGTAGCCTCGTGATTCAGCGGGCTTGTCATAATGCACCAGGGAATGGGATGTCCTACCTGGGCTGCCAAGTTCTGGAGGCGTTCTGCCTGAAGCTGGAACAAACTTTTGTGGCTGGGAAGACCGATGTCGAACATGCCCTTGGGACCTTCAAAGCCTAGACGGGAACCTTGACCGCCAGCCACCAGGAAAGCGGCCACCTGGCCTTTTCCAAGAAGAATTTCACCGGTTTCTTTCCAGAAGTCGTAGCGCAGGTCGTCTGCGCCGATCTTGAAAGGCATGGGCTTCAGGTCGGCAGATACATTGTCCGAAAGGCTTGCTGCAGATTTTTCTGCGTGAAGAGCCTTCAATTCTTCCCAATCCTGACTGGCGATATCACGTTCCAGATGCTTACGAGCTTCGCCGTCCAGGGATTCCAAATGCTTAGCCAAATCTTCTTGACCCGCTTTGTTCAAGGTGTCAATCAATCCATTCATATAACTTATACCTCAAAGTGAGGCGAAGCCGAACGACCTCAAACCTCATAACCTGCGCGAAGCGCTATCTAATGCCAAAGAATATCACCATGGAAACGATCAGCGCAAAGATGCTGACCAAGTGCATTCTCCACACGATTTTTGAATTCATCAAGGGCTTGCTGGGGAAACGTCCGTCCCACTTCTTTTGATAGTGGTGATGGAGCGGAGCGCAAAGGAATATGCGCTTGCCTGTGCCTGTTGCTTTCTTGGTAATCTTGAACCAGAGAATTTGGAAAAGAACGGAACATGCTTCCACGATGATGATGATACAGACGATAGGGTAGAAGAGACCTGCCTGAACCAAGATGAACATAATGCCGATGGCGGCTCCAAAACCGACAGAACCGGCATCGCCCATATAAATTTCTGCAGGAGGGCTGTTGAACCACAGGTAGGCAAGCAGAGATCCTGCGATGGACATGGCCAGAGGGAACAATTCGTCACAGCCGGGCAGGTAGGGGACACTGAGGTATTGGCTGAAAATGAAGTTGCCGCTAACGTAGGCTACCAGGCCCACAAAGATCATGCTGGTCATAATAGGTACAGAAACAAGGCTGTCCAGACCGTCGGTAAAGTTGGTGCCGTTGGCGGAGGCCGCAATAACAAAGGTCATGAATCCTACAAAGATCCAGTTGGGCAGGTGAATCTGTAAAACATCGTGGGGGAAGAAGGGGACTGTCAGGTTTCCCTTGAGTTCGGGAATGAACTTGTAGCAGAAAATGGCTACGACCAGGCTAAAGAGAAAATAGAGGAAAAGACGAAGGGAGCTGGAAATGCCGTCAGCCTTGTCCATATAGTCTGCGGCAGAAAGCTTGCCCAACTTGATAAGTCGCTTGGCACGAACCTTGGCAATGTCATCGATGGCACCAACTGCAGAGAATGCTCCCAGGACGACCAAAGTCGAGATGGTGTAACCGTTCATCTTGCAAACCAGCAGGGAGACGATTTCAACAACAATCACGAGAAGCAGACCTCCCATAATGGGAGGAGATTTTGTCTTGCCATCCTTGTCGAAATCGCTGGTAGCGTCTAGTCCCTGCAAAAGTCGAATGTACTTTGGCATGAAGAACAGGACCATGACGATGGATAGCATGGCGGCGACACCTGCACGGAACAGACGACCGTCAAAGAAATCAATGTTGGTAAGATGGAATAGCCACTGACAGAGCATAATGTAATATAGGGTGTTTTATAAACGAAAATTGATAAAAAAGAATGATGTAATCCAAGAACACATAAACACGAAATTTAGTGGCTTAAATTTAAAAAAGCGAAGAGGTTTTGTTGTGCCGACTTTGTAGAATATCTGCAAAAAATTAGACCTTTGGTTATAGACTTTTTTCTACATTGGTGCTCATGAATCTATTGCATATTGAATGTCCCCATTGTGGGGGTTCCTTTGATGTGGAACTCCAGAGCGAAAAAGCAAATACCATGGTGTTCAGCTGTGCTCGTTGTAATACTCCGTTAATCTACTGTCATGGGGAAGTAGGTGAATTGGACCAGGAGGAATTCTCTGGGTTCCGTCAAAAATTGACAAGGGCTATTGATGCCGCCATCAGTCGTAATGCGGTGGCTCCCGAAGTCGCTAAGGCTCTCATGGGCATGCTGGATAACGCCGCCGCTACATCCGAGTCTCATATAACGCAGGAAACTAAAGCGGAAACGTCCAAAAAAGCCTTGACCGATGAATCTCTGAACCTTCTCCAGAAGGAATTGGACGAACTGGATGCCGAAAGCTTCCTTGACCAGCTGTAAAGTTGGTGAGCGAGGTTGAACCATGAAAATTCTTTTCTCAGACTTGGACGGAACGCTCCTTACGGACGAAAAGACCATATTGCCGCAGGATATGGACGCAATTGAGTCTATGCTTGCGGCGGGTCACAAGTTTGTCATTACTACGGGACGTCCCTTGTTCAGTGCCAAAAATCTGGCGAAGAAGTATGGCTTTTACAAGCCGGGCTTTTTTCTGGTTAGCTTTAACGGTGGCTTGATTTACGATTGCGCTACGGAACAGGCTATCTTGACCCGCCATATTCCTGTGGATTCTGTCAAGTTCATTATGGATGAGGCGCATTCTTGCTGGTTTCACGCCCACACCTATGCCGGCGATCTGGTGGTCTCCGAGTACGAAACGGAACAGCTGAAAAATTACTGCAAGCTTATGCAGATGGACTATGTGGTGGTGGACGACATACGGACGTATTTTGGAAAAACCGTTCCTGCAGGTGGCGTCGGGGTTCCCGATGCTCCCATAAACGTGGTAGTGAAACCGCCGATTAAGGTCAACGTCATTACTCCTACAGATCATTCTTCTCTAATTGAGTTCCGCTCCGAGATGAGGAAATTCACCCAGGGGAAGCTTTTTGATGTTTTCAGCAAGCCTGAAATGCTGGAATTCTCCCATTTGAAGTCCAATAAGGGGGATGCAGTTCGGTTTATGGCTGAATTTTTCAAGATTCCTATGGAAAATACCATCGCCTGCGGGGACGAAGAAAATGATTGCCCCATGATTGAGGCTGCTGGAGTGGGAGTTGCGATGGCAAATGCTGCCACCACCGCGAAAAAGGTTGCAAACTACATTACCCTATGTGATAACAACCACGGTGGTGTATCTGAAATAATAAAAACTTACATAATGTAGGGTTGTTGCTGATTTTATTCGTAAAATAATACTATATTATCGATGAGTAACAAAACACAAAAGGAGAATAAATGAATATCTCTCGTATCGCTCTTTTTTGTGGTCTCAGTGCAGTTTTGAGCTTTGCTGGTATCACAATCAATATTAGTGGAAATGGTGGCAAGAAGCATAAGGAAGAACCCCCTCCTCCGCCGCCACCTCCGCGTGACATCGACCAGCGTCTTTGCGACAATGATGTCTGCTGCGATCTCCACATTGACGGTCGTTCTTCCAAGTACACTCTGCGTTGCGATCGCCCCACCGAAAAGATTACCTTGAAGTTGAATTCTTCCCGCACTTCCTCCAACGAAGTGATCAAGGAAGGTCACGGTAAGCTCCGCACCGGTCTTGACTACGATTCTCAGGCAAGCCTTTCCATCAAGGCAAAGCGCAAGCCCAACTATAACAAGCGTCTTTGCGACAATGGCAACTGCTGCGTTATCGACCAGGATCCGTATAACTTCAACTACACCCTGAGCTGCGAAAAGCCCTACGAACGTGCAGATCTCCTGGTTCACTCTGGTGGACGCAAGGATCACTATTCTCTGTCTGATCGCGGCCAGCTTTCTCGCGAATTGCTGAAGAGTGATGATGTCCAGATTCGTCTGACCAATCCTCCTCCTCCGTCTAAGAAGGGACCGCACAAGATTCCTGGAATCAAGAATCGTTCCATCAACGACTAATCGCCTTGAAACTTAAGGTGTTAAAAGGGAACCCCTCGTGGGTTTCCTTTTTTGTTTTGTATACATATTTCTAAATTTGATCCTATGAATAAGATAATTGCGTTTTTGAAAGACAATGGCAAGTTGCCTACTATGGTGAAGGCCTTCGGCCTCACTTTGCTTGTTCTTGTAGTCGCCTTTTTGATTTTTGATAATTCTTCGGTCCCTTTTGCAAGACGCATAGATATTAGCTTGGGGTATTACTCCATCCTGATTACCTTTATTCTTTTGATGGTGGGCGTGGCGGTCAATCTCCCGTTTATCTACAGGAATTTTTCTGGCTTTAGACCTTCGGGCAAGTCCATTTGCGCCCTGGCGGTGGTTGCCTTGGTTTTCTCGGTGTTCATGTTCAATAACATCGGAAACACCCACCGCGTTCTCAGTGATGAAACTAGCTGGGAATCCATGGGCCTCCAGATGTATTTCCAGCATTCTGGCGGCATTTGTAATGAAGGCGAATGGCTCGATGGAAACTTGAATTGCGTGACGGAGGTGAACAACTTCAAGGGCAAGGCGTTAGGTTTTGTGTATTCCCTGGTTTTTAACTTCATGGAACCAAACCGTGACACCGCCCTGCTGGTGAACTATCCGTTCTATCTGTTTAGTCTGTTCTTCTTCTTCTTTGCGTTAGCCAAGTGGATGCAACGCAAGAAGGTTCTGGAAATCCCGACAAAACCAGTGAATGGAAAGGTGGGCGTAGAAAAGCAAATCATTATGGAACCCAATGAGGGGGCCGCCCTGGCTGCAGTTGCATTCCTCGGGGGAATGCCCATTTACCTGATGCAGGCCAGATCAGCTTCGACTGAGGTCCTTTACATTTTCCTTTTGACAGTCTTGATGGCCTGGTATGCTTTTGTCCCTGCTAATAAAGTGACTTGGAAGCACTTCTTGCTGACGGTTCCCTTGCTTGGCTTCTTTGCTCAGACTCGTCAGGAAACTGTTTTTGCTTTTATCCCCTTCGCCCTGTATTATTACAAGTATTTCCTGGAGAAGTTCCATAGGTTGCCGCTATTTGTGGCCTCAGTCATTGCAGTAAGCTGGCCGTCCGTAAATACAATGGCGGCTTATCGCGGCTACGATTTCCAGGGCGGGGAACATGCTGCCCATTCCTTTGAAAATTTCATTTTTAACTTCAAGACGAATCTGGAAATCATGTTGAATATGAGACTGTTTGGTGACGGCCCCATTGAAGCCATGAAAGATTCAAACTTTGGCGGCATCCTTCAGAATCCGTTCTACACTACATTTACGGTAATTCTTTTGGTGGCGACACTGTGGCTCTTGGTTCGCCTGGTGGTGTGGAAAAAATACTGGCGTGGAGCCTTGTTGGGGATTTTGTTCTGCCTCCAGATTTTTGTAATTCTTCTGAATGTATCGGGTACCTTTACCATCGATATCAACCAGCGTTATGTACTGGTGGCTTTGCCCTTGTTTGCTTTGATTATGGCTTTGGGACTTTATGACTTGCTGCAGTTTACCACCAAGATGCGTGTTTCTGCAGCAGGAATGATTGTGGCTGTAATTGCCTGCGGACTTTCCATTGGCCTTATGGTTTACCATGGGAATAGCTACCGCAATAACATGCTTTATTACAAGAATAAACTTCTGGGGGAAGAGGATTTCCTGGACCGAGTGCTGGAATCCTATCCTGAAAATTCCATCTTTATTTATGCAAGGCCTTGGCAGATGTTGGCTTCCGGTCACAGCTCCTACAGTGAACGGACGTTTATGGGCTGGAGCACGGAAACTTTTGCGATGAAGATGAAGGTTTCTGGAGGAAATATCTACTTGGTTCGTGGTCAGGATGGCTATGGCGAACTGAACCGCAAGAGCCGTGTGGTTGGTTTCAAGACCACGGAGCAGATGGATGAAATACTGAAGGATTATAAGCACGAACGTGTGCTTCTGGAGCCCAAGATGTTTGGCTATCCTTTGGCTATTTACAAGGTCCTTTCAAAGAAGGGCGTGTCTGACTACCAGCAAAAGTTCTTTGTCAGCGATATGGAGAACAATTCCCTTGTGGTGAATAAAAATTTCCCCGAGGGCATTACCTGCGGTTTTGTCATTAACGGCGAAGCCCAGGATGAACTGTTGCTAAATCTTGATGTGGATACGGTTGCATTGGATTCTTCTAAAATTCGCGATGGCATGAACGAGGTGGACTTGTCCTGTGTCATGCCGGATGGCGATACGTTGCAACTGGAAAAGTATTTCTTCCTGGACCAAAAGGGCGACAAGCTCTTGTCCAGTTTGAAGATGGACGGGTACGAACAGGACTGGGGCAACCCGGGCATTAACGAATCTGTGGAACACCATCAGTTGACTTTAGATGGTAAGGTTTACCGTTTCGGTGTTGGTTCCCATGCCAATTCGTCTCTCCGGTACACCTTGCCTGGTGCATTTGATGTCCTTCACGGTACAGTGGGTCTAGATGACGAAAGTGCCTGCGGCGATGGTGCCAGCTTTATTGTGTTGGGCAATGGACGTGAACTTTACCGCAGCAAGCGGATGTATTCCATGGAAAAGGAAAACATTCATGTGGATGTCAAGGGCGTAACTCATCTGGAATTGCGCATAGACATGGGTGGGAACAAAGACTGCGACCATGGCGACTGGGCTAACGTTTGGCTGGAGGCTTCCCGTTGAAAGTCTTGGTAGCTCCACTGGATTGGGGCTTAGGGCATGCAACAAGGTGCGTGCCTGTTATTCGGGAATTCTTGCGACAGGGTGCCCAGGTAGAAATTGCGGTGGTTAAATCCAATGCTGCGTTTTTCCGCAGGGCTTTTCCCCAGTTGCGCCAGCGTTTAGCGCCTTCCTACAATGTTGTGTATCCTAAGAATGGATATAACATGGGACTGTGGCTATTTAAAAACGGAACCCACCTGAACAAGGTCATGCGTTTTGAACATCACTTTGCCGAAGAAATGGTGGAACGTTTTCACTACGACGTGCTGGTGTCCGACAATCGCTTTGGTTTTTATAGCAGCAGGGCGAAGTCTATTTATATGACACACCAACTTCGCATTGCTTTTCCGCCGGTGTTCTCCTACTTGGAAACCATAGGCATTCTTTGGCATGCCTCGGTGATGAGGCGTTTTGATGAAGTTTGGGTCCCGGATCTTCCTGATGCACCGGGCTACGCGGGAGGACTTTCCCATGTGAGTAGCTGCCCGCGGCCTATGAAGTTCTTGGGGGCGTTGTCAAGGTTTTCCCTGCAGGATGCTGCGTCGCAAGATGCGTTTGCGGATGCTCCTGCGGACTTGCTTCGGTTTAGCGAGTCTACGAAGTACAAGTTCGTGGCGGTGGTTTCTGGAGTGGAACCTGCCCGCAGTCGCTTTGAGAAGAAACTGGCGGAAATATTCTTGAAAATTCCTGGCAGGCACGCCATTATCCAGGGGCGTCCCGCGGTGGGACTAAAGTCTTGGACCGAGGGAAACGTGGATTATTTTTCGCATCTGCCCGATGAAACGTTTGCCCAGGTAGTTCGTTCTGCAGACTGGGTTGTGTCCCGCGGCGGTTACAGCACCGTGATGGATATGGCTGTCTTGGGTTCGAAATGTGTATTTGTTCCTACACCTGGACAATACGAACAAGTCATCCTTGCCCGAGATCTTAGCAAGGCGGGGTACGCCCGAAGCCTTGAAGAATCTACCCTGGACGAAGTTTCTCTGCTGGAATGTATCAAGGATGAAAATGTTCGTATTCCGGAATCTAGGGATTGTCATCTCTTGACCGATGCGGTAGCTTCGGTAACGAAATAGTAGTTTACAGAAGTGTTAATTTTGACAAGGTAAAAAAGGTAGTTTATGCCCCAATTTATTTTAGCTTTTCCTATGAACTGCGGTGTTTCCGATAGCATTGCCGTAACAGAAACCCTTTCTATTGCTGCCGATGCAAAGACCGTAATTATTCCTGGGTGCAGTGTCATGTTTAACGTGATTCGCAAGGATGCGGTTCCCGGTCTTGTAGATATTTTCAAGGAACATCAGGATATTTCTGCAGAAACTGCAACCGCCATTGAACAACACAAATCTTTGCTGTTCTTCTTGGGCGAAATTAAGTCCATCGAAGATGTGACTCAAGTAAATATGGCGATTCTTAAGATGTTCACCGCTGGTGCTCAGGGCGTTTATATGCAACAATCGGGAACAGCCTGGAGTGTTGAAGGATTTCGTGATGAGGTGGGCGACGGCGAATATCCTATGGACCCGTGGATTAATCTTGTGGAACACGAGGGCACACTTTACACTTTGGGCATGGCTTGCTTTGCCTTGCCGGACTTGAGCATTTCAAAGACGATTGAAAATCCTGAGGAAGCTTTGCTGTTGGCTGCCGATACGATTTTTGGCGATGGTATTCCCGCAAAATCCGGAAGTGAGGTGGACTGGGGCGATGACGAAGTTTACGTGTTGCGTCAGGAAACCAAGATTCCCTTCCCGAAGGATTCCCCGGAATTTAACAAGGGTGGCGTTCTTCGTCTGAACAAGAAGAAGTAAGGTTGACCTGAAGGACAATGCTTTCGGGTCTGGAATTAAAACTGGACCGCGCAAATTTGTCCGGGCTTTAGATCGCCCAGCTTGAAGTTGTCAATCTGGATGCGGACTAGGCGCAGAACTTCATAGCCCAGGTGGGCTAGCATCCGGCGAATTTCGCGGTTCTTGCCTTCGTCCAGGTGGATTTCTAGCCAGCAGTTTTTTTCGCCATCGCTATGGATTTTCGCAGAGACGGCGTGCATAAATTCTTCTGCTTCACCAAAGACTCTTGGAGGTACGGTAAATCCGGCCTCCATTTTTTTTAGATCATCTTCCGAAGGCTTTCCCTTGGTCTGGACGCGGTAAATCTTGATGTGCTGCGATTTATTCTGCGTCGGTTCCATGATTCTGTTGGCCCATTCTGTGTCGTTGGTGAACAACAGCAGACCTTCGCTGGCTGCATCAAGACGACCTACGGGTGCGATGTGAGGGAGCGACTTCCCGGGATAAAGCTTGGCGTACTGCCGGGAGAAAACGTCCATGACAGTTTCGCGGCCTTTTTCGTCGCTAGCGGTAGTTACCACCCCACGGGGCTTGTTCATCATGAAATAGACTTTTTCGTTTTTCACGACAGGAACGCCGTTGACCGTAATCTTGTCTGATTCCCGGGCGGGGGCGTCTGGGTCTCTTGTCAGGCGCCCATTGAGTTTTACGCATCCTTCGCGAACAAGAGCCTCGGCCTTGCTGCGACTGCAAAAACCCCGCTTGGATATAACGCGGGCGATGCCGTGAGAACTGCCAACTTTGCCTTGGGGGCGTTTGTTGAATTTGTTGCTAGAATTAAAGGCCATGTGAGTCTCTGGATAATCCAAATATAGGAAAAAGTGTTACTAAATGCGTTCTGTTTTTGATTTTAGTAACCTGGATTTTATACAAACTAATAAAAAAGCGAGGGAATTTTCAAAAATAGAAGAAAATAAAAACGATGGACCTTGTTTGGGACTGATAAAAGTCAAATATTTAAGATGTGGTACTTATTTTTCTTTAATTTTGTTATGTACAAATTAAGTTTTGGGTTACTAAATGAGACGGAAAGATGTATTTAGTAACCTAATTTATAAAAAAGAGGTTTCAAAACAAGAAACAACTGTTTTGTATAAATTAATATTTAGCTGGTTGTTGACTTGGTCTGCGGTTCCTTCGTCCATGCCGTTTGCATAATCCTGTTCTCGGGCCCGTTCGCCGCAAATGTCAATTCCAAGAACATTTCTAACTTCAAAAGCCTTCTGCAAAAAGGATTTGAGCTGGCTCCATGTCAGACTGCCTTGATCCCAATTCGTAACGGTTTCGTTTATGGAAAGCGCATCCTTGTCGATACTAATATATACAGAGCGGGTCAGGGCAGCAGAAAATGTTTCAAGAAGCGATGAAAAATGATTTTGTTCCTGTGCGTCAATTAGCGAACTTTCGGGAATGAAGGTCACGCGGTTTGCATACTTCTCAAATTCTGCAGAAGGTTCGTTCTTGATTTCTTCAATAAGGTGGTCTGCCACGCCGACAAGAATGATGTTTCCGATGTATGAGTTTTTGTCCAGAACTTCCTTGACCCAGCCGCCACAGCTGAGGATTCCTTCGAATCGGGGAGGCTGCATGTCGGGATGGTGGTCAAATACCACGAGGTCAAAGGGCTCTTGAATTCGGTCTGTCCAGAGCTTACTCATGTAGTGGTAATTGCCGTTGTCGAAAAAATGAATTCCTGGAATGTGCTTGTCGTTTGAGGTTCCGTCGGGAATTTTTTTGATGCTGGAAAGAACGTTATCCATTTTGCAGTTGATTTCAGCCTGGGCTTCGTCATCGCAGTAGCAGTCCGTACCGCAGATGTCTCTACAGTCCATCCCAAAAACAGGGAAATTTATCTTGGCTGTTTTTTGTGTACCTGCGGTGTGTTCTAGCTCTTTCATAAAAGGCTGTTCCTCGTAAACGCCGGTCATGTCCTGGATGGTGGTGTAAAACTGCATAGGTGAAAAATAAAAAAACGTGCAGTTGTTATCCTGCACGTATTTGAAATTTTTTTAGTAAACCGTTTGCGAATGTCGCTGATTTAAATTTTGAATTCTTCCAGAACCAGTTCTTCTTTTTTCTTGCTGTTTCTTGTGAGTAGGTAGAAGATTGGTGTGTCGCAGGCGGCAAGAATCATTTTGAACAGGTATTGGCCAATCATCATGGAAAGGAGTGCGGGACGCATTTCTGCCTGGAACAGCCAACCGAAACCGATACCGAAGGCGATGCCGATAAAGACCACGGTGTCTAGAATTTGGCTTGTCATGGTGGAGGCGTTATTCCAAATCCAGCGATGCTTGGTATCGCCGTGCTTTGCGATGTAGCGGCTGCGGATGCTGTGGAAAATCCAGATGTCCCATTTTTGTGCAATGAGGTAGCCGGCGAGACTTGCCACAACGAACACCCAGTTCTGTCCCAGCAGACTTTCGTAGTTTTGCTGCATGGCGGGATCTGCTGCGGGAAGATGCTGTGTGAGTAGAATCAGAAGGGTGGCGAATACTTGCCCCACAAGGCCGAAGAGAACCGCCTTGTTGGCTTCTTTCTTTCCCCAGATTTCACCGATGATGTCTGTAGCAAGAAACGTAAACGCGTAGCAGACGCCTGCGCCAGGAAGCGTTACGGCATTGCCGAATAAACTGATTCCCGTGTACATTAATTTGGCTGTAACTACGTTGGAAATCACCAGACCCACCGTGAAAATGATGTTCAAAAGAATCAAGTTTTCGTTGGTCTTTTTCATAGAGCGGGGTCCTCCGCGTTGTTGGCGGCAAAAGCACGGGCGCGATCAATGCAGGTGCCGCATGTTCCGCAGGGCTTTTCGCCACCCTCGTAGCAACTCCAGGTCAGTTCAAAAGGTGCCTTCAGTTCTAGACCTTTCTTGACCACGTCTGCCTTTGAAAGTCCTGCGAAGGGGGCGGTTACAGTAACCTGCTCGTAGGTGCCGATGGAGATGGCTTTGCTGATGGTGTTTACGAATGCTTCGCTGCAATCAGCGTAGGCGTTACCCGCGGCATCGTCACCGTGGGCACCTAGGTAAATTTCTACGTCATCATTTTCGAAGATGCTTTGGGCGAGGCTTGCGCAGACGCTGAGCATGAGGCCATTGCGGAAGGGAACGTAGGTGCTGACCTTTCCCTTGGCGGCAGCAGTTTGCCCTGCACCGGAATCTTGGCTTACACCGGGCTTGGACTGTACGGCTGCAGTCTGGGCGGCGACTGCTGCGGCCTTGTTATCTGCGATTTGCTGCTCGTAGCTCTTGTGTTCAATGGCTTGAGTGGATTGTGTGAGTAGAGAACAGTTTGAAAATTGTAGCACGCTGGATAAATCGAATTCATAGTGTGCCAGCTTGTAATGGTCTGCGACCTTGCGTGCGCACTCCAGTTCCTTGTTGTGCTTTTGACCGTAAAAGATGGAGGTGGTGGCTACGTTCTCTGCGCCGTATTTTGCTACAGCCATTGCCACGCAGACGGTGGAATCCACACCGCCCGAAGAAAGGACGATTGCTTTTTTCATATCAGGTATGAGGTCGCATCCCTTTGGGATGCTTTGAGGTGTGAGGTATGAGGCTTGAGACGATAAAATGCCCAAGCCTGCTTCCTACTAATTATTTCCAGGAGTTTCTGCGGTCGATGCTTGCGAAGAGGCGATCGGTTGCTTTCTGTTCGTACACGGTACCCGGCTTGCCATAGTTGGCGAAGGGGTAGATGGAAATGCCACCGCGGGGGGTGAAAATGCCTTCCACTTCGATGTACTTGGGATCCAGAAGCTTGATCAGATCCTTCATGATGATGTTGGCGCAGTCTTCGTGGAAGTCACCGTGATTGCGGAAACTGAATAGGTACAACTTCAGGGACTTGGATTCCACAATGTACTGGTCCGGCACGTAGTTGATTCGAATTTCTGCAAAGTCCGGCTGGCCGGTCTTGGGGCAGAGAGATGTAAATTCCGGACAGTTCAACATGACCATGTAGTCATTGTCTGGATGCTTGTTGGGGAATCGTTCAAGAACGTCGGGATCGTAATCGTACTTGTACTTGGTATTCTGATTGCCAAGCAGAGTGACGCCTTCAAGTTCGGCGTCGGTGCGGCCGGAATTATTTTCGGTCATTTTTGCTCCTAGTTTTGTTTTGAGACAGGAGGTTTTCGAACTGTCTTTTTCGTGCGGAGTAATGTAGAAAAAATTGGAAAGGGTTTCAAGGTTTTGCGGACCTAGGTGTCATTCTGAGCCCATGGGCGAAGAATCTAGGAACGTTTTTTTGATTACTTAAATCGTTTGCAGAAGGTGCAGCTTTGGCAGAAGGGGTGGCGTAATTCGTGATTGGCGAAGCCTTCTTTAATATTTATTGCAAGGGGAGATGCAAGTATATTCGACAAGGAATCTTGTTGAATTTGTCCCAGGGTGATTTGACCGCTATGATCCAAGCAGCAGGCCACCACGCGACCGTCGTGAAGAATGGCACAGTGAGTGTCTAAAGCTCGACAAGTTCCCTTAGGGAATGTAGGCTGTCTCTCGTAGGTTCTTGAATCGCTTTCTCCTTTAACCTTTAAACTTTCCGCTAAACCAGGCCATTCAAATCGGGAATCTTGATGGATGTAAATGCGACCATCCACTAGAAAACTCTTATGACGGCTGCAGAAATGCTTCAAGGTGATGGGAGCGCGGTTTTCGTCTGCGGCGACGTTCTCGTCAGCGGAGCTTGTGCGGCCGAAGGTTTTATTTACCTGCTCCAGCATATAGTTGTTCCACGCGTTGGAACTTTCGTCGCCCACATTCCACAAACGCAAATTGATGTACAAGTCGGGACGTTCCACGGCGGCCATGCGACAAAAATCCAGAACGTTCTGGAGATTTTCTGCGGCTTCGTTAAGGGGTAATTCTGCATAGGCGTGGGTGGAAAAATTCACCTGGCGAACAGCAGGAGAGGCAAGAATGGATTTGCCGACCCGCTCAATGGTGGTACCGTTGGTGGTGAGATTCAACTGCAACTTTTTTCCGTCGGTACGGTTTGCGGAAATCAGCTCCAGTTTTTTTAGATACAATGAAAATCCCGGATGAAGGGTAGGTTCACCTAGAATATGAAAGTACACTTGTTCGGTGACTGTCGCGGCTTCAGAAATACAGCGCTCAAATAAATCGCTGGGCATGAACGTGCGGGTGGAACATGCTGCATTTGCAGAGCTCGCTGGCGAATTTACGGTAGCTCTGTCCCGCATTCCGCTGGGGCAGAAACTGCAATGCAAATTGCACACGTCTGTGATTTCGATGTATACACCGTTCATTCTTCAGAAACTGTCGTTTTGTACCCGAACAATCAATCGCGTAAGCGATGCTTTCTTGTCTGTTTAAGAGTCCCTTTTTTTAGAACTTCAGTTTCAGTTTCTTCTGTGCGTAGATGGACTGATTTCCATTACAGACGTAGGCCGCTACGCATACCACAAAGAATGCGGGCAAACTTCCGAAACCGAAAACTTCGCAACCGATGAGGATAGGTGCCCACAAGGTGTTGGTGGCACTTCCGAAAACCGCGGCATAGCCAAGGGCTGCGGCCAAGGGGAAGGGGAGTCCGAAAGTTGTCGCAGCGACCGCGCCCAAGGTTGCCCCGATGCTGAACAAGGGCGTTACTTCGCCGCCCTGGAATCCGGCTGCCAACGTGAGGATTGTCAGGAGAACTTTCAAAATCCAATCGTAGTTGTGAATGCCGGTGGCGACACCGTCTGCACCAATGAAGCTCAAGTCGATTAAGTTGGTTCCCAGGCCGGAATAACGCCCCTGCCAAAGCAACAGAAGGAGTACGGAAAGGACAACTCCCATAATGACGATGCGCTTTAGACCGTTAGGGAATTTTTTTGCCAAAAGATTTTTTGCCAGGCTCAGCAGCTTTGCAAAACCTCCGCCCACAATGCCAAACAGAACGCCAATCAAAGCGAGCTTGACAATGAAGTTTATGTCCAGGGTGCCGTTACTCATAAAAAGACCGGCCACGTCGACACCGCCGTGAGTCCCTAAAAGACCGTTCAAGTCCACGCTGAATTTTTCCAGCCCCAGCATACTGGAAACCTTACAGGCCGCAAAGGCCGCCACAATTGCCGGGAGCAGGGCCATCAAATCCAAGTGCCCCACAATCAAAACTTCCAAGGCGAAAGCTGTTGCTGCCATGGGAACCTGGAATAATCCGCCGAAGCCTGCGGCCATGCCAGCCACCAGCATGATGTGACCTGCATTTTCAAAAGGGAATTTCTTGCTGATGTTATGACCAAGGGTTGCTCCAATCTGTACGGCGACACCTTCACGACCAGCGCTTCCACCAAATAAATGGGTGAGCCAAGTGCCGACGGCAACCATGGGAATCAAACGAAGCGGAATGTGGTTTTCTTTGCCTTGACCAACGGCAAATACGACGCCCATGCCCCGCTCTGCACCACGTCCCCACTTTTTGTAGGCAAGGAAAATTGCCGCACCCGCAAGGGCCAATGCGGGGATAAAATACAAGGGCTGTCCATCGCGCAAGTCGCCTACAGCCAACAGGACCTGTCCAAAGAACGCCATTAGGGCTCCTACGGCTCCGCCCAGGAGAAGTGCCGCCAAGGTCAAAACCGGCAGGGCGAACCATTTCTTGAAGAATCCGCCTATGCGAATCTTCATCTGTTCCTTCGCCATTTTCATCATCTGTTCCTTCATTTCGGGAGACATATTGGCGAACTGTTCCTTGAACTGATTGTACTTTCCAAAATCATTAAAGTTCATTATAGGGCTCTCTTTTTTTGCGGCACAAATTTAGAAAATGTAAAATAGACCCTCATGTAAACAAAAGAACCTTACATAGGTTTGCTATGCAAGGTTCGTTTGTCGATGGGACCTGAACGTGTTGAGACGTTAGGCTCGTTCGTCGGCGGCTCTCAGCAGTCCAAGGAACAGCGGTGCCGGGTGAATGAGGGAAGACTTCAGTTCCGGATGGCACTGGCAGGCCATGAAGTAGGGGTGGTCCGTCAGTTCCATAATCTGCATGATGTCTTCGCCAGAAGCCTTGCCGGAGAAAATCAACTTTTGCGGATTTGCTCCAGTGGGGTCGCCAGCTTCGATCTGGGAAACGAATTCCGGATTCACTTCGTAGCGGTGGCGGAAACGTTCGCGGGCTACAGCGGATCCGTAAATTTCCTGGGCCTTGGAACCTTCCTTGATCAGGATATCGTGACCGCCCAAGCGCATGGTGGCGCCCATGTCCTTGATCTTTTCCTGGCCAGGCAGGTAGGCGATGACCGGTTGTTCCACATGGTAGGAAGCACTTTCCATTTCCACGGTGCCGGCGCCCTTCATGCCGCAGACGTGGCGGGCGAATTCCACCACGGAAAGTTGCATACCGTAGCAAATTCCCAGGAAGGGAATCTTGTTTTCGCGGACATACTGGATGACCATGACCTTGCCTTCGATACCACGGCTGCCGAAACCGCCCGGAACGATGACAGCGTCAACGCCCTTCAAAGCTTCAGCTGCTGAGATTTCGCCATTTTCCACCTTTTCGGTATCCACCCAGCGGATGTCTGCACGCAGATCCAAGTGGGCGGAGGAATGGCGGATGGCTTCTACGACGGAAGCGTAGGAATCTTCCAGAGCCATGTACTTGCCGCAGATAGCTACAGTCAAAGTCTTGCGGGGGGTGACGGAATTGCGCTTCAGGGATTCCACCAGCTTGCTCCACTGATCCAGTTTGGGCGGAGCGTAAATGTTCAGGCGCTTGGCGAGAATTTCGGGAATGCCTTCTGCATCGTAAACCAGGGGACACTCGTAAACGTGCTGCACGTCCACGCCAGAAATCACGTGGTCTGCAGGCAGGTTGCAGAACAAACCAATCTTTTCCTTTAGGTGGGGCTTGATGTATTCTTCGCAGCGGCCGATAACAATTTCGGGATAGATGCCCAAGCGGTTCAAGTCGTGCACAGACATCTGGGTGGGCTTGGACTTCTGTTCGTTGACGCCACTGGGAATGGGAACGTAGGTGAGGTGCACGAACATGGCGTTGGTGCGGCCCACGTCGTGAGAAAGCTGGCGGGCTGCCTCAATGTAGAACTGGTTTTCCAAGTCACCGACGGTACCGCCGATTTCAATCAAAAGGACATCTGCCTTTTCCTGGTCGGCGATGCGGTAGAACTGCTCCTTAATAAGGTCGGTAACGTGGGGGATGAACTGCACCGTGTGTCCCAGGTAATCGCCGCGACGTTCCTTGTCCAGAATCATCTTGAAAATGCGGCCCATGGTCAGGCTCCAGTCCTTCTTGGCGGTCACATTCAAGAAACGTTCGTAGTGGCCGAAGTCCATGTCGCATTCGCCACCGTCGTCCAGCACGAAAACTTCGCCGTGTTCCGTAGGGTTCATGGTACCCGGGTCCGTGTTCAGGTAACCATCGCACTTGACGGGAACCACCTTCATTCTAGCAGAAAGCAGCGCCCCGATGGACGCTGCTGCTACCCCTTTGCCAAGTCCGGAGATGACACCCCCGGTAACAATAATGAATTTCGTCTTGCCGTTATACTGATATTGCTGAGCCATAATAACATCCTAAGCCTTGCGGCTAGTTCCTTGTGTTTTATTGTTACAATATTTGTAATTCCGGGCTTTATATATGCAATATTTATGCCAACGCACAAAATCAGTGTTTTGTTTGAAAAACAAGAAATGTAAAAGTCTTTGTATTTCGTAAAATGTAAAACAAGAAATTTGTTTTACGTATAATGTAATTGTTTGTAGTGTGAAAAATGTTTTTTCTTTTTGAAAAATTCCTCTGAATCTCCGATATGACAAGTGGGCTAGGCGCTGTGATTAAATGAATGCGTCTTCTTTGAAGTCGAATGTCGCGACTAGAAACACTAGGAGGTAAAATATGAAGAAACTGTTTTGTTCTTTGCTCATGTTTTTTTGCATGAATGCATCTGCGACTTACTTAAACGGCACGGGAGTTGCCGTAAATGACGAGTACATCGTATCCGCCTATCACGTCGTTGAACAATATGGCAATGCCTGCTATCTAAATCGAAAAAACAACAAGTGCCACGAATTGGAGATTGTTGATTTCGATGTTGATGTGGACCTCGTTCTTTTGAGATTGAAAGAGTCCAATAAGGTCAGCTTATCTTCTTGTCCCCTGATGCGTCATGAGGCGGATGTGGGGGATCAAGTGAAATCCTTTGGATATATTAAACCAGATTATGAGGATTATGAAACACGTACCTTGTCTTCTAGGATTCGGGCATTAGACAATGTGGACGGTGTTGAGTCTTTTTATCGAATCAGCACCAAGCTGATTCCAGGAATGTCCGGTGGTCCGCTCCACAATGCGGACGGCGAAATTGTTGGCCTTAGCAAGTCGTATTCCCTGGTAGAGAAGAACGTCAGTAACGTTATCAAGTCTACCGAAGTTATGAATATGCTTAGAAATAACGGCGTAAGGAATGAAGCTTCCACGAATATGGTGAGTCGCTGCTCAGTTATCATAGTCTCATCCGATGTTGTGCCGTATGTTTATTATGGCTATTAAAAAGGAAATTTTTGAATGAAAAATAAAACTCAGAAGGTGCTTTTTATCGCTATTTTTGTCCTGTCGGCGGTGATTGGATATTTCGGCGTTGGGTTCTTGCTGACGCCTTCGAAGCCGAAGGTGGCTTGCAAACCGATTGAAAAGCCTGTTCCTGAGATGGCTGTGAAGAACGTCTTGGATTCGAGTGCGACCCCTGAAAAAGATTCTGTTTCTAAGCCTCTCTTTGTTTATGATTCCTCGGCTCTCCTGCGCAGTTTTAACCCGTGGATGATCTTTTCTGAAAATTTTAATGCATCCTATAGGGACTCCGTTTTTTCTGGAAGTTATCAACTTGTTTATCCCATTAAATTTCCTTGCGATACGTTAGCGGATTCCAAGTTTGATCGGCTTTTGCTATCCCAGCTTTTTGGGGTGAACGCTCCTAAGGTGGTGAACAGAAAATCTATCCAAACGGCACTTGACAAGATGATGAAGGGGGATTTAAAAAACACGCATGAGTGGTGGAATGACGCTAAGGCCCGGTATGGTAAACGCTGGCGGGATGAAGTTTGCGGGTGTTCTGGGTATTTTTACGCCATGCCCACCGAAAAGACGTCCCGCTGGATTTCTTTCCAGCAGATTAGTGACTATCAATGTGGCGGCAATGGGGGACCCGGCGAAAAGTATTATACCATCATCGCGGTTGGTGAGCCTTATATAATGGATACGACGGTCTTTGTACCGGGTTTCAGGGAAAAACTAATTGATATGATTACAGATAATGTAATCTACAATTTCTACGGGTATGAAACAGGACGCCGCATAGGGCGAGGTGAAATCCGTAAGGCGACTGCCGATATGCTCAATGGAAATTTCCAACCGTCCTTGACTCTTTCCGGAGTGAAATTTCTGTATTCCACATGGGCGCTTCCGCTCACATGTCACGCCGATGGAAGAATTCCTGTGATTGTTCCCTATAGGATGATTCAGGAGATTTTTACCGAGAAGTTTAAGAAGGATATCGGGCTTTAGCACTAGCTATTTTGAAAAAATGGGGATTAAATCGTGGCTTTGGGTTGATTTATCCCCATTTGTTTCGAATAAGGTTGTTGAAATGAGTTGAATTAGGCGCTCCGATGTGGAGGGGTGGGGTTGTATGGGGATGAATGAGCTTTGTCGTGTGCTTTTTATCCCCATAAATTTGCTTTGGTTGGAAAAACGTTTAACATAAATCGCTTTTTTTGGGGATTGAATCGTGGTTTTGGGGTTGGTTTATCCCCATTTTGTCTGAAAAGGTGAATGTAACGTGAAAAACGCGGATCTTTCGATCCGCGCTTTTTCATTATGAGGTTCAATCTTGGGTGGGGCGGGCGGCCCCGATCGCGATTAGTAGATGAAGTGACATTGGGCCACCCACCTTCGACGGGTGGCCATGCTTTTCATTAGTAGATGAACAACATCTCTCTGTACTTGGGCAGCGGCCACTGTTCGTCAGAGATGATGCCTTCCAGCTTGTCCACCACCTTGCGGAGGGAGATCATAGCTTCCAGCTTCAGCTGATGCTTGCCGGCGATAGCCTTTTCCATGACGGCGATTTCGTCGACGAGAGCCTTGTAGCCTTCACCAAGTTCCTTGGCGTATGCGTCCACAGAAACCAGACCCTGGTTCACTGCCATTTCGTTGACCTTGAGGGCTTCGGAATAGGCCTTGATTACCTGGGGGAGAACGATGCTCTTTGCCATGTCGTAAGCGACCTTGGCTTCGATATCAACACGCTTGTGGTAGTCTTCCAGGTTGACTTCGTAGCGGGATTCCAATTCCACCTTGTTGAACACGCCATACTTCTTGAAGAGAGCCACGTTTTCCTTCTTGGTAAGAGCGGAAAGTGCTTCCATGGTGGTACGGATGTTGGGGAGGCCGCGCTTTTCTGCTTCAGCAACCCATTCGTCGGTGTAGCCGTTACCGTTGAAGATAACGCGCTTGTGTTCCTTGATGATGGACTGCAAGAGCTTCTGGAGTTCCTTGTGGAAGTTGTTCTTGCTGACCTTTTCCAGCTTGTCGGCGATGACGTCGAATGCTTCTGCAACGATGGTGTTGAGGATAACGTTGGGTTCAGAGCAGGACTGGCTGGAGCCCGGTGCACGGAATTCGAACTTGTTGCCGGTGAAGGCGAACGGAGAAGTACGGTTACGGTCGGTAGCGTCACGGGGGAGCGGCGGCAAGATGTCGGAACCGAGCTTCATTGCGCCACCCTGCTTGCTGGACTTGGGCTCGCCCTTTTCCAGCTGTTCGACGACGTCAGCAAGCTGGTCGCCGAGGTACATGGAGATGATTGCCGGAGGAGCTTCGTTTGCACCGAGACGGTGGTCGTTGCCAGCGCCGGAAACGGACATTCTCAGCAAGTCGGCGTGGGTGTCTACAGCGTAGATCACTGCGCAGAGAGTGGTGAGGAAGATAGCGTTCTGGTGAGGATCCTTACCCGGGTTCAACAGGTTGGTCTTACCATAGTTCACGGACCAGTTGTTGTGCTTACCGGAACCGTTGATGCCTGCAAAGGGCTTTTCGTGGAGGAGGCAGACGAGACCGTTCTTGTCGGCAACGTTGCGCAGCACTTCCATAATCTGCATGTTGTGGTCGCAGGCCAGGTTCACTTCTTCGAACATAGGGGCAAGTTCGACCTGGGCAGGAGCCACTTCGTTATGACGGGTCTTGGCCGGAATGCCAAGCTTCCACAGCTGATCTTCAACTTCGTGCATGAAGTTCAGGATGCGAGCCGGGATAGAACCGAAGTAATGGTCTTCCATCTGCTGGTGCTTAGCGGAAGCTGCACCGAAGAGGGTGCGGCCAGCCTGGTAAAGGTCCGGACGCTGCAGGTAGAACTTCTTGTCCACCAGGAAGTATTCCTGTTCTGCACCGAGAGTGACGGTGACCTTCTGCTTTTCGACGCCGAAGAGACCCATCAAGCGGTCAGCAGACTTCTGGAGAGCCTGAATGGAGCGGAGAAGCGGAGTCTTCTTGTCGAGAGCTTCGCCAGTGTAGGAGCAGAATGCGGTAGGAATGCAAAGAGTTGCACCGTTACCGTGACGCTTGATGAAGGCGGGAGAGGTCGGATCCCAAGCGGTGTAGCCGCGGGCTTCGAAAGTAGAGCGGATACCGCCGGAGGGGAAGGAGGATGCGTCCGGTTCACCAACGATGAGGTTCTTGCCGGAGAAGGCCATGATGGCCTTGTCGCCTTCGGGTTCCAGGAAGGAGTCGTGCTTTTCAGCGGTAGAACCGGTGAGCGGCTGGAACCAGTGGGTGAAATGAGTTGCGCCACGGTCCATAGCCCACTTCTTCATGGCGTGAGCTACTTCGCCTGCAATGCTCGGGTCAAGAGCAACGCCACCTTCGATGGTAGCGAAAAGCTTCTTGCAAACGTCCTTCGGGAGGTAAGCCTTCATGGCTTCGGAGTTGAATACGTCTTCTCCGTAAATGTCGATGGAAGCGGGTGCTGCTGCCATAAGGCCTTCAGCGGGGGCGGATGCGATTTCTTGAATCGATGCCATTCTATTCTGGTTGCTCATAATGAACTCCTGACTTTTACAAGTCTTGTTGATTTTTGTTTTCGCCTCCATTATGCAAAAGACGTGCCAAATTATGGAGAAATGTCAAACTTTGTAAAGAAACTGGCGTTTTTGCTTGTTTTTGAAATAAGGATCCTGGCAAAATGAGGTGTTTGAATACCCTATCTTTGTTTTCAAAAAGTGTTTTGTTTACATAATTTGTATATGTTTGATTGTAGATTACATTTTCTGTAAATCTTTGTAATGGGCTTCAAAAATGGAATCGTTTTTTTTCTTGGGGTAATGGAAAGCTATATTTGGTCCCATGAAGAATCAAGTTGTCCTTGCTAGTGGATCTCCCCGCCGATCAGAAATTCTTAAGTTAATCGGTGTTGATTTTCGGGTTGTGGTTTCTAATGAAGATGAAAATCCAAAATCGGACAATCCCATGGATTTCCCGCGGGAGAATGCGTCCGTAAAAGCTTTGGCTGTGTCCCGCAAGGAAGCAGATTCTATTGTTCTTGGTTTTGATACCTTGGTTTTTCTGGACGGCAGACCTCTTGGAAAGCCAAAAGATGAAAATGATGCCTTAAAAATGCTTGAATCTCTCAATAATCGAGGGCATCAAGTCATTACAGGAGTAGCTATTGCCCGAAACGGGGAGCTTTTAGCTGCATCAGAAGAAAAAACAGAGGTAGTTTTCAGAAATAACTCTGACCAGGAACTTCAAGAATATGTAAATTCTAAGGACCCGCTGGACAAGGCGGGTGCCTACGGTATTCAAACTGCCGGAGCTAGGCTGATAAAGTCTATAAACGGATGCTATTACAATGTGGTGGGGCTGCCCGTGGCGCGCACATTACAGTTGTTGGGAGAGATTAGGGTAGAAGTATGAACTATGTTGAAGACAAGCGTTCTGATGAACGCCTTGGTGAATATATTGCAAGAATCCGCTCCGAACGCGGAATGACTGTGGAAGAAGTTTCCGCTGTGACCAAGGTCACAGTTTCTTATCTAAAATCTATTGAAGCTGGCGAATGGAAGGTGTTCCCCGTAGAGGCTTATGTCCGCGGATACTTGAACTCCATTAGTGCAAAACTGAACCTGGACCCCAAGAAGGTTTTGGCATGGTATGCTGCAGAAACTGGCAAGGTCGTCGACGATTCTTTCGAAGATGTTTCCAAGCCGGGAAAGATTGCTCCCATGAAGGAAGGTGAAATCAAGAAACGTAGCAAGGCTGTGCCCATTGTTATTATTTTGATCGGACTAGGGTTCCTGGTCGCCTCTCACTACCTGGATGTCAAGAGCTTTGATTTTATAAAGACGGAGCCTGCCGCAGAAAAACCGGTGGCCGTCGAGGATACGACTTCGAGTGATCCTGTAGAAATGCCCGAAGGTGCCGTTCAGGATTCTTCTGTCGAAACAGTGGATTCTTCCTCTGTCAAGAAAGACTCCGCCGTAAGCAATGTGAGCGTCAGCCAGGCAGTTGTAGATGAAGCTGTCAAGAACTCCGCTCTTCCTGCATCTGCAACCATTTTCATTTCTTCTGACTCCAAGAAGGAAGTGGCAGCCCCTACAAATAAGACGACCATTGAACTTGTGGGTTCCGGTACAACCACATCTTGGGTTGGGATCAAGCGTCGCGAAAATTCCGACCGTTTCGCCAAGGAATTCAATATTTCTAAGTCCGGGGCGAAGTCCACCTACAGTTCCGAAGACACTCTGTATGTGACCATCGGCGAACCGAAGGCCATTTCCAAGATGCTTCTGAACGGTGTAGAAACGCCTTTCCCAGAAGCACGGTTTGGCCGTGTCATCAAGTTCCGTGTTTTTGGCGGTCAGATTCTCAAGTAATTTAAAGGTATACCCATGCGTACTTCTAGCATCGCTCGCAAGACCAGTGAAACAGATATCACCCTTACCTTGAATCTGGACGACTGCACTCCCGGTGTGATTAATTCCGGTAACGGATTCTTGGACCATATGCTGAATTTGTTCCAGGTCCACGGAGGCTTTCATCTGGATTTGACCTGTCATGGGGATGTCCATGTGGACATGCATCACAGCATGGAAGACATCGCCATTGTGTTGGGCCAGGCTTTCGTTGAATGTCTGGGCGACAAGAAGGGAATTGAACGCTACGGCTTCTACTTTGTCCCGATGGATGAGGCTCTTTCCCGCGTGTGCATAGACTTTAGCAATCGCATTGGCTTTGTGTGGAACGTGAAACTCCCTGCCGCCATGGCCGGCGGTATCGAAGCCAGCATGTTTGAACATTTCTTCAAGAGCCTTGCCGAAAACGCTCGTATGAACTTGCATGTAGAACTGTTCTACGGTAACGACAACCACCATTGCCTAGAAAGTATCTTCAAGGCTTTCGCCCGCTCTGTTGCAATGGCTGTGGCTCCTAGCCGAAATGTAAAGGGCGTGCCCAGTTCCAAGGGCGTTCTTTAATATCCCCGCAATTTAGAACAACAAATAAATGAAAAAAGACGAATCGAAGATTCGTCTTTTTTTTTCTCTTTGGCCAGGGCTTCAAGGGGTGGAACCCCTTGCGAAAAACCCGCTATTGACCCGCAGAAAACCCAACGGATTGTGCCTAATGTTCTGGGGATAGTAAGGGGGCATAGTCCCCTTGCCCTAGGCATGTGCATTGCACATGGCAGGCCAGGGTTCCAAGGGGTGGAACCCCTTGCGTTATAATTTAGGAACCCGAACTTTGTCGCCTTCGTTCAGGCTTTCCAAATTCAGTCCTGGATTGACGGATTTTAACGCACTAATCACGAAAAAGCGGGGGAGCGTATTTGCTCCGGATCCGTAAGTTCGACGAAGCAACTTGACGACGTCATCTCCGTCGCTTGCAGTAACCATGCGGTAGAGACCTGCGTTATTGGGGTCGGACTGCAGTTTGGCCAGCCCATTCGTAAAACGGTTGGCGAAATCTTCGGCGGCACTGCCGTTAGCTTTGGTTGCTCCTGCATCAGGACTCTTAGAGACGACAGGTCCCTTGGAATTTCCGTTCGCAGCTTTCTTGTCCGTGTTCTTTTTTCCCTTTTCATCCTTTTTGCCGGTGACCTGGGGTGGCAGTTGGAATATAGGGGCCTTGTGGGCGTTCATGGTAATATTTGTGGTGATTTCCTGTTTTTTCTTTACAGGTTCTGCTGCCAGAATCGAGTCAAGACTTGCGATGTAGTTCTCGTCGGGCCATTCTTCCAGGACCATTTTCTTGTCCGTCACGATAAACTTTGCCACGGGAGAATCGTTTCCGCAGGCACTAAGAAGGGCGATGGGCAGTAAAATTGCTGTAAAGTTCAGTTTCATAACTCCAAAAATACTATATTTGCCTTGCCAAAATTAGGCTTTTCTTCTAAATTTGGTCAAACAACTTATAACTTCACAGGAAGTATACAATGAAAGAAGGTATCCACCCTAACTATCAACCGGTCGTGTTCGTCGATGCGAATACGGGTAAAGAATATATCACCCGCTCCACGAAGTCTTCCGCCGAAAAGAAGACTATCGATGGTGTAGAATACAGTGTGATCTCCCTCGAAATTACTGCAGATACCCATCCGTTCTGGACTGGTAAGCAGCATCGCGTGGATACCGCTGGCCGTATCGATCGCTTCAACAAGCGTTTCGCTGGCAACATCACTGGTGCAAAGCGCAAGACCCGCAAGGCTGCTCCTGCTGCTAAGGAAGAAGAAGCTTAATAATTAGGCTTAAAAAGCTGAAATATTTAAGAGATTTTTCAAAAAACCTTTCACCAAGTGAAAGGTTTTTTTTTATACTTGAAAAGTCTTTAAATTAAGAGGAATAAATTATCATGAAAAAAACTTTGACCTTGTGCGGCGCTGCTCTGGTTGCTATTGCAATGACCGGTTGCGAAAAGACTGGTACCATCGATGGCGTTGTGATTGACCCCTTTACCGGCAAGAATATTGAAGTTCCCACTGTTTGGATGCCTAACACCACATTCGGTACCCATAGCCCCAAGTATCAGAAGGATGCTGCCAAGGGTGAAGCAATCCGTTCTGGTAAGTTCTCTTTCGAAGAAGTTCCTGTGGGTAAGTACACCATTAGCGCTAAGCGTTCCGGCTATGTGAACAGTAAGTACGAAATTGAAACTACTGAAGCAAATCCGAACCTCACCGTCACCCTGTACGAATACGACAACAAGATTGATCCGGGTCTGTACAAGTCCAAGACTCAGGCTCCCGAAAAGATTTCCAGCGGTGACTGGGTGAACTACAAGCTGGATTGCGGTGACGCTTCCGTTGCAGGTTTCAACATCGAAATTCCTGACCTGTCTGCTGGCGCTGCAAAGGTTCCTGGCAAGGTCGAAAAGAAGAAGGCTGCGCCCGCACCCGAGCCCAAGAAGTCCAAGAAGAAGTCTAAGAAGAAGTCTAAGCCCGCTCCGGCACCGAAGCCCGCTGCCAAGCCGAAGGCTGCCGCTTCTGCTATGCTGGCTCTCAACGCACCTCGTATCGTAGAAGCCGGTCTTGATGTTCTCTATGTGAACGCAAGCTCTGTGACCACTCCGTTGATCGCTGCTTCTTATCCTGCTGTTGAAGGCAAGGTTGCTGATCATCCGGACTGTAAGGGTGTAACCGAAGGTGCTGCTAAGGCTCTCTTTGCTGACAAGTCCAAGAAGGTTGAACTGAAGGTTGAATACCGTGCAGAAAACCTCTTCGAAATTACCGGTAATCTGCCTAAGGGTCCGCAGATCCTCCACCTGTCTCAGGATGGCAAGACTCTGCAGACCTACTACTTCGAGGTGAAGTAAGGCGAGTATAGCGTAAAGCGAATTACAAAGAACCCTGTAACTGTGTAAGTTACAGGGTTCTTTGTTTGCAGAAAATGTTGGAAGGATGCTGGTTCGAGTGTGTTTGTCGGTGCTTACTTGCTCAGAACTGTTTTTAATGCTTCTGCAGCCATAGCCTGGTAGGCTTTTTCGCTGGGATGCAGATGGTCGCCAGAGTCAAAACCTTCGGCAAAGTTTTCGGGGGCGTTGGGGTTGCGGACCGCCTTGTCGAAATCAACGCAACCGTCGAAGTCGGCGGAAGTGCGAAGCCACTGGTTGAATTCGTTGCGGATGACGTCGCGGTTCTCGTTGTAGGTTCTCCACCCGCAAATGGGTAGCAAGGTTCCGCTGTAAACTTTAAGGTTCAACTTGCGGGCGTACTTCACATAAATTTCGCGGACACCTTGGATAAGATCTGCTGCAGTGGGCATGTCGTTCCAGGGGCGGAACTTGTTCACCTCTACGCCAACGGGATGGATGATGTCGTTAATGCCGTGCTGGATAATGACTGTGTCTGCACCTGCCACGTTCATCTCGATGGGGAAGCGGGTTGCGCCTTTTAACCCGTAGGCTGCGTAGGTAATGCAGTTGTATTCCCGCAGGATGCGGGTGCCGCTGACGGCCCGACGGATGATGGACACGTTGCGGATGCCTGCGTCCCAGGCCTGCTGGGCAAGGTAATCGGGCCAGCTCTGGGCGGTAATGGAGTCGCCGAAGCAGACCAGGGCGTGGTTGGATTCTTCCGTCAGTACATCTACGGTGTTGAGAAAATAGAACCAGTTGGTATTGCGGGTCAGGTCGGCGGGGAGTTCTTCTGCGGTGGCGAAGTTTCCGTAGGCGTACTTGCCGTTTGAAAGCGGTCCTGTAATGAGGGTGCCTGCGTTCATTTGTGTGTAACCGGCAAAATACATACTGATATTGACGGTTTCGCCGGCGGTGACTTCGAAGGGAATTTCGTCACTTTCGATTTCCTTGCCTGGCGGGATTTGAATCGCTTGTACACCAGAAAACGTGATGGCCACAGGTTCTTGGGTTTTACCGCTGGTCTGACCTTCTCTTGCTACAAAAGCATTGGTTATTTCGATGGGTTCCGTTCCCGTCAGGTTGGAAAAGCGAAATCTTAGCTTGCTTCCGGAAAAGCAGATTCGAATGGGGTAACGGAGGATGATGTCCTTGGAGTAAACGGCTGCGGTACGGTCTGTGATGGATGTGGCATTTCCCCAGCAGGCGACCCATTTGGTGTATTTCGTTTCGGACATTTGACGCTCCATAGTTATCTTGGGTGTACACGAGTTTTGACTGCGCAAATTTAGTTTTTTGTATCAGCGACTCTCGACTTTATTATCTTTGGAACGTTAATTTGAAGGTTTGATTATGAATGAAGAAAAAGAAACTTACCGCGAAGTAATGCCTGGCGAATTGCCTTGCGAAGTCCCGGAATGCGACGGCGTCATGGTGGTGGATCCGGATAACAGCTACAAGTTCACCTGCGACAAGTGCGGACACATCAAGGATTAAAATCGGAGATTTTAATCCTTGAATTAACAATTAATAATTAACAATTGGAATAAAGGCACCTACGGTGCTATAAATAGAGCGCGAAGCGCCATTAATATCATTGTTAATTATTCATTATTCATTTTTCATTGATTATGATGGATTTATCTGCTTTAAAGATTGAGTATCCTGAACTTCCCGTGGTGCAGAAGCGGGAAGATTTCCTGCGTTTGCTGGATTCCCATCAGGTGGTCATTGTCAAGGCGGATACAGGCTCGGGTAAGTCGACGCAGTTGCCCAAGTTCCTGCTGGAATATTTTATTCAGGTTCCTGGCACGAGGTTCGAGGGACGAGGTGCACAAAGCAGGGATGACGCCGAACGTCATTCTGAACGAAGTGAAGAATCCAGTAAGCCGCCCTTCAAGATTGGCGTTACGGAGCCTCGCCGTCTGGCGGCCATGTCCATCGCGGATCGCCTTCGCGAAGAATTGAAGGCGGATGAACTGGTCAGCACGAAAATCCGTTTCTGGGAGCAGGGAACAAACGACGCTCCCATCAAGGTCATGACCGATGGTATCTTGCTGCAGGAATTTCGTCGCGACAGACTTTTCAAGCAATATTCCGCCATCGTCATTGACGAAGCTCACGAACGCTCCTTGAACATCGACATCCTTCTGGGAATTTTCAAGTCGGTGCTGAAGCAACGTCCGGATTTCAAGCTTATTGTGGCTTCTGCAACTCTGGATGCCGCCCTCTTTGAAAAGTTCTACGATAACAGCTGCGTGCTGGAAGCGGAAGGCCGCACGTTCCCTGTGGATGTGGAGTATTATTTCCGCGGACAAGGTGCTGTCAAGGGCAACCCCTGGGGCAAGGGTTTTAGCGGTCCTTGGGATGACGAAGACGATAACCGTCGTGACGCCTCCGGAAAGGGCGATTCCGGTCTTATTGAAGAAGCCCGGGATGCCATTCTGGATTTGGAAAGCCGCCATCGGGATCACTTGCTTTGCTTCCTCCCGACGGAGCGTGACATTCAGGACTTGGCCAATGAACTAAAACCCGATCTGGATGCTGCCAGCTTTGATGTGTTGCCGTTATATGGCCGCATGAGTCCCGAGGAACAGCGTCGGATTTTCCGCCCCACTGGTAAGACTCGTGTGGTGCTCGCCACCAACATTGCAGAAACCTCCCTGACCATTCCGGGCATTGCATACGTGGTGGATACGGGTATGGCCCGCATTTCCCGCTACAACGCTCAGGCTCGCATTCAGGGGCTACCTGTAGAAGAAATTTCAAAGGCCAGCGCCCGCCAACGTACAGGTCGTGCAGGCCGCGTGAAGCCTGGCGTCTGTATCAGGCTTTATTCTCCCGAGAATTTTGAAAAGCGGGATGACTTCACGGAACCGGAAATCCGTCGCAGTAACCTGGCTAACGTGGTGCTTCAGCTTCGCAGTCTTGGCCTGGAAATGGAGAACTTTCCTTTCTTGCAAAGTCCGCCTCATTCCGCTTTCCGCGGTGCCTACAAGTCCCTCTTTGAACTGGGAGCCTTGACGGCAGACAACGCCAGCGGTCAGGTGACCAAGCTGGGCCGTGAAATGTCAAAGTTGCCTATGGATGTGGCTTTGTCTGCGGTGCTGTTGCGTGCACGCGACGCTGGTGTTCTGCAGCCCGCCTTGATTGTGTGTTCTGCACTTTCCATTCAGGACCCGCGAGTGGTTCCCAACGAAGAACCGGAACGCGGGCGTGTCCGCGGTCTCCATAAGAAGTTTGCTGGTCACAAGAGCGACTTCCTGACCTACGTTTCCATGTGGAATGCCTTCTGTGATGAATGGGATGGAAAGTCCTGGAATAAGCTGCGTAAGTTCTGCGACAAGAATTCATTCCACTTTTTGCGTTGCCGCGAATGGATTGATCTCTACGAACAGTTCGGTCGCATTCTGGATGCGAAGTTCGAAAACCGCGTTTGCGACCTGAAAACATTCCATGCCGACAATTTGCATATTGCTTTACTCTCTGGTTTTCTTGGTGGCATTGCCCGCAAGGATCTGGAAAACGGCTGTTACCGCCTGGTCAGTGGCCGCGAGACCCATGTGTTCCCCGGCAGCGATCTTTACGCCAAGGGCGTGGAATGGCTCTTCAGTGCGGAAGTCCGCGAAACTAGCCGAACCTTCTTGACCAAGGGTGCTGAAATTAAGCCGGAATGGATTATGCAGGTGGCGGAACCTTTTTGTACCCGTCGCTGGTACGCGCCCGTCTGGAACAAGGAACGAGGCTTTGTGGAAGCGGTGGAGGAAGTGTCTTTCCGCGGGCTTGTAATCAGTCGCGGCCATCGGGTGGATTACGCCCGAGTCAATCCCGAAGACTGCGCCCAGATTTTCTGGCGTGATGCCGTAGTCATGAGCGATATTGCAAGACCGTTCCCCTTTATGACTCATAATGAGCGTGTGGTGGAAAATCTTCATGCTCTGGAAGCCCGCAAGCGTCAGTTCGGCTTGGCTCCTCACGAAGATGCCCTTGTGGATTATTATGTGCGAATCGCTCCTAAGGTCAATTCCATCCGCACTCTGAAAAACTACTTGGCGGAAAAAGGCGATCAGTGGCTGAAGTTTGATGAAAAATTCTGGCTGGACCAGAGCGAAACAGGCGTCAGCTATACGGACAGTGGCTTTAGTAACCACATGGATTTTGGCGGGCTGGGTGATAAACGTGCGGCCAATCGCAACGGTTCTCGTGACGGCAACGCAAATTCCCGTGATGCAAAGCCGGTTGCCGAAAACGGCGGTTCCGTAGAAAGTTTCCGCATTATGGGTTTCGACTGGAATGGCCGTCCTTCTTCTTCTGTCGCCCGCATGGTTACAGGCGAGATGGTCTTTGATGCCACCAAGAGCTATGACGGTATTACTCTTAAGTTCCCCTTTGACCTGCTGGCGGAAACCACCCCGGCGTTACTGGCACTTTCGATCCATCAATGGCGGGAATGGATGGTGGATTCCATTGTGCGGGAAATGCCCAAGGCTTCCAGAAAGCAGATGGAGGGCCGCCGTACCCGAATAGACGATGCCTTCTGCGACAAGTTGAAGGATTCTCCCCACAAGGCGCCTATGCTGCTCCTTTACGAAGTATTCGGGGAGATGAAGGACTTGGAATGCGATATCCCTACGGTAACGCCGGAAAGGGAAAACCACTTGCGACTACACTTGAACGTTTTCAAGAACGGCGTTGCAGAAAAGTTCCCGGTGGAACTTTCTCCCGAGTGGGGGAGTTTCCGTTTGTTCTTGGCGGTACGCCCGGTGGTTGTAACCTACGGTATTGACTTTCCGCTGGAAAAGGCTCGCTTTGGATGGCGTTTGGGGGAATCCGCCCTCATGACCTCCGAGGAATCCAAGTTCTGGCAGAACTTCCGCAAGCGCCTGGAATCAATCAGCAAGTCCGCCGAGCAAAGCCGAAGCGCCCTTATTGCGGACCGCCTGAATATGCTGGAAACTGGTGGTGTCTATGCCGATGATTTCAAGACCGTAATGAAAATCTGGGTGGCCAAATCCCTCATGGCGGACAACCTGGACGCTAACCGCTGCGTACGCTTTTCCGGTTTGGAATTTTCCCGCGGGAAAAAGATGAAGGACTTCCGCAATCTGGCTGCAACTACCCGCAGTGAAGATGAGGAAACCCGGCTTGCTTTGGTGCGCGCCACCTATGAATCGGGACTTATCGGTGCCGAGGCATTCGTAAAATGTTGGGATGCCCTCCGCGAATTTAGCGTTGCCATGCGTCAGGGAAAAGAACATGCCAACGATGCATGCACTCCCTTTGTATCAAAGCTGGTAATCCTCTACCAGAAAGAAAATACTTTGTTCGAAAGAGTTCAGGATGTTTCTGAACTGGTTGTTCTTGGTGAACCCTTAGGGGGCGATATCGGTGATTCCATGAAGGATATGCTCGATGTCCGTGTTCTGCGGGATTTGTTCCGTCCCTTCTTAAAGTCTCGTTTCTTGAAGGATCATGAATTAAAAACGGCTCGTGAGCTGCTTTTCAAGCTGGAACGGACTTCGTCCGACGATGCGGAATTTCCGGAATTGTTCTTGCAGGCAAAGGCTTTGGTGGAGGATTATGAAATTCTCAAGTTCAAGCGTAAGGCTAATGACGACCAGGAAGAAGTGGATTCCCAGTCTTTGACGAAATTGAAGGGTCTTTTTGGAAAGTTGAAATAGCTTTTGTTGTTTCGCTGTCCGTATTTTTCTAAATTTTCCCTCGATGAAATTTTTACCCTATTTCTTTTTTGCTTTGCTGCTTGTGGTTCTGACCGCATGTGAAATTCCTTTTGGCAAGGAAGATCCGATTGTTGTCTCTGTAGGCGATACAAAACTTAAAGAATCCGATCTTCACCGCTTGTATCCCAATTGGGAATCTTTGGACGATCACGCCAGAATGTCCTTTGTGGAACGCTGGATCAATGAGGAAGTGATTTATCAGGAAGCTGCTCAGAATGGTGTTTTGGACGATGCTTATCTGAACGCTCAAATTGAAATCGCTGCCCGCAAGATGGTGATTGACTACTACCTCCAGAAATATCTGGATACCATGATGGTCAGCGATGCTGAAAAACTCGACTTCTACAACAATCATCCGGAGCTTTACCTTCGCGGAAAGACCGTGGCATCCGGGGCTGTGCTCTACTTTAGGGAATGGGCCAATGCCAACGACTATTATAACTACAACAAGTCCAAGACATTTGCATCTGTTCCGCCCGAGAGCTGGTTGCTGAAAAGAATTGAACGCTTTGACTCTCTTTCTGTAACGCCGGACAGCTGCCTTATTCCCGATCTTGCTACAGCGACCTTGGGTAAGATTACGCCTATGAAGGTTTGCGGCGGTGCTCTCAAAATAGGTGTTGTGGTTTCCCGTCTGGACTCAGCAGATGTCTTGCCCTACTCCGAGGTTGTGGAAGATGTTGGCGAACGTACCTGGATTGAACACCAGCGAACCGTTATGAATCGCTTGAAGGACCAGTGGAAGAACTCCCGTCCGATTTTCTCAAAAGTAAAAGTGTTTAGTGAAAAGGATAAATGATGAAATTCCTTAGTCGTATTTCTTTTGCAATTTGTGCGTTGGCTTCCTTTGCCTTGTGCGAACCTGTCCTTATGGAAGGTGTGGCCGCCGTGGTTGATGGCAAGCCTATTATGCGTTCGGAATTTCTGGGCAATCTTTATCGCTTCCAGGAAACTCCCGAGGGTTCGGCCATGTCCGAAGACCAGCAGAAGCAATACGTGTTGGATCGATTGATCGAAGAAAAGGTGCTTCTGTCTCGCATTGACCGCGACTCCATTACGGTGACCAATGCCGAGGTGGACCAGCGTGTGAATGCTCATTTGCAGAATTTGGCTTCTAGCCAGAACATTTCTCTTGCCACATTGGAAAAAGCCATCCGCGCCCAGTTGGGCATGGGTATGGCACAGTACCGCGACATGCTTTCCAAGCAGATTCGCGAAAATGTGGAAATGACACGCGTCCGTCAACGCCATGTGGGTTCTATTACTCCGACCCGAAAAGAAGTTGAAGCCTTCTACAAGGATTACAAGGATTCCATTCCTCGTCAGTATAACTGCGTTTTGTTGAGCCATATCCAGATTCCAGTGGTGCCTGACTCCGCCATTGTGGATTCCGTTCGTAAGGTGGCCGACGCTTTGATTGATACCTTGAACTTGGGCATGAGCTTTGAACTTTTGGCCAAGGCCCATTCCCAGGATAGTTCTGCCGCAAAGGGCGGTGACTTGGGATATTTCAAACGTGGTCAGTTGGACCCTGCCTTTGAGCGAGCTCTTGATTTGCTGAAGAATGGTCAGTATGCGGCAACTCCTGTAAAGACCAACCTTGGTTGGCACATTGCTCGCGTGTTGGGCCGCAAGGAAGATGGTGTCCGTTCTGCGCAAATTCTTCTGCGAACCATTCCTACGGCAAAGGATACGGCAAATATTGTGGCTCTGGCAGATTCCCTCAAGAACAGTATCAAGACATCTGAAGAATTTGCCGCAGCTGCCAAAAAGTTCAGTGAAGACAAAGCCAGTAATTACGCCGGTGGTCGTCTGGGCTGGTTCCAGAAAAACGAAATGAAACCTGCCTACGTGGATCCTGTGGCCGGCCTTCAGGTGGGCGAGGTCTCCCAGCCGGTCTTGATTGATGGAGCGTATCATTTGTTCCGTCTGGATGATGTCCGTCAGATTCGTGAATTGACTCTGGAAGAAGATTTCGGAAAAATCGAGATGATGGCGGCTTCCCACTTGGAAAACGAAAAACTTCAGGAACTGGTCAAGAAGTGGCGTAAGGAAGTTCATGTGGAAATCCGTTTGACGGAGTAATCTTTTCCATGATTCATTTTAACCACGTCACCAAGTCCTACGAGGAAAACTGGAAGGCACTTTCCAATGTGTCGTTCCGTATCCGCAAGGGAGAATTTGTTTTCTTGACAGGACACTCTGGTGCTGGTAAGTCCACACTTTTGAAATTAATTTATATGGACGAACGTCCCGATGTGGAGCGTGGCGGTCAGGTGATGGTGAAGTTCACCGAGGATTGTCTTTACGACAGCAAGAATACTGCGGATAAGTACATCCAGTCCCTACGTCGCAAGATGGGAATCATCTTCCAGGATTTTAAACTATTGCCGGACCGCAATGTGTTTGAGAATGTTGCTCTGGCGTTACGCATTGTAGGTACTCCTAGCAAGTTGATTAACGCGGCTGTCTTTGACGCACTTGCTCTGGTGGGAATTAGCCAGAAACGTTTTGCTATGCCCTACACTCTTTCGGGCGGTGAACAACAGCGTGTGGCAATCGCCCGAGCCATGGTGCATAATCCCTACCTGCTGTTGGCTGACGAGCCGACCGGTAATCTGGACCCGAAAAACGCAGAAGAAGTCTTTAAGATTTTCAAGGAAATCAATGCCCGCGGCACTACCGTGCTGATGGCGACTCATAACCCCGATTTCTACATGAACAGCCCCTTCCGTCGTTTGACTCTTGACCACGGCGAACTGCTGAACAGAGACATTCTTTAATGGCGGCTTATTCGCAGAACGAAAAAGACCTGTCGCGAGGACAGGTCTTTTTTGCTGCTTAATAGCCTTTGCCAGTGAACAAGAAACGCTCCGTTATAAACGGAGCGTTTCTTGTGAGAGCGAGGTTCAGTCGCAGGTTCTGTATCTGCGTTTAGAACCGAGCGGTCTATTTTATTACAGTTCCGGCTGCTTGCCAGTGAGACGTACGAAGATTTCGATGTACTTATCGAGGGTGTTCTTCACCACGTCTGCCGGAATTTCGGGACCCGGATAGCACTTGCCCCAGTCCAGAGTTTCCAGCCAGTCACGGATGTACTGCTTGTCGAAGCTTTCCTGGTTCTTGCCAACCTGGTACTTATCGGCGGGCCAGTAGCGGCTGGAGTCCGGTGTGAGAACTTCGTCGATAAGGACGGTTTCGCCGTCGATTTCACCGAATTCGAACTTGGTGTCAGCCAGGATGATGCCCTTGGAGGCGGCATAGTCGCGAGCCTTGGTGTAGATATCCAGGGACATATTCTTCAAATCAGTTGCAACACGCTCGCCAACGATGTCGAAGGTCTGTTCGAAGCTGATGTTTTCGTCGTGGCCTACATCCGGCTTGGTGCTGGGAGTGTAGAGGGCGTTTTCAAGCTTGTCGCAGAGCTGCAGGTTGGACGGAAGCACATGGCCGCAAATGCGACCAGTCTTCTGGTAGTCCTTCCAGCCAGAACCCACGATGTAACCGCGGACAATGCATTCCACGGAATGACGGTGAGCCTTCTTCACGATCATGGAGCGGCCGCGAAGATAGTCGGCGTGCTTCTTCAACACTTCCGGATATTCATTCACGTCAGCGGTGATCAGGTGGTTCTTCATACCAAGCTGCTTGAACCAGAAGAGGGACAGCTGGTTCAGGATCTTGCCCTTACCCGGAATGGGGGTGGGGAGAACCACGTCAAAGGCGGAGAGACGGTCGGAAGCGACCATCAGGAAGCTGTCGCCCAGGTCGTACATGTCGCGTACTTTACCTTGGTGGAACAGCGGGACTTCAGTAATCGGGGTTTCGAATTTTAAGCTCATAGTGACCATAATTTAGTAAAAGGAACATAAAATGTTTAGGGGAATTGTCTTAATGAGTTAAACTCTCTGGAATTGTGAAAAATAGGCTGAAACAGCCAATGACGGGAGCCGTTTTGTGATATTTTTGTTGCAATAAAGTATTTTTGTCGTGTAGCTTTGGAGTGCTTATGAAATTTTGGGTGTCTTGGTTCGTGTTATTGTTGTTTGTCTTCTGGGAATCAGGCTTTGCTCACGAAGACGAAGATATGGTTCTTTTCGAAGCGGACCAGGCCATGCAGCAGGAAATTTTGAATTCTTTGGTGAAAACTCCTGAGGTGAAAGAATTTTATGTCTCTCAGTGTCGTCAAGAATTGAATGGCTTGCTTGGGGAAAAACTGGAATCGCAAATTTGTGAATGCACCTATCACCAGATTATCTTGAATCCTTCGTTGCAGTATTCCCTGATAAACGATACGGAAATCCCCGACGCAGACTTCAAGAAGATGGTGGATTCCTGCCTTCCTCAAAATTATACAAGTGAAATGCAATCAGCCTTTGTTGCCACCTGCCAAAAGGCGGGTTCTCAGGATGCCGAATGCAAATGCTGGTTCAAGGGAGTCAAGTCATTATACAATAGCCCTCGTGCCCTTGTTCTTGATGTTTTTGGAAATACTTCCCGCTTCCAGTCAAATATGACACGATTGTTGTCGGAATGCCTGGTGGAATGACCTGCGGGTATGAATGACTGCAAGAACAAACCATTGAATAAATGGTTTATCGACTGTATCGTGAAAAATGTAAGTAAAAAGTAAAAATATGGTGTTTTTTTAAGAAATTGTGTTATCTTTTGATAGTGAGATTGTTTAGCTGTTTGCTCTGTTTTGAAAAAAGGGCTGGTGTATGGTGAAGAGCGAAATCCTCATTGTAGATGATTCCGAGATTAATCGAGGAGTCTTGCATGCAATGCTGGAAGATGAATATGATGTGGTGGAAGCTGCAGATGGCGTGGAGGCGTTGCAGCTCATTGAGTCAGGAAAGTACCTGTTCCGGTTGGTCCTTCTGGACATCGTCATGCCGAATATGGATGGTTTTGAGCTGTTGAAAGTTCTTCAAGAAAAAGGACTTGCAAGCTCTATTCCAGTGATTATTATTTCCAGCGATTGTTCTGAAGGGTCTTTGTCCAAGGCTTATGACTCGGGTGCGCTGGATTTTTTTGGAAAGCCTTTTAATCATAAGATTGTTCATCACCGCGTAAAAAATATCATCAGTCTATACGAACGAGAGTATCGAGATTCCCTGACGGGATGTTATAACCGCAATGGCTTTATCCAGGTTGTAGATCATTTTTTCCATCGCCACACCAACTGGGAAGATTACTCCATTCTCCTGTATGACCTGAAAAATTTTAAGGCACTTAATTCGTTGCTGGGGACAGACGGTGGCGATGAAATATTGAGACTTGCCGCCCATAATTTGGAACACGCTCCCTTTGCACCGTTGTTTGTTGCCCGCATGGGGGCTGACCACTTTGTCTGCGTAGCAGAAAGGTCGAGGGTTAATCTCGACCAGCTAGTGGTTAGCAACAATAATTCCTATGTGATGGAACGTAACGGTCGCCAAGTCCAGGTCCGTTTCCGTTGTGGCGTTGCACATCTGGAAAAGGGCGGCACGGTGACCGGTTTTCTTGATCGAGCCAAACTGGCTTTGAATTACATTGAAGACGAATACTTGAAGCCTTACGCCGTGTTCGATGACCAGATGTCTCAAAACTACGTGAACAGTGCCGTTGTGACCTCTGAGTTTGAACGTAGTATGCAGAATGAGGAATTCAAGGTTTATTACCAGCCAGTGATGGAAGTTGCTACTGGCAAAGTGGCGTCAGCCGAAGCCTTGATTCGCTGGATTCATCCAGAGCGAGGATTCGTCCGTCCGGACCTGTTTATTCCTGCATTGGAGAAGGATGGCTTTATCTCAAAACTTGACCTCTTTGTGGATAAAAAAGTTGAGAGTGTCGTTGATTCCTGGAAGAGCCAGGGATTGCCTTATGTTCCTGTTTCCGTCAACCTGTCCTGGATGGATTTTTACGACAAGGACATGATCCAGAATATCTTGGATCGCCTGGAATCCAGAAACGTTTGTCCGGGAATGGTTCGCTACGAAATTACGGAATCGTCTTTTGCGGCCTTGAAAGAAAATCGTGGAAACGTCTTGATGCAAATGCAACGGCTGGGCGCGTGGCTGTTGATGGACGATTTTGGAAGCGGCTATTCTTCCTTGGGCATGCTTATGAACTACAAGTTCGATGTCTTGAAAATAGACATGAGCTTTGTCCGCCAGCTGGAGCAGAAACCTCAGGTAAGGCACATTATTGAAACCATTATAGTGATGTGCCATAAGTTGGGAATGAAAGTGGTTGCCGAAGGTGCTGAAACCGAAACCCAGGTCAAAGCCTTGCGTGAAATGTCTTGCGATTATATCCAAGGGTACTATTTTAGCAAGCCTTTGCCCGAAGCTGAATTTAAAGAATTCTTGGCGAAATACAATGCCGAAGGCAAGATCGTCGAGTATAAGTAAAGGAGGTGTATATGACGCTTAGAGAGATGTACGAAGCGTTAGGCGGTGATTTTGATAAGGCCTTAAGCGGCTTGATGAAGGAGTCCTTTGTAGAACGTTTTTCGCTAATGTACTTGAGGGACGATTCCATGAATACTCTGGAACAGTCTGTGGCTGCAGGGGACATTGCAACCTCATTCAGAGCCGCCCACACGTTGAAAGGTGTTTCTGCAAATCTTGCATTTACACAGCTGCAGCAGGCTGCCATTGAACTGACAGAACAACTTCGTCCCCAGAATGCCCCTGCAGACGAAAAACTTCTGGCTGCTGTCCGAGAGGCTCACCAAAAAGCCATCGGAGCTCTAACTGCCTATAAAGAAGCCAACGGGCTGTAATATTCCTGTAGGCCTCTTGAAATATTTGTTGGTGGGAGTAAACTAATGGGATTGACGGAAGTATTCTCAAATACTATATCCCAAAAACAAGCATACGCCAGAGGATTGGTTAAGCCACGTGCAGGGTTCTGAGGCAAGCATGAATACGCGTATGCGTGGTCGTCATTATGGAAACGTGAACTGAGATTGCCAACGTTGCCTAAAGTCCTTAATGATGTTCGCCCTCCGCCGTCGCAACGTCTTGCGAGGTCATAATTGGGAGTTTCAAATGTGCCATCCAGTTCATCTGGGTGGCATATTTTATATCCAGTGGTGTATATGTTTGTATTTATCCATACCTTTTGATGCTGTCTCAGCTACTACTTCAAAACCTTCCTCATCATTAAGTGTTGTAACCATTGTGTCCCTGATATACTTCACTGACCGTTCATTCTCTGATAGCATTTTTGATAGGGCATTCAGTAAGTTTACCACTCGTTCTGGTTTTTCATTGGGATTGTAGTCGTGTTTACTATATTTGAATCAGTAGTTGATTCTAGTTTGGCTTGTGTGAAACGCTCAGTGTCAGCATTCTTGCTGGAGTATTTTATATTCAGCGGTAATGGATTCAATCAAAGCTGATTGCTCTGGAGCAATCTTCGCTAGTTTCGGCGGGAAATAATCAAGAAATTGGTCCATAAACACAAACCGCTAGGTATCTCTACCTAGCAGTTTATATGTTCGCATTTATCGTATCAACACTTTGGGGGAACAGAGCTAATGAAAAAACATCCGGATTTCTCCAGATGTTTTCCGAAAAATAGCTCAACTACAAGTAAGTGCGAACAGTTTTAGGTGTGTGGGCTTGAGCAAGTCGTTAAGCAAAAGAAGCGCCTGTAACCAGACGCTTCTTGATGTTCTTTTACAATAGCGAACGATATAAGTAAGTGCTACAGTTTATAGGGAAGTGGGATAAGTCGCTAAGGAAACAATCCGCGAAGCGGCCTTGTTTCCGTGCGAGCTTGTCTCACGGACCGACCTGCAGAACAAGCATTGACGCCTTCGGCGTCCGCCTCTGCGGCTCGGTCATAAAGATGTGCAAGCACATCTTTGCGACACTCGCCTTGGTGGCTATTACTTATAGAGCAGAGCGAACAAAAAAAACATCCGGATTTCTCCAGATGTTTTCAAAAAATAGCTCGACTACAAGTAAGTGCGGACGGTTCCAAAGGCGGAGGGGTTAAGTCACTAAGCAAAACAATCCGGAGCGACCCGTAGGGGCGTGAGGACCGTTTTGCGTGTGAGCTTATGCCCGAAGCCTTGCTGAAACACGCATTACTTGTACAAAAGAGCAAACACCATGCCAGGACGGAAGTACTTACCAGCGGTGTACTTCAGCGCAGTGCTGTGCATCAGAGTGAACAGCTTTTCTGCATCGACCTTGGCGTCCTTGGCGATGGCGCCGTAAGCCTTGGTGAAGGCTGCCACGTTGCGGGGCAGCTTCGGGCTAATGCGGCTATCGGCAAGGAGAGCGCCCTTGGCCAGCAATGCCTTGTGCATCTTGTCGGCGGCAGCCTGGCTGAGACCGAATGCAGAAACCAGGGCGGCAGCATGGAGGCGGCAAGAACCGTTGAAACCTTCCGGTGCAGCGAAGGGAACCTTAGCTTCATCGTAGAGGTTACGGGTCATAGAATCGCCCAGGTCTGCAGCTTCCTTCACAAGGCCGTGCATCATGCAAGCGGTCATGACGCTGTACTGGATACCGATCCAAACGTCGTGAGCCTGGAAGTTGAATTCATCCAGGGGAGAACCATCCTTGTGAACGAGGTTTGCGGCACCGATCAGCGGGCTGTTTGCCTTATAGTTGGTGTTGAAGACCTTCAGCAGGTTCTTCTTTGCCTTGTTAGCGTCGCAGATGGGCTTCAGGCCAAGCATGCGCAGGTAAGTGTCTGCCAGGAGAGTATCGACGAAAACGTCGTCGCAGTCGTTGGTCACCTTCTTTTCCCAAGATGCGGTGAAGGCTTCCTTGCACTGATCGGTGAGCCATGCCTTCTTGAGACCGCGAAGTTCGCTCTTGTCCAGTTCCACGTCAGAAGGAATTTCTGCAGCGTTCAACCAAGCGTTGATGGCGGCGACACCAGCCTTCGGGCATTCCGGAAGTTCAATGGATTCCTTTACGGCTTCACGAAGCTTGGCGTACTTTTCAACGTTCACGTCCTTCATTTCCATGGGAGTCACGAAGAAGTGGTAGTAGCCACCCTTTTCATCCCACAGAGCTTC
>JAZRXW010000012.1:0-3809 GCA_045600425.1 Fibrobacter sp.
CATACCGCGAAGGCTAGGAACCTTCTTTACCGGGCGTTCCAGAATTTCACGGAACTGTTTTGCGTGATCCAAAATGGTGCGGATGTCCTGCTTGGACACGCCCTGGAGCCCGAACAAATGCTTGATTTGCAAAGCGCTCACCTTAAGCCTCCACTTCTACGAGATATACAGAATTTTCTTGATCAATAGGTTCGATTTGCACACGAACTTCCTGGTTCTGGGCAGTCTCTACAGAGAGACCAACGCAGTCGGGTGCAATGGGCAGTTCACGATGACCGCGGTCAACGAGAACGCAAAGGCGGATTGCCGCAGGACGTCCAAGGTCCAGAATGGCGCGCATGGCAGCCAAGGTAGAACGACCTGTGTAAAGAACGTCGTCCACCAGAATCACAGTCTTGCCTTCAACGGAAGCAGGCATTTCGGTAATGCGCATTTCGGTAGAAACGTGTTTGCGGTAATGGAAGTCATCGCGATAGAACGTAGCGTCCAAGCTTCCGAATTCAACGGAGCCGCCGAACTTGGAATCCAGACGTTCCTTCAGTTTCTTTGCCAGGGGAATGCCGCGGCTAGCCATACCCAGGATGACCAGGTCGCTGGCAGAAGGATGAATCTTGGCGATCTTTGCCGCCATCTCGTCCAAGGCGAATTCCATGGCCTGGGCGCTGAGCAGTTCTCGAATCTTTTTGCAGTTGTCTTTCATAATATCAGTAGTTGGTAGGAAGTAGGAAGTAGGAAGTGTCTTGAGAAGGTTTCATCACAAAGCCATGCGCCACCCGGCGCATCAAATTTCACTGTCTACTGACTACTATCTACTTTTTTTGTGAAATTAGCATTTTCGGGAGGTTTTGGCGGGTTTTGTTTGGGAAAGTGAGGATAAAAGCAATCCTAGACAAGTGTACACAACCATACTTGCACTTTGTGTAGATTCAATTAAAATTATACTGGCATTTTCGTGCATATTCTGCTCAATTATATTAGCACTTTCGTGCAGCTACAAGCAGCACGTTTCCTTGGACAAGTTCTGGGGCAAGTTCCACAAGAACTTGACTCAGCCCTACATCCTGTACACCAAGGATTTGGAAGTACGAAAAACAGACTATGCAGAAATTTTGCACTTGCCGCTTTATATGGCAGGATTGATTTAAGCCCAAGCAAACTTTATACTAAAAAAACGCAATATATTGCACATTTATTGACAAATCTTCTTTGTTTTTGTATTTTCAATCATAAACAAGCAATATATTGCACATTATGGATGAAATTTTTAAGAATTTGCAGATGCGACGGGAATCTCTTGGGTTAAGCCAAAGGGATCTTTCCGAGATGTCCGGAGTTTCACTGCGGACCATCAACGCCATCGAAAACGGTAGCGCAAACCCGTCCATCGAAGTTCTTTGCAAGCTTGCAGAACAGCTGGGATTGAAACTTTCCTTAACTGAGAGAGTCGTCAATGGCTAAGCAGGCATCGGTTTTCTACAACGGCACTTTGGCAGGGACCTTGACCAAGACTAGGGACGGGTTCATTTTTACCTACGACGAAATCTACCTTGCGTCTAGGCGCCCAGCCATTGCGTTAACATTGCCAAAGCGCCAGGAACCTTACAAATCCAAAGAGCTTTTCCCGTTTTTTGAGGGTTTGCTGCCTGAGGGCGAAAACCGCAAACTTTACTGCATGTCCTTGAAGATAGACCCTAGGGATTCCTACAGACTGTTGCTGAAGCTTGCGGGAAAGGAAACCATCGGTGCCATCACTGTGATGGAGGACGCATGACAAACGCGGCCTCCCCCACGATATTGAACCACTGCCACAGTTGTCTCAAGGAGACCCCGCGAGATTTTTGCCCTGCCTGCGCCAAGCGGCTCTTTGGCGTAAAGAAGTTTAACGCCACGCTGGATTTTTCCTTACCCGAAATCAAGGCAAGCAACGGTTCCATTCGCAGAATTTCCATTTCTGGCGCACAGCCAAAATTTTCGCTATTGATTAACGAGGGACGATTAGAGCCCACGGAATCTGGCGGCACCTTCATTCTAAAACCCGCCGTAGATGGGCTATTCGACAACTCCAAGGACATGCCCGTCAACGAGCACCTGACCATGCAAATGGCCAGGCAGATTTTCAAGATTGACGCAGCAGACAATGCGCTAGTTTATCTTAAAGACGGCACCCCAGCCTACATTACCAAGCGATTCGATGTTCTGCCCGACGGCAACAGGATCTGCCAGGAAGATTTCGCCCAGGTGGCTAGCCTCACCCCGGGCGAAAAAGGTTCCAACTACAAGTATGACTTCAGCTACCAGCAGATCGCCGACCTGATGAAGCAATACGTGAGTACCTACCCCACCGACGTTGAAAAATACTTCAAGCTGATTCTATTCAACTATCTGGTCTGCAACGGCGACGCCCACGTCAAGAACTTTTCCATTTATTCCCCAAATGCAGATGGCGTTTACAAGCTGACCCCCGCCTACGATTTACTGAACACATCTCTACATGTTCAGGAACTTGGCCGAACCGCATTGGAACTTTTTACGGACGACTTTGAAACCGAGTTTTTCAAGGCCAATGGTTTTTACGGCAAGTCGGACTTTATGGAACTGGCTCGCCGCATTGGCATCAAGGAAATTCGCGCCCAGCGCTTCATCGCAGAAATCTGTAGCCATTTAAACGAAATGGACGCAATGATTGACCGAAGTTACTTAAGCGAGCAAGGAAAAGCGCTGTTCAAGACTCAAGTGAAGGACCGGGCGAAGGCCCTGGGGATGAGGTGAAAAACGCTACCGCTTCGCGGTAACGAGAAAATATTGAACATTCCCCTTTACGGAATTGGCGCGATAAAGAAGGGATTGGGTTTAGCCTATAGAAAACGCCCCAGGGATTGAATTTCCCTGGGGCGAGTGTTTTCAAGGCTTTGCTTCGCTAAGCCTTGGCTAGGCTTGGGCGCACGCGCCCCGGCCTAGTTAGGGCGCAAGGCGCCTACGCTCATGCTCGGACATATAGACAAACAAGTTTGTCTATGCGTCATCCCCCTAAAGGGGGCCATGAATCACATAAGTGCTAAAGCACTAAGTGATCAAAGGTCGCCATCGCTCTAGTCCTGGAGACAACGAACGGATTTTGCGACGGAACTGTCGTCCTGGGAGACGAACGCGCTGTCGTCGTCGTCGCCGATGCGCAGGAGGTAAAAGTGGAAGAGATTGTTGTAATCCGTAGAAGACCAAAAGTAGGCGCGCTCGCCAACGCCGTAGAACGTCATGCCGATGGTACTGTAGGAGCCAGCAGGGAGAGCCGAAAAACCGTAGGGATCAGTTCCAAATCCCCAACTCCTTGCCGCTAAATTTTCTTTTCGCTCACCGCTATTTTCTCCCACATTTTCTAGCAAGGTTTCAAATTCATCCTTGCTAGGCAAGTGCCAACCACTGGGGCAAACATCTTGTGCGACCTTCCATGTATAAAGGCGACCATAGGTTTCACAATTAACCAGGTTATTATCATAGCAATATGAACGTCCTTCCACAGGGAAATTCAAATTCTCAGCCATCCAAACCTGATCACCAATCTTAGTCGTCCTGTAGGTTTGTCCGTCGCGTTCATCAACCAGCGTACCCAAAGGGGTACTACCACCAGCTCCTGCTCCGCCGTTTCCAGAGCCGGAACCACCATTTGCAATGTAAACAGTATCCTTGACTAACACCGTATCCTTCTGGCTGACGTAAATTGTGTCCCCTGCAAAAATCACGGTATCCTTCTGGAAAACATATAGGGTATCACTAGTGTCCACTAAAAATTTAACTTAAAAACAGGCTGTCAA
>JAZRXW010000013.1:0-9268 GCA_045600425.1 Fibrobacter sp.
TATCGCGCCATGGGCATTCCTACGGACATGCTCACCGTGATGTTCGCCATCGGCCGTCTGCCGGGCTGGATCGCCCACTGGAAGGAAATGCACGACGATCCCAACTCCAAGATCAACCGTCCTCGCCAGATTTACACCGGCGAAAACCTGAGACCTTGGGTGGATAGAGATAAGCGCTAAAACAATAGATAAACAAAAGAAGCTGCAGATTCAAGTCTGTAGCTTTTTTATTTTGATGCAGACTGTTAAACGAGAGAAAATATCATGAAGACCAAAGTTGCATCCACGACCGCAGCAATCGCCCTTTGTATATTCGCCGCCTGTTCCGACAACAGTTCTTCACCGACGCCCCTCTTCGACGACAATAATTCCCAAATTACTAGTTCTTCCGACAATGACAATACTTCTTCCAGCAGCACAGAAGAAGAATGTTCGGAATCTCCTATGACAGTGGAAGAAATGAAATCCCTTCTTGAAAGTTTCAACTTCCCGACAACCACGCCAGGCACAGAAACCGTCGACGCAGAAACACCTATGTACAAGGTTTCCCATAACGAGTTCAGCGTCACCGCCTGCGACACCACCTACCCCGCCATCATGCAATCCGCAGGCTGGACAGAAGAAGCCTCAGAATCCGTAGGCTCAGGAAACTTCATTTCATTCGTGGGCTACCGCTACATCAAGAAATACGGATGCACCGACATCGCCATCTCCTTCATATGCCGAGATGGCATTGAAACTGGGACCACAAACTTTTATGTAGAATACCTGAAGAACGCTCGCAAGAAACATTTATTCGTAGGAACTTACGAATAAGTAATCTAAAATAAGCTTTTCTCGTAAAAACATCCGAGTTATTCAACTCGGATGTTTTAATTAGCCTTTCAAATTCCGCGGCACTGAAAATTTTTATCTCAATCTACGAAGCCCCTTGGGCATGGGCACTTCGGTACCGTCTTCCTGCAACAGATAGAGGTTGTCCAGGCTGATGTAGCCCACACCGCTATGGCGGGCGCGGAAATTGATGGTTTTGATCTTTGTAGGATCCAGCTGGGGAATGGTCTTGCCCCAACCTTCCTGGCTCATGTTTTCCCAGATGAGGGTGTCACGAACCCAGGTGCCGTGAGTGTTGCGGAGACGCACCATGAATTCGTCGTAGTCCTTCACCTGATCGCTCTGGACCTGGACTTCAATATAGCCATCGGGATTGTTGTGGTTGGTGGCATAGTCAAACACCACACCTACAGACTGCTTGATTTCCTGGGGAACAACGTAGTAGGCGCCAGAGTAGTTGGGCCAGCCAAGAGTAGGCGGCTGCTCAATGTGGAAATCATGACGGATGAAGCCACCATGGGGCGGATTTCCGTTGAAGACCTTGGCACCCATTTCTGTATTGCCTTCGCCCACCACCGGGAACCAATCCACGGCATCGACGCCGTTATCAAAGTTCTGCAAAATGCTTGTGGTTCGATAGGCGCCACGCATGCGGAACGGAATCATCTGCACAGTCTTTTTGCCACCAAGACCCGTAACCGTCAATTCAATCTCAGTCCCCTTGGCACCGGTACCTTGCACCACCACAGGCGTTGTCTTTGCAGTTTCAGGCACGGGAACCTTCACATGGAAACTTTCGATGGAGGCGTTCCACTTGCCGTCATCAGGCAGAACCTTCACCACTTCATCACCGCCCTTCTTTCCGAAACCCGGAATCTTGAGAGTAGCGCCAGTCAGCTGGCCATTCTGCTGCACGGCAGTCACAAACAGGTCCACCGTATCCCCCACCATCATCACCTTCTTTTCCAAGGCTGCGGCGAGAACCACAGGCGTTGCGGCGTTCTTTGCGGTGGCCTTGTCAGCCCCAACAGCGCGAGGATTGATCTGAGCCACCACTAGGCCAAAAGGCGGAATGGTAATATCACGAGACTTCTTCACGTCAAGGGCCCTACCGCTGGGGCCCATCTTGGGGTAAGGATAGGCATTCTTCTGGTCGCCTACCCACTTGAACTGTTCTTCGCCAAATACATCCACTTCAATAGCGGCCTTATCGGCACCAGCGCCCACGGACGCGCGGTCGATTTGCACCACCTGCGGAATATCAGACAAATTAACAAGCATTACGCGGGCGGAATCCCCGGCGGCATTCTGCCCCTGAGAAGCACCCGACGCCTTCTTCGCCAAGGCATAAGCCACAACTTCAGAATTGGAACTTTCCACAGGGACCACAGCAAAGCCGTCTTCCAGGAACTGCTTGAAAGTCATATACACGCCGTAGTATTCCGCGGTAGGCTCCAGAGACTTCCACTTGTTCCAGGAACCATCCTTCAAGAGAGCACTCATACTGATGGTGCCCCAAGTATCGTCCGGACTCTTGAAGAGGTTACCGAAAGCGTCCCAGGGCAGCACCTGCAAGCGGTCGCCAAAACGCACCGCATGCTGCGCAAAAATCATGGCCATGGCCGTTGCCTGCGGGTAATCCATCAACAGGCTGTAACCCTGAACGTTGGTGCTGAATTCCGAAAGGAATACGCGACGCTTTTCTTCGCCAGAAGCAGAAGGAACCTTGTCCACACCAGGCAAGTGACGCTTCATCCAGACATCCAACGTATCCATATTGGGGCCCACATCCAGCATAGCCTTCAGCATGTCACGGGCGTTGGCGCCATTGGGAGTCCAGTACGGGTAATTATGCAAGTCCACAGCATCCAGGTAGCGCTTGCCATCGGCAATTTCCGCCTCCCCCACAATGCGGAGGAATTCTACCATCCAGTATTTTCCATCCAGAATGCCAGCGCCCTTCTGCATCATCTTGTGAGTACTGAGCAGCGGTCCATGCAAAATGATAGTGGGATCCACAGCCTTCATGGCGCGGGCGTATTCCAGATAACGGGCCGCATAATGGCGGGCAGAAATAGGGCCCGATTCTTCCCATTCGCCGTCCAGTTCGTTACCGATTTCCCACTGCTTGATATTGTAACCCTTCACCTTGTTGGCGTAACGCACCCAGGCGGCAGCCTCCTTGGAAGTGCCCGTACCCGCGTTCACGCAAATCACAGCCTGGGCAGGCTTACCGTCGGCGGATTTCGGCAGCGTTCCCAGATACTTCATGAACTCTTCGAAATGCCAGGGAATGTTGGTCCAGTCGGTGCGGGCCTTGTCGCCATTGCGGGTGGACATGGCATACATCTTGTATTCGTTTCCGGCCAGCAAATCTTCGCCGTCACTGAACATTTTCATTTCGCGAATCTGCACGCCTTTGCCCGGCAAATCCTGCAGCTTAAAGCGGATAGCCACATAGCGGGTGCGCACGGACTTGCCTTTGTACAAAGTCTCGGGACCAGTCACCTTCACGTTGGCTTCCAGCTTCAAGTCGTTGGTCAAGGCCTGATGAACACCTGGGTATTCCGCATAATCCGTAGTCCAGTATTCATACTGGAATGCCTTGGGGCGCAAATCACCCCAGTTAATCTGGATAGAATCCAGCAGTTTCTTTTCGGGGAATTCCACCACAACCCAAGGCGGATCGTTGGGATCCAGAATCTCGCCCCACCACATGGTTTCCATCTTGCCGTCAGCCAAATGACTGCGACGCACAAAACCGTAATTGTCCTTGGTGGTGCCACGGTAAATAGTTTCACCCAGGAAACCCGGAGCATACTTGCCCTCTTCTTCCGTAGTGATCCAAAGGCCCGTACTATCATACTTGCCAATACCATTCCAGTGGTAATCATTGCTCAAGCTGCCGTTAGGAAAGCGGAACAAAGTATAGCCGCCATCCACCAGGGCGTCAGTCATATCATAATAACGGCTAGGCGGATTCCAGATGGCCAAATCCGCAGACATCATATTGTTCTTGTTGATCACCACACCCGGCTTGGTATCATCCACCTTAATCACCGTCTGTGCGGCCTGGGCGGTACCCGCCAAGCCAAGAGCAGCAATCATTGCCAGCTTTCCATAGTTCAAAAAAACATTCATCTTTACACAACCTATTGCACCAGGTTTCAAAACTTACATGTGAAAGTATAAAAAAACTCAAATCAATTGCGCGAGCTTTAAATTGAAATTCTCCGCTCTAAAATTAGTTATATTTCAAGCACTAGCACATTTGTTCAGTATTCAATATTGCTATAATCACGTAACACCAGGACATATGCAAGAAGAGCGTACAGAATACTACGATAACGGCCAGCTCAAGCGACTATACCATGTGGTCACCGTTAAGGGAAAAGAATTAGCCGATGGAATTTGTGAAGAATACTACGAAGACGGAAGCCTCAAGAGTCGCCTTCTCTGGAAACGGGGCCATGTGGTCAACGGCTCCTACGCCTTTTTTTCCAGAGACGGATCCGTTTACACGGAGTCTTATGACGCCAATTCCGTAAGCCGTTACGATGCAAAAGGAACATTGCTGGAAACGGGAGCATTCTACAATTTTAAGCCCAAGGGCGTTTTCAAAATCTATTACAAAAATGGAAATCTAAGAAAAATTATCAAATTCCATAAAGGAAAAAAACATGGGATTTGCCAAGACTTTTATGAGAACGGTGATTTAAAACGATCCTTCCGTTATGTCAACGGTCATCTAGAAGGAAAGACCGTCATCTATCACCAAAATGGAATGCTTAGAATCACATACTATTTTTCTAAGGGCTACGTTGTGGACGGAGTCTACGAAAATCTCAAAAATGACGGAACACTAGATCGCCTAGAAGAATGGAAAGACGGTAATTGTATTGCTACTTTTGCAGACGGAAGACGATGGGAATACACCATATTCAATGGCGGGTTCGAAGGATTTCGTCGATGTTTCTATCCTAATGGAAAACTAATGTGTATTGAATTCTACAAGTACGGGAAAAAACATGGTCCAAACCGTTATTTTGACGACAAGGGAAATCTGCTTGTTTTAATCAACTATCGTTACGGGAAGCCAATTGCTAATCTAATTTTTGATAGTAAAGGTCACGTGGAAGACATAAAGCCATCCTTCAGCATTTCCTAGCGTTCGAAATATTCCTCGGGAGTCTGTGCCGCCTGGGCGGTACTCGCCAAACCAAGAGCAGCAATCATCGCCGCCGACAAAACAAATTTCTTTTTCATAATTTTAAAGCAATTTCATCAAGTCATAGAAGAAATACGTTGTACTGCGCTTGCGTTGGTTCGAAAACACGATATTATTTTCCACCAGTTTATCTAGAATACGATTAATAGTCGTATTCGACAAGCCTGTTTCTTTTTCAAGAGATTTACTGGTATTTACAGGCCACGCAAAGAAGCAATCCATAACCTTCTTAATCAACTGGGACGACGAAATTTTATCGATTTTTTCGATAGTGTCCTTATACAGACTATCCACCTTGTGGATGTTGTCGCTATACTTTTTGCATTGCACAATAACAACATTCAAAAAGAACTTTATCCATTCATTCCAGGCGCCTTTCGTCCGAATGTCGTTCAGGTACTTGTAGTAACGGTGCTTTTCCCTTTCAATTCCCTCGCTTAAGAAAAGATTGAGATTGTCAATTTCCTTATTGAACGACAAAAACAAAGTAATCAGCATTCGCCCTACACGACCATTACCATCATCAAAAGGATGTATGGTCTCAAACTGCGCATGAATTAGGGCCGCATTAACGACATTCCGTTGTTTAGAAGATGGACAATTCATGTAATTGATAAGATTATCCATCAGCTTCTTTACTTTAGAAGGCTCCGGCGGCACATAGGAAATTTCCTTGGTCGTCTTATTTTGGATATAGTTCTGAATGGTACGATAACAACCGATATTTTCGCTGGTCTTATGCACATTTCCGCTAAGCAAAATCTTGTGCATATTCAGAATCATGGCTTCGCTGAACTTACCATCACGGATTAAGTACGAAAGACCGCAGCTCATTGCCTCCATGTAATTGTCCAAATCGTTTGAGTCCTTGCTGTCGCACTCTGTAACACGATTTTCAAGAGAATCCTCAAGCGAAATCCTAGTATCTTCCATACTTGAAGAAAATCGGTTTTCATTCCAAAGAAAGGACTGCTTGCAAATGCTTTTGGCAACTGATTCTTCCAAGGTGGATGAAAAGAATTTCATATACGCAAGGGAATCCACAAGTTCATCAAAGAACTCGTTCTTATCGATGCAATCCAATGCCTTTTCTATGTTTTCCGCTTCAAATGGTTTCATGTTAAGCACAAAAATACTAAAAAGTGTTTTTTAAGAAAAGTGTACATTTTTGCACTCAATTTTTTGCAAGGCAAGATATTACAGCAATCGGAAAAACAACATATTTAATCCAGCCCCATTTCATGAAGAAGTTCCTTTCTACAGCTCCTTGACCAACGGTTCGAGGCAATCCAATTCCTTGAATGTATATTGGTTAATCACTCGCTTGATTTCCTTTAAAGACCTATCTTCGAATTGGACGCTTTCAGCCGGAACAGACGCACCTCGTTCAGGAATCCTTATACGGCACTTGCTTTCTATCGTATTTAACGTATCGTTCTTTTCTTCAAAAATGTCTAGCGCTATAATTTCCCCAGTTTCATCCTGAATCAAAGCATAAGTATCTCGATGATTGGGGTATCTACGATCTTCGCTTACATAAACGAATTTTACAGTTTCCTCTTTTGACATGGATACATAATAAGGAACGATTTTGTCAACATCAACTTCAAAGTACTTACCTAAATAATCGCTGTGCGACAACGAATAAAAAAAGTTTTGTTTTCTTACCCAGACATAAAAACGATAGGTATGCCCATGAAAACTTTGCATGATAAAATCTTTATCAACAAAAACTGCAATCTCCGTGTCACCGACATTTACCTTGTCTGCGTATGCTGAGAAAAAATACTCTGGAATAAGATTCCTCCAGAGTATAAATTCTACAACAAAAACAAGTGTTGCAATCGCAAGAATTATTTTAAAAGCAATCCATTTCACGAAGACAACCTTCCCTAACTTTGTTGATAAACGCCCTTTGCGCGGCATCAATAAAGATAGATTCTAGCAAAGGGTTCATTGGGAAAAAATTATAGCTACGCACGCGTTTTTCAAAATTTTTCCAACCGCCATAGCTATTCACGAACATGCCGAAGCGGCCGTAAAGATTGTTTTCAAAATAATTTTCAACAGCAGTATGCAACGGCAGCCCTTGTCCAACCAAGGTCGAAATGTTCCGCGCGTCAATATCCGCGTAGAAGTCACTACGTCCAAAACTATGATTAAAACCATCAAACTTTTCACCAATGCTAAGGTCCGCCAGTTTGTATAAACTGTCATTGCCAAACCAACCCTTACTACGCAAGTCCTTCAAATCTCGCGCAAAAGTGAACATGTCACCAGCCCAGCCAGCTAGATCAGGACGTATATATTGGTGATTTTGAGGCCAGTCAAGATACTTGCTCAATGTCGCATGAAAATGGGAGGCATCAAAGGGAGTATTGACTTTTGGAACTTCAAGTTTGCTAAACAGACCATCTTTAGAAAAATACCTAGGATAGCGCGGGTATTTCGTTCTTATTAAGGAATCCAAATGATTGTTGGGAGAACCGGTAGTCAGGTCCCACTTCATCCCTTGATACCCGCCGTAATACCTCAACAAACGCATTTGTTCCAAAGCCCTGTCTCGCGCCATGTAGTTCTTCCAACCAGGTAGCACGAAAAGGCTGGAACCAACCCTCCAACTCCAGGGGAAGGTCGGAAGTCATGGGTGTAAATGGTGTCTCTCGGTGCACCAGAACTTGTTACAGGTAATAAGGAACCGTAATCTGCCATTGCAGACTCCTTTGCCCTCTCGGGCGGTTAAATTGAAAAGCCAAGAGCAAAGGATAAGAGAAGAACACCTTCTCCAACCTAAATATACGTTAAAAAGTTCGTCTCGTCAACAAATTAAACACACTTTTCTCTAATTTTGTGTCTAATAATACAAAAAGCATTATTTAAGAACTATTTTTGAACACTTAGACGAAAACAACGAGACTCTACATTCGTCATAGGATTGTCAAAGACATCTTCATTCTGATTGTTTTTCAACTGTACCTTCACAACTTCCGCCAACCTGAATTGCGCAATTTCGTTGCGGCGGTAGTTTCGCATTACGGACTTTACATCCAGCTGGATGCCAACGATTTTGTGGTAAGGTTTAGAATTGTCCATCCAGTCACAGGAGGCTGTACCCAAGAAATGCATTTTATACGGATCAAAGGGAATCTGATTCAAAATTTCAGGCTCGTTTCGTTCGCAACGCTTTGTTTCACAGATTTCGTTAAGGCTTCCTTCATTGCATTCGTAACGGTAAGGCAACAAGAACACATTAAAAATTTTGTTACCAATGCTTGCGCAGTCTTGGTAAGTCACGCCATCCTGTGAAATTTCATCGCGAAACTTTTGTTCCACAAACTGGGCGTACACCATTTGCTTGCTGATGGAACTTGATGAAGGGAGGCTATTCCCTGTGTAGAATTTTGCGTCAACAATAAAGATATTGTCGCCCTGCCACATGATGGTATCCGGGCGCATGGCAAATTTCTGGTCATCGGCATTTCGTTCTTTGCCACCGATGTTCCATCCGCAATGTGGATTGTACAGTTCCTTCGTTTCGCCACTGCGAAGATTGCCGAATATGCGGTCCAGCATCTTTTCCCAGACGGGAGCAAAACTAGTTATGCCGTAGCAATATTCGCTGAGGGTTCCATTCACAGAATTTCCATGCAAAAATTCTACAATCGTTTGCATGGCGTTGAACAGCCTAAGTTTTCGGTCATTAAAAGTCTTGGAAACTTTCTCCATGAGAACTGCTGAAAACAATTCGTAATCAAATTCAAGAGTCGCCACAACGGACAAATCAATGTTGTATATAGTCTTAACTTCCAGTAAAATTATCCCTTCATAATCGGCGCATCAGTAAAAAGCCGAAAAAAAATAAAAATTCAAAGATCGCCCTTTACGGGGCGATTATTTTTAATTAAATTATGAGGGATAATTTTCCCTTTATAAAGGCGTAACATGATTCTAGACATGCATGTGGATGTGCCCGAAATCCCGGGCAAGATTACAAGAAAGAACGTACGAGGTCATGCCTATGTGTACTATGAGCTGGGCCGCGACTACGATCCGGTGCGGAAGATAACCATCCCGCGGAGGGTCGCCATCGGCAGGCTGGAGGCGGATGGACGCATGACCCCGAACGAGAACTTCCGCAAGCACCTGCCGCACATAAGCCTTCCCGACGCGTTCGTCCGCGAGAGCGTTAGCGGGTGCCTGAGGGTC
>JAZRXW010000014.1:0-2674 GCA_045600425.1 Fibrobacter sp.
ATTGCGTCTAGATTGTAAAGCTTTGTTCTGTAGTTTTTCCCATCGGCGGCAGTTAGTTCCATTTTGGAACTAACTGAACTTTCGATGAGTTCCTCTGACGAAAAAATGTTTGCTAAATGCTTTGTTATAGCTTGCCTTTTCGTCCCGAATAAATCAGCAATTTGTTGTTGCGTCAGCCATACGGTTTCGTTTTCGAGACGGACATCAAGATGCAACTCGCCATCGGTGTGGTAGGCGATGATTTCTCCCTTTTCGGGTGTTTTTTCCAGTTGATTTTCCATCGGATACTCCGAGGAACGCATTTCCCATGATGCGAGGTGGCTCGCGGGCCCCTGTCGGGGGATGTAATAAAAACCGGCGTTTCCGGCTGGGATAAATATACAAATTGCAAAAGGTCAGATTATGACAATTGGCGTTTTTGACTAAAACTTGACAATTTGTAGCCGAATGGCTACATTAAGGAGGAATATGTGTATAAGGTAAAAAGGTCGGAGCAGTTTGTCAAATGGGTAAGGTTAAAGTTTCGGATTTGGATGTTGCTGAACTGTTGGATACCGAGGATTCGGTCAAGTATTACTTGATGGACGCTCTTGCAGCAAATGACCCCGTCCTTTGGCAGCATTGTGTCAGCACTGCGGCTAGGTCTGCAGGCATGGCGAAAATTGCCGAAAAGTCTGGCCTGAACCGTGAGAGTCTTTACAAGGCGATGAAGGAAGGTGCGCATCCTCGTTTTGAAACGATGATGAAAATTCTGAATGCCATGGGCTTGCAGCTTGCCTTGAAGGTCGTTCCCGAAAAGAAAGTCCCTGCAAATGTGGTCGCCGAAAAACGCGCCAAGTACAAGGCGAAGTAAACCTATTAATTTTTAGGATTGTCATCTTTTGACATCTGCTTTTTAATACATATATTCTGACAGACAATGGTTACGGACCAACTTCCGTAACAAGCCGTGTTTTTATATCCTCAAAAGAGAGCTTTAAAACAGTTCTCGGGGTTTATAGAAATACGGCTTTTTTTATATCCGGACTATTTGTTATCAATAAATTTGTTGATTTATAATAAAACTTATTGAATGCAGAAAAAAGAAAAACTATATTCATGTATGAAGTTTAACGATATCTGTAGGTATGCTATTCAAAGAGGTTGGGTTCTAAAAAGAATCACAGGTTCTCATCATCAGTTCGTGAAGCCGGGGCGAAGAACAGTACCTATTCAAAAGCATTCAAAAGAAATTGTTGGTGATTATCTTAAAAGGATCTTGAAGCAGCTGGATCAATAGGGAGGCTTGTATGTATTATGCTTGTAAAATAGAGAAGGATAAGGACATGGGTTACGTTGCCAGTTTCCCGGATCTTCCTAATGTGAATGCTTTTGGCGCTTCTGTGGGCGAGGCTTTGGCAATGGCAAAAGATGCTATGGATGGTGCTTTTGAATGTGACTTGGATTTAGGCTTGACCTTTGTTTATCCAAGGACAGAACCCGATGAAAAGAAAGGGTTGTATGCTGTAGAATTATCTCCGAAAATTGAGGTTGCCTACAAGATCTTTGAGGCGCGCCGAGGGAAGACAAAAACGCAGGTTGCAAAAAAGGCTGGTATATCGCCCCAGGCCTATCAGCGATTTGAAACCCCTAAAGGGTCTCCCTCCGTTGAAACACTTTATAAAATAGCAGCAGCGCTTGGAAAGAAACTGGAAATTAATTTTGTTTAGAGAAAAAACTATCTTTGTTCCTAAGTTATGACCAACGCTCAGCATTTTGAATTTGAATCTCCGTCCTTGAGCTATAGGAATGCCAAGGTGACGGTGGATGTTCTGGAAAGGGATCCTACCCACAAACCCCGTGTGGTTTGGAGTGTGGACGGTCGCGAAGTTTACCGCACGGATCTCTGCAAGATTTTTTCTGACCTGAAGTTTGGCGCTGCCCGTACGGCGATTTATTCTTACGAGGATGAGGGTCGTGCTCATGCGGTGGGGCTGAATGCTGGCGCTATTGCCAGCCCGGAACATTTGGCTCCCGTATTCCTGATGTGGCCTGGCCGCAGGTTTAACGTGAACTTGGTTCACGCGGGGCAGGACGTCGCTGGTCAGGATGTCGCTGGTCCGAACGTCGCGGAAGTTCCCCTGATGGATGGTTCTGCGGCGCCCTTCTTCTATGGCCTGCGTCGAGCAGCGGGGGAGCCAGAAGCGCTCGTGTTTTATGATGCTCCTGTGAAGGCGGAATGGAACCTGACGGCTGAGGCTTCTGACGGTTCTGAACGGACTTTCGGTCATGTTCGTATTTGCCCTGCTGAAACTTTCGAGGTGGAATATGTTCTGGACCGCAGCAAGAGTCGCGGGGATGTTTGCGACCTGCAGTCGGCTGCGTCCGTAAGCATTTACTCGCCGGAAAATTTGTTCCAGATTTTTATGGCCCGCACCTTCATTTCTGCCGAGGAATTTGAACAGGCAAAGGCCAATGGCTTGCTGGGCGGTGTGGATGAATCCTGCGGAATGTTGCTGGAACGCTGCGATGGCGCGAAATGTTCCAAGGATTTCCGTGTGGCAAATGAACCTGCCATGCATAAAATACTAGATTTAATTGGCGATATCACATTTATCTGTCCGGCTCTTCCCAGAGTCCGAATCGAAATCACAAATGGTGGGCATGTTTCCCACCGACAAATCATGGAGAGGTT
>JAZRXW010000015.1:0-6873 GCA_045600425.1 Fibrobacter sp.
ACGGCGAACTTGGCGAAGGGTGCTGTTCGCATGTCCAAGAAGAAGGTGATTGTGAAGGACCTGAATGCCATCCAGAATTTTGGGGCCATGAACATTCTGTGCACCGACAAGACGGGAACTTTGACCCGTGACAAGGTGGTGCTGGTTCGCTACATCAATGCCGATGGCAAGGAAGACAAGGCCCGCCGTATTTTGCGCCATGCTTTCTTTAACAGCTATTTTTCTACAGGCATCAAGAACCTGATGGACAAGGCCATTGTGGAGCATGTCAATGAACTGGGCAAGCCTTTGGATGTTCTTGTGGAAGATTACCAGAAGGTGGACGAGATTCCCTTTGACTTTACTCGCCGCAGAATGTCTGTGGTGGTGGAAGATAAGCAGGGCAAGCGCCAGATTATTACCAAGGGTGCCGTGGAAGAAATGATCAGCATTTGCTCCCACTGCGAATTGGATGGTCAGATTATTCCCATGACGGGCAATATGCGCACCATGGCTATGAACATTGTCCACGAGATGAATCACAACGGCATGCGTGTTCTTGCCGTGGCCCAGAAATCCTTCATTGAAAAGGCCGGTGAATTTTCTGTGGATGACGAACAGGAAATGGTTCTTATTGGCTACCTTGCATTTTTGGATCCGCCCAAGGAATCTGCTGCCGCTGCTATTGAACAGTTGAATCAGTGCGGCGTAGAAGTGAAGGTGCTGAGTGGCGATAACGATGCGGTTGTGCGCACCATTGCAAAGCAGGTTGGGTTAAGGACTCCCGGCGGAAATGGTCGTGAGGAACTGCGTTGCATTACGGGCCCTGCATTTGAAAAGATGACCGATGAGGAGAAGGTTCTTGCGGTTAATTACAATCAGGTTTTTGCAAAGCTTACGCCTCACCAGAAGACTGAAATTATCAAGCTGCTGCAGGACGCCGACAACACCGTGGGTTTTCTGGGAGATGGCATCAACGATGCCGCTGCATTACGCCAGTCCGATATTGGCATTTCCGTGGATTCCGCCGTGGATATTGCGAAGGAAAGCGCAGACATCATCTTGCTTGAAAAGGATTTGATGGTTCTTGAACAGGGTGTGATTTCTGGCCGCGAGACTTTTGGCAATATCGTGAAGTATATCAAGATGACTGCCTCCTCGAATTTCGGGAACATGTTCTCTGTGCTGGCTGCCTCTGCGTTCTTGCCGTTCTTGCCCATGCTTTCGATCCATCTGATTGTGCAGAACTTGCTTTATGATATTTCCCAGACGGCAATTCCCTTTGACAGCATGGATAAGGAATTCCTGATGAAGCCTCGCAAATGGGACAGCTCGGATCTTTCCCGCTTCATGATTTTTATCGGACCCATTTCCAGTATTTTTGATATTGCGACTTATCTTGTGATGTGGTATGTATTTGGATGCCAGTCTCCCGAAGCCCAGACCCTTTTCCAGAGCGGATGGTTTATCGAAGGACTGCTTTCCCAAACTCTCATTGTCCACATGATTCGTACTCGCCGCATTCCGTTCTTCCAGAGCACAGCTGCAAAGCCCCTGATGATCATGACCATGGTCATTATGGCTATAGGCGTTGCCATCCCCTTCAGCCCCTTCGGCGCATACATCGGCCTTGTCCCGCTGCCCCTCAGCTATTTCCCGTGGCTTATCGGTATTCTGGGCTGCTACTGCGTGCTGACCCAGCTGATAAAGACCTGGTACATCCGCCGCTTTGGCAAATGGCTGTGATTTAAAGCTCGTTCAAATTGTACGAAATGCATTACCCACCTGTTACTCGATGACGGGTGGGTAATTTCATTCCACAATTTCATCAAGAAAGATATTCTTCTGAATGTACTGCGTAAAGTATTCGTTCCTTTTCGCAGGCTGGTTTGTGACTAGAACCGTCATGATGCTTTGACGTTTTCTTAGCTGTTCCCGCAGGACGGAAATTTTGTTTGCAATGTTTTCTGCCGACTTCTTTTCCAGAGAGTAGGGTTCTGCGGTAAACTTCATTTCGAAAAGATTTACGACATTGTCGCCTCGTTCAATGACCATGTCGATTTGTGAACTTGGATGAAAGACGCTGTATGTTTTTGTGCTTACACCGTTGATTCCAAGAATGTCCTTGATTTTTTGGGAATGGGCTATGCAAAGCCTTTCAAAGCCCAAGCCCTTCCATGTGGTATATGTGTTCGTTCTGGAAAGGTGCATCCAAATGTCATTGTCGTAGTCGCTTCCATGACGCAAGAATTGGAAATAGAAAATACTAAAGAAATCGATGAGCTGGTAAAGCGTACTGACACGGTTGCAGGCCTTGTACTTTCGGATAAATCCGCATTGTTCAAGTTCAGTCAGCTTGCGGGTTAGGCTTCCGCCGTCCTTGCAACCTAGGGCGTTTATGATTTCGTCTCTGGAGTAGCCTAGCTTTCTTTTAGAAAGAACTTCGATGATGTCCGTGTATTCTTTGCTGTGCAAAAATAGGGATGCGTAAAGGTTATCGAATTCGCCCTCCAGTAGAGACGATTCGTTAAAGAACATGGCGTCAAGATTTTGCGCAAGACTTTTTTCGGGAGTAAGAAAGTTCAGGTAGTAGGGAATACCGCCCATTGCCATGTAGCATTCTGCAATGGTCTGGTTGTCCCAAAAGATGTGCTTGCTATGGAGAAACTCCTTGACCTCTGTGATGTCGAATGGATCGAGTTTCATTTTGAAGGTAATTCTGTTGTGCAGTCCACCGTGGTTTTCCACGATTTTCTTTACCATCCACGAGGCTGCCGAACCACAGACGATAAGCTTTACTTTCTTGTCAAAGGAGGCGAAGTCGTTCCAGAAGTGCTCCAGGGCCGGGATGAATTTGGACCCCTTGCCGTCCATCCAGGGAAGTTCATCGAAAAAGATGATTTTCTTTTCTTTGTCGAGGTTGGCGAGATAGCTTTTTAATCGGTCAAATGCTTCAAACCAATTTTTAGGGACAGCGCCGTCCGTTTTCCCTGTTTCATTTGCCAATGCGGAATGAAAATTGACCAGCTGGTCTTCGTTACTGCTGTTGGCCAGTCCCGTAACGCGAAAACAGAATTTATCCTGGAAAAATTGTCTAATGAGGAATGTCTTCCCGACACGCCTGCGGCCGTAAACCATGATGAATTCGGCTTTATCCGATTCTAGGAGTGCTTTGAGATATTCTTGTTCTGTACGGCGGCCTATTATGGACATAAAAACCTCATTTTGGCGGAATACATACTAAAATATATAAATTCCGCCAAAAATGCGAGTTTATTTTGGCGGAATTTGGTGTAAAAACGTGAATTTCCGCCAAAAATTACGGTGGCGCCTTGCCGAAATAGCAAATTAGACTTCCTATGGATTACTTTCTTGGGGGAGTGATTTTTTTTGATTTATACTATTTTTGCATTTGACATTCTTCCTTGGCTCATTATGGATTGATCATGAAAAAAATACTACTAATCATTGCTTGCTTGTTTTTGTGGAATTGCGGAAATTGTGGTCACGCCAAGAGTTATTATATTTTTGTGGAGAAAAGTTCGAAAATAGTCAAGTTCGACAGTACCTTTGTGAAGGACGCCAGGATTACCGGAGGAAGAGTGGATTTGAATCCGGAGGGAATATCGGAAAAGTACTTTGAAATGATCTATGTTTATTTGGATAGTAACAAGTATGGAAATTCATTACCTAAAAAAGTAATTGGATCGTTTTTTAAGGGTCGAGAAGAAGTCTTAATTGATTCAATGAATATTGTCGTCAAGGAGAAGACGATACATGGCGTGGGGATATTTGTACAGCAAAAAATTATCGGAGATGAAACTCGATTGAAATTGGTAATCTACAAAGATAATGAAGATTCTGAGCCTTTGATTTTGGAGTTCGATATTAAGCAAAACAGTTGGAAGGAAAGACGTTCTAGCTGCCTAACTGAATATCTTCTCTTATAGTACTTATTATTGACAATGTTTAGCAGCATGAATTTGATTTAGGCATCGCTGCAGGATGAGTTGACACAGTTTACAAATTAGTGTACATTTGTGTATATGAATACTGGTTTTGGAAATGTGCTGCTTTATCAAACTGATGACGGTAAAACGCAAATCGAGGTGTCGTTGAAAGACGATACTGTTTGGCTATCAATTGATCAGATGGCTGAACTTTTCCAAAGGAACAAATCAACCATTTCCAGGCACATCAAGGGTGTGCTTGAATCTGGCGAACTTTCTGCTGATTCAGTTGTTGCATTTTTTGCAACAGTTCAAAATGAGGGGTCGCGCGAAGTTTTTGCGTGAATACTTGACGAAGGGTTTTCAAAGTTAAAATTTCACTATTGTCACCGTCTCTCTCCTTTTGATATACTGCGGGTATAGCCATCAAAGTCCGCAAAATGGACAAGGAGAAAATATGAGAAGCTATACAACATTCAGTCTGCAGTATGCCCACCGTTTCTACGGTTTCAAGGGGGAGGCGCAGTACCTTCACGGTCATACGGGTATCCTTACCATCGAGGTGGAGGATTCCATCAACGCCGGGGTGAACATGGTGTTCCCCTGCAATGAAATCCAGAAGACGGCCTGGGACATTCTGCGGAATTTTGACCACGCCCTTATTCTGCGTGAGGACGACCCGCTGCTCCCCGCGATTCTGGACGTGTACGAAAAGCAGGGAATCAAAAATGGACATCCCCAAAACAAGATGAAGGGGCCGGCGTTCAAGACTGCCCTTGCCACGGCCTACCCGGATTGCCGCCTGGTGGTGACGAAGGAAACCATGACGGTGGAGGGCATGATCAAGATTGTTTACGACCTGCTAAAAATGAAGCTGAACATCGCAAAAATTACGTTCACCAGCGGAGTGAACGCCGCGTCCCAGGAATTCCCTGTAGAAGGCACCGTAAAGCGCTGTCCCCTCTGCGGAATCGCCCTGGACGAAAACGGCGTTTGCCCCAAGTGCGGGTACAAGGAAAAGGCGTAAGCGTTGCGGCGCCTAACGCATAAAAACTTAGAGGCTGCCCCATGATTTTGGGCGGTCTTTTTTGCACCCTATTTTCTGCAAATAAGATCAGCTAGAATTTTATAATCCAGGTACTGGATTCCGTAGCTTCCTTGATTAATTTCCCTGGAAAGGTTGTGGGCGTGGTATATGATCATATCGCCACTCCCCGGTTTTTACTATATTTACTTGCATCATGATCATGCAGGCGATTACAAAAAATGTTCGGCGTAAGCGCGGTTTGCTACTTGCGGCCTGCATCTTGTTCCTGGCAATATCGCTTTTTTCGAATTTCTACTTGCTGCAGGAATATAATCATGATTGCATCGGCGATGATTGCCCGGTTTGTGCCCTTATCTATGTAGCGGAACAGAATGTCCAGCAGCTGAGTTCTGGTGCGGCCCCGAGTGTGGTGCTCGTGCTTGCGGTTGTGGCGGTTCTTGCTGCGGTGGGCTTGTGGGCAAATCCCATTGCCGCCTCTACTTTGGTATCAAGGAAAGTTCGCCTAGATAATTAGCCGTAGAACCTTGTGCGTAAAAAACTCCCAATGAATGTTGGGGTGTATTTGTTTTTTCAAAAAAGGTTCTACAAATGAAAAAGATTTTTCTCATGGCTTTGTCCATGGTATTTTTCGCTTGCATGTTGAGTGCTTGCGATTCCAAAAAGCAGGAAGCTTCTGCAACTCCTTCTGCACAGGCAAAAATCAAGGTGGTGGCTACCATTTTTCCGGAATACGACTGGGTTCGTGCCATTGCCGGTGCCACTGAAAATGTGGAAGTTACCTTGTTGATGGACAAGGGTACCGACTTGCACAGCTACAATCCTTCTGCCGATGACATGGTGAAAATTGCGGCCAGCGACCTGTTTATTTACGTAGGTGGTGAATCCGACGAATGGGTTGAAAAGGCTTTGGAAAACTCCGCAAGTCAAAAGCGCAAGGTGATTAACCTTGTGGAATCCCTAGGTTCCATGGCCAAGGAAGAAGTCCTTGTGGAAGGTATGGAATCCGACGAACATGAGCATGAACATCACGGCGACCACGACGATGATCACGACGGTGACCATCATGCAGAACATCACGACGACGATCATGATGGCGATCATCACGAAGAAGGCCCGGAATATGATGAACATGTCTGGCTTTCCCTGCGCAATACAGTTGTCCTGATCCAGACTATCGAAAAGCAGCTTTCTGAAATTGACTCTGCCCATGCAAGCACCTACAAGGCAAATGCCGAAGCCTATATCCAGAAGCTTACCGCCCTGGATGGCGAATTCAAGAAAGTTGTGGAAGGCGCTAGCGTCAAGACTCTTCTGTTTGGCGATCGTTTCCCCTTCCGTTACTTTGCCGATGACTATGGCTTGACTTATTTTGCCGCCTTTGCCGGTTGCTCTGCCGAAAGCGAAGCCAGCTTTGAAACCATCGTGTTCCTTGCCAAGAAGGTGGATTCCCTGGGTCTCAAGAATGTCATGACCTTGGAAAAGTCCGACGGTAAGATCGCAAGTACAATTGTCCAGAATTCAAAGGCCAAGGACCAGAAAATTCTCGCCCTGAATTCCATGCAGTCTGTGACCGCCAAGGATGTTGCTGACGGTGTAACTTACCTGTCGCTAATGCAAAGTAACCTGGCTGTTCTCAAGGAAGCCCTGAAGTAAAAAGTTGAGGAAAGATGCCTTTAATACAATGCCAAGATCTGGTTTATGGTTTTAACGGAACACCTGTTACGCCGCCATTGAACTTCTCTGTTAACGAAGGGAATTTTCTCTGCATCGTGGGTAAAAATGGCGCGGGCAAGTCGACGCTTGTAAGGACCCTGCTAGGGAAGCATCCTGTAATGGGCGGGACTGTGTTTATAGAACGCGAACCGGACCAGAGTGGCATTGGGTATCTTCCTCAGC
>JAZRXW010000016.1:0-8693 GCA_045600425.1 Fibrobacter sp.
CTCGTATGGATGCGCGTCAAGGAAAATGACGAAGTTGAAACTCAGGTCGGCAAGTTCTTTACCACTGAACAGCTCAACGAACTGCGTGACGCCGTTGGCGCTAAGTGCGGCGACATGATGTTCTTCATCGCAGGTCCCGAAAAGATTGCAGCTACCGCTATGGGTCAGCTCCGCTTGGAAGTGGCTCGCATCAAGGGCCTCCGTGACCCGAAGAAGCGCGAATTCGTCTGGATCACTGAATTCCCCATGTTCGAATACAGCGATACCGAAGGCCGCTACATGGCTATGCACCATCCGTTCACCAACCCGCTGCCCGAACATCTGGACATGATGCTCTCCGGCAACCTGAAGGATTGCAACGCCGAAGCATACGACCTGGTTTTGAACGGTGTTGAAATCGGTGGCGGTTCTGTCCGTATCCACAACCCCGAAGTTCAGGAAAAGGTTTTCCGCCTGCTCGGTCTTACCGAAGAACAGGTTAAGGAAAAGTTCGGCTTCTTCGTGGACGCCTTCAAGTTCGGTGCTCCTCCGCACGGTGGTTTGGCCTTCGGTCTGGACCGCGTTGTTGCAACCATGGAAGGTGAAGAATCCATCCGTGACTTCATCGCATTCCCGAAGAACACCAGCGCATCTAGCCCCATGGACCAGTGCCCCAGCGACGTCGACCTGCAGCAGCTGCAGGACATCCACATCGCTGTGCAGATGCCCAAGGCTAAGTAGGATAAAGGAGAAAGGTTAAAGGATAAAGGTGACGTGGATGTGTACAGCATCTTTAACCTTTAAACTTTACGCTTTCCGCTAATAAGGGACTCGTCCGAAAGGCGAGTTTCTTTTTTATGCTGAGAAAGATTTCCAGTGGCTATGTTGGAGGATGGAGTAGGATAAAGGATAAAGGAGAAAGGTTAAAGGATAAAGGTGACGTGGATGTGATCTGCTTTCTTTAATCTTTAAACTTTACGCTTTACGCTAATAAGGGACTCGTCCGAAAAGGCGAGTTTCTTTTTTGTATTCAGGATTTGTATAGAGGAATGAGGAGAAAGGAGAAAGGTTAAAGGTGACGTGGATGTGATCTGCTTTCTTTAATCTTTAAACTTTACGCTTTCCGCTAAAAATGCTATCTTTATGTCTGTCAACACGTTACGTAAACAACGCAACGTTAAACACTCAACATGGAGATGAAATAATGAAACTTTCTACTCGTGCAATTGCCGAAGCAATCGGTACATTCTGGCTGGTATTCGGCGGCTGCGGTGCAGCAGTTCTTGCTTGCGGCGTTCCCACTACCGGCATTGGTTACGTTGGCGTATCTCTCGCCTTCGGTCTTACCGTTCTCACCATGGCATACGCCCTGGGCCACGTTTCCGGTTGCCACCTGAACCCGGCTGTTACTCTCGGTCAGGTTGCTGGCGGCCGTTTCCCGGCTAAAGAAGCTCCGGCTTACATCATCGCGCAGGTCATTGGCGGTATCATTGCTGCAGCAGTTCTTTACTGCATCGCTCAGCCGGATCTGACCAACGCTGGCATCGGCGCATTTGCAACCAACGGCTGGTCTGAACAGCTGAACGAAGCTGGCCGCAATGCTTTCGGCGGCACCACCTTCGCTATGTGCAGCGCCTTCCTCATCGAAGTTGTGCTTACCGCCATCTTCTTGTTTGTGATCATGGGTGCTACTGACGGCCGCGCTCCTGCTGGCTTTGCTCCGATCGCCATCGGCCTCTGCCTCACCCTCATCCACCTCATCTCCATCCCCGTGACCAACACTTCCGTGAACCCGGCCCGCTCCACTGCAGTCGCCGTGTTCGTTGGCGGTGCCGCTATCAAGCAGCTGTGGCTCTTCTGGGTCGCTCCGATTCTTGGCGGTGTCATCGGCGGCTTCGGCTACAAGTGCCTCGCTGAGTGCAAGTGCTGCAAGAAGTAAGGTGAAGTGAAGCGGATTAACGATCCGCGTCAAAAACATTTCAAATGGGCGGACGAAGCTTTAAAGTTTTGTCTGCCCTTTTTGTTTATGCGAATGCCTAGCTGAATGTTCCAACACTTCAAAATAAAATGTGACTGGAATCATATTAATGGTCCGTTTGGCCCATTCCGCAAAGTCAACGCATTGCGAAGGGTGGGATTTTTTGAACACATTTTCTATCTTGTTCGGCGGGATTAGAGAATTTGGGTGTCAGTTCTTTTCATCAACAGGAATTTTTCGATGATAAAAAAGGGTTTTCTCTTCCCTGCCATTTTTGCGGGATCCTTGTTCCTTGGCTGCTCCGACGACAGCAGCAACCCAGTTGTAAACGAAAACGCCGAAGATCCCGACATCATCCTGCCCATTGAACCGAATCCGGTCGACCCCAATTTTCCGATTGGCGGACAGCAGCCCATCGAAACGCCCGACAATCCTATCGTAACCCAGCCTCTGTCTTCCAGCAGCAGGCCGCTCAGCTCTTCCAGCAGTTTCTTGCGTTCCTCCAGCTCCGTTGCAAGGTCCAGTTCCTCTAACCAGCAGTTCGTGGCAAGTTCCTCCAGCCACAAGGAATGGCAGGACAACAACGCTCCACGCGAAAGTTTCTTGCCGGCAGCAGGTTTCTACAGCAATCTGGCCATCAACCCGCCTTCGGGCACCCACGGCGGCGAAATCAAGTGCACCACCGACGGTTCCGTTCCGAGTCAGAATTCCCAGCCGATTACAAACACCATGCAGATTTCCCAGAACACGGTGCTTCGCTGCGGAGAGTTCGTCAACGGCCAGATGGTGGATTCCACGACCCAGACTTATTTCATCAACGAAAACGTGCAGATGCCGGTGGTGGCCATCACCGTGAATCAGCACGACATGTTCGACAGGAACGACGGCTACTACAGTGTCGGCAATGTGGGCTTTTGCATGGAGCCTTGCTACCAGGCAAATTACTGGAAGGATATCGAACTCCCCGTCCATGTGGAATTCTTTGAAAACGGAAGTTCGTCACAGATGAAAGCCTGGGAAATCGACGCAGGCATTTCCATTTCCGGCCAGTGGAGCCGCTACAACGACAAGAAGTCCGTCGCCATTTCCATGCGCAACGAGTACCAGGACGGCCGTCTGAAATATTCGCTGTTCAAGACCCGCCCCGAAGACAAGAAGTTCAAGGCGTTTAACCTGCGCAACAACGGCAACCGTTTCCACTTCGACTACATCGAAGACCCGATGTTGACCAGCCTCCTGGAAGGTAGCGGCGTTGACTACCAGCGTAGCCGCCAGGTGGTGGTTTTCTATAACGGTCAGTACTACGGCATCCACGATATGCGTGAACGCCTGAACGAGCACTTTGTAGAAACCAACTACGGCATCGATTCCAAGACAGTGGACATCGTCAAGCACAAGGGCGACTCCGTTACGGCCAGCGGCGGCACGGTGGATGCCTATGTGCAGATGCTTGACCTCATCAATGCAAGCAACTTCAGCGGCGAGAACAACACCGCCTACGAAACTGTTAAGGGGATGATGGACGTGGGTAACTTCGCCGACTACATGGCTGCAGAAATCTACTACCACAACGGCGACTGGCCCGACAACAATGTCCGCGCCTGGAGATCCCCGGAACAGCCCTTCAAGTTCGCCGTCTTTGACCTTGACCACGGCTTTGGCTTCCAGTGGACTGTGACTGGCTTCAGCGGCAGCACCAACATGTTCAGCTGGATCCGTCAGGGCGGACAAAGCAACTGCAACCGCAAGGGATGTTTCGCCCAGATTTTCAATAAGCTGATCGAGAATCCGGACTTCAAGAGAACCTTCGTCAACCGCTCCTCTGTGATGCTCAACCATTACTTGACCTCCGAAAGGGTCTCCGCCGCTGTTGACGCCATGATGGCCATCCTCCCCTCTTCCGAAATGTCCCGCGACGAACAGAAGTTCCCCCGCAAGAACCCCATGGACCATAGCGGTTCCAGCTTAAAGTCCTACGCCTCTTCCCGCACAGAATCTGTCCGCCAGGAATACCGCCAGGAATTCAACCTGGACTACAACGAGATCAACATGACCATCGCCGCAAACGGAAACGGAAACGTGCTGATGGAAGGCATGAAACTGCCTAGCAAGAATTATAAGGGCAAGTTCTTCGCCACCAAGGGAATGATGCTCACCGCAGTCTCCGATGCAGGCAGCGTATTTGCCGGCTGGTCAGACGGTTCCATCGAAAACCCGAGGCTGGTGCAGCCCGCCGAAGGAGCAAACTTCACGGCTATCTTCAAGTAGCCCATTCGTCTGGCTTCAACGACTGCCCATGTGACATAAATCAAAAAATGTTTTAAACAACGCGCTGCAATGTAAACAATCAAGAAACATTGCAGCGTTTCTTTTTTGTATTTATTATCTTTCAGGAAGTTGTTTGGGATTTTTGGATCGGTTTTCTTTTTTCTTCGGGGTTTCTCGTGAATAAAAAAATCATCCTTCTTTCGCTGTGTACTGCGGCTGCATTTTTTACGGCATGTTCTGACGACGCTCCTGCAGCACCCATACAGGACCCCAGTGCGGTAATCCCCGAAAATCCGGGTACAACCGTTGATCCCGTTATAGACCCCATTACTGGCGAAGTTACTCCGTCCAATCCGGGCAATCCGCAGGACCCGACTGATCCGGGCTATATGGATCCTGCCAATCCGCAAGATCCGGGCAGTACGAATCCCGAAAATCCGAACCAGCCCCAGAATCCAGGCAACCCGCAGGTTCCCGTAAGCAGCTCCAGCATCGGCCAGCCGGGCGTCAGCAGTTCCAGCATGGTTCCTGCCGGCCAAAGTTCCTCTTCTGTGGGCCTCAAGGATTATGACGACAACCACCTGCCCAAGGAAAGTTTCCTTCCGGCTGCCGGTTTTTATTCAAACTTGACAATCAACCCGCCAACCCCTCAGAAGGGAGGCCAGATTAAGTGTACCTTTGACGGCTCCTTCCCCACCCAGAATTCCGAATCCATTACTGCAGCAAAGCAGATTACCCAAAATACGGTCATCCGCTGCTCCGAATTCGTGAACGGTCAGGCAGCCGACACAACCACCCAGACTTATTTCATTAACGAAAACGTCTCCATGCCGGTGGTGGCCCTTACGGTCAATCACCACGACATGTTCGATTCCACTGCAGGTCTTTATGCAACAGGCCCCGGCCCCTACCAGGGCGATGCCATGAACGCTACGGACAACAACAATCCCAAGTGTCAGGAACCTTGCAAGGGCGCTAATTTCTGGAAGGAAGACGAGCTGCCTGTGCACGTGGAATTCTTCGAAAACGGAAGTTCCACCAAGACCAAGAACTGGGAAATCGATGCGGGCATTTCCATCATCGGAAACTACAGCCGTTACAAGCCCAAGAAGAGCGTTGCCATCAAGATGGACAACGACAACTATGGCGATAAGGTCCTGAAATACTCCCTTTTCAAGACTCGTCCCGAAGCTAAGAAAATCAAGAGTTTTAATCTACGTAACAACGGTAACCGTTTCTGGACCGACTACTTCGGCGACGCCATGCTGGTGAGCCTTATGGAAGGTACCGAGGTGGATTACCAGCGTAGCCGTCAGGTGGTAGTTTTCTATAACGGTGAATATTTCGGCATTCACGACATGCGAGAACGCTTGAATCGCAGCTTTGTAGAAACCAACTACGGCATTGATTCCAAGAGCATCAACGTAGTAAAGAACTGCAGTGGAAATTCCAACGGCTGCCAGAATGGCTGGGAAGCCAGCGGTACTACAGGAGCATCCCCCAACGAATTTATCCAGCTGGTAAATCTTGTTACCAACGGAAACTTCGAAGGTGAAAATAACCAGCAGTACAACCAGGTCAAGGAAAAAATGAATGTAGTGAGCTTCGCACAGTATATGCTTGCGGAGATGTACATCCACAACGGCGACTGGCCCGGCAACAACATCCGTGCCTGGGGCGGCAACGGCAACCCCTTCAAGTTCATGATTTTTGACGTGGACCATGGTTACGGATTTACCCCCGGCATTTCCGGATTTGATGTCCAGAGCCAGAATATGTTCCAGTGGGTCCTTGGCAGCGCTACCATGGACAACAACAATAACGGCGGCAACAACGGTGGTTGGGGCGGCGGTTTCGGAGGAGGTTTCGGTGGCTTTGGCGGCTGGGGCGGAGGTGCTAACTCCACCATCGGAAACATGCTAAAGAAACTCCTGGCCAATCCGGAATTCAAGCGCATGTTCATTAACCAGGCAAGCATTCTCCTGAACGACTACCTAACCTACAGCAAAGTCCAGGCCGCCGTACAGAACATGAAGAACACCATCCCCAGTTCCGAACAGCAGCGTGACGAACAGCGCTGGCCCCGCAACCAGAGCCGCTTCAACTGGTCTCCCGACGGAAGCGATTTGCTGAAATTCGCCCAGAACCGCACCCAGACTTTCCGTCAGGAAGTGGCCGCCTATTTCGGACTTTCTAACGAAGTTAGTGTAACCATTTCGGCTAACGGAGGAACAATCCAAGTAGATGGAATGAATCTTCCTAACAACAACTATAAGGGAAACTTCTACGCAGACAACAACCTGCTGCTTACAGCGATTCCGGGAGCAGGACGTATGTTTGCAGGCTGGTCCGACGGATCTATGGAGAATCCCCACTTGGTGATGCCCACAGCAGGCATGAGTATATCAGCCAACTTCAAATAACAATGTTCTTTTGGACAAAAAGACCAGCTTTCAGCTGGTCTTTCTTGCAATGAAATTATTGTTTTTTACTGAGGGTTCGACCCAATATCATGGTGGCTATCACTCCAAGAATTGCTCCAACCAATTTTTTACAATCACTCTTCGTTTCTGGCGTCATAAGCAAGTTCCTATCGATTCCAGCCGGAGTGACCATCCCCATAAAGCAGAGGTCCGCCATTGTCGTCGGCATGACCACGGGACGGGGCGTTACTTTTTATTCCCAGCCAGCCTCGCATTCTCTTCACTCGATCAGATGATGAACTGCCGGGCTTTACCGTTTCTGTAATTACGTTGTCATCTGCAGCATTTTTTACACTATCTTCCATACGTCAATCGTCCTTAAAAGAATTTGATCAACTGTAGCACAAAAGATAGAAATAAAGTGGTTTAAGAATCCATTCAGAAGTTTCAATAAAAAGGTGTGGCGACTTAAATCTCAATGAACCGATTGAAATGCCTAAACATTTTTTGTCCTTAAGGTTCCCTCTAAGCGGACTTTTAGTGTCATAATAAGCTCAAGGAATCAATATGGACATCTATGAAGTCATGAAAATGGTAAAGAAAAGCTACGAGCAGACATTGGCACAGGTTTATCCTTCCTGGGGAAGCAACGGTTTTACAGAACGGAACCAAACATTCAATTTCTGCAGTCAATACAGGAATTTGAGCAACAACGCCCAGTTATTCATCTGGCAGGAGATGAACCTTAACAACAGCAGAGAACATTTGGACTGTGTTATTATAGATGGCGACACAATCTATCTTATCGAGACAAAACGGCTGAAGAACAGAAAATCTGTAGAAGCCATCAACAAAGACATGGAGCGTTTTGAAAGAATTGTCCTGTCCCAGGACAAACCACTAAGAGGATTAAACGACTCCAAAAAGGTGGTACGAATCGTCCTGGCAGATTTCTGGCTTCCCCGTCAAAAAGGACGAGAACAAAAATTATCCCACCGTAATGCTTTTTTCAAACTTTGCAATAAAAGGCAATACAAGATTGTCTTCAATGAAGAAATACTTTCGGGAGGAAGCCGCTATGTTTCTGATAACGAAGAATATTACCTCATGTGCGCCATGAAAGAAGATTAAGCTTCCCCCGCCATTTTGGAAAAAATTTTTATAAAGATTTCTGGTTGAAATTCTGCAAAAGAATCATAGGCCCAATGCCCCAGGTAACGCCACTTGCAAAAGAGCACGTCACCCAAAATCCATGGGTCTTTAATTTCTTCTATGGCCTGTTTCTCATGAGTGTGCGTATAGGCGTTCTCCCCATGGATGGCATTATAGGCATTTATCAGGGATTCATAGCCGTCCATAAAGAATCCTAATTCCAGGAATTTGTATTCTGTCACATCCATATTTTCCAAGTAGTTTTGATAGCATTCTTTTTTTGTATGAGTCCTAAAGTATTGCAACCATTGGCGAGCATAATCCTGGACTTTCTTCAGATTTTCTGCATTCTTTTCTACGGGTTTTCTAATCATGATAAACATCTCCTTGTTTGCCTATAGTATACCTAATTGCCTAATAAGAATGGTCGCCACAAAAGCGACCAGATTTAGAACCACTTCTGATGAAAGATTTTGTTTATTTTTATTATATTTGACTTGTAGATTTTTTAACCCGTCCACGTTCGTGGACTTCTAACCAAAGGAAGAAACAATGGCTGACAATCTGTCCGTCCTCGGCAAGGCTCGCAAGGCCTACCAGCCGAAACTCCCCGTCGCTCTCCGTAAGGGCGCTCTCAATGTCGCACTCAACAAGGGTAAGGCTACCGAATCCGTCTCTGATCAGAAGAAGATCAAGGCTCTGTTCCCCAACACCTACGGTGCTCCCTACATTCAGCTGAAGGCTGGCAAGGTTGCTGGCGAAGCTAAGGCTTTGAACGTTGGCGTTGTTCTTTCTGGCGGTCAGGCACCTGGTGGCCACAACGTTATCGCTGGTCTCTTTGACGGTATCAAGAGCATCAACAAGAACTCCAAGCTTCTCGGCTTCCTGGGCGG
>JAZRXW010000017.1:0-10255 GCA_045600425.1 Fibrobacter sp.
AGAGAAAGGATTTCTTCGGCGTAGGTCACCTGGGTGAGGCCCAGCTTCTGGGCGATCTGGGGACCGACCTGTGCGGTGTCGCCATCGATAGCCTGACGGCCGCAGAGGATAATGTCGTAGTTGCCAACCTTCTTGATGGCCTGAGCCAGGGTGTAGCTGGTAGCCAGGGTGTCTGCACCGCCGAGAGTACGGTCGGTAACGACAAAGCCTTCGTCAGCGCCGCGATAGAGAGATTCGCGAACGACTTCGGCGGACTTGGGAAGACCCATGGTCACAACGGAAATGGTGGAACCTTCGAACTGGTCCTTCAAGCGGAGGGCCTGTTCCAGTGCATTCAGGTCTTCAGGATTGAAGACTGCAGGCAAGGCAGCACGATTGATGGTGCCCTGTTCCGTCATGGCGTCAGGACCAACATTTCGTGTGTCGGGAACTTGCTTAGCAAGTACAACGATTTTAAGACTCATAATGTTTATTTCTTTAGCGGGTTCAAACCGCCAAGTGTGTTTGTTTAATGTTTAGTTAAGATTAAATTTACATAATTAACGGACGGAAAAAATTCGGTTGCAGGATTGTGTCCCCGAAAAACGACGCTATTTAGGTCCCGAGGCTGTAAAACCATGATTTGAGAAAGACATTTAATGTTTTGCGTTCATCTTCCGATATGGTAGAGAGAACTTTTACTAACGAGGTACAGATGGCCTGTGACAGCGACTTTGACCAAGTATTCCATTTTAATTATACAAGAGTCCCTTTTATAACTTTGGATACCAAGAAAATTGCTGAATTATCCCGTTCGTATAGAAAGGGAAGTCAATTTTGTTCCTTGCTGAAACGGCGTCGGGATTTCCCCAAGAGGATTTCACTCCACATGGAAGGTGAAAATGGTCTTCATGGCGCACGGCGGTATCGAGATCTTGTGGTACAGTTTCTTGGAAGTCTGGGCGGGGGTTCGGAGGGTGTTGATTTTCAAACGCATTTTCCAGCGCTTTGCTCATTTATCTGTAATGAGGGTGTCTGTATTTCTCGCAATAGGATTCGGCTCGAGTTTGAGGAGAATGGGCGGCTGATCGATGATGATGTTCTTGACGCCTGCAAGTTCATCATAAAAAATCTTATAGTGCTGGGTACGAATTACGACAACCTGAAAATGTCAACGGCAGTTGTTCATGAAAGTGTCCGGCTAGTCTATGATGCCGATGTGCACAAGCATTTTATAGAGTTCGATGCCGAGGTCCGTCTTCGGGATAAGATTTGTGGTGCGCCGAATATGAGCGTCTATGGGGATGTATTTAGAATACCTGCGGAGACCCGAAAATTTTTCGGAGTGCTTCTTGATGTGGCGCAGCATCCTGACGCTCTGATCTTTGACGGGAAAAATGAAATCGTAATGCTTCAGAAATGTAGGAAGGCCATTGTGGAGAAGATGATGGTGGATTCCATTGTTGAAGGGTGTGCTATGAATGTCTTAAATGTTGGCGCCTTTCTCGGGGAATATCCTGCAAATAATTCCCAGCGAAAGGCCTTGGCGGTTCTCGCTGGATGTATCTGCTACAACTTGTATTCCGACCGGGTGTCCAGCCTGGATCGAGGCAAGGTCCTTAATCAGATGTTGGGCTGCCCCATTGCAGAAAAGGGCTTTATGGATGCGGTTCGCGGCATCAAGGCTTTTGCAGAAAAGTTATCTGCCGCAATGGATGAAATGGAACGGGTCTACGAGGACATGCTTGCTGAATCCAAGGATGAACAGGTCCACCCGAAGGATTATATCAGGAATGCCGTTCTCAGAAGTATCAAGACGGACCCAGTTTCCTTTGTGGAACATAAGAACAAGTTTGTCTCGGCTTACGCAAAGATGTTGATTTCCGGAGATTGACGAAAAAAATCCCCCGAGATATTTCTCGAGGGATTCTTCCTTTTCCTAACCCGCAAAAGCGAGTCCACATATATTTTTTAGTGGCTTGTTTTAGTCAACCTTGACGGCGCAGAATTCCTTGGTGTCGACCAACTTCACGGAAGAACCGTTGGAGGTGCTGATCAATTCCAAAACGGGAGAACCATAGTAGGCGACCCATGCGGTGGTGCTGCTTGCGGCGACTATGTCGTAGGGGTTCTTGCCGGAGGCGATGGACTGCCATGCGGTGGAACCGTCTGCGGTGTTGATCTTTGCGATGGTAGCGGCTTCTCCACGTTCCATCAAGAAGAGTTCGCCATTTACAGCTGCCAGTTTGGAATCCTGGTAGAAGTCAACACCATCGGATTCAGAGTCGGCGTAATCAACGTAAAGAGCTCCGGTGTAGTAGTCGGAAACGAATACATAGGGAACTCCGTTGATGGCTTTGATGCTGTAGGGCATACGGATTTCTTCATCGGGTTCAGCATCGGATACTGCGGTGAGTGTGCCGTTCTTGTAAGCGAATACGCCGATGTGCATATCACCAGTATTCCAGTCCATAAAGCGATCGCTGATGTACAGGGTGCTGTTTTCTTCATCGAATTCCAGAGAGCCGGATGCGTCCTTGATGTCGCTGACTGTTTTCACAGAACCAGAGGCCAGGTCTATTTCTGCTACAATAACACTGCCGTATGCCAGGTATATGGCGGCATAGCCCTTCTTGTTCTTCTTATCTACGACGAAATCCTGAACGCCGCCACCCAGCTTGGTTCCGCTGATATAGAGGCTGGAGGTTTTCTTGGAAAGGTCAACCTTTTCAATACCACGGTTTTCATCTGCGGGCAGATTATATGAGGCATCGTAAGCGCCTGCGCTTGCAACATAAACGTTTCCACCGGCAACCTTCACAGCAGAAGGATTCTGGGTTGCAAGCTGGATGGTGTCCAGAACGGTACCGTCGCTTAACTTGTACATAACCAACAGACCGTTATGGGTGATGCTGTAGTCGGCGTTCTGACGCTGGAATACGGCAAACAGAGTGTCGCCGGAAACTTCAAGGTCGGCCAGGTTCGGGGTGGTGTTTGCGTATTCGACGGGCTTTACTTCTTCGCTGGAGCTGCTTTCTGCCGGTTCTTCGGAGGAGCTAGAGATAGTTTCAGAAGAACTGGATTCGCTTTCGCTAGAAGAGGATTCCACCTTTTCGCTGGAGCTGCTTTCGTCCTTTGCTTCGGAGGAACTGGACTTGTCATCATCCTTATCTTCCTTTGCAGAAGAACTGGATTCGCCCTTGTCTTCCTTTACGCTGCTGGAGGACTTTGCATCGTCCTTCTTGCTGCTGGAAGAGGCCGGTTCCTCGTCTTCGGAACTGGAAAGGTTTTCGTCGTCATCCAGACAGTCGTCGGTATCTTCACAGGTGATTTCCGGACCGATGCTGGAGCTTGAATTGTCGTCGCCGCAAGCGCTGAAGAACATTGCGAAGCTTGCTGCAGTAAGGAGGGCTAGTATCTTGCGATTCATGTCTTTTCCTTTGGTTTAGGTGACATTCCCGATTTGAACGGGAATAGGTTTAGGGTTAGAATTTTTGTAAAATCGTGAAGTGAAATTCCCTGCCCGGTGTGGGATTCGGGGAATAAATGTTCGTATAGGTCTCGTCAGAAAGGTTGGTGACGCTGAAAATCAAGCGGGTGGATTCCCAGGGGTTGTAGCCCAGGGCTGTGTTGTATCTTGCTACAGCGGGTTGTCTTGTTTTGTTGCCGCGATCGGTATAAATTCTTGTGCGGTAGTTTACGTCAAAAGACAGGTCCAGATGGAGCGGCAGGTAGAATTTTCCTTCGGCGTAGTAACTGTGGACGGGTTCGCCGGGCAGAAGCTTTCCGTTGTAGATTTTTGCCTTTCCTTCGTCACGAGGGTCCTGGATGGTTCCCCGCAGAGTCGTTTCGAAGAAGTCCGTTGGCCTGCTGTTCATTTCAATTTCAATGCCGTAAATTCGTGCGTCATTGATATTGAAGGCCTTCATTGCATTTGTTTTTACTATCCAGAAAATTCCATTTTCAAGATAGCTGTCAAAGTAGGTGAATCGCAACGTGGATTTGCGTGAAGGGCTTTGGATGAATCCGCCAACTTCAAATCGCACTGCGGTTTCGTCCTCTAGGGTCGGGGTGGAAAGCACGCCCTGGTAAACGCCGTAAAGTTCCATGAGCTGAGGCTGCCTGTAGAAACGCCCGATGCTTACGTTACCACCGAATAGGCTTTCCTTCTTGCCGAATTTCGCCTGGACCATTCCTGCAAAAGAAATGTTCCTGGTTTCCGCGTCGCTGATGGTCGCGGTTCCTGTGGGCATCAGGAACTTGCCGCCATCTATGTCATCGATGGTTTTCAGAATGTTTCCTTCCGCGAATAAAGAAAACCAGCGTGTAAATGCAAATTCCATGTTGGCTGCAATGGAACCTGTATATCGGTTTACGCCGAAGTCCCGAATGGTGCCGCGGGCTTCCCAGTGCTCTGCGCTGGCGGCTGCGCGCAAGGTTGCTTCGAACCGGTCAAGGATGAGCGTGCCGACTAACTCGGGGATCAGGCGGTAACCTGCCAGACCGTAGTGGATGAAATCGGGATAGCTGTAACCGATAAAATCCAGCGGGTAGTAGGATCCGGAAACGTTCTTTTCAAACTTGCCGGCGACACCAGCTTCCAACAGTAAGCTCTGCAAAAGAACAGGCGTTTCTAGCCTATAGGAAACTTGGGCGTTGTCGCCTACGAATTCCGCCACCTTGGTCTGGGAACTTTCGTGGCCCGGGTTGCCCGCTTCTGTGTGGGTGACGCTTGCAGAAACCGTGGAAAAATAACCGCCCTTATGCAGGACGCGGTACTTCAGGTTGCCTGTATATTCCGTGAACTCCGCATTTTCCCGCTTGTCCGTAAAGTCGTCGTCCTTGTTGTAGGCAGTGCCGTTACGATTCAGAAATTCGTAATCGTTGTCGCTATGTCGGGCGGAAATTGTGGCGGAAAATTCCACGCTATCCTTGGGGCTTGCTGAAATCTGGGCGGCGCCTTCAAAGGAATTGTGGCTACCGATGGTGGCGATGGCGCGACCGTGTGCACCGCGATTTTCAAACCCTTGGTTTCCTGCGCCGTTGCCGCCTTTATAAACCGCACTTTTTGTCACGAAGTTAATGGCCCCGCCCAGTCCAGAACCTCCGAACTTGACTGGAACTCGGTCTTTATAAACTTCGATTTTTTCGATGCCGTTCAGGTCGATGGCGCCTAAGTCGGCTGCTCCGCCTCCCGCATCGTTCAGAGGAACTCCGTCCATACAAATCAGGATGTTCCGGGCGGCAATTCCTCGGATGCTTACAGTCTGGAAACTGCCCATGCCGCCTTGCTTGTAACTTTGAATGCCCGGCAACGCAGATAAAACTTCTGCAGCGGAAAGACCGCGACCTTCCCAGGCCTCGGGCTTAATTTCTTCGTAGCTAGGAGCGACGTCGGCAGGCGTGGGGGGAGGTTCCACAATTTCAGAAGAACCCAGATCCTGAACGTATTCGCGGTCGGAAATGGTAATAACGTCGGAAGAATGGACTACGGAAACATCTGCGCTGGCATCTTCTGCCTGCGCCGGGGCAACTCCAAAAGCTGCCATACCCAAAAACACCGCCAGGGCGGTTATGGACCTAGATGTCTCTCGCATCGTTCCTCAACTTTTCGCGCGGCACCCTACGCAGTGCTCGAAGTTTCCCGAGGTGTGCGCTAGCGTCGTGCGGACCTGTGTTTTTGCAGTTCTTCTGGCTTGGGGTTCAACCTACAGCCGGCTCCTTCGCATGAGGGTTGGATACCTCACACTGGTTTTGAAATTTTGCCGGTTTCGTCCTCCCATACAGCGGCGGGACCGTCCCGGATTCTCACCGGGTTCTCTCCTTTGTTTACTTGCGGGGTGTTCCCGCAAAGAAAACAAAGAGCTTTTCAGGGCACAAAAACTTTTGGGCGATAATTTAGTAAAAGCCGAGATGTTTTTTTTTCTAGGAATTCAGCTTTTTCTGGATTTCAAGAACTTCGGACAGGGGGGTCTCGAGCATGTCAGCGATGACCTGCGGGTCCTTTCCCTTGCGGAGGTTCTTTGCTACAAGTTCGCGGATGCTGCCCTGAGCCATGTCCTGGGCCATGTCCTTGGCGATGTCCTGAGCCATATCCTTAGCCAAGTCCTTAGCGAGAATCTTGGCCTGTTCCGCCGATTCCCTCTTTACCTGGATGCGCATTTCGTATTCGTAGTCCATGGTCGCCTTGGCCTCCGTGCAATAATACAACGCATCAAAATTACACAATTCTGCGGCCTTCTGCAAGTCTGCAAAAATCGGATCGTCAAAAATGCGGTCTTCCTCGTTGTTAATTGCGTCGATGGCACGCAGCCACTGGGCAAGCCTGCTGTTATCCCAGGAGTTTTCGCCCTCCAGGAACTTCTTGACTTCTACCAGCTTCAGCACCTGCTTGTCATAGAACACCTTGCCGTTTTCGTCCGTCAGGCGGATGGAGTGCAGGTAGTTCTTGTCGTTCTTGTAGATCGGCAAGTTGAACATCTGAATGGCGACGGTGTAGAGGCTGCTGAGGTAGTATTCGTTACCGGGGTGCAACAGGGGGATGGTGTTGCGAGAAGTGTAATAGACCAGGCGGTCTGCGAAGTTGTCGTTTCCTTCGTGCTGGAACTCCAGTACGATGCGGTCTTCGTTCCAGTCGGTAATGATGTCCGAATTTGTACGCTTGGTACCAAGTTCGGAGCCGTTTTCCGTGTTCATGAAATGCAAACTCTTGATGCAGTCGGCACCATCCAGCTTAAGAGCTGCGTTCAGAAAGTCGATAGCGAGCCTTTCGTGCTTCTTGGTGCCAAGAAGCGTCTTCACGATGGCGTCGTTATAGACGTAAGCATATTTGTAATTTTTGCGATAGCTGTTGACTACATCCTGGGGATCCAAGTTAGCGTCAACGGCCTCGCGAATCTTGACGAGCATCTCGCCAAATGTTGTTCTATCCATAATATTCCTTTTTTGTGTTTGCGCTTGCAAAAGAGGATTGTTATGGATTTTGGACCACAGCGAAGCACTCTTTTACAAACAGGATGATGTACGCAGAATCTGCGTACGGTATCGATGTATGTAAGGTGCTCTACGCAAGTGCTCAGGGGCCGTTCCCCCATAGTGGTCCTGCCTCTAGTTGTCCGGGTTCATCGGGCCCAGTCGCTGTCGGCGAATGCTTGGCAGAGAGTTGAACTTGCCCCACGCATGGGGATTAATACTCACGACCATTAATTTAGTCTAAAAATGGGAAACTGTCAATACCTAGTTTTTATTCACTTCAATTCCCAGACGATTCACTTTATAATGCATCACTCGGGGGCTTAAATCCAGGTCTCGGCCGGCGGCGCTCATGTTTCCCTTGTGGCGGCGAAGTGCTTCGCTGATGATTTCCCGTTCGTAACTATCGATAAGGGTGGAGAGCGGGGCCGTGCCCTCTGGTAAAAGGGCGGTTCCGCTAGTAATGTCCGTCTGGAGCGTAGGCGGCAAGTCGTAGGCGTTGATGGCTACGTCTGTTGTCACGAGGCAAGCGTGCTCGATGCAGTTTTCAAGCTCGCGGACGTTGCCTGGCCAGTGATAGCTTAACAGCATGTCGATGGCGGGGGAACTGAGCCGCAAAATTTTCTTGCCGTACTTCAGGTTCATTTTTGCGATGAAGTAGTCTGCCAACAGCAAGATGTCCGTTTTGCGTTGAGTCAGGTCGGGCAGGCTGATCTGGAAAATATTCAGGCGGTAGTAGAGGTCCTCGCGGAAACTTCCCTGCTGGATTAATTCTTCGAGGTTTCGGGCGGTGCCTGCAATGAGGCGTATGTCTGCGTTCTGCACGATGTTACTGCCCTGACGGCTGAATTTTCCATCCTGAATGAACTGCAGGAGCTTTACTTGAGAATTGATGCTTAGGCTTGCCACTTCGTCGAGAAACAGCGTTCCGCCGGAGGCGAGTTCTGCCTTGCCGAGACGGCGGCTGGTCGCTCCTGCAAAAGCTCCGCGTTCGTATCCGAACATTTCGCTTTCGAAGGAGTTGAAACTGCCGCTTCCCCTATTGACGTTTATGCCGTTGCTGTCGCTAAGGGTGCTACAGTTTAGCATGACGAACTGTTTTTCGCGACGGTCCGAAAGCTGGTGGATGCTCCTTGCCACATATTCCTTTCCGGTTCCTACGTTTCCCCGCACGAGGACTAGGGCGATGGTTGACGCAATTTGTCTAATCTGTTGCCGGACGGAGCGCATCTCGCTAGTGTTTCCGATGATTTCGCCGGGTTTGCCCTTTACCAGGTCGCGAATCTTGTCGCATTCATCCAGGTGGGCGGCGTTTGCCGATTCGAATTTTTGGGAAAGGATATGGTGAATTCTGTTTAACTGTTCATCGCGCTTGCGTACCGAGCGCAAGGTCTCGGCAATTTCATCAAAAGCGGAATTTTCAAGCGCAGTAAAATCCATATCTAAAACAGAAATTTGCTGCGCCAGGGATGCTTTAAAGGAGTACTCACCCTGGCGCAGCGTGTTCTAGGAGAGAAATATGTCCCAAATATACTAAATATTTTTTGTTTTGTTTTACTTTTTTGTAATAAAAATACATTTCTTTACATTTTTGTAAAGAAATGACCTGCAAAAACACAGAAAATTTGCTGAATTTGATATTCTTTCTTCCTAATTTTGCCTCAACGCGAAATATCTGCTGTCTTCCACAGGTGTCATCCTGAGCCGAAGGCGATATAGAATTGTTAGCACTTTAGTGCTTTGCAATTCTTAGGTTCGAAGGAGCAGGATCTAGCAAAAAAGGTTTATTATGAGTTCTTATAGAAAGGATACCATTGCTGAAATCGCCAAGGCTCCTACCGCCCCGGTGAAGCCTGCCGAAACCGTCAACGTGGATTACTACGGCGAAGACGTCTTTAACGCCAACGCCATGAAGGTTTACCTGCCCAAGGACATTTGCAAGAAGTTGCTGGCCACCATCGAGCAGGGCGCTCCCTTGGATCCGAACATCGCTGGCGAAGTGGCTCACGCCATGAAGAAGTGGGCCATGGATCGTGGCGCTACTCATTTTACCCACTGGTTCCAGCCCCTTACCGGCTCCACCGCCGAAAAGCATGACTCCTTCCTGGAGCCCGATGGCCTTGGCGGCTGCGAAGCCATTATGGTGTTCAGCGGTAAGAACCTGATTGTGGGCGAACCGGACGCATCTTCTTTCCCCAGCGGCGGTATCCGTTCTACTTTCGAAGCCCGCGGTTACACCGCCTGGGATCCCACCAGCCCCGCTTTCATCAAGCGTCACGGCAACGGTGCAACCCTCTGCATTCCTACTGCATTCTGTTCTTACACTGGCGAGGCTCTGGATAAGAAGACACCGCTGCTGCGCTCCCTGCAGGCTCTTTCCAAATCGACTGAACGCTTGATGGCTTGCTTCAAGGCCGGCAAGAAGAAGACTACCGTTACTCTGGGTGCCGAACAGGAATACTTCCTCATCGACAAGCGTTTCTACCTGCAGCGCCCGGACCTGTACCAGGCAGGCCGCACCCTCTTCGGTGCTGTTCCTGCAAAGCATCAGCAGATGGATGACCATTACTTCGGATCCATTCCCGCACGCATTCTGAACTTCATGAACGAAGTGGAAATGGAACTGTGGAAGCTTGGCATTCCTGCCAAGACCCGCCATAACGAAGTGGCTCCCGCCCAGTTTGAACTTGCTCCCATGTTCGAGGAAGTGAACCTGGCTTGCGACCATAACATGCAGGTTATGGAAGTGCTTCGCAATGTGGCCGACAAGAACGGTCTGGTTTGCCTCCTTCACGAAAAGCCTTTCGCTGGCGTGAACGGTTCCGGTAAGCACAACAACTGGAGCGTTTCCTACGGCAATGCGAACCTGCTGAATCCGGGTACCAACCCTCACGAAAACGCAGTGTTCCTTACCACTCTCTGCGCGGTGATTTACGCTGTAGATTCTCACGCCGATTTGCTCCGCATGACTACTGCTGGCGCTGGCAACGATCATCGCCTGGGCGCAAACGAAGCTCCTCCGGCAATCGTCTCCATGTACCTGGGCGACCAGCTCATGGATGTCATTGAACAGCTGGAACAGGGCGCTCCCAAGTCCAGCAAGCAGGCCGGTGCCATGAAGCTTGGCTCCGACAGTTTGCCGCCGCTGCCCCGCGACGCTACGGACCGTAACCGCACCAGTACTTTTGCTTTCACTGGCAACAAGTTTGAATTCCGTGCACCGGGCTCTAGCCAGTCCTGCTCTGAACCTAACGTTGTTCTAAATACCATCGTTGCCGAAGCTTTCGACATGATTGCAGAACAG
>JAZRXW010000018.1:0-26038 GCA_045600425.1 Fibrobacter sp.
TCATGCCATTGAAGTGAGTAAAGTCAAAGCGGAGGAATTCCGGAGAAACGAAGCTACCCTGCTGCTGCACGTGTGTGCCCAGCACTTCGCGGAGTGCGGCCTGGTGCTAGTGGGGTGCAGAGTGGTTACGACGGATGTCGGAGCGACGTTCATCATCGACGGTTGCCATGAACACGCCACCCATGGTCTGTTCGTTAGCTTCGCCCTTGGTAACCTTACCGCGGCAGAGAGGTGTATCCTTCACCTTCACAGTGTCGAATACGGAAATTTCAAGATCCTTGGAGACCAAGGTACCCTTGTCGCCAACCTGGCCACCCATTTCGGCGTAGAAGGGGGAAGTTTCAAGAACGATGGAAAGAACACCCTTGTCTTCGCGGTAGCGGACAACCTTAGTTTCGCAAGCGGACAGTTCGTAGCCAACAAAGTTGGTGGAAGCTTCGGAATACTGGGTCCAGCCTTCGGTACCCATGGTGTTGATGCCCTGCTTCATGTTGGCGCGGGCACGTTCCTTCTGTTCTTCCATGCACTTTTCGAAGCCGGCTTCATCGATGGTGAGGCCCTTTTCTTCGGCCAAGATGCCAGTGAGGTCCGGCGGGAATCCGTAGGTATCGTAAAGCACGAAGACCTTGTCGCCCGGCACAACCTTTGCAGAACCCATTTCGGCAACGATGTTTTCGAAACGTTCGAGACCTGCGTCCAGAGTCTTGATGAAGCGGTCTTCTTCGCTCTTGATCACTTCGGTGACGAAAGCCTGACGCTGACGGATTTCAGGGAATGCCTCGCCCATGGTGTCAGCAAGAACCTGAACCAGCTTGTAAATGAAAGCGTCCTTCTGGCCGAGGAGTCGAGCAAAGCGGCTTGCACGGCGAAGGATACGACGGAGCACGTAACCGCGACCTTCGTTAGACGGCAGAGCGCCATCGGCAATAGCGAAGGAAACAGCACGGATGTGGTCGGCAATCACGCGGTGGGGGGTGCCGTTCACGTCGTCGGTGTAAGGAACACCGGAAAGTTCAGCCACCTTGGAAATAATCGGGGTGAACACGTCGGTGTCGTAGTTACTGCGCTTGCCCTGAAGGATTGCGCAGATACGTTCAAAACCCATACCGGTATCAACGTTCTTTGCCTTCAGCGGAATGAGGGAGCCGTCGCTAATGCGTTCATACTGCATGAACACATTGTTCCAGATTTCGATGTAGCGGTCGTTTTCGCCGTTCACGCCCAGAATGGGGTCCTTGAAGGTTTCAGCCTGAGTAGCCAGGTCGCCGCGGTCGTAATGAATTTCGGAGCAGGGGCCACAAGGACCAGTATCGCCCATTTCCCAGAAGTTGGAGTGAGCGTCAAAACGCATGATGCGGTCATCAGGAAGACCGGAAACGTCCTTCCAGATCTGCCATGCTTCGTCATCGTCCTGATAGACGGTTGCAAAAAGACGTTCCTTGGGGAGCTTCCAGACTTCGGTCAAGAGTTCCCAAGCCCAAGCGATAGCTTCCTTCTTGTAGTAGTCGCCGAAGGACCAGTTGCCCAGCATTTCGAAGAAGGTGTGGTGGTAGTTGTCGCGGCCCACCACGTCAAGGTCATTATGCTTACCGGAAACGCGGAGACACTTCTGGCTGTTGCAAGCTCGCTTCCAACCCTTGGGGTTGTCACCCAGGAAGATTGCCTTGAACTGGTTCATGCCAGCGTTGGTGAACATGAGGGTGGGGTCATCGTGGGGAACCACGGGAGAGCTACGGACGAATAAATGTTCCTTGCTCTCGAAGAACTTGATGAAGGATTCGCGCACCTGCGCAGAAGTCATAGTAGGCATAATTTATCCCTTATAGTTTTACGGGCGTAAAGATAGAAAAAGATTACTCCACAGTCTTTTTTTTATACCAGCGCTATTTAAAAATCGCATATATAAAAGAAAAAGAGAACTTGCAAGCAAGTTCCCTTTATTTTTAAAAGAATGAATTTCTAGAGGTAGCGTTTTTTTACTCTAGTTTGCAGCCTTCAGTTCGCGGCTCAGGCGAAGCTTGCAGTAACCGTCTTCGACAATGACATTGTTGGGGGAAAGCATGACGTTTTCCATCTTCCAGTTACCAGTCTTCCAACGAGCCTTATCCAGTGCATCACCATCGAAGTCATCCTGCCAGTTCAGCACAAAGCCCTTGGTTGCCGGATCGTAATCATAAACACGGACGTAATCAATGAGCTGGTCCTTGGGACCATCAGCAAGTTCACCTCCGGTAAACTTACCCACCCAGCCAGTGCTTGCAGAAGACCAGAGGTTGAAACGGAGAGACTGCTCCATTGTCATGAACTTAACCTGGTCCTGCTCCGGGCCATTCTTTTCGGTGCGGGTCTGACCGTAATAATCACGACGGATTTCCACACTGTCAATTTCCCAGGCAATGTATTCCGGAGTCCAGATCATGCCGAACAAATGGAATTCTTCTGTAGAGTTGCCGCCAAACTGATGGATGTATTCGGAGGTGATATTCTTGTGGGACTTCTGGCCTTCTTCATCCGGATAGCGGGTGATAATATTGGACTGCCACTGGCCAGGATTCTTGCCCAAAACCTCAATATCGATTTCGTTCCAAGGTTCATCTTCCAGCATATAGGAGTTGTCGTAATACAGGAACATGGAACTTACGGAACCGGAGATGGAGACCATCTTCATACGAGCTTCAAAACGGCCGTATGTGAACTGTTCTCGACCTGTCAATTCTGCGCCGTAATAATTATAGTCAGACTTGTTTTCCACATGGATGGTATCGTTGTTGGGAAGCTTCAGCAAGGCGGAATCATCAAAGATCTTGCTGGTGATTTTACCGTTTGCATCTACCGGAGCCGTGGGGTCGATGGCAATATCAGAAACGCTGGAGGAAGATTCTACAACCGGGTCTGTAATCGGGCCAGAAACCGGTTCGGAGGAAGATACCCCAGGAAGAACATCTTCGACAGAGGAGGAAGAAATTCCTTCGGGAACAGCAATGGAGGAACTGGAAACAGCCGGATCCATAGACGGCTGAGAAGGAGAGCTGCTATCATCGGAGCAGGCAGCAAACATGCTCATGGAAAATGCAGCTGCGCAAATCGGGAGAAGGAATTTAGTCTTCATAGTGTACCTCGTTTTATGTCCATAATATACCCAAAAGAAATCGCATCCGCAAACAGCCCAACCATCAATCACACTAAACTGTATCATGAGTATCTGTCGAGACAAGCGACAAGCCGGCGCAAAGCGCCGGCGAGGAGCGAGAACGTTCTTCTCCTCACGACAACCCATCAAAAAAAACCGCGGTACACCCGCGGTTTAAACGTTCCGAAAAAATCGGCTAGTGCCAAGCAGGACGAGGCGCGGGGCGACGCAGCATACTCACGTATGTAAGGAGCCCCGCAACGAAGTAATGCGCCGGCAATCGCCGATTTTTATGACTGGTTACCCACGGCATCGCCCATACCGAACATCGGCATATACATAGCGATCAAGAGGCCACCCACAGCGCCACCGAGGAACACGATGATCAAAGGTTCCATCATGCCCACCACGGCATCCACTGCAGCATCCACTTCTTCATCGTAGAAGTCAGCCAGCTTCAAGAGCATACCGCCAAGATTACCGGTCTTCTCACCCACGCCGGTCATCTGGATCACCATGGGCGGGAAAATTCCAACTTCAGTCATAGGTTCCGCAATGGACTTACCACCTGCAATACCGATAGAAATCTTCATAATGGCTTTTTCCACCACCTTGTTCGAAACGGTAGAGGCAACCACCTTCAGAGAATCCATCACAGACACACCGGCATTCAAGAGAGTTCCAAGAGTACGGGCAAAGCTTGCGGTAGCAGACTTAATCTGCAGGTCACCAAGCTTGGGAACCTTCAGCATCAAGCCGTCCCAGGCAAATTTGATTTTCGGGACCTTCATCGCCATCTTGTAGGCAATCACCAAACAGACCACACCGGCAAAGATGAACGCACCGTTATCCAAGATGAAGTCAGAAATTCCCATCACCACCTGAGTAGGCATAGGAAGTTCCGCATTCAAGGCGGCAAACTGTTCTGCGAAGGTAGGCACCACGAAAGCCATCAAGGCAATCACCACCAACACACCCACGATAATCAACATCACAGGATAAGTCAGAGCCTTCTTCACCTTACGCTTCAGGCGTTCACCATTTTCCAGGGTGTCTGCAAGACGGGCAAGAATTCCATCCAAGATACCACCCGCTTCACCAGCGGCCACCATGTTGGTGTACAGGTTGTTAAAAACCTTCGGGTGCTGGGAGAGGGCATCCGCAAGAGAAGAACCTCCGTTAATGGACATGGTCACCTTATGGACCACTTCCTTCAGGTCGGGGTTTTCGCACTGGGATTCCAAGATGTTCAAGCACTGCAACATGGGAAGACCAGCAGAACTCATGGAAGAGAACATACGGGTGAATCGAGAAATATCGGCGGGCTTGATTCCCGAGCCGAACTTAATCTTGATTTCCGTCGGTTTCTTCTTCAGGTTCTGGATAATCAGGCGACGGCGCATCAAGAGGGCTTCGGCTTCCGCCCTGTCCTTGGCCTCGATGACACCTTCAAAATTATTTCCCTGGGCGTTTTGGGCTTTATAGAGGAACTCTGCCATACCTTACTCCTACAAGCCTTCCTTCTGGAGCAACTGTTCCAGCTGGTCAGGACTGGGGGATCGAGAAAGAGCTTCGAAACGGTCAACCTTGCGGTTCTTCACCAGGTCACACAAGCACATGTTCATGGTGTTCATACCGAACTTCTGACCAATTTCAATCATGGATTCAATCTGATGGACCTTGTCATCGCGAATCAGGGCGCGAATACCCGGAGTCACGTTCATGACTTCGTAGGCCATTACTCGACCGCCACCAATGCGGGGTACCAAGGTCTGGCATATAACCCCCTGAAGCACAAAGGACAGCTGAGTTCGGACCGTCTGCTGTTCGCCCTTGGGGAACGCGTCCACCACACGGTTAATGGTCTGCACGCAGGAGTTGGTATGCAAGGTTGCAAAAGCCAAGTGACCCGTTTCAGCAATAGTCAGGGCTGCACGGATGGTCTCCAAGTCACGCATTTCGCCGATAAGCACCACGTCGGGGTCCTGACGCAAGGCCATCTTCAAGGCGTTGGCGAAGCTCATGGTATCGCTACCCACTTCGCGCTGGTTAATCATGCAGTTCTGATGCTTGTGCAAAAATTCAATAGGGTCTTCTACGGTCAAGATGTGGTCGTGACGTTCCTTGTTGATCTTGTCGATCATGGCAGCCAGAGTCGTTGACTTACCAGAACCGGTCGCACCAGTCACCAGCACCAGACCAGAAGGACGGGTGGTGAACTCAGCCATAATCTTGGGAAGTCCCAAATCTTTAAAAGTCTTAATATCCAGCGGGATGATACGAAGGGCCAATGCCACGCAGCCACGCTGCAGGTAGGCGTTAGCACGGAAACGAGCCAGATTCGCAATACCAAAGGAGAAGTCACATTCCTTACTCTGTTCAAAGGACTTCTTCTGGCCTTCGTTCATGAGGCTATACGTCATGCGCATGGTTTCGTCCGGTTTCAGCTTATCTTCGCCGATGGGCGTCAATTTACCGTGAAGACGAATAAGAGGAGGTGCACCTGCAGTAATATGCAAGTCAGAAGCACCACGTTTCACCATTTCTGCGAGAAGATCTTGAATATTGTATGCCATGCTAGAGAATATAACTTAAAAGCAAGGCAATTTTTCAGAGAAAAAAACAACAGTCCTTATTTTTTCGCTATTTTGAAAGGTTGAAATGGGAAGCAGAATTAAAATACTGTGGCTAGTCAGCCTTTTTCTCCTGGGATGCGGACAATTGGCATTCCAGGACACTCCCAAACATATCGAAAATTTTAAGGGGATTCTTGTAGACGGAGGCAAGTCCACCTTTGAAGAACAAAAGGGGAAGGCAACCCTGATCACGCTAACAGCCTCCTGGTGCCCCGCCTGCAGGGAGGAACTCCCCCACCTTCGCAAACTGGACCAAGAATTCTCCGGTAGCGACTTCAAGATTATCATGATCAGCGAAGACAAGACCGCAGCTATCGCCGCCAAGTTCAAGAAAAAAACGAAAATTCCATGGACCACATTCCACTGGAATTACGACATGATGAATACCCTAGGGAACCCGGGGGTTATCCCCGTCAGCTATCTCATTGACGAAAACAACAACGTGGTGAAATTCTACGCCGGCGTTTTCGACGAAAACGACCTAAAAAAAGCCATACGAAAAATCCTAAAATAAAAACGAACCTCGCACCCGGACACTTGCCGAACCTCACGTCTCAACGTTCCAAGGCAAGTGCCGGTAGGGGGTCCAGGGGGCACTGCCCCTGTGCCGTGATGTCGGGGGTGGTTGAGGGGAACACCCCTCGCACCCGGACACTTGCCGGATTTCACGCATCGACGTTCCAAGGCAAGTGCCGGTAGGGGGTCCAGGGGGCACTGCCCCCTGCGTCATGAAACAGGACTCGGAAACAAGATTACGTCCCCAATTTCAGACTTATTCATAGCCAGCATAAAGAGACGATCCAACCCAAGCGCAACTCCAGAACAGGACGGCATACCCGCTTCCAAAGCCGCAAGGAAGTTTTCGTCAACAGGGGGCAGGGGCTTTCCCATCTTACGACGGATTTCAAGGTCAGCGTCAAAACGGTGACGCTGTTCCACAGCATCCGTCAATTCCGTGTAGCCGTTGCAAAGCTCCACCTGATTAACAAACAATTCGAAACGTTTCGCCCAAGTAAGACCGTCACCATCCACATAAGTCTGGGCAAGAGCCGCCTGAGAGGGCGGGTAATCCAAAATAAACTCAGGCCCATTACTGGCGAGGGCGGGCTCGATAATGAACACCATCAGATAGTCCCACCAGTCTTCGCGGGACATAGACTCGCTCCCCTCGGGAACGGGAATTTCACGACTTTCGCAAGCGGCAGCAAAATCGCCTAGACCGCAATTCACCGGGTCCACTCCGGCGTAATTTCTAAAGGCATCAATCCAGCGGGTGCGACGAGCATTAATAGGCTTTCCCAGGATTTCACTGACGAGAGCTTCCACTTCGTCCATCAGTTTTTCCTGCGGCCAGCCCACGCGGTACCATTCCACCATACTGAATTCATTATTGTGATGACTGCCGAATTCATCCTTGCGGAAAGACTTTGCAATCTGGAAGATGTCACCGAAGCCCGCAGACAAAAGACGCTTCATGTGAAATTCCGGGCTGGTCATCATAAAACGGGGCGGTTCACCCCCTGCACCCACCTGAAAGTAGTCCAATTGGGGATCGGTCCCACCAGCATTCGAAAGCGTTGGAGTTTCCACTTCCAAAACATTTCTAGAAGTAAAAAAATGACGAACCTTGTTCATCAAGGACTGCCGCACAATCCAATTTTCACGACTGCAAGTTGGTTTAAAATCAAAATTCATTGGACCCTCAAGTTACTCTGCATCTGCAGAAATAGTTTGCGTAGTATAATCCACTACGCAACGAACTGACATGTAGTAGACATTATCTACAGGTATGCGGGACACGTCACGATCGGTAGCGAACATGGAGCGGGCAAAACTACGACCTTCATCAGCCGCGTCCTCCATCCAGAAGTAAGCACCTTCGCCGGCAGTAACGGAGAAACCGTTCTTGTTGGTGTGACCGCCAAACAAGACCGTAAACGCAAAATCGTCGGAACCGTTGCTACGAAGCATTTCTGCAGCCTTGCTTGCACCACCCGCCAATTCTTCAAGAATGGACCATTCGTTCTCGGTAGCCAGGTGAGTTCCTTCAGGACATGCCTTCAAAGCCGTTTCGTGATTATACTGACGGCCATAAACCTTACAGTTATCATCTTCCCGGTCATAGCAGAGAGATCCCTCTTCCACAGCATAGTTCAAGTTTTGGACAAACCACTGGAGACCCCCAATTTCCTTCACCCTATACTTTTGATTATCGCGGGAATCCACAAAAGTTTCAAACACGGGGCAACGGGTTTCCATAGCCTTCTCTGCCAGCATGGCATCTACCTGGGACTGCCAAGCCGCACAGAACCGGAACAGCTGACCACCGGGAAGCGCCGTACCGCTAGCCTTATGAGAGTCCGCCCAGCGGGTCACATAAGCCATGTTAACCACTGCCGTATCAGGAATAGAAAGAGCCTTGGCGTTTGCTACCATCAGCTTAGAAAAACGTTCCGCAACCGTTGTAGGGGATTTCCAGTAACCATCAGTCACCCCTGCACGAAGGATTTCATAAAGGGGAGAAGGTTTAGAAACGGTAATAGTCGTTTCAATAAACTGTTCCGGCTTGGAATCGCAAAGAGATTTGTGAGCAGCATCGCCCAAGGAATCCGACTGGATTTTGCACTGTTCAATGCAGGCCGCACGATCAGCGCCCTTCTTCGGACAGGCCACCCAAGCGGTCGTATCTACTTGTTCCTTTACGGGCTTTGCAAAGGCCTTGTTCTTGACGATAGCCTTAATGACAGATTCCAAGGATTCAATAGCTCCTGTGTTTCCCGCGGTAGCATCCTTCAAGAGCAGCTTTGTTACTTCGGTACATATTTCCATGGCCTTGGCGTTGGAACAGACCTTTGCTCCATAGCCGTTAGCAAACTGTGCGGGGCAATTTTCAAAGGAAGCTTCCGGGGCCGCCTTAAAGATTTTCTCATAAACCTTTACTGCGTCATTGGCAGAAAGTTTTCCACAATAAATTTCTTCGGCTTCACCCTTTTTTACAATTTTCTGAGCAGTGGCAACGTCGCCATTATCCACAGCCTCGCGAAGAGCGTCTTGAGCAAAAGCCCCTGTAGAAAGAACCAAAGCAAAAGCACTTGCAACAGAAAAAAACTTCTTCATACTATAACCCACCTATATTGCCTTTATTTTTTGCAGCCCAAATATACAAAACCCGCTGGAATCAAGCACCAAAACAATTCATAACACTTTTCTTTTTTGCACGTCATCACAAGCAAATAGGGCGTCTCGGTTATGAAAATACGCAGGCTTATTTTCGCAACTCTTGACTTTTTCTATTTTTATGAATATGATTGATGCCGAAAAAATCCGTAGCGAATTTCCCATGCTGGTGGCTGGCGACAAGGACGCCAAACCCCTGGCTTTTTTAGACAGTACCGCCACCACCCAAAAGCCTGCCTGCGTCATCGACGTGATGGACGACTTTTACCGTGAACATTACAGTTCCGTAAAGCGCGGCGTGTATCGTCTGAGTGCTCGTACTACAGAAGCTTACGAAGCCACCCGCAAGAACATTGCCAAGTTCATTAACGCAAAATCCGAAAGCGAAATCGTCTTTACCCGCGGCACCACCGAAAGCATCAATCTGGTAGCCTGGAGCTATGGACGAAAGTTCTTTAACGAAGGCGACGAAGTTCTGATCAGCGGGCTGGAACATCACGCCAACATCGTAAGCTGGCAGATTGTTGCCGAAATGAAGGGTGCAAAGATCAAGGTCATTCCCGTTCTGGACAGCGGCGACTTGGATTTGGAGAAGTTGCCGGAACTGCTGACCGAAAAAGTCAAAATGGTGGCAGTGACCCACGTAAGCAACGCCGTCGGTACCGTCAACCCCATCGAAGATATTATTAAGACAGTCCGCAAATTGGCTCCCCAGTCAAAGATTTTAATTGACTGCGCCCAGAGTTCTTCTCATTTGAAGATTGACGTGCAGAAACTGGACTGCGATTTTATCGCTTTCAGCGGCCACAAGATGTACGGCCCCACTGGCATCGGCGTTCTGTACGGCAAGTACGATGTTCTGGACTCCATGCCTCCCTGGCACGGCGGTGGCGAAATGATCAAGAATGTCACCTTCGAAAAGACCACCTACGCCGACGTCCCCGAACGCTTTGAAGCAGGCACTCCCGCTATTGCTGAAGTCCTTGGCTTGGGCAAGGCTGTGGAATGGTTGCAGGAAATCGGCCTAGACAACATTCGTGAACACGAAGAAAAGATTGTGAAGTACGCTTTGGAACAGCTGGCAACCATCCCGCAGATTAAAGTGCTTGGGAACCCCAAGAATCGCGGAGCCCTCATCAGCGTAACGCTGGACGGAATCGCCGTCAGCGACGCCGCCATGATTCTTGACGAAGAAAACGTCGCTGTGCGCAGTGGTCACCACTGCGCTCAACCTGTCATGGACAGGTTCGGCGTGGACGCAACGCTGCGACTCTCCTTCGGTGTATACACTCTCGAACGAGACGTGGACCGCTTTATCGCAGGCATCAAGCGCGTCGTCAGGCTGTTCGCTTAAGCAACCGCAGACACGGCAACAAACAGCATTTTTTAGCACCTTGTTCTTGAGGTGCTTCTTTATTACATTCGTAACGTATTAGACAATCCTGTTGATTGGGGCGTACGCATCCCCAAATGGGCGCACAAACCTTTTTGTAAAAGACGCTGGATAGCTGACCGGGACACGACCGGTTCGAGTTCGCCACTTTAGTAGCGCAAGTAACGCCGAGGAATACCCTCGCCATCGTATTTTGCAAATCATCCTATAAGGAAACATTTTTCAACTTGGGCCGTAAAGACGGCACCTTCCACGCATTCAGACAATGCGGTTTTCTTTGACATGGAATGATTATAACTTTCTAGGTTAAACAAGCTGCATACAACCTGAGTGTAAATAAAAACTATTGACACATAAATAAAAAATATTTATACTTATGTATGAAGTTGTAATTAAAAAGAAAATTGTAAAGTCGGTTGCATGCTGGGTTGAAACAGAGCAAGGAATACAAGTGGAGGTAACGTATGTTGGCAGTCGTGAGAGCGCCCCGTATGCAAAGCATTGAGCCAGTATGCTTTTCCATTCAAGGAGACGTTCCTGATTTCGTTATGAAGTATCTGCATAGTAAATTTGCAGATATCAGGATAATGGACACCAATTCAGCAGAAGAATCCGAAGACGAGGATGAATTAGTCCGCTGGGAAGACACCGGCTTGCATAGAGAAATCCGTGCAAAGATGACACCCGGAAGCAACCTCAAGCTTCTTCGCACCAACTTCAAGATGACCCAGCGTCAGCTTGCCGAAAAAGTGGGCATTGCAGTGCAGGCAATTTCTGCCATGGAGCGAGGCCGCGCACCCATCGGTCGCAAGATGGCTCATAAGTTGGCTGATGCCTTAGGGACAAGCTACAGGAATTTGTTCTGGTAAAAAATGATCGTCTGCAATTGCAGGCGATTTTTCAATAGATATAAACACATGAACTCTGGACTTGCGTTCAACGCAAGTCCCATCCAATTGAAGACGTGCATATTTGATAGATTTGGTTTATGATTGCTTTGCTCAGCCAAGAACACCCTATCCAGGATATTGAACGGAAGAAAGACTCCTTGTTTCCGTTCATTGACCGCTACATGATTGGCTGCGAACATTTGGCATTCCATTTCGAGGGCGATGTGTGGGAACACACAAAACTCGTGATTCAGGGAATTTTGCAACAAGAACACGATTGGATAGATGTTCTTGCGGCCTTATTGCATGATGTTGGCAAGAAGGACGCTCTTGCAAGAAACATCAAGAACATGCACGGACACGAACTTGACAGCGAACGTATCGCCGCACAATGGCTTGCAGAGAACAACTTTGAAAGAAGTGCCTGCGAAACAATTCTTTGGCTGGTACGGAACCACATGAAGGCGTTGAATCTGCAGGCGATGCATTCTAAATACGATATTTGGAAACTGGTAAAACATCCGCTTTTTGGACGGCTCAGGAAACTTGCCTGGGCAGACCTTCACGGAACCTTGAACGAGAACGGCGTTCCTGCAGGAAATTTTGAAGACATTCTTCATCGCCCAATCATTGCAGAATGCCTTGCAAGTGAATTGCCCCCATCTATTGTGCAGCCAACTGATTTTACAAATCAAAATTGGGACGACCAAAAATTATCTCGAGCCGTTGAAATGTGCCACCGTATGCAAATTAACGGGAATTTAACGAATCGCGAAAGCCTTGTTCGTGCGGCAATCCGAAATCTGAACGGCAATATGTAAATCGAAAACCGCAATTACACCTTAAGTGTATAAAATTTTTCAGGACAGCGTCTGAGGCAATCGCACAGAAGGTCATTGGGCGTGTAACCCTTGTCAAAAGCGCTTTCGGGTAGCCCAGACTCGTCAAACAATTTGTTCACTTCATCACATAGGTCATTACCGAGTTTCACCACTTCGTCATAAGTCAATCTTCCGGCCTTGATTCCTAACAGATAATCGCGTTCTGCCGAGCGGTCAACTGTTAGAACACGCTTTGCCGCGATGTCTCTTGCAGTCATGAGCAAACGGATGCAATGCATTACATTTTTAGCATCATAGCCCTTGCCTTGTGCCACTGTATTTGCGTACCGTTCCTCGTTCCGACTCTTTACCCATTGCCAATATTCGGTATGCTTTCTGCATGCATGGCTAAAGGCATTCTTGTTAAATACCATGATGGTACGCATAGGTTCGCCTTTGGGCACGCTACAGGTTTGCACGTCACAGGCAGATTCTTCATCGCTTACAATTCCGTAGGCCCAGCGAGAATATTCGGAGCAGTCTTCTTGACAATAGAGGGCAAAACCATTATCAATATGGTCAATGGCTGCTGCCGCATACCATTTTTGATCATGAACTTTTTGTTCCGAAAGCCACTGTTTTACAGGCTTTGCTCCGCCATTCGACGTAACCGTATAGCAGTAATCCAGCAACTGCGGGGCTGCTTCCGGTTGAGGGTCAAAAACTTTCTTGTTTAAGCCATAAGCACGATGCAACTGACCTTGGGCATATTTTACGAAGGTATCCTTGCAACGCATGTTCAGGTAGTCTATAGGGCGATTTCTGAAATATTCAAACCATTCGCGACCGCGGCGGATGCAATGTTCCGGAGAAAAAAGGAATTCAAGGGATGACGGATTTCCGTTGTGAAACAACTGGATAAACTTGCCCAGCTCCCAATAGACTTCATTGTTACGTTCATCTGCAATCTGGTCGATGGCACTGAATTCCAGTCGAAGGCTGAGCGGCAAGACGAAAACCCCTCGACAGTCAATGTCCGAAGTTTCTGTGGCAAGCCCGAAGGACTGGCTGCCTACAACGGCTTCCATAATTATCCAGTCGGGATGTTCCTTACGCAGTTCTTCAATCGAAATATTCATTTAATCCCCGATATAGAGGTTTGTAATTCCATCTGTAATGATGGTACTTGCGCTTCCCATGATTTGAGCGTAGCTTTCCTTATTTATGGGAGAAATGACAAGATGCATTCCCGTGCGGGACGGAATTCTTGCATAGATTTTTCCATTACATTTTAAAACGGCGTCTTCATAGGTTGCGGCAATCTCGTCAAGCGTTCTACCGCTGTCATCCATATCTACATCAATGGTCCACTTGCGGCTTTCCCGAGGTTCACTGCTATAGGTTCCCATCACAGAAGCAAATAACTTAGATGCGGACACAACCTTTGGTAATTTTTCAATGCGATTCTTGTCACAACCGGTTCTTATAAATTTTCGGAGAGATTGTTTCCGCAATATTTCTTGCTCTTCAAGTTTTATCTTGAGATAAGAATTTAGTTCGTCCATATTGCGCTGGTTCAAGCGAAGATAGCAACGAGCACCGTAATGATCGCAAAGATCAATGATTTCAGGTTTTAGCTTGTCAAAATGTTCCAAACTGTGTATGTGAAAATCACGAATCAAGCGTTTGCCAGATTTTCCCTCGTCTTTGCCCCGGGCAATCACCTCAGCAAAGTAAATATCGCCATCCAGCTCAAAGTGGAGGAAGTTGCGGATTATTTCAAAGTTGTTGATGGGCATAGCTAATGAAATCTAAATTATTTTTTCAAGAAAAGTTCAAAAAATCAAATTCTCAACGAGACAACTTGTCTTTACAAGTCTTCTCTTGCTGAATATATAATTTCAAAACGTCAAATTTTGACAATAAGAATAGTTTAGATTCATCAAAGGCAAAACAAGTACCATTCATTCCTTCTCAAGGGGGTAGCCAATGAAATGTCTGAGCTCCGAAATGACACTCGATTTTTTGGATTTAGTTCCACCGATTTCAAGAATTAAACTAAATACGATAACTAAATCATGGCCAAATGCCCATAGGGCAGCCCCTATCGACACCTTAGAGGATTTGTCTGAACAAATAAAAAAACATCTTCCGGTATTTCCGCAATTATACAAGACCTTTGATTACCAGTATGACCTTGAAAATAAATTATTATCTAGCACAGATGGACAAGGACTCAAGCTGCTTGGCCGAATGCTCAACTTTCTACCTGGCGAAAAAGAGCGGATACACCTAAAAAATTATTTTTCGGTAAATCTATCAAATCCCCTAGACGAACAAGGAATGCTTCGTGTAATTGATTTTTGGTTGAATGAATTGTGCGTCAAACCAAGAACCATCATGGGGTTGGATTCACATCTGGAATTGATACGAGATTCTCTAAAAGTATCTCTAGATTTCATCCCCAACGACAATAGCAAAATATATTTCGAATTTGATGTTATTGTACAAATAAAACATCCTCTAACGTTACCCGAAGAAAAAGAATCTTTCTTCAAAAGTTTTTCCCTGCAACGTTCCCAAAAAAGCTGTAAATTCAAATTAAACAGAGAACTTTGGAAATTATGGGTTTACCTAGCGAAGTTTGGTTCCAAAATCAGATTCGACGAACAATACAGAGCAATCTATACACAAGATGCCAATGCATTTGGCGAATTAATAGAACATATTTTTTACTCGACTGCTACAAAAAATTACTATTCATACCCATTTGAAAAAAAGATTAATTTCAATCATCTTATTCCACTAGCGATTACATCACATGTTGAGAAGGATTTTGATTTTTTCTGGAAAAAATACGGCAAACAAGATGTCTATTCAATGGATTTTATTAATCAACGAATGGAATACAGTTGGCGAGATTTTATAGCAAGCTTCTCCATTAATTACGGGGAGCAAAATTTTGAGCAGGCAATTCTTTACCTGGAAAACCTACCCAAGACAAACGAGAAAATTAGACTGCTCTGCGATTTGCACAAGAAGATGCTGACCAAACTATACGGCAATAGCCCCGAGGAAAAAATTACTTTTCGTATCACAGCGAAAAAACTAGCAAGGGAACTGCGAAAACAAGTGCAACTAGACCCCCTCATTTTCGTAGATTCCAAAATGGAACCTCTAGCAAAATATGCAAAACTATTAATGCTTTAATTAAGAAGCACCATAACCAGTAAGCAAAAGACTTATAAAACACGACGTAAGATGGTGCATAAACAAACTACGCAATAGTGATTTGTTTATATCGTTCTCCTTCCAGAACACTCACCATCGCAACATAAGGATCCAATATGCCACGGGTCATCATGTTCATGACGTTAGGACTAAAACCAGAAACTAGGGTGATGCCGCATTCATTTTCCTGCAAAGGTACGCCATTCGTGCGGGAACACACATTCCAGAACGCCAAATGAGGCATTTTATACCCGTATTTTTCCCATCGACGGGCAATAGATTTGAACAAGGTTTCATCGGCCCGAGCATACCCTTCGCCTTCAGAAAAATGGCCAACGGCACAATTATCAAATTCCATATCGGAAATGATTAGGACGGAAGGAATATCTTCATGTTTTACCCCTTTCTTCCGAGCAACTTTCAGCAACAAATCAAAGACGGCTTCCTCGTTCGTGTTCGCACAATCCGATTCCCTATAAGCCAAAGCCAATTTATCGCGTAAGGTAGAGAGGTTGTGCATATCCACCAGACGAGGGGTATCACTAAAGGTAATGAACTTATCTTTATACGCACGACTAGTCCGTTCACTACAGTAAACCGCAAGAGCAGTCGCCACATCCGAAACGGTCACGCGAGAGTTCCTACTTACGCGAAAACGCATGCTGCAAGAACCGTCGCGAACAACGATCATGGGGAAACGCCACGGAAGCATTTATTTTTTCTTCGCCATTCCTTAATTTATGCAGAAATTCACAACGGCAATCTACATCATGATGCATAAAAGCGTTTCTATAGACAAGATTTGCCTTGGAAGGTACCGCGGAATAGTCAATATCGGACCATCTACCATCACACATTTTCTTTTCTACCACGTCAATGTGTCCGCGAAGAGCAGAAAGTTTCTGGCGATATTCCTTTTCAGACCAGCCAAGAATTTTACGGAAACGTTTAGCTATGTCACAAGCCTTCTTGCTAGATGTATTGATGCTAGGCATCCACTTAGCCAGAAGGGAACATCCCTTGCCTGCGGACATAGCGGCACAGTCAGCAGACAACTGATTTTTGACATATTCCACCATATTCTCTTCGGCAGCGGTACCGAAAAGTTCAAAAAGGCTATCGAAGCGGTTATACTCGGCAACAAAACCAATAAGGTTTTTATGCCTAGGAAGGATATATTAAACTTCTTTTCTCCAAAATAAGTGATCATTTCAAGATTCCGTTTCATATCATTTTTGAAGTAAATTGCTGTTAGAACCTTTATGATCTTAAAAGAAAGGGGCTTCACGATGCTCAAAAAACACTTTTTTGCTTTGCTGTAGGCACCGTTCCGCCCTTACATTGATTTTATCGCAGCAAAAAAGAATTTGTAAAATGATTCAAAAAAAATTTTTCCGCATTTTTTTCAAAGCATTTACACTATTGAATATTTCAATGTAGTATGTGTAAAATTCCCCGGCACTTGATGGTGCTGGGGATTTTTTATAGCCGATGCAGGCCTTCGTCGGCATGACTCTTAGGCCAGAGTTTAATCCTTGATGCAGCGGAGTGTCAGGGCGCTATTACGAGGAGTCCAGTATATGGGAAGTTCCCCATTGTACTCCCCAAAGAAAGTATGAATTGCAGCTTCCTTATCTGGGTTCGCAACCCAGAAATCGGCATTTAGCATCGCCCCTCCCTCAAAAAACTCGCCGCCAACATTTCCCCGATGCATTCCTATAGGAATGGCAGAAAAACCGGTTTCGTTACTGCCGCCGCGTCCATAAAAATCCGTCAACAGGGATTTGTCACTGGAGTAATTTTCAAGTATATGTTTTCTGAGAACGCCCCACTCCAAGGTATCAGGAATATGCCACCCCTCGGGGCAAATACCTCGCAACGGATATTCAAATTCGCAGTCCTTTTCAAAGCCGCATTCAAGACCTTTCTGTTCATATATATTTGCGGAATCAATAATTGCCGCCCAACTATAGAAACGTCCTGCAATGTCACAGTATTCTTCCATGAACTGATAGCACCAGGAGCCTTTCTTTAAACTGGGCGAAGCAGGATTGTAGTAATTCAAGTTTTCGGCCATCCATTCCTGGCTTCCGATTTTTACGGTACGATAGGTATGCTGATCGCGCCCATCTACAAAGGTTCCATATTCTATAGCAGAATTAAGATACACCTCTTTAGGAATGTCCCTTCGAATTTCGTCAAGCTGGTACCAACGAAGCTCATAGCAAACATAAAGGAGTTCATAACCAAAGTATATTGCAGTTTGTTTTTCCCGGTCGCGTTTATGGGTGCAGCCGTCAATTCCTAGAACGTAGTCGAACTCAGTAGTTGCTGCCCGCCAGCCTTCGCTTTCGTCAAACACGTAATAATTTTCGGGATGCAGGAACCCGCGGCGCCAGGCACCATCTACAGTATCGTTCCAGCTATAGATATCGTCTTCGGTTGCAGAACCTGCCACCCATCTGCCGTAATAGCAGTAGTAGGATTTTCCCTGGAACGCGGCAACGGAATCTTGCAGGCGGGTGCGGCAGCCTCCAATCGAGGCTTCCAGATCCGTTGCGATTTCCCAGCCCGCAAGGCTATCCTTGTCCGTATCCGCGAAGTCGCAGACATAGACATTTGCGGAATTGACGCGGCCCTTCAGCAGGTCGCCATCCGTTTCCTCGTTGCAGTTTTTACGGGCTTCGTACGTATCGTTGTACCATTCGGGAGCTTCCACCCAGCGGAATGCAGTATCCGCAAGGTCCGCTGTATTTTCTGTACATACATAGTAGAGGTCCTTCAGCTTGACTGCGCTTGTGTCGCCGGCAACTGCAATTTTTCCGTCGGCAGTATTTTTCTTTCCGGCGCAGGCAAGTCCGCCGTTCTTATAAAGCAAGCTGTCCAGACGGGTGCCGCGGCGCCATTCCGAGCCGTCAAACACATAGACGAACTTCGGATTTATGCGGCCGTTACGCACATCGCCTTCGGTGGCGTTATCATAGCGGTAGGTATCGTACTGCGCCACCGTAGCCGTATCCCAGGAACCCGCCTTGCAGATATAATAGACGGAGTCGATTTTACCGATGGAGTCCGCGATAGATTCCGAGCATCCGCCAAATGTCTGTTCCGCAAAGGAAGTCGTTCTCCACTTGGTCTTGTCAAAGACGTAAATGTTTTCGGTAACATCGCCCTTCTTGATTTCGCCGTCACGACCGTCGGCCCACTTGTAGGTATCCTTCTCGAAGTCCGTGGCGCGGCGCCATTCCTTCGAATCGCAGATGTAATGGACACTTGCGTTTTCGCTCAGTCCATTCTGGTTCTTCTTCACTTCGCCCTGACGTTCTGTAGTGCAAAGATCGAGACCGTAATTATACCACCAGAAACGCTTCACATATTTTTCAAATCCGGGAACATCGCCAAAGTCCCAGTCTTCCACGTTCTTGCGAATGTGGGTTAGGCCCTCGGACAGGGATTGCCCTTCGGCCCAGTCAGCCATGGCGACCTTTGTTTTTTCGTCGTTCCATTCGCCATCGGATTCCACATCGTTTGCGTAGTTGGCCAAAAGTTCACTAAGCTCGGCCTCGGCACGGTTCCCCTGCATCAGCACAGAAACCGCAAGCAGAGCTGCGTCGCCCTCGCCCTTGTTAAAGATGTTCAAGTCTTCAAAATTTTCCGCAATATTCTCAATGTAGAAGGACGCGAAAATTTCTTTCTCGGCCATGCGCTTTGCCGCAGCCACTTCCATGCCGCCCTTTACCAGAACCCGCATACGATCGTAGGCCAGGTGGGTCAGCAAGTTGATGTTCACCGTCTCTCGATTTTCCAAATCCGTAACTGCATTCAGCGTAATCTGGCTGGTGGATTTCTGACCGGAGACTTCGTTACGGTAATAGCCATCCGCTTCCAGGAGCGCATATTGGGAAACAAGGTTAATCTCCGCCAGGGAGAATTCGCCAAGGTCGCTCTTGATCTTTCCGGTAAAGCTCTTGCCCGTCTGAATCAGGCCAGCATCCTGCAATTCGTAAAGATGCACCGAGGAACCGTTGAGGAACGGACCCTTCTGGGAAACGCCCGCCACTTCCTTGTCGGTGATGGCGATGCCCTTGGTCTCCTCGCTGGAGCCACCCGTGGTCTTATCCTTGTCATCGCTACCGCAGGCCGCAAGCAAAAGCAGCAGCGCAAGCAGCAGATATTCTAAAATCTCGATAAAATTTTTCGGACGGCGCTTCATTACTTCTCAATCAATTTCGTCAAGGGGAACATCTGCAAATTTAGTCTATAAATCTGTTCCGTTTCGTCGGACTCCGTCGCAATGGCGATAATTCGGCGGCGGCACTTGGCCAGTTCCGTTTCAATCTTTCCATAGACATTCTTGGGAATCCCCAAGGTGATGCCGCTAAAGTGCCGTTCCGATTCCGGCATGCCGTCCAACGCCTGCAAGGCCAACTGCCCCATCTGACGGTGCATGCATTTTAACGTGGCGGGAACATTCTCGATATCCCCCGTCGAAATGGACTTTCCCGTCTGGTGATAGACGCCCTTCTTGTCTTTTACCACGAGCCCGTGACGAAGCAAAAAATCCAGCGTATCCGCAACCTCCTGCGCATCGACACGCTGCAGACACTGCTCCGCCATCTTCTCGAAGGACGCCCCCGGCATGGAAGGCGCAAGCTCCCGCAGCACAGGATTTTTCCAGGACTCAAAATAGCTGTAGATGTCGTCATCGATGACATGCACCCGATGCTTCATCCCCAGAGAAACCATCTCCTGAAAGAACGCCTCCTTCTGGGAAGAATCCTTGGCGTTGTCGTACTCCACCATCAGTACAAAGTAACGGAACTTGAAACCCACCAGCTTCATGGCCGTAGCCACCTGGGCCGCCCCCTCTGCAGTTAGACGGGTCTTGCCGTCGCAAACCAGCTTAAGGTACGAACCCGACGCATAGCCCGCGAGAGTCGCAAACTGACGCCACGTGAACTTGGCCTCCTGCTTGCGCTCCTTATAATAATCCAGAATATACTGGCGGTAGTCCTGATACTCGATGATCGGTTTCATAATGGGAAATATAAATCAAAAAAGAAAAAGATCAATCTTCCTTCCAGATAAGCGTGCCCACAATGCCGTTTACAAGATCATCTTCCGACAGTTTAATCGTTCCACGGCAATTATCCGCGGCCCTGTTATAAAGGTGTGATACTGCAGCAGGTAAACCGTGGCAGGACGCACGGATTCTATCAGTAGTCGGCAGCTCCCAAGAATCAAAAGAATAAATTATATTTTCAGGATTGATTCTTCCAGAAAACACCTTTTTCCCATTGATGGTATAGATAAAGGAATAGCCTCGTCTAGGATGTATATCTTTGCCTTGCAACTGAAAATGCGGATTCCTGCTTTCATTATAATTTGAAGCCAGTTGCGCTACAAACTTTTTATCTTTATACTTATTCCAATTGCAAAGATCTTTGAAAGAATTCTCCAACCACTTAGTTGCCGCACCGCGATGAATGCTCTCCAAATGTATTACATAAGATAATTCCGCACCGTCCATGAGCGGTTCCACGGTGAATTTCGCATTAGCCTTATAAAAATTCGATGGATGAAAATCAAAATCATACAGAGCATCCACACATGCAGTCATAAACGCGCGTTCATCATTTACGCTCCTTAATAGGGAAAGTCCGTTCATCCGGATATCATTTGTCACCTTGCTGTAGAGTTCATCAAATGCAGGTAGTTCGACCTTGTAGAAATTCTGGCAGGTTTCATCCAGCACATCATTCAAGGATATGCTTGCGCACCGGTCGTTTAGCCGTCCGATTCTCTGAGCGTGATTCCACAATTCATCTAGGTTAGCCCTATCCTTGTCGGAGAGATTCGGATCGTTCAGTAGCGTTTTTACCTTTTGGCGTTTCGTGGTAAATGTATTGTCCCGGACAATATCCTGAACCTGTTGACCATAGGAAAGGGAAATGCCTAGAATTATTGGAAGTATAAGTGATTTCATAAAAGGCCCTTACAATATTTAATGACACTCTTGCTTATCAAAAATCGTTGACTAACACGACATTATCTTTATCATTTTCTGGCAATCGAAATGTTTCAACAATCCGCAATAACTTTGAAGTCGAAACCTTTGCGACAAAGCATCCTCCAAAGGGTTATGTACACATATTTTGAAATTTTTCATAATTCTTCTGCCAGGGTAAGTTCTCCAAGGCAATATAAACGCTCCTAAAAAAGGAAAGCCATTCAATACCGACTGCAAATAGATTTTTTGCGGGTGCAATGTCAAGAATAATTCCGACTTCAAGAAGTCCCGAATTCGCTCCTTGCAACTTCTTAAAAAATCTCGGTTTTGATGCACCAAAACCATATCATCCACATATCGGCCATAATATCGTACTTTTAATTTTCGTTTCACAAAATGGTCTAACGGATTCATATAAACATTGCCAAATAATTGCGATGTTAAATTTCCGATGGGTAAACCACAACCTGGAGTTGCAAATTTAAGAGACTTATTTTGAGGCAAATCATCCCAGGCAGAGCTTGGGCTTTTGCAAATAGAATTGTTCAACGGATTCTGAAATACTATTTTTCTTATGAGATAATCAGCCAAGCCCCTGTCCGGAACCCCAATCCAATTCGCACGATTCAAGCCTTCAACAACAAGTTGATACAACTTGTCACGGCAGATACCCATAAAAAAGCCACTCACATCTAGGCGCAACACATAACACTCACTACGAAAGTCCTCACTTGCAGCCCTAACAAAACCTCTTGCCCGATTTATTCCGAACAAAGTTCCCTTACCAATTCGGCAACTATAACTATCATAAATAAACTGGCGGTCAAAAATCGGATAAAGCCATTTATAGAGCAAATGATGTACAACTCTATCGCGAAAATCGGCCGCAATGATTTCCCGTTTTACTGGAAACTCATTTATAAAACAAATGGATGGCGAAAGTTCGTAACTTCGGGAACATAAATCGGAAGCTAATTCCAATAAATTTCGTTCAAGATTGGTTTCAAATTTCAACTGGTTATAGGTATTGCGCTTATGACGGCGGGCATCACGATAACATTGTAGCAGTTCTCTGCACAAGAAATCCCGACTTACGTCGGGATCCGGGGGAGCTACACGCCCAGCCTCCATAGAGTTCTGGAGACAACGAACTGAGTTTCCGTTTGTCTTATTGTTGTTGTTGACGTTCGCGTTGTTGTCATTAACGTTCAGGTTGAAGGCGTTGTTGCTATTGTTCTCCGTAGAAGACCAAAAGTTGGCGTTCTTGCCAAGATTGTTGAACTTCTTGTTGTTGCTGTTGTAGTTGCCAGCGGGGAGTACAGAGCCACAAACCGACTGAACACAGTCGCTATTAAGTGATTGTAAAAGATCTGCTTCATCAAACAAGTCTAGTTGAATAGCCAAAATTTCACCATCTTTTTTCTACTCGTCCACACACGCAAGCGTGCTTTAGACAAGCGGACTGCGGGACTCTAAGAGGGTTCGCTCCGGCAAACCCTGATTTGCCGAATTCTGCCCAAGCAATTTTTGAAGTTTCACCAATGTCTGATTCACAAAAATCCACTGTTTCTCGGAAACCTGCTTTAAATCCATAAGTAAGCGCAAACGGACTTGCAAGGATATGAGAAACTTTTCGAAAACCTCCCTTTCAAAAGATTTTTTTGACTGCACAACGCACTGCAAATCCGTAAGACAAGCAACGCATTCCTCTCTAAGTTTATCGCCCAGACCAAACTTGAAGTTTCTATGGAACTTGCTGGTGAGTTCGCAAAGGTACAAAGTGAAATCATAGAATTCACGATAGATAACAAAGAGTTTTTTCGGAGTTATTTCTGACGAGTCTTTTTGACAGGTCTCAAGACAAGCTGATCCGCCTTGAACAACATCCAATTTCCATGCATCATAGGATTCCAACTTTGGCAAACCACAGATTTCAACATGTTGGTCTTCAGATATAGTTTTCCACTCATAACCAGCATCCTGAGCTTCTTTCTTCAAATTTTCAAGAACAGAATCAGGGAAACCAAGGTACGCCACATCGGTTCCAATCTTTTTTATGAATTTATGATGAACCTTGTACTCTCGAAGAAGCTTTACGAAACGGAAAGCAGACTTTTCGTAAGCCTGAAAAAACTTGCGGTCACGAACCAGGTGGATACTTGATTCGTTGCCGCATTCCATCGCATAAATTTCATCAATCAACATGATGTATACTTATCGAGTTTTTTGCAGTTGGCGGGGACGCTGCGCAGTCCCGCCGCTAGGCTTCCCACCTTCGGTGGGTGCCTAGTTAGAGCCCTGGAGACAACGAACTGAGCTTCCGTAGGTCTTAAGGTCGTTGTGGACGTACGCGTAGTTGACATTAACGATCAGGAAGAAGGCGCAGTCGCTAAGGTTCTCCGTAGAAGACCAAAAGTGGGCGTACTCGCCAAGATAGTTGAACTCCTCGTTGTAGCTGTTGTAGTTGCCAGCGGGGAGCACAGAGAATCCGAAAGAATCACTACCTCGAGAATCATAATTTACCTTTTCTCTTTTATTCTCTAGACAAATGCTTTCTCCACTTCCACAATCACACCTATCGCTACCACTGCAATCCCTGATTGTTGAACCGTATCCATAACTACAAGCATATCTTGCACAGACGGCTTCATAACTAGTCCATGTCTTACCCCAACTACTGGCCCTCAGTTTCTTTGAAGCGCCATTGCCAACCGCTTTCAACATTGTGTTAAAATCACCGTTACTCGGCAAATGCCACCCACTAGGGCAAGCCTTCATTGCGGCATCCCATGTGTACAGTCGACCATACTTGTTGCAGTTGGAAGCGTCGTTGCCATGGCACATACTTCCTTCCATCTTGTAATTCAAGTTCTCCGCCATCCAGGTCTTGCCATCGGGCATCTTCACCGTCTTATACGTTTTTCCATCGCGAGGGTCCGTAAAAGAACCTGCCATAGCCTCATTCACACAGAACAAAGCCATAACACCCACCAAAACAATCTTCATTGCATTTTTCATTTTTTACTCCTTGGTTACAAATTTGTATTAAGCTAATTCAAATAAAAACAACTACACACATTTACAAACACTAGACAAACATGACATTAAAAAAGTGTGCCATACATTAAACGAAGCAAATAAGGAAGCCATAACAATAGATACAAAGCCCCCTATTGACAAATTAATTGCCCTCCTAAGCGAAAGGCCCTTCTTTTCGTTCATATAATCTCGGTATTTTAAATTGACCAGGTTGCTGGACAACATTTGATGAACATACATCAACGGTTGCTTCTTGGAGGGTATGGGATCGTTGACACTTCCATATACATCATTGGCTTCTAGCACATTAATCGGCTTTAAGGTAATCCATAAATGGTACATCACCATAGCAAACAAAACATAACCAACTAGAATAAAGAATAAAACATAATTCAAATAATCAAAACACCCGAGCTGACTATTAAACAGAACGCTCCCCATTACAAGGGTTAATACTGTTAAAGCCATTCCAAAAAACACTCCAGCTTTAGTCTCCAAACGTTCACACCGAGAAATAGCTCTTTCTAGTTTTTTTTCAACAAATTCCAGTTCTTTTTGAGCATACACCTCATCGCTATATTTACAAGCACATTTCTTCTCAACTTTTTTGAACAGTTCATCCAAATCCGATGATTTCCTTATCGCTTCATATCTCAGCCACAAAAATTCACTGAACCACGCCTTTATCTCTTTAGCTTCAAAAAAATTTTTAAAATCTTCACAAAGAGAATCTTCTTCATCTTCATATAACATTCGCACAGACAATCTCCACTTGCTTTAACGAAAAGTTAGACCATGTATCACAGCCTAATGTGATATTTTCTTTGTAAATATAAGCAAAATCAGTTTCAAATATCACAGATATATGTGATTTTATAGCAATTCAGTCCCTGTTTCTTGATTCATTGCTCCTTATGTTATGCCAAAAGCTTTCCGCATCAAAATCCATGCGCACTTTAGACATTCAAAAAAATAACTAGGAGTCTTTTTTAGCCGCGAAAAAACAGGCCAAAAATCTTTAGCCCTCGCCTATAAAAAACAAGAAATCCCGTTATATAAAACAAAACGAGATTTTAAGGGCGAAATTTCAAAAAATGCCAAAAAGGCACTATAGAGGCGGTGCCTTAATTATGAGCTATGAATTACGAATTATGAGATTTCTTCAGGGAGGGACTTCTTTTATTCAAGCAGGGTACATCGTGAATTGAATAGTTTAAACAAAGTCTTGAAGGGACTGCCGATGCTGACATGCGTCAGCATGACGCGGGGACGGCCCCCTCGGGAGCGCACAGCCCCTCGGCAGGGCGCGGGGGACCTAAAAAAGGTCCCCGCAGGGACCTCGTTGCATTACTTTTGAAGTTTGGCCAGTTGAGCCTCTAGTTCCGCAATCCTGAGGGCCTGTTCGCTCAACGCACGATTCTTCTCAGTCAATACACGGGCCTGTTCAGACAACTCCTTGTCCTTCTCCTCGATGATCTTCTGGCTGCGTTCGCGCTCTTTTGCGGTTGCAGCGACTACGGCGTCGTTCAGGCGGGTCGATATTTCTGCATTCGTTACCATGTCTTGGGCGATCTCCGATAAGAAGTTTTCTGAAGTCTTGTCAACCCGCAGGCGGGAATAGGCGTCGGCGATGGTCTTGTCCGATGTTTCCGGAGCATCCTTTGCCTTGGCGGAGGACTTGAACAGGGTGAGCCACTCAGCCTCGGCAGTA
>JAZRXW010000019.1:0-15367 GCA_045600425.1 Fibrobacter sp.
GGTCAGGGTTAGGGGTCAGGGGTCAGGGTTAGGGGTCAGGGGTCAGGGGTTAGGGATGTCGGGAATACTTCGTGAGGGAATTTAAAAATGTAACCATCCCGAAATCAAAAGCGCTTGCATCTTGCAGCCCTATACCCTAGACCCTAGACCCTATACCCTATACCCTATCTACTTCACTATTTGCAAGGCGGCGTATTTCAAAATGATGGTGCGGGTCACGTTGTCCCCGAAAACCACATCCACGCGGGCATTGTCACCCGTTCCATAGCATTTAAGGACCGTACCTACCCCATACTTGGCGTGACGGACCTTCACCCCACTCTGGAAAGGATTCTCGCTAAACTCGTCAAAGACCACACGAGGGCCAGAAGGCTTTGCAGCAGGATTAGCCACCTTCACAGGATTCTTGAAGATAATATGCTTGTCGTTCTTGCGAATAGATGCGGGGACTGCAGTTCCTCGGGTAAATCCGCTATTGAAACCGCCACCATTGGAACCAAAACCGCGGTTAGAATTAAATCCGCTATTGTTCCCGAAGTTATTGGGTCGGGCAAAATTTCCCGTAGAAACAGGCCGTCTAATTGACGTGGAGGGAATGTTGGGGCGAGGCGGTCTTGAAAAACCGCCCTGTCGGGGGTATTCCTGGTTAAAATCGTTAAAATCCCCAAAGTCGCTATCATCGCTGCCCTGCATATCTATAACAGAAGGGTCTAATTCTCTCAGGAAACGGGAGGGGGCGAAAGGACGGATGTTTCCCTGGAAAAAACGTCTACCGGCGTGATACAGATAAAGGATTTTTTCCGCACGGGTACAACCAACATAGAACAGTCGACGTTCTTCTTCCATCTGTTCGTTCTGTTCCTGGGACGATGCCATCATGCCGCCACGAATCAACGGGAAAATTTCTTCATCACAGCCTGCAATATGGACCCTGTTAAATTCCAGACCCTTTGCCATATGGATGGTCATGAGGGTGACAAGTCCCTTAGAAGTGTCTACCTTCTTGTCGCCGTCAGTCAAAAGGGAAATGTCTTGCAAGAAGGCTTCCAGCGTGGCCCCCGGATGATCTTCGTCAAATTCGCGGATGGCGTTGACCATTTCATCAAGGTTTCCGATACGTTCATCAGCGGTAATCTCGTCTTCCTTACGAAGATAATCCTTGTACCCGATATCGTTGATAATACGTTCGGCAAGAATCGGAAGCGGAGTTTCTCCAGCCTTCACAAGATTCTTCCATGCTAAAACCAGATCGGTAAAGCCCCGCAGTTTCGGTGCTGTACGTCCAAGGCCATTGGCCTCCTCGAGAAGATTTTCCCAGAAGGAGCCTGCCCCAACCCGTTCCTTCTCCAAAATTGTCTCTACCGTAGTTTTACCAATGGCACGAGGCGGAGTATTGATAACGCGCAAGTAGGCGGCATCATCTCGATCATTGGAAAGTAGTCTTAGATAAGCAAGAATATCCTTGATTTCTTTTCGGTCCCAGAATCGAGTTCCACCAAAGATTACAGAAGGGATTCGTCGATCGTTCAAGGCCTTTTCTAGAGCGCGTGATTGTGCGTTTGTTCTATAGAAGACAGCCGTCTTTGAATAAAAATCGGCGCCAGCCTTGGCTATAGTATCGGCAATGGCAGATGCTTCGCCGCGATCGTCCATAAAGTAACGGACATGTATAGGTTCTCCCGCTTCTTCCTTGGAGAAAACCACCTTTTCCATTCCCTCGGGACGAATGTTATGGGCAATGACAGAACCTGCCCCCTGGACGATATTTGAAGTGGAGCGGTAATTCCGTTCCAATTTCACCACCGTCACCGGAGCAAAATCGTTATGGAAGTTTCGAATGATTTTGATGTTGGCACCACGCCAGCCGTAAATGCTCTGGTCGTCATCGCCTACTACCGTCACATTTTTCTGTTCATTAATGAGAAGTTTCAACAACTCGTACTGAACATCGTTGGTATCCTGGTATTCATCCACCACAACATACTGGAACCGCTGTGCCAGTTGGTCAGACAAGTTAGGCAATTTCTGCAGCATATAGACCGTATTGAACAACAAGTCATCAAAGTCCATGGCGTTGGATTCTTTCAGCTTCTTCTGGTACAGGTCGTAGTATTTGGCTCGCAGTTCTTCGTCTGGATATTCTGCCCGTTCCTTGGCAACTTCAGGAGTCTGCAAAGTAGCAAAACCACCTTTGTAGAGAACCGTATTCTTGTAGCGAGAAATTGCAGAATGAACCTTCTTCACATCGGCGGCTTCTACATTTTCGTTATCCGCCTTCATCACTTCCTTCAAGATGCGTTTCTGGTCATCGTCATCATAGATGGAAAAGTTTCCGTCAAACCACTTTCCATCGGGACCCGCCATAGCCTTCACCACATTTTCGTGGGACAGGCAAAGTTTCAGGAGCTTGAGACAGACGGAGTGGAATGTTCCCATCCAGCTGAAGTTCATCTTGCAGTCCAACAACTTCTGGATACGGTCCTTCATTTCGCGGGCAGCCTTATTGGTAAAAGTCACTGCGAGAATACGGTCAGATTCCACGTTATGGCAAGAAACAATATGAGCGATTTTATAGGTGATAGCACGGGTCTTTCCCGAACCTGCGCCAGCCAAAATCAGCATAGGACCATCAATTTTCTTGGCCGCAGCAGCCTGTTCAGCATTCAATTCTCTATCCAAGACCCCAGAATCCACAATGTTCGCCATAAAAAAATCGCTCCTCTATTTTTTCGAACGCAGAAGATAGAAAAAAGTTTTTTTCTCACAAACTCTTTCTGTTCAAATTAGCACTAATAGACCAAACCACTTACTTCTCTTTGTTATTATATTTATGGACGAACATTGATTTGCGGTATTTTATGAAAAAAATTGTCCTAGTCCCCCTGACCATTCTCGCCCTACTTTGTTCTTGCTCCGACGAAAAGCCCAAGAATATGGAAAAGGCTGTTTCTGAGAATGCACTGCAAAATGAAGTCACAGTTAAACAAGACTCCGTCATTTGGTATGCCGAACCCAATGACAACATCGCTCCAGGTGATTTCCTCTATAACTGGGGACACGCCACCATCATGTGCCCAGAAGGTTACCGCCTTCCCTCTGTGGAGGAATTCAAGAACGTTTCTCAGGAAGTTAAAGCACAACAGGGACTGGCTGCAGATTCTAGCGAAGATAAGGCATGGTGGACCATCCAGCTTGCCTCCTTTGAACCAAATGGTATAGACTCTATTGTACCTAAGGCAACCGCTGTCCGTTTCGAAAAGGACAGCATCATTGTCTTTGACGAAGACGTTACCCAGGAACATCACATACGATGCGTCAAGAAATCTGACGATTCCTACCCCATCAATCCTGTTCCCCAGAAAAAAACTGTAATCAGTGGAACCATTGAAGACGTGAAGTTTGAACCCTATTATGAAGCATCCCTAAGCAACATGGGGTGTGCAGACTGCTGCTGCGAAGAAGGGAACGGTGCTATCTTAAAGGTGACCGTCAGTTCAGCCGACGGATCTCTCAATTCCTTTAATGTGAAGGAACTGAATTCCAAGTTCTGCGGGGCCATTGCCTTTGACAAAAACGGAAAGCCCACAGACCTTCAAACAGAAGATTGCGAAGCTATCGAACCCGATAAATTCAAGGTTCTAACCTTATTCCAGCCCGGCTTAAAGGTCAAACAGATTAGCTGCAGTACCCCCATATTTATCACTAGTTCCGTCGAAAACAAATATGCTTCTACAAGTTGCGGAGAAACTATTCATCTGCGACTTCAAGGAATACTGAAGGAGATTTCCTTGGTACAAAGAGAAAATCCTGAAGAAGAGAAACAATGCAGCTATTCTATCCAACTCTCTAATAGTGAAAAAGACCTTTCCATCGCCGGTTCCTGTGGCAATGTAGAGCCCGGAAAATCCTACGACATTCAAGTCAAAATCAGCCTAGACCCAACGGTTTCCAAGAACGACAGTCCAGTTTTAAAAATGGAATACCCCTGCTGTTATGATGAATGGCAGAGTCATCAAGTTACAGACATCGTTTTCTGGCCAAACAACTAGGACTATTTGGCACATTTTTTGCAACTCATCGGTCGGGTTTTCCCCGACCAATTTTTTCATTTTTCTAAATTAACCCTGAAAAAAAATTAAATACGGTCTAACCACTAACCATTAACCACTAACCACTGGTATCCTATGCTCTTTAATTTCGACATGATCCAGAATGTCTATTCCAAGATGCCGGCCCGCGTTGACGGTGCCCGCAAGCTTCTTGGCCGCCCCCTCACCCTTGCAGAAAAGATTCTGTACACCCACTTGATTGACGGTGCAGAAAGCAAGCAGTATGTTCGCGGTACGGATTTTGCCGAATTCCATCCGGACCGTGTGGCCATGCAGGACGCTACCGCCCAGATGGCACTCCTTCAGTTTACAACTGCTGGAAAATCCAAGGTCGCTGTTCCAAGTTCTGTACATTGCGACCACTTGATTATCGCCAAGGAAGGTGTTGAAGTTGACCTCCCCAAGGCAAAGACCGACAGCAAGGAAGTTTATGACTTCCTCCAGTCCGTTTCCGCAAAGTACGGCATCGACTGCTGGCTCCCGGGCGCAGGCATTATTCACCAGGTGGTTCTCGAAAACTACGCCTTCCCCGGCGGCATGATGATCGGTACCGACTCCCACACTGTGAACGCAGGCGGTCTCGGCATGCTGGCTATCGGCGTTGGCGGTGCTGACGCTGTGGACGCCATGGTTGGCCTCCCCTGGGAACTGAAGTACCCGAAGATGATCGGTGTAAAGCTCACCGGTAAGCTCCAGGGTTTTGCCACCGCTAAGGACATTATCCTGAAGCTTGCTGGCATCCTTACCGTTAAGGGCGGCACCAACGCTATTATCGAATACTTCGGCGAAGGCGCTCGCAGCCTTTCTGCCACCGGCAAGGCCACCATCGCCAACATGGGTGCAGAAGTGGGCGCAACCTGCTCTACCTTCAGCTACGACGATTCCATGAGCCGCTACCTGAAGGTCACCGGCCGCGCAGACGTTGCCGCCGCCGCCGACAAGATTGCCTCTTACCTCCAGGCTGACCCCGAAGTGGAAGCCGAACCGGAAAAGTACTTCGACCGCGTCGTGGAAATCAACCTCTCCGAACTGGTTCCCCACTACAACGGCCCCTTCAGCCCGGACCGCGCATTCGCCATTTCTGACATGGCGCAGTCTATCAAGGCCACTGAAACCAAGCCGGAATCTACCCCGGTTGTTTCTGCAGCCCTCATCGGTTCCTGCACCAACTCCAGCTACGAAGATTTGTTCATGGCAGCAAGCATGATCAAGCAGGCTCTGGCAAAGGGTCTTACCCCCAAGTGCCCGCTGATCATCAACCCGGGTTCCGAACAGGTCCGCTACACTGCAGAACGCGACGGTCTCATCGACCTGTTCAAGCAGTTTGGCGCAACCATCATGACCAACGCTTGCGGTCCTTGCATTGGCCGTTGGGACCGTGCTGGTGCCGACAAGAAGGAACTGAACACCATCGTTCACTCCTTCAACCGTAACTTTGCAAAGCGCGCCGATGGCAACCCCAACACCCACGCTTTCGTCGCCTCTCCGCTGATGGCCGTGATTGCAGCCCTCTCTGGCGACATCCGCTTCAACCCCATGACCGACACTCTCATGAACATGGAAGGCAAGGCTGTCAAGCTGGATCCTCCTGAACAGTGCGAACTGCCCCCTAAGGGCTTCGACGTGAAGGACGCCGGCTTCCAGGCTCCTGCTGAAGACGGATCCTCCATCACCGTGAGCATCAATCCCGAAAGCAAGCGCCTCCAGGTTCTGGCACCCTTTGCCGCATGGGACGGAAACGACATCGCCGGCGCTCCCATCCTGATCAAGGCCAAGGGCAAGTGCACCACCGACCACATCTCTATGGCAGGTCCGTGGCTCAACTACCGCGGTCACCTGGAAAACATTTCCAACAATATGTTGATCGGTGCCGTAAACGCATTCAACGGCGAAACCAACAAGGTTCTCTGCCAGTGCGGCGAATACAAGGAAGTTCCGGAACTGGCCAAGGTTTACAAGGCCAAGGGCACAGGCTCCATCGTGATCGGTGACGAAAACTACGGCGAAGGCTCCAGCCGCGAACACGCCGCTATGGAACCCCGCTTCCTGGGCGTTAAGGCCGTAATCGTCAAGAGCTTTGCTCGTATTCACGAAACCAACCTGAAGAAGCAGGGCATGCTGGCCCTCACCTTCGCAAATCCAGCCGACTACGACAAGATTCAGGAACAGGACGTGTTCGACATCCAGGGTCTCACCGCCTTTGCTCCGGGCAAGCCCTTCACTCTGGTTGCCCACCACAAAGACGGCTCCGTCGACAACATCACTTTGAACCACACCTACAACGATCAGCAGTGGGCATGGTTCAAGGCAGGTTCCGCTCTGAACCTGATCAAGTTGAACAACAAGTAAGAGCTACAAGTATAAAGGTCCCGGCTTTTCTTTTGAAAAGCCGGACTTTTATGTTCTATAGATGTTCTGAGGAATAAATGATTGATTTACAGAAAGCCAAGGAAACTGGAAATTTTCGTGAACTCAAAAAAACCGAAACTTCGGGTAAGTTCATTACCTTTGAAGGCCAGTCCCTATTAAATCTTGCTAGTAACGACTATATGGGTATTGGTACAGACAAAGGCTTACGAAATCAGTTTCTGCAGTCTATTGCCGATAGCGATTTATTCTTTGGATCTGGTGCAAGTCGTCTAGTCTATACCTCCAGCAACGAATTTGATTCTCTGGAATTTGCCTTTGAACAGATTTTTCAAGGTAAGAAAGGTCTAATTTTTAATTCTGGTTATTCAGCAAACTTGGGAACCATCGCAGCCCTTGCAGATGAGTCCACCCTGTTTATTGCCGACAAGCTGATTCACGCCAGTATGATTGATGCATTGGTGATTTCCAAGGCAAACTTCAAACGTTTCACCCATAACGATATGGATTCTTTGGAATCCATGCTTAAAAAATATGCCGGTGACTATAAGCAAGTTGTCATCCTTACGGAAGCCGTATTCAGTATGGATGGTGACATCGCCGACCTGAGACGTATGGTGGAGCTAAAGAAACAGTATGACAACGTAAAACTGTATGTGGACGAGGCGCACTCCTTCTTCTCTGTTCATGAGCATGGAGTCGCAAAAGATCTTGGCCTGGATCAAGACATTGACATCTTGCTCATTACCTTCAGTAAAGCTCTTGGCGGAAACGGAGCCATTTTGTTGGCAGACGGAAATGTCCGAGATATCCTGGTGAATTCCGCCAGAAGCTTAATTTTTTCAACAGCACTCTCAAGTGTCCAAGTAGCTTGGACTCGTTTTATATTGTCCCAAGACTTTAGCGAACGTCGCGAGAATTTGAAAAATCTGGTAAAGTTTATGGGGCTCAGCGAGACTCAGATTTGTCCCTTTATCGTCGGAGAAAATGATGACGCCCTGGCATTGGCAGCAAAACTCCGCAAGGAAGGCTTCTTTGTGCCAGCAATCCGCCCCCCTACGGTTCCTCAGCATACGTCCCGTCTAAGAATCAGCCTTCGGGGTGATTTACAGATGGAAGATGTCGCAAAGTTCAAGGAAATTCTGGACCAGCAAAAATGAACATAGCCCACGTCAACTGGAACGGTCAAACTACAAGCGAAAACAGGAATCGCAAACTGCGTCTTGTTTTCCTGGGCTATTCATTTACTCCGGACTGCATAAGTCACCTGGAAATCGGCAACGCCGATTTGAGCGTCGTCTACAACTATCGTAATCAGGACTTTGATAAAACGTTCCTGGAAGGTCGTGACATAGAACTGATCAGTTGGTCTATGGGCGTGTGGGCTGCCAATAGGGTTTTAAAAAACGAGGACATAATCAAGGCGGTAGCCATCAACGGAACCCCCTTTGGCATTCACGAGAAATATGGTATTCCTAAGGGAGTTTTCCTCAGGACCATTCGACGTTTCGATTTTACCTCCTTCAAGAAATGGTGTTTCGGAGATTTTCTAGACAAGGCGAACTTTTCCTTTGACGAAAATCCAAAGGAAGAACTAGAAGCGATCTACAAAGCTTGCACTGAAGAGACCTATGCGTCCCAAGACGATAATGAAGAAGAAATGGCCTCAAACATTCGCTTTGACAAGGCAATCATTTCTACGAAAGATTTGGTGTTTCCGCCTCAGGCAAGCTTGATGTTTGAAAACCGTCAAGAAATTGATGCCCCCCATTACCCCTTCTTTAATTTCAAGAGTCTTGACGAAATATTGGAAGTTTAATTTTGAAGTTTGAGACCGCAACAAACTACGACGAGTTCGCCACTGCCCAGAAGCTGGTCGCCAAGGACCTGGCCGAAGCACTGAAGTGTTACGGTAGCAACTACGAGAACGTCTTTGAAATAGGCTGTGGCAGCGGAATTTTCACGCGTCACCTTCAAAATGAATTTAGTTGCAAAAATCTAACCGTTAACGATTTGTATATGGCAAAGCCCATGTACGAATTACCGCATGTCATCGGCGACATCCAGACCACAGCAATTCCTGGAGATCTGAATCTTGTTGCCTCCAGCTCTGTTCTGCAATGGATTGATGCTTTGGAAGACTTGTTCAAACGGATTCACGCATCGCTGCAGGTTGGAGGAATTCTTGCGGTAGGTTTATTTACCCAGGGCACCTTGGAAGAATTGGAAAGCTACACCCACCAAGGTCTTGTATATCGCAACAAGGACCAACTGAACGAAATCGCTACGAAATACTTTAGCGTCAAAACAATACAGGAATCCAAAGTTGAAGTTCCTTTTGAAAACATTCACGATATGCTAAACAGCCTAAAGCAAACCGGAGTCAACAACCTAAACGGGACATTCCGGTTGACAAAGGAAACATACCGCGGGCTGGTGAATCATTTTAAAGGAAACGTCAAGCTTTCATACAACTATGTCGTTCTTGTAGCCCAAAAGAAAACACTTGGTTAAAAGCATTAAATATTTGCGATAACTGTTCCCATTTCTCTCAAAACAAATTAAAATTTTATATTATTTCAAAAACAAACTATACAGAGACATTCTATGAAAAAAGCAATTGCATCCATAGTTCTTGTATCTTCCGCCATCTTTATGGCAGGCTGTGCTGGCACACAAAACCAAGAACCTCAGCAGGTCCCCGTTCAAGAACAACCCATCAGCCAGTTACAAAAAATGGCTGACATAAAGCAAGCCTATATCTCCGAAGGCATCATCGCAGGTCTTGGCGTGGGCGAATCCATGGACGAACAAATTGCAGTTGAAAAAGCGGAACTCAACGCACGCAACGATATTGCACAAGTGCTCAACTCCCATATTACCGCTGTTGCCAAAATCACCAGTGAGACCATAGGCGAAGGCTCCGCTCAAGAATATGAAGGTATTTTCAGAACCGATGTCAAAGTGGACCTGATCGGCACCTACGTCAACAAGCAGGTCGTTACCACAACACCCGAAGGCAAGACCAAAGTCTACACCATCGTGTCATTCAAGCACAATGTCATCGACGAATACATTACCATCATCACTGATAAAAAGAGCCTCCCCCCAGCCAAGGCTCAGTCCATTCGCGAAAAAGCCGCCAAGGCCTACAGCGAATTAAATTTCTAACGATGTTCGTTGGTGGTAGGATTCAGAAGCCTAAAGAAGGATAGACTTTCGTAATCATCTTTTAGGGCTTGGACGGATTCACCGATCATGTATAGACTGCCGGTCACCAAGACCGGCTTTTCTGCTTTTTGAAGAACTCCATCTAAAAATTCCCGCGTCAAATACCCTTCACTGGATACATTCAGGGCAAGGCCCTCAAGTAAATTTTTTAGATCATCTAGTTCACGAAAGCGAGGATAGGGCGTTTTTGTAATATGCCAGTGGCTTACATGGGGAGCCATCATTTTTAACATTTCCCCCACATCCTTATCCTTCAGGGCTCCAAAGATGCAGTGAAATTTCTGTCCCGGATAATACTTCTGGAGAGCCTCCACCAAACGACGGACCGCATGAGAATTATGGGCACCGTCCAAAATGTAGTCCACCTGACCATGAGCATTTTTTAAAAGTTGCATTCGCCCGGCCCAAGAACGTCCTTCAAGACATTTCAAGGCAACAGCTTCATCGTAAGGGGTCTTCGAAAACGTATTGCAAAAGACTTCAGCCGCCTTAAGAGACAAGCTGGCATTTTCCACATAGTGCTGTCCCAAGTTGGGCAAAACTACATCCTTACGAATTTCTGGAATAAAAGCATCTGCCTTCAAGCGGTTCGCAAAATCAAGCGCATCTTTTTGAAGATCTGCAGACAATCCGCCCAAAAGATAAAGTTTCTTTCGGGCACCTTGAGGTTCCGTACCAAGAACAGCCATCTTCTCCAGAAGAATAGCAGACTCTGTATCACCAAGAACCTCCGTATGTTCTAATCCAATGCTGGTGACGACAGCCATACTTCCGTCTGCGACAGCGGTACTGTCCAGGCGACCGCCCATTCCCGCTTCCAAGACAGCCACCTCTACGCCCTCGTGAGCATAATGGAGAAAGGCCACCAGAGTCAACACCTCAAAAAAAGTTGGCTCCACCAAAGGCTCCCCTAGACTCATGCGAGCTTCGTTTACCTGTTGAGCTGCCTCCTTGACCTGCAGCAAATAGCAATCCAAGTCCTCCCAAGAAATGGGAGCATCGTTGACACGAATACGCTCTTGAAGGCTGACAAGGTGAGGACTCGTGAATAACGCCGTCTTGAATCCATGGGCTTGCAGGATTCCCGATAGGTAGTAGCTGGTAGAACCTTTGCCATTGGTTCCTACCACGTGGATAGTCTGAAACTTTTTCTGGGGATTTCCAAGAGCTTCGCATAAAAGGCGGGTAGAAGTGAGCCCAGGCATCATCCCAAACATCAGTCGGGAATTAAGATATTCCATTCCGGAGTTTTGCATAAGCCAAATGTAGCAAATCTCAAAAAATAAGCCTTTATGAAAATCTCTTTACAAAAAAAAATTATCTTTCTATAAAAGCAAATTCAAGCTTTTCTTTTTTATACATCAGGTTTTATATATGCGTCGTAAAATGCCTAAGGCAACCCCTCTTTCCATAGTCATTGTCATCCTTTTGGCAATCTTCGCCTTTTTCTCGGAAGGACTGGCAAAAGTGGATCCCACAGCAAAACCCCAGCATTACAATTATCGCGATGCAAGCAAGCAACTTCGCAGGGTCTATTACGGCGAACTTCAGGAAACCCTGTACTGCGGGTGTAAATACGACGACAAAAAATCCGTAGACTTTAGCAGCTGCGATTTCAAGCCTCGAGAAAATCCTAACCGTAAAAGTTTCAAGCGAGCCGAGAAAATCGAGTGGGAACACATGGTAACCGCCCATAACATGGGACATTTCCTCCCCTGCTGGAAAGAAGGGGGACGCAAGAACTGCAGCGCCAACGACACCACGTTCAAGCTGATGGAAGGAGACATGCACAATCTCTATCCTGCCATTGGCGAGGTCAATGGCGACCGAAACAACTTTATGTATAGCCAGTGGACCAACAACCCCACCCCTATGTACGGAAACTGCAAGACCATCGTAGACTTTAAGGACAAGAAGGCTCAGCCCCGTGAAGAAGCCAGAGGGATTGTGGCACGAGCCAGCTTCTATATGGAAAAAACTTACGGAGTCAAGCTTTCCAAGCAGGATCGAAAGTTATTTGAAGCCTGGGATCGCATGTACCCAGTCACAGAAAAAGAATGCGAAAGAGACCGCCGAATTTTTAAGGTACAGGGGGACCACAACCCCTTTGTTTACGACAAATGCAAAAATTAAGTTTTATTCTTCCCAAATCTGGTTGGGGAGTTTTCCAATATCGCGAAAGTCCAGCTTGCCTGCGGAAGTTGCCGAAACACTGACAAGGCGGGCCAAAGGTTTACCTGCTCTTTCTATTACGATTTCCTCGTCCTTCAAAGACACCTGATTTAACAGGTTTCCAAAATTTTGACGAACTTCCATTGCTGATACTACTTTTGCCATAACATCATCAAAAATAGCTTCTTTAATTTTTTTAAAAAGTTATATTCCCATCTATGGCCCAAGAAATCAAGTCCTTTACTGTTACCCAATACCTGACCTCTCTCAAGAGGAAGATTGAGGATACCCCCGCGGTTTGGGTTCGTGGTGTTATTACAAACATCAAAAACATGGCCAAAGTGTCCTATATTGACTTAGCGGACTTTGCCGAAGGGAACGTAAAGGCTCTTTCCACTATCAATTTGTTCTGTTTCGCCTTTCGTCTTGCGGAAATCCGCGAGAAAATCGCCAACTGTGGAAAGCCTTTTGAATTGAAGGACCAGATTAAAGTCAGTTTTTTGATTAAAGCGGATTTAAGCATCCAGTACGGAAGACTGCAGGCTCAAATTCTAGACATCGATCCGGTATATACAGTCGGCGAGTTGGCACTGACCCGCAGCGAAATTCTCAAACGGTTGGCATTGGACGGTCTACTGGAAAAGAACAAACAGCTGGAATTAGCGGAAATCCCCCTTCGCGTAGGGCTTATTACCGGAGAAGGAACCGCTGCCTATAAAGATTTTACAACCAAGCTGGAAGAATCCCCCTTCGCCTTCAAGGTCACTACCGTAAATGCAAAGATGCAAGGTTCAGAAACTGAGCCCACAGTACTTGCCGCCCTAGAAAAATTAGAGCAAGACGACTCCTTGGACGTAGTCTGCATCGTCCGCGGTGGCGGATCAAAAACAGATTTGAACTTCTTTGATAGCGAAGCACTTTGCAGGGCGGTGGCCAACTTCCCCATTCCCGTATTTACCGGAATTGGTCACGAGATTGACAAGAGCCTGTTGGACGAAGTCTCCTACCAGTACTGCATTACACCTACTGATACCGCAAAAAGATTGATCGACCGGGTGCAAGACAGCTACAGCCGCATGATCTTTACCGCACAAAAAATCGCAAGCGGAACTAGGGAGACTTTGGTGGCAAGTAAGCAGGATTTATCTAGCAAGGGCATTTTGCTCCATCAAAAAGTTAACGGAAAAATTCAAAAAGAAAAGATGGAGCTTGCGTTAAGAGGCAACAATCTCCAAAGAGATTTACAATACATCTTCCGCAGTGAACATGAGCGAATCACCCGAGATACAGAAGGCTTAAAACAAGGTACCCGAAAGATTCTCGATTTGGTAAAAACAAAATTTAATTTACTCGAAGTCCGTACAAAGAATGCGGACCCGGCAACCATTCTTGCCAAGGGTTATTCCCTCTCGTTAAGTCATGACGGAAAGTTCATCCGTAACGCAAGTCAGCTTAAAGCAGGCGACAAGCTCACCACACGATTCAAGGATGGTGAAGTTATCTCCGTAGTACAATAGTCAGACTCAGTCGTATTACAGAAAGTCAATTCCAGCTGTTACTGGAACAATGGCAGCGTTTCGATTTTTTCAAAGCGTTTGGTAGCTGCGTCCATTTTAAAATAGCGAACGGCATCTCCCAGGGAAAGCATTACATAGGTCGGAGTCAATATCTGCAAATATTTGTTTAACTGCTGTTGTAATTCCGGCCAGTTATATTCTCCTGGAGCCTTACATTCCACAAGTAGCCACGGTTTGCCAAGGTCGTGCCCCGCTCTAAAGTTGTGGACGACAATATCGGCCCTGTCATCCGTCTTTGGATCAACAAGACAAAGTGAAAATTCCACAGTCATTAAATGCTCCGGAACCTTCACTTGGTCCAGCAAATAGCGAATGGTCGCCTGGCGCACATGTTCCTCGGGAGTCGCAGGAACATCCTTCTTGCGGATAGGGTCGTATAAGGTTTCAGAAGCCATACGCAAAATGTAAAAAATTAACAGTTAACAGTGAACAATGAACAACGATTAGTCACGCGGCGTTGCCGCCCTTAGTAGTGTGCAAAGCGCCATTATTCTCATTTTTCATTTTTCATCGTTCATTGTTCATTGAATTTTATTCTATAATTTCATCCATAAGTTATTGAATAAAATTTTTAAACCGGAGTATAAAATGAGAAAGCGTTTGCTTACCGAAGGGGCCAAGGAACTGTCTTACGAAATTCGTGAGATCGTGAAGAAGGCGAACCTCCTTAAGACGCTGGGCATGCCGAACATCCACTGGGAAAACATCGGCGACCCCATTGAAAAGAAGTGTGAAGTCCCTGAATGGATCAAGGACATCGTGGTGGACCTTTCCAAGACAAACCGCTCCTACGGCTACTGTCCGTCCAAGGGCATGCTGGAAACCCGCGAATTCATCGTGAAGGAAACCAACAAGCTGGGTGGTGCACAGATTACCGTCGACGACATCCTGTTCTTCAACGGTCTTGGCGACGCCATTGCAACCCTTTACCAGCAGCTGTCCATGACGACCCGCATTATCGGACCGTCTCCGGCTTATAGCACCCATAGCTCCGCCGAAGCTGCACACGCACATGCTCCTGCTATTACCTACAGCCTCAAGCCCGAGAACCACTGGTATCCGGACCTTGAAGAACTGGAAAACAAGGTGAAGTACAATCCCTCCATCGCAGGCATTTTGGTTCTGAACCCGGATAATCCGACCGGCATGGTGTACCCCCTGGAAATCTTGAAGAAAATCGTTGATATCGCCAAGCGTTACAACCTCTTCATCATCTGCGACGAAATCTACAACAAGATTACCTACAATGGAGCTCACGCCTACGCTCTGGCCGAATACATCGGCGACGTTCCGGCTATTGCCATGAAGGGCATCTCCAAGGAATACCCGTGGCCGGGTGCTCGTTGCGGATGGGTTGAATACTACAACCGCGACAAGGACGAACAGTTCGACGCCTTCTGCCGCGCTTTGGACAACGCCAAGATGGTGGAAGTCTGCTCCACAACGCTTCCCCAGATGACCATTCCTCGCGTGCTGGGCGATCCTCGTTTCATGGAACACCGCCAGGCCTTGAACGAAAAGATTGGCCGCCGCTCCGCTATCATCAACGAAATCCTGAGCGACATTCCCGAACTTTACTTCAACCCCACCTACGGTGCATTCTACAACACCATCATCTTCCGTGAAGGCGTTCTGAACAACCACCAGACCATGAAGATCGACAATCCTCAGATCAAGGCCAAGGTTGAAGAATGGTGCTCCAAGACCGACAAGCTGGACTACCGCTTCGTGTACTACCTGTTGGGCGCCAAGGGCATCTGCGTGGTGCCGAGCACCAGTTTCAGCACCGACCTCATGGGCTTCCGCGTGACGCTCCTTGAAGAAGATGAAGCAGAACTGCGCAGTGTGTTCACCACCATCCACGACGCCATCATCGAGTACCTGCATAGCTAGCATTCGCAAGTACTACGC
>JAZRXW010000020.1:0-29735 GCA_045600425.1 Fibrobacter sp.
CGTACCCCATTCAGAAACGAACACAGGAACACCGGCTTTCATAGCCTCTAAAGCACGACCTCCGTAGTTCGAAGTAGAATGATTCCCATCGCCAGCATAGAAGTGCAAAGTACAGGCGAAGTTATTCTTGGAGTCCTGAATACCGGCGGAGGCACAAGCGTCAGGCTGGCTAGACCAGCCGGGGCTGCCCACCAGCACCAGATTGTCGGAATACTTACGGATAATAGGAATGATGGTATTGGCATGAGTCTTCACATCGTTCATGCTACCGGTAGGTTCATTCCACACTTCAAAAATCACATTGTTGTAGGAGCCATATTCCTTGGCGGCGTATTCGAAGAATTCCTTAGCGCCTTCGGTACTACCGTTCGCACTTTCGATATGCCAGTCAATAATCACATAGATATCGTTTTCAATGGCTGCGTTCACCACGTTCTTCAGGTAACCCAGCTGGAGGGTCTTACCATTTGCACTGCTGAGGTAACCACGGCCCTGGTCCTGGAACTTTTCAGTGGTAACACCCATGGCGAAACGAATCACTTCGATATTCATTTCGGAAACCATGCGGTTCACGGCCTTTTCAGAATAGAAAACGGTTGAGCTATCTGCAGCGGAGCTCCAGAAAAGACTCATACCCTTCACCTGCACCGGAGTGCTTGCATAGGACGGGCAGGAGCCAACCAACTGACCCAATCCACCCACTTTAGCGGCCTTCAGTTCACCATAGGTACTGACAGGACCAACGCGACTAGCGCTCACAGCCATTGCAGATGTTGCAGCAGCGAGAAGAGCGGCGGCGACGACTTTCTTCATTCGACATCCTCATTATTGGTGTTTATCCAATCCCAATTCTAACCAATCCAATACACCAGAGTAAAAGATAGAATGAGTAGAATTTATTCCAAGTAATATTTTTTAAAGGTTGCCCTACAACTCCCAAAAAACACGTTTGATAACGAACTTTTACATAGCAGAATCACACCGCAAGTAAACCAAAGAAACCCACCGTAAAAACGGCCCGACGTAAAAATGACCTCGGGTAAACCCGAGGCCACGTTCCACATTCGTGGAGGACACATCCCAAAATTTATCTTGAGAACGATTTACTTCTTGAGAATTTTCTGCTGGAACATTTTTCCATCCGCAATCACCCGCACGAAGTACACTCCCGGACGGAGGGCGGACAGGTCAACGTTCATACCAGAGCCAAGCTGAGCAACACTAGCGAAGACCTTACGGCCATTCACGGAAACGATGTCAACACGACGTACATTGGCGGCAAGAATTTCGAGAGTTGCAGAAGAAGCGTTGTAGCGAACCACCTGAGCGCCAGCCGCACCAGATGCGACGATAGCATCCTTGTCATCTGTCTTGGAATCGTCGTCCTTGCTTTCTTCGGAAGAACTGCTGGAACCGTCATTCACGTCGGAACTGCTGGAAGGATCCACCTTTTCGCTGGAGCTGGAACTTGCGGGTTTTTCGCTGGAGCTAGACTCCCCTGCAGGTTCGCCGCCTTTTGCAGTAACGGTAATGGTCCCAGACTTAGAAACATTGGAAGCTGCTCCTGTTGTCGTCACCGTAAACTTGTAGTCTCCAGCCTTCGCGGTAGAAGAAACGGTTCCTGTAATGTAGAAGTCGGAACCCTTCATTTCGCCCTTAAGACCTTCGGGCAGACCGGTAACAGTTGCACCAGTTGCGCCAGCCACAGTGTAGTAGAATTCAATTACAGCAGCCCCCTGGGCAACAGTCTGGGTTGCGCTGCCAGTGCCATGCTTCGTAAGAGTTGCAGCACCTTCGGAAACAACGCTGCTGGAAGAAGCCGGTTTGGAACTGCTGGAAGATTCCACCTTCTGGGAACTGGAGGAAACAGAGCTGCTAGAAGCAGGAACGCTGGAACTGGAAGAAACCGGATTCGGGTCCACAACCACCAGGTTACCTTCACCCTGAATGCTCTTGAGAGAAGTCTTGTAAGCCACCAAAGCATTCTTCAAGGACTGATCCACTTCATACTTTTCGTCATCGGCAGCAGAGAAAGTCCACTTGAAATCGCCACCGTTTACACGGCCCGCATACTTGGTCACATTGGCCTTCGCCACAGCAGGTTCATCTGCCGTGTACTTGTACATCAGGGAGCTATTCAAGTCAAAGTTGTTATGCTTGTTCGCTCCGTCGTAGGACGTAACAGAGGAAGGCATTTCCTGATTGCGGCTGGTAATGACGTAGGCGTCGAAATCCTTCTTGGAATCAATGGACCCGATAGAAGTTTCAGAGCCTTTCAAGATATACTTGCTGGCACCGTAAGCAATGAAAGTACCGCCTTCGATGTAGTTGTTGAAAGCCTTGATGGAACCGCCGGCTTCCTTGCTGAAAGTACCGTAGTTGGCGGGATCACGCTTGGTGGTACCGGCATAAACATCGCTGCCCTGCATGGAAGTGAGCATGGGGTACTTGCAGTTGCGGAAATAGTTGGCTTCTGCAAAGATGGAGGATCCCAGGGTAGAGCCGATACCATACTTGGCATTACCATCATAATAGTTGTTGTAAACGTGAGCGCTGTAGTAACGAACGCGGGGATGACGGCTGTCGGAATGGTCGTACCAGTTGTGATGATAGGTAATGTACAAACCTTCGGTGGTGCCTTCAGAAAGGCCCAGCAAGTTGGACTTGCCGTTATCAAAGAAATGGTTGTAGCTGAAGGTAATGTAGGTGGACTTCTTGCAGTCCAGGGCGCCATCGCCCTTTACTTGGTCCTTGTCGGTACCGGCATCGCCATAGAAGAAGTCGTTGTTGTGAACCCACACATACTGGTCATCCTGCTGAAGGCCGATGTTATCGCCTTCGTCGCTGTTCACATTCATGATACCCACGTTACGGATTTCCACATTCTGTGCGTTCTTAATGCGAATGCCCCAACCGTTAACGGTAGCATCTTCACCGATACCTTCCACCGTCACGTAGGACTTTTCGGACTTATTCAAGTCGATGAGCATGTCACCAGCCACCAAAGAATCGGAATCCGTCACGGTCCCGATAAAGCGGAAATCGAAGGGGCGGGTTTCGTAGCCCTTCTTCATGCAGTTCAGGATGCCCTGGAAACTCAAGCACTTGGTAGTTGTGCCCTTGGAGTTAGTCACCACATCGGCAGTCACCGTATTCTTCGTCTTTTCGGTAACGTACACCACCACAGAACCGCTCTTGAGGGTACCATCAGCATTGTAGGCGCCGGGAACGCGACCGTTGCTAAAGGCAAATCCGCTACGGTCATGGGCAAGAACATCCACAGTCTTCGTCGTGGCAGCACCTTCGGCTCCATTCACCACCGGAGCGATTTTCAAGGTATGAGAACCTGCCTTCAGACCCGGCACATCCACACGCATATAGGAACCGTAGCTGCGGATCAGAGGGGCATCCACCTTTTTGCCATCGGCATACACATTATAGGCGGTAGCGTTAGTGACGGGAGCCCATTCAGCGAAGGCGGATTCCAGCCAGCCACCGGCCTTATTCACCGTCACCTGAGCAAAAGCAGTAGCTGCGCCGAAGGAAACAACCGCGGCCACAGCCATCTTGGAGAGAGAGTTTTTAAAAGACATACACACATCCCATTTTTGAAGTTTCGACGGCTCGAAAACCATTTTCAACCTCGTCGTTCTCATTTGTGTTCTCAAATATATATTAGCATTTTTAAAAAAGCAATAGAAAAATTGTAGAAATTCAATAAATTTTTGAATTTTCCATCATCAAATGTTCTCAATTTTTAAAAATCAGCATTTTTACCTAGTTTTTCCAACTCATCATAAACCCGGTACAACTGCTGGACTCCATTTTCCAATCCATAATAGTGCTTTATATAGGGAATCAAGAGGGCAAAAAAGAGAACGTCCAGACAAAACACAGGAATGTCGGGGAAAATGGCAAAATATAGGATGCCCAGTACAGACAACAACGCAAACACAAGCATAACCAGTTCATGGGTCAGACGCTCATGCTGGAAAAATCCAATATGAGTCCTTACAGACTCCAGTTGAGCCCCAGTCAAAGGCTCTCCCTTGGCAACAAGTCGCTTCAGTAACGACAAATAATCATCCAAATTCTTAATCACAACGTTCTCCTTTGACTCTGAAAGCCAGTTTTTTCCATAAAACTACAGCAATAATCCTGCGTGCGACATTTTTTATTCGAAATCTTTCATTTTTTCACGCCATTTCATCAATATAAAGATATCTTAATGAAGAACTGCCCCGATTCACTTCAGAAAACGGACTTTTTCAAGGTTAGAGGATATTCAAATGGAACCGCTACAGTACTTCTCACTCACCCAGATGTTCTTCGCGAACTGCGAACGGGAAGATTTCGGTGGCTGGTTTCACCGCAAGCACGGTCATTGGGTGCATTTTCCCAAGCAGGACCTCCGTCAGAAAGCCTTCAATTTGGCATTAGCCCTAAAAGAACGAGGACTCCTTGCTGGTCAAAGCGTCGGAATCGTCGCCAACAGCTGTCCAGAATGGATTATGGCAGATGTGGCCACCCAGCTGAATCACGCCATTACCGTGCCGCTCTTTCCCAACATTTCCTCTGAAAATTTCAATTTCCAGTGTGACGACTCAGATGTTCAAATTTTGGTCTTGAGCAATGTGGACGAATTAGACCTGGGACTTCAAAACAGCCTTGACCGATTTAAGGCAGTCGTCTGCATTGATCCCGATTCAAGACTGACACCTAACGGAATTTACTGGAACGACCTTTTAAAAGAAGGTGCCGAACTGGCGAAAAATCCAGAGTCTACCAAATGGTTGGAAAACCAGCTGTTGGAAATCAAGCCCGACGACGTGTTCTCCATTATTTATACAAGTGGGTCAACCGGCCGTCCCAAGGGAGCTGAACTCACCCACAGAAACATGCTGTGTCAGATTCGCATTTTGCGGCAAGATTACATCAAGCTGTACAAAAAAATTGACACCTGCATGGTGGTGCTTCCTGTAGCCCACGTTTTTGAACGAATGGCCGTATATTTTTACGTTCTCAATGGCGTCACCGTGTACTTTGCCGACGACCCGAAAAACGCAGCGGCCCTCATGACAGAGGTTCGCCCAACGTTCATGACCGTAGTCCCGAGAATTCTCGAACGAGTCTACGAGAAAATGACTGCCGCCGGAGAAAACCTATCCGGAGTGAAGCGTTTTATAATAGACCAAGCCATCAAAGTCGCAAAACTTGAAGACCCCGAAAAGGTCCCCAGCCTTAGAAAAAAAATTTACGACAAACTTGTCTACTCCAAAATGAGAGAAGCTATCGGCGGTCGCTTTCGACTTATCGTTTCTGGCGGCGGCGCCTTGAACAAATCTATCTGCAGATTTCTTTTAAACGTTGGCATCACTGTTTGCGAAGGGTATGGACTTACAGAATGTGCACCCGTAGTCAGCGCCAACAAAAGTAGCTACGTCCGCCCAGGAAGTGTAGGCCTTCCCTTACCCCATCTCGAAGTTAAGATCGGCGAGAACAATGAAGTATTGGTTAAGGGAGACAGCGTTTTTAGAGGCTATCATAACCGCCCTGACCTAAACAGCGAAGTCTTTACAGAAGACGGTTTCTTCAGAACAGGAGACCAGGGTTCCTTTGACGGAGACGGATATCTCTACTTGACGGGACGCATCAAGGAACTGTTAAAAACCAGCACCGGGAAATACGTCAGTCCCAACCCCATTGAATTGGAACTGAGCAGACACCCCGTTATTGAACAAGCCCTAGTCATCGCCAATGACCGAAAGTTTGTGTCAGCCCTCATATTCTTGAATCCGGTAAACTGCAAGAGACTCCTAAACCTCAGTAAAGTTGACTTTGACTTGAATAAAGCAAAGGACTCTGTCCGCATTCGAGAAGCCATTTCCCGCCACATTAATCGCATCAATCACAAGCTCAACCACTGGGAACAAGTACGTAAGTGGACCCTTATTACAGACGAACTCACTGTAGAGTCCGGCCTCCTGACTCCAACGCTAAAAATCCGCAGGAAAGCAACCGAAGAAAAATACGCTGGACTCATCGAGGAAATGTATAGGTAGGTTCCAGGCTCCAGGCGCGAGGCCACAGGAAGCGAACTGTACTAAAAAAATCCGGCGGGTTGAACTCGTCGGATTTTTCGTTTTCGCACCTACGGTGCCATTTTCTAATTCAATGGCCACAGACCGACCTCGCACCTCAAAGGGTGGCGAAGCCAATCGACCTCGTTGTTTAGAAATGGATGACGCGGACCTTGATGACCTTGTCCAGCTTGGAAAGCACTTCAATGATATCATCACCGATAGTAGCTTCGGAGTCAATCAGGTTGTAACCGATCTTGCCGTTACTCTTGTTGCTGAAAGAAGCGATGTTAATGCCAGCTGCACCGATCACCTTGGTGATTTCAGCAATCATGTTGGGAACGTCTTCGTTAATCACCACAACGCGAGTCTTGATACCCATGTGAGGCTTGTCCATGAGAGCCGGGAAGTTCACAGAGTTACGGACGCAACCGAATTCCAGGTAGTCCTTCAATTCTTCAACAGCCATGACTGCGCAATTTTCTTCAGCTTCTTCGGTAGAAGCGCCCAAGTGGGGGAAGCACATAATCTTGTCGTGCTGGATCTGCTTTGCATCCGGGAAATCGCTGAGGTACCCCTGAAGAGTACCGTTGTCCAGCATTTCGTAAACAGGATCCATTTCAACCAGGCCATTACGGGCAAAGTTCAAGATATGAGTACCCTTGAAGTTAGCCAAATTCTTACGGTTCAAAAGATTTTCGGTAACACCCTTGATGAACGGAACGTGCACGGTGAGGAAATCAGAATTTGCAATCACGGTGTCGAGATCTGCGATTTCAACCTTGTTAGAAAGTTCATGCATGTTGAGAGCGTTAGGATACGGTTCGTAAGCGATCACGCGCATATTCTTCCAACGAGCGTAGTTGGCAACCAGAACGCCAATCTTGCCAAGACCGATAACGCCCAGAGTCTTGCCAGCAAGTTCGGAACCAGCAAACTTTTTCTTGCCGCTTTCCACAGTCTTTGCCATGTCCGGATCGTTCAGGTCAAGAGCCTTCACCCAGTTTGCAGCCTGAGCAACGTTACGAACAGCCATGCCGAGTACGGTCATCACCAGTTCTGCAACAGCATTTGCATTGGCACCCGGAGTATTGAACACGCAAACACCCTTAGCGGAAGCCTTGTCGATAGTGATGTTGTTCACACCAGCACCAGCGCGGGCCACAGCCAGAAGGCCGTCAAACTGATCAGTATCAACCTGAGCAGAGCGGACAAGAATTGCGTCCGGATTTTCGACGGTATCAGAAACCTGATAGTAAGCTCCAAACAGGCTGAGACCCTTCTTGGAGATGTTGTTCATAGTCTTAATAGTTGCCATGATTTGTTCCTTATTATTTAGAGTTTAAAACTTTTTTGTAGTAGGAAGTAGAAAGTAGTTAGTGCGATTCTTGGCAGGCCTGGTGGCCTGCGCTTTATTGTTGCACGGCACCAGCCGTGCCTTATAATCCTTCCTACTACATACTTCCTACTATCTACTGCGCCTCCGGCGCATCTACCCAGCGGCCACGCTCCTTGATGAGTGCCACCAGTTCTTCGATGGCATCCTCTTCGGGGATATTCTTCTTGACCGCAGTCTTGCCTTCGAACAGAGTGATACGACCCGGACCGCCACCCACGTAACCGAAGTCGGCATCAGCCATTTCACCGGGGCCATTCACGATGCAGCCCATGATACCGATGGACAAATCCTTCAGGTGTCCAAAGCGGGCCTTGATTTTACCCATGACTTCCTGGATGTTGTACAAAGTACGGCCACAGCTGGGGCAGCTGATAAAGTTAGTCTTGCTGCGACGGCAGTAAGCGGCCTGCAGAATATCAAAAGCCAGTTCCACTGATTCCTTAGGGCTCTTGAAACCTTCGATGACAACAGCATCACCAATACCGTCAGTAACAAGGCTACCGATATCGGCAGAAGTGCGGAGCATATCCTTTTCAGAACTGCCAATGTTGGCATAAAGCAATATGGGGTCCTTGCGGCCGGCAGCATCCAAAGCAGCAACCATAGCACGAACGCCGGACACCATATTTTCGCCAGTGTAGCAGAAGATGGAACCTTCCGGAACAGAAATGGGATTTGCAGCAAAGCCCGCAATATCCATCGGGTCATCAAAGGCGACCACAGGCTTATCTGCTAGACTTACAACAGCAAATTCAGGATTGCGGCCTTCGCCGGTCAGGCTAGCAGCCTCGGAACGAACGCCCACCATCACCGGACGAGCGCCGCCAATTTCTACACCATTCAAGACAACAGGCGTAGTTTCGCGACGAGTGTAGTGGTACGGGTCCTTTTCAAGAACAGGAACAGCATAGCTGGTCGGAGCAGCGGGCAAAGCGCAGGCCTTAATCAGTTCCTGAGCAACGGGAACTTCCGCCACCGGATCTTCGGTGAGAGAAACGCGGATAGTATCAGCAAGGCCATCCAACAGGAGGGCTCCAATACCAGCGGCAGACTTCATACGGCCATCGGCACCTGCGCCAGCTTCCGTCACACCCACGTGGAACGGATAAGGCTTGAAGCCTTCCTGCTTAATGCGGGCAGCCAACATGCGGTAAGCGGCAATGGCCACACGGGGATTGCTGGACTTCAAGGACAGGACCACCTGGTCAAAATGTTCCGCTTCGCAGACAGCCAAATATTCAATGGCACTTTCCACCATGCCTTCCACGGTATCGCCATAGCGATAAATCATACGGGCACTGAGAGAACCGTGGTTCACACCGATACGGATGGCTCGACCAAGACGCTTGGCCTCCTGAACAAAGGGCGTAAACTGTTCAGCAACCTTTTCCTTGCCTTCGTCGAACATGGCGTCGGTCTGGTTTTCCAGAGTCAAGATACCGGTGTCAACAAAGTTACCCGGATTGATGCGGACCTTTTCAACCCACTTGAGAGCTTCGAAGGCTGCCTTGGGCTGAAAATGGATGTCGGCAGATACCGGAACCTTACAACCGGCTGCACGGACTCGTTTCATGACCTCTTCAAGACCTGCGGCATCCGCGAAAGTCGGAGTTGTAATACGAACAAGACCACAGCCCGCCTTGGCAAGATCCAAAGTTTCCTGGACGGTCTTTTCTACGTCCTTGGGCTTGGTGGTGGTCATGGACTGAACTAAAATGGGGGCGCCGCCCCCGATCAATGCGTCACCTACGCGAACCTGTACAGTTTCCCTGCGGACAGCGTTAAAGCGGTCGGCTACATACGGAAATTCAGAAAAATTCATCATGCTTTAAATGTAGGAAAAAAAAGAAATCCCCGACCACTTGGTCAGGGATTCCACACTCAATATAAAACCCAATTAGGAAAGCTTCATGTCATGAAGGTGGGTATGTTCCACAGCATCAAATTCATCAAGGATTTCCTTGCTGGGCAGCTTGGTCAAAAGGCTTACCACCACGATGGTAATCATGCTGAAGACAAAGCCCGGAACCAGTTCGTAAATCTGGAAGATTTCGCCTTCAAGACCGGAAAGGTAGAACTTCCAAACGAAGGTGGTGATACCGCCCACCAGCATACCGGCAATGGCAGCAGGCAGTGTGGTGCGTTTCCAGAAGAGAGCCAGCAGAACCAGAGGACCGAAGGTCGCACCAAAGCCACCCCAGGCGAAGCTCACCAAGCTCATTACCACATCTAAGAAGCTCTTGCCTTCCTTAGCGGCACCGGCGGAAGGTGCACCCTGGAGAGCGACGAGAACGGCGATAATGGCGATGACAGCAACCACCACACGGCTCACCCACATGAGTTCCTTGTTGGAAGCGTTCTTGCGAAAGAGGTGCTTGTACATGTCGTTACTGAAAGCGGAAGCGGAAACCAGGAGCTGGGAGTCAGCGGTACTCATGATGGCGGCAAGAATTGCTGCCATCAGGATGGATGCAATCGCCGGATGGCAAAGAGCCTGGCAAAGCACCATGAAGATACGTTCCGGGTCGGTAACATCGAGACCGTTAGCGCTAACGTAGTAGCGGCCCAAAAGACCAATCATGATTACTGCACCAAGACAGATAATCACCCAAGTCATAGCGATACGGCGGGAATGCTTGATTTCTTCGGCGTTCTTGATGGACATGAAACGCACCAGAATGTGGGGCATGCCGAAGTAGCCAAGACCCCAGGCCAGGCTGGAAATCAGGGACACAAAACCGATGGCCTTGCCGGTGGAGGCGTTGGTGAAGAGGCTCATGAGGTAGGGATTCTGACCGTTCACAGCATCCATGGTAGCGGCAAAGCCACCGCCGGAAATGCAGATGATGGTGGGAATCACAAGCACAGCAATAAGCATCATGGAAGCCTGGATAAAGTCGGTCCAGCAAACGGCGAAGAAGCCGCCCATGAAAGTGTAGCTCACCACAACCACAGCGCCAATAATAAGACCAGTGGTGTAGTCCAGACCGAAGATAGTGCCGAACAGCTTGGCGGAAGCCACAAAGCCAGAAACAGTATAGAACAGGAAGAAAGCCAGAATAAAGAAGGAAGCAATAACGCGGATAATGCCCTTGTTGTCGCGGAAACGGTTAGAGAGAAAATCCGGCAGGGTAATGGAGTCTCCGCAGAAGTGAGAATACTTGCGAAGGCGACGGCCCACAATCTTCCAGTTGAAATAGGTACCGATTACAAGACCGATACCAATCCAAGCTTCGGAGAAACCGCTAAGGTAAATGGCACCCGGCAGACCCATGAGCATCCAGCCACTCATATCGGAAGCCTGGGCAGACATTGCCACCACCCACTTGTTCATGCCACGATCGCCCAGGTAGTAGGCGTTCAGGCTATTAGCCTTTCTGGAGAAGTAGGCACCAATGCCCAGCATCATCAAAAGGTAAAGAATAAAGACTACAACAGTCATTTGTTCCTCTTCTATGTTACGGCGAAACTCCCTTTCGGAAAGTTTCTCCTGTGTTAATTACTCCAAGTTGGAAGATAGAAAATTTTCTATATAGTTCTTTGTGAACGAATCCTCCAAAACCCAATCCGTGTATCCCTTTAAGGTCATCGCCAAAATCAAAAGCGATTTTCCCGACAAGTTCGGAATTCCCCGCCAAAGCGGGCTTTTGAAGGAATTGCGTTCTGCCATCCGATTCGAACCAGAATTCCGTGTGGCCGACGCTCTGCGAGGTCTCGAAGGTTTCAGCCATCTGTGGCTTCTCTGGATTTTTTCAGAAAATGTAAGGCCCGATGAAAATGGCGTAAATCGCTGGAGTCCCACGGTTCGTCCTCCCCGACTTGGAGGAAACAAGCGCCTGGGTGTTTTTGCAACACGAAGCAGTTTCCGCCCCAATCCGCTGGCCATGAGCTGCGTCAAAATAGAGGAAATCCGCCTGAACATAACTGACGGGGACTACTCCGGTCCTGAAATCATTGTGAGCGGTGCAGATTTGATGGACGGAACCCCTCTAGTAGACATCAAGCCCTACCTTCCCTATGCTGACTGTATCGAAGGTGCTAAAGGGGGCTTCGCCCATGAGGTAATGTCCAAGAGCCTGCAAGTACACTTTCCTGAAAAGCTAAGAACGGAGCTTCGGGAAAGACATTCCTTTACCGAAGAAAAATTGAACGCACTCACAGAAATCCTTGCGGAAAATCCAATACCAGCTTACCAGAAAAATCCCAATCGGATTTATGGATTCAAGTTTGCTGGAGTTGACGTAAAATTTAAAATCCAGGACGAAATCCTTACCATTCTGGAAATTTCAAAACTCTAATACTAGGTTCACAAACCCTATTTCATGATGCAATTTTCACAGAGAGCTGCAGGAGCCTCGAGATTACCGAATCGTCGTTCCGGATTGGGGCAGTTCTGCTCCGAACCATCAGGAAGAATCCAAATTTCATCCTGAAAGGTGCACCAAGAAGTTTCTTCTTTTTTTGCGGTCCCACATCCTGCAAGTTTATGGTCAAAGAATAAACTGCCCCCGCATTTCACCACCTTCGAGACTAACCGCCCCCGCAGTTCTTCCAGATCAAAAGGTTCCAAGCCATATTCCGCTACCAGCCAGGGGCTTGCCGTACTGAGAAAAACCACAGGATTCCACTTGATACGATGCACCCCGACGGACTCCGCCCACCGCAAAATTTCTTCGGCACGATGGACGTTTTTTCGGTGCAAGGTCATCTGCAAAGAAATTGAAGCAAGTCTGTTTTCGCCGTTACGTTCCAACAGTTTGCGGCATTCCAACAAACGCTCAACGTTTCCTTTCCAAGCCCGTTCATCAAAAGCAGCACCTTGATCGTTACAGCAACTTTCAAAAGCAAGCCCGCTGACTTTAATATCGCTACAGGATCTCAGCAACTTTTTGAAGCCCTCGGGTGTCCCCCAAATCCCGGGGAAGGTCCCATTTGTAGTCAAGTTCAGAAGGACACCTCTTTCGCAACATAATTCAAGTAGCCGGCCAAATTTAGAATAAAGTAACGGCTCACCCATAGTTGAAGGAATGACTTCCTTAAGACCTTCGCCATACTTGTCCAAAGCGAGTCGCACCACATTAAAAGGCATCTCCCCCATACCGAAAGAACGTCCCCGCTGTTGCAAGAAACAGAGGGGGCATTTCAAATTGCAAATATCAGGATTTGTCAGGAGAGTAATGCGACGCACCGGGAACCCACAGCACCAAGAATCAATCTCGGTGTTCTCTCAAATATTTAATAGCAGCGAGTCCCGCACGAGCGCCTTCGCCTACAGCCACAGCAATCTGCAAGGTACCGCCGGTACAATCCCCGGCAGCAAACAGTCCAGGAATGGTAGACTGCAAGTCTTCATCCAGAACAAGCTTTCCCTGGTCAAAGGCAGCACCGGCCTTCAGGGCTAGATCCGTAGCATTTGCACTTCCAAGAGCCACAAACAGGCCATCAAAATTCTGTTCCGAACCATCTTCAAAAGCCACACCCTTAAAAGCACCTTCCCCCACCAGTCCCTTCAATTTTCTGGACTCAATCTTGATGGTTTCCGGGAAGTCCGCCGTCAAAGGCACTCCATTAGTCAAAAGAGTAACGCTATTTACCACCTGTAAAAGTTCGGTCGCTTCATGCAGAGCATATTCACCGGAACCCATCACAGCCACATCTTTCTGGCGGTAGAAGAAAGCATCACAGACCGCACAGTAACTCACGCCGTGACCTTCCATTTCGGCCATACCCGCAAGAGGCTGCTTCTTTCGTGCAGCACCTGTTGCCATAATACAAGTCTTCCCCTTATACACGCCCTTCAGACCCGTTGCAACAAAACCAGTTCCATCAAACATTAAGTCAGTGATTTCGTCATCAACAATTTCTGCACCCAGTTTTCGAGCCTGACTTTTGCCCACTTCCATCAGTTCTTCACCCGTCAAGGGCTTTTCCAGACCATAATAATTTTCAATCAAATGGGCTTTTTGAAGTGCTCCGCCGTCCTTTCCAACAAGAACAACCTTTAATCCCGCACGTAAACCGTATAATGCAGCGGAAATACCTGCAGGACCATAACCTAAAATCAACATATCGTTCATAATCAACCTCGGCATAAAGATACGAAAATATTTATTTTAGAGAAAGATGTTTGCGGGTAAACTTTTTTGAGGATTTTCTATGGAACGCTTTGAACCACGAGACCTTTTTGTTGAAGCAGGATACGGTCCCAACTTCGCCAGGCAGCTCATTCAGAACGGCTACAGCAAACTCTTTGAGGGTGACCCCATTAACGAACGCATCTACTTTGACGCATCCGATGACATGGCCTACATCATAGACATAGGTCATGACGACATCCGATCCGAGGGAATGAGTTACGGCATGTACATCACCGCCCTCACAGGTCACGAAAAAGAATTTGACAAGCTATGGAACTTTTCCAAACGTTATCTCCGCAACAATAACGGTCCTCACCAGGGGTACTTTTCCTGGCAAGTTTCCACCGTGGACTTTAGCATGATGGATCCGGGAGCCGCACCCGATGGTGAAGAATATTTCGCCATGGCACTCCTGATTGCTGCGGAAAAGTTCGGCCGTCCTGATTTTAAGGCGGAGGCCATCGAGCTCATCAACTGGATGAGGCACAAACCAGAAAACGAACTGGTAGGCTCCATTATCGACCCAAATCGTCTTGCAGTCCGTTTTTCCCCTGTTAAGGGAAACGACTTTACAGATCCCAGCTACCATACGGTAGCCTTCTACCGAGCCTTTGCAGAAGCCACCGGCGATGAAAGCTGGATAACAATTGCAGAAAACAGCATTAAGTACTTGAACAAGGCTGCTCATTACGAGACCGGTCTTTGTGCGGACTACTCCGAATTTGACGGAACCCCCAAGCGAATGGAATGGAACCAGGAAAGCGATAACTTTAGCGGCGATGCTTGGCGCGTAGCAATGAACCTCAGCCTGGATTACGCCCTATTCCGCGGAGACAAAATCGAAAAGTCCATTTGCGAAAGACTTCTGTTCTTCTTTGAAAGCAGACGACCCTACTTGTCCGACTACTCCGTAGACGGAGGCAACTTTCCCCGCCCCGGTCGCGACGCCACTCCAGGCCTTATCGCCATGAATGCAGCTGCAGCCCAAGTGCTTTCCCCGGGGGATTCTCTCATTAAGCCCTTCGTCAAGGACCTGGCCGCCCTGTCTGTGCCCAGCTATCTGTGGCGCTATTATGACGGAATGCTCTATATGATCGGTCTTCTGGCTACCGCCGGAAAAATCAGATTTTAAATAAATTAACATCGCAGGATTTTATGAAAGCAGTAAAATTTATTGCAAGTTCTATGTTGATCGCCGCCTGTATGTACGGTTGCGAAGACATCCGTACCGAAAAATACGACAACGGCACTATCCGTTTTGAAACCACCTATGTAGATAACCAAAAGAACGGTCCCGAAAAAGAATACTACGACAACGGAAACCTTAAGCGGGAATCCAATTACGAAAACGATCGTAGACAAGGATTGACTAAGGAATACTACAAGGACGGCACTCCCGAGGCAGAGTTTACCTATGTTGACGGCCTAATAGAAGGTACGGTCACCCGCTATCACAAAAACGGCAAGATAGCCTCCAAACTCCCCTACCAGAAGAACAAGCAGTCTGGTTTTGGCGAATACTTCAGCGAAAGCGGCGAACCCGCCACCAGCGGTAGCTACAAGGATCCTCGTGACAATTACGCCTACGAGTGGATTCGCATCGGGGACCAACTCTGGATTGCCGAAAATCTAAACTACGCCACAGCCGCCGGCTCTCTCTGCCAGCAGTGCAACAACTGGGGACGCCTCTATAATTTTGAAAACGCCCAGAAAGCCTGTATGGAAGGATTCCATCTTCCCTCCAAGGCAGAATGGCAAGCACTTCTTTCTTTCGTAGGAGATAAGCCCGGCATCAAGTTAAAAGCAGGCTTTGGCTGGGACGCTCTAAAAAAATCCAACAAGGACGGTAACGGCAAGGATGACTTTGGCTTTGGAGCGAAAGCCGGCGGAGCTCACTTTGCCAAAAGCGATGTTCCAATGAACGAACGCAAGTTTGACGAAGCCGGAAAGAAAGCCTTCTTCTGGTCTTCCGAAGGAGATGTACTCGTCTTTTACTACGACAAGGAGAACGCCAAGTTTGAAAAGTTCAATCCCGAATTTGGAGCTAGCCTGCGCTGCTTAAAAGACTAGCCCGCACAAACAACTCCGCATATATACCAAACGGGCCGCAAGGTCCGTTTTCTTTTTTTAGCATCTATTTGACATTCTGGAATTGAATGCCGATAAAAGATTAGGAAACTTTTCGAAGGAGATTTAAAAATGGACATGATCGCCATCATCTTAGGAATTGTCATCGGAGCCATTGCAGGTATGGTCATCGGAGTTCTTTCCACCAAGAGCAAGAACGCCGCAATCCAAGCCCAACTAGATGCAGCCAAAGCCCAGGCAGAAACCGACAACAAGCGCTACATCAATGATATCGCCCAGTTAAAATCCGAAAACAGCATACAGTTGTCCATCGTCAAAAAAGATGCAGAACAAGTTCTGAATCAAGCAAAGAGTGATGCCAAAAATGCTCTCGACAAAGCCTTGACCGATGCAGAAGCACGTTACGAAGCCGCAAAGAAAGAAGCGGCGACAAACTTGGAAAATGTAAAGAGAGAGGCTTCCGAAAATTTGGAAAAGCTCAAGAAGGAAGCAGCAGAAAATTTAGAGAGAACCAAGATCGAACTGCAACAACAGCGAGATTTCACACTGAAGGATCAGCAATCCCGTTTTGATGAAACTTTGGCAAAAGTCACGGCACAAATGACTACTGCTACCGAAGAAATGTTGAAACAGCGTCAAAAGGAATTCTCCGAAACAAGCGGACAGAGCATTGGCCAAATTCTCAAGCCTCTAAACGAATCTATTGCCCAGATGAAACAGGCCATGACCGATACATCCAAGGAACAGTCCGAATTAAGTGGCGTTCTCAAAACCCAAATAGAAAACGCCATGCAGATGAGCAAGGATGCCAAGACTAGCGCCGAGGAATTAATCCGAGCCTTCAAGCACAAATCCAAGGTTCAAGGCGATTGGGGCGAAACGGTCCTCAGCAACCTTTTGGACGGTCAAGGAGCCCGTTACGACATCCAAGAGACCATGCGTGACAATCAGGGAAATGTCATCAAGGCCGAAAGTGGCAGAGCGATGCGTCCGGATGTCATTCTCCATCTGGACCACAAGCGCGATGTCATCATAGACTCTAAAGTTTCCATGACCGCATTCATCGACTATGTCAATGCTGAAACAGATGAAGCTCGCGACACCGCCCTTAATGCCCACATAGCCAGCATCAAGAAACACGTGGATGAACTATCCAAGAAGGATTATTCCTCCTATGTAAAGCCCCCGAAGGTAAAGATGGATTACGTCATCATGTTCGTTCCCCACTCTGCCGCCCTCTGGACTGCACTCAACGAATCCCCCACCCTCTGGAGCGAAGCTATGGCAAAGAAGGTCTACATCGTTGACGAACAGACTCTCTACGCAGCCCTGCGCATGATTGATTTGACATGGACGCAGATTGTACAAGCGCAGAACCATGAAAAGGTTTATGATTTAGCCAACGAGATTATCGACCGTGTGGGACAATTCATGAAGAAGTACCAGGCCATCGGCAACGCCCTTGCTTCTGCCCAAAATGCTTATGAAGACGGTAAAAAGAAACTCTCTCCCAGCGGACCAAGCATACTCAACTCTTGCGGTAAGCTGTTGAAGTTAGGTGCAAAGCAGAGCGGAAAAAATTCCATTCAAGAATTAACGGACCTAGACGAAGCCCTTGCTATAACAGACGCAGAATCCTAAAAAAAGAAGGAACCGCTTTTTTCGCGGTTCCTTCTTTTTTTACCGGAGGTTTTATCCTCTCAACGAACGACAAAACTTCCCGAACGTACGCTCTGTTTTCCTGACGGTAATTTTTGTTGCCGGAGGTTTTATCCTCCCGACGAACGACAAAACACCCGAGTGTACGCGCTGTGTTCCTGACGGTAATTTTTGTTGCCGGAGGTTTTATTCACCCGATGAACGACAAAACACCCGAGTGTACGCGCTGTGTTCCTGACGGTAATTTTTGTTGCCGGAGGTTTTATCCTCCCGACGAACAACAAAAATTACGTTGTATATTCAGCGTTAATCTTTACATAGTCGTAGCTCAAGTCGCAGGTGAAAGCACTTGCACTAGCATGACCGATGTTCAGAACCAAAGTCACCTTGTACTCGCGTTGGCGAACCACAGCGTGAAGGGCATCCTGCTTTTCCTTGGAAAGAATTACCGGACGGCCGCCATCCAAAACCTGGACATCACCGAAGTACAGATCCGTATGTTCAGCAACCATGTTGCAACCGCTGGAACCAGCGGAACTAAGAATACGACCCCAGTTAGGATCTTCACCGAACATAGCACACTTGGCCAGGTTACTGGTTCCGATGAAACGAGCCATCTTCAGAGCTTCTTCGTGAGATTCAGCCTTTTCAATACGCAGTTCAATCAGCTTGGTAGCACCTTCACCATCGCGAACGATATCCTTTGCAAGGCTCTGCATAATAAGAGCGAGAGCCGCACGGAATTCACCCTGTTCAGACAAAGTAAGATCTTCGTACTTAAGACCGCTCATACCGTTAGCAAGCATAATGCAAGTGTCGTTGGTGCTGGTATCGCCATCAACAGTAATCGCATTGAAGGAATCCGCAATGTTGGCGCGAAATTCAGCAAAGAAGTCGATGGGCAAAGCCAAGTCAGTAGTAATGAAAGCAAGCATGGTTGCCATGTTGGGGTGAATCATGCCGCTGCCCTTGCAGGCGCCACCGATGGTCACCACACCTTTTTCGGTCTGGATTTCTACAGCGTGAGACTTAAGAGCAAGGTCAGTGGTCAAAATTGCACGACCAAATTCTTCGGAAGCGTCTTCGCGAAGCTTTTCAACCAGCTTAGGAATGCCAGCCTCAATCTTGTCCATGGGCATCAAATGGCCAATCACACCCGTACTGCAAACCAGAACACTCTTGGGAGTCAAACCTAATGCTTCTTCAGTAAGGGTGGCCATACGTTCTGCATCAGCCAGGCCCTGTTCGCCAGTACATGCATTTGCATTTCCACTATTCACAACCACGGCAGTAGCAAAATGAGCATGTTCCAGTGCAGACTTGTCATAAATGACCGGTGCAGCCTTTACCTTGTTAGTGGTAAAAACGGCAAAGCAGCGGGCAGCTTTTTCGCTTTTCAGCAGAGCCATATCGGCATTGCCACTAGCCTTGATGCCAGCGCAAATTCCAGAAGCGGTAAAACCCTTCGGGGAACAGACGCCGCCTTTTTCCAATACAGTGTACATAGAATCTCCTATTGTTTTTACGTGCTAAAATATACATCAAAAAACGCAGCTACGCTAGAGTATTCCAAGATTAGTCCCCTAAAAAAATTCTAATTTAGGGGCATGGCAAAAACACCCTGTACTCAAGAAACTTACGACAAGCTGGTTGAACGTTACAATTTTCTCAAGAAGGTTGAACGCCCCCGTGTAGTCGACGAAATGGAAGAAGCCCGCAAGCAAGGCGACTTAAGCGAAAACGCAGAATACCACGCCGCCAAGGAAATGCTGGCACATATCGATTTGGAACTTCCCAAGCTGGAAGACCAAATTTCTAACGCGGTCATCGTGGAATTCGACACAAATTCCGACACAGTCCGTTTTGGAGCCACCGTTACCGCAAAGAACCTGGCCACCAAGAAGGAAGTGGTTTACCAGCTGGTAAGCCCCGAAGGTGTCGATCCCATGAACGGAAAGATTAGCTTCAAGAGTCCCATGGGCGCAGCTTTCATGGGCAAGAAGAAAGGCGATGTTGTAGAAGTTGTGACCCCCAGAGGCAAGAACAAGTTCGAAATCGTCAACTTCCAGTAAGCGACATCCATGATTCTCACCCTCATCGGCAAAGACATGTTCACCAAGGAGCGTCGTATTGACACGTTCCTGTCCGAGGCTCTTGGTGAACTGAAGGACGATCCCCTCGCCCGCCAGGTTGTGCATGCTTCCGATACCAACATTCCTTCCATTGCCGGACTCATTATGGAATGTTGCGGCACCATATCCATGTTCACTCCGGAACAGGCGGTGGTCGTCCGGAACGCAGACGAAATGAAGGCTGAAGAATCTAAAGCACTAGCCCGCTGGCTTAAAGATGCCCCCGACTGCAAGCTACTGCTGGACTTTAAGGAACTGCGAGCAACGGCAGAACTCTACAAGATTCTATCCAAGGTTGGCAAAGTCGAAAAATACGACGAGCCCAAATCCTACAAGATGAACGAGTGGATTAGTGCCATGGTGCCTACCCATTTCCACAAGGCTATCGATCCTAACGCTAGCCTCTATCTGGCAGATGCCTTAGGTACAAATACAGGACTCGTGGCCCAGGAAGTCGAAAAGGTACTTCTGTTTAATCCAGACGTTCCCAAGATCACCCTGGATCTGGTCAAGATGCTGGTCGTTCCGCAGCGTGAAATTCCCCCCTACGAAATATTAAACTATTTCGGGCTATTTGACGCAAAGAACTATACCAGGAAACTTCACGAGATTCTTTACGGTGGTGGAGACGCCATCGCCGTTACGAACGCCCTTTATAGCCACGCAGTAGATTTATTGAACTTCATGACGCTCACTTCTAAGGGAATGAGCGCAGAAGACGCTTGCACCAAACTAGGAAAAAACTTTTTCATATTCTGTAAACAGGGCAAAGCCGTAGAGTGTTGCAGAATATGGGGCAAGAAAAAAATCGTTCTCCATAAAGTGATTAGGCGATTGGCGGAACTAAACTACGAATTCAAAAGTTCTAGTTGGACCGTAACAAGTCAGGAATTAGCCCTAGCAGCACTTGTAGTCCGCTAAGGTATTTACCGCGAACCGCTGAACATTACTTTCCGCAATTTCAATATTTTTGATATGAAAAAGCCCCGCAGGTGCGGGGCTTACTTTTTTAATTCCATTAGACGATTACCATCCGTCATCTTCTGCAGCAGGAGCGGGAACCGCCGGAGTAGCAGGTTCTTCGACAGCGGGAGCAGCTTCAGACTGCTGAACAGGAGCAGCTTCTTCCACCGGCTGGGCTGCCGGGGCTTCCACCGTCTGAGCAGCCGGGGCCTCTACGGGCTGAGCGACAGGAGCTTCTTCGACCTTCTGTGCAGCGGGAGCTTCGCTAGAGTTCTGTTCACCACGGGTAGGTTCAGATAGTTCTACATCGCCAATGTAGTTACGGATAATACGCGGAGTGACGAAAATAACAAGGTCTTTCTTCACAATAGACTTACGAGAATACTTGAAGAGGTTACCCAGCAGCGGAATATCCTTCAAGAAAGGAATGCCACTTTCAGATTCCTGAGTTTCGTTACGGGTCAGACCACCGATAATAACAGTTTCACCATCAGCCACTACAGCCTTGGTCTGGGCTTCCTGCTTACTGATAACGATTTCACCCTTGGAGTCATAGTCGTAAGAGTTGTTTTCCGGATGGAGGTCAAGCAAAATACGATTATCGCCAGACACATGCGGAGTAACGGTCAGCTTAATACCGGTTTCAACCATCTTGGTAGAAGATTCGCCGCTATCGTCAATCACACGGATAGAGACCTGGTCACCCATGAACACCTTTGCTTCGGTGTTATCCAAAGTAGAAACCTGGGGACTAGCGAGAACTTCGGTGGAAGCATCACCCATCAAGTTGCTGATGGCAATCTGCAGGTTGTTGTCCAAGAGGCTAGCAGAAATTGCAGAGGTTGCTCCGCTAACAGCAGGTGTAGCACCACCATGCGGGAAAGACTGAATTGCAGCACTTGTACGAGAAGCACCCGCACCAGCAACAGTAGCACCAGCGGTTCCCGGAGTCAAAGCAGCAGAGCCCATAGAAGCACTCCAGTCTACACCCAGTTCACGAGCACGTTCGCTGTTGACAACCACAAGCTTTGCGGTAATCATAATCTGCAGGGTTTCCACATCTAGTTCTTCCAATGCCTTTTCCATCTGATCAATCTTGGAATCAGTATCATAGACAATGATAGAGTTGGTACGTTCCACCGTGGTAATCTTACCGCGGTTGGACTTCATGCTTTCCAAGACCTTCAGCAGTTCATCAGCCTTAGCATGGTGAACCTGGAAATTCTTTCGAACCAAGGGAGCAGTTTGTTCCGCCTGGGTTTCCTCATCGGCAATCTTCTTCTGCTTAGCCTGGTAAGAAGCCATTCTCTGAATGGTAATGTACTTGTCATTAATGACCCATGCCAAATCATTCATGTCGCAGATGATGTCCATGGTTTCCTGCCAAGTCTTCTTAGTCACGCGGAGAGTCATCTTGCCCTTAACATCGGGTGCAAGAATAATATCTACACCCGCAATGACAGACACTGAACGAAACACGGCATCGTAATCCATGTTTACGAAATTGAAGTCATACAGTTTCTTGTTGGGGGCAACAGAACCTTCGGCCGGAGCAGCCCAAGATGTGGCGATGCCTACGACTAGGAGAAGTATAGTTAGGATTTTTGTCATATTTTTCATTTTTGACCCCCAAATTTATCGGGAAGACCCATAGAGTAGCGACGGCTCACACCAAATTCTTGAATAAGGAAGAGAACGTCTGTTTGAGTAATTTTAAGAACCTTGCCATTAAGAATCTTATCGCCTTCCTTAAGAGTATAAGAGACAGACGGATCCTTGCTTTCAACAACGATAGCCATGGGAACTTCGGAATCCCAAATGATACCGAGCAGTTCAACCTGGTCAACATTAATGCCATCTTCAACCAGACCCTTGATTTCTACGAAAGGATCTCTACGACCAAAGGAACTGTAGGTTACACGATCTTCATAGAGAACATCCAGCTGGCTGCCCTGAGTAGTTGCTGCTACAGATTCGTTTCCACGTTCCTGGTCCACCTGCTTCAAGCGTTCTGCCTGTACAGAGGAAAGTTCATCAAAGAAACCGACAGCACGCTTGTTGACGTAACCTACGCGGTTTCCATACTGAACCTTACGATAAAGTCCAGAAATATCAAGGCTGACCAAACGTTCGCCAAACACAAGTCTATTCAAAACCTGGGCGTTTTCATTGGGAGCTGCGTAGAATTCAATTTCATCAGCGACAACAATCAATTCACGAATGACTGGGCGCAAATGGAAAGTCTGAGAACCAGAAACAATCTTCTTGCTTTCGCCTTCCCACTTCTTTACAAAGGCACCAAAGTCAACCGGTTCTTCAGCAGCCTTCATCCAGTCACGAATAAAGATACCGGTAGGCTGAGCTGACCAGAAAATGAAACCATCTTTCTTAATAGAGTTTTCTGCAATTTGAAGAATGAGGGCTCCTTCCTGGACCATCACGACCGGCTTAACACCAGTCTGCAACCGTACCTTGATTCCATTAGAACCCCAAGACACGGACTTGACCATAGAGCCTGTTCCAATCTTAAAGACCGGAGAACGCTGAGGGCCGTCCATAGCGATGGTGATAACGGAATTCTTATCCGGACCAGAAACCTTTGCCAGAGAAATGGGAGATTCGGCTACCAGACGGAACTGTTCCATGCCAGAGCCCATCAAGACGGTCATTTCCTTAAGCTTAGGCAGAAGGGCAGAAATAGCACCACCTTCCTTAACGGCCTTGTCCAGTTGCTTCTGCATTTCAGCCAGATGCTTTTCTTCTAGCTTTGCAGCCAGTTCAGCAGCCTTTTTTTCTTCGGCCAGACGCTTACGTTCTTCAAGAGCAGCCTTTTCAGCGGCCTTCTTGTCGAGAGCAGCCTGCTTTTCAGCAGCTTTCTTCTCTTCGGCCAGACGCTTCTTCTCTTCAAGGGCGGCCTTTTCGGCAGCCTTCTTGTCGAGAGCAGCCTGCTTTTCAGCAGCTTTCTTTTCTTCGGCTAAACGCTTGCGTTCTTCAAGAGCGGCCTTTTCGGCGGCCTTCTTGTCGAGAGCAGCCTGTTTTTCAGCAGCTTTCTTCTCTTCGGCAGCAGCCTTGTCAGCAGCTTTTTTACGTTCAGCAAAAAGCTTTGATATTGTCCAAGCCTTACCGCCCTTGGCCTTAAAAGACACCAGGAAGTTTGACTTGTCCATGGATATGTCGTTCTTGTCAGAATTGATGGAACTGCCAACATTCATTTCAAACTTCAAGAATCTAGATCCCTTAAAGGTTTCGCTAAAGACTCTAAAGGATTTAATGAACTTGGAGTTTTCATCAATATTGAAAGAATCTTCACCAAAGGCAAAAGAAGACTCGGAGAAAGCCAAGGTCAGTCTTCCAGTCTTAGCGTCGTACTTCTGGAAGAATGTAGGCAAGTCTTTTTCGGAATTAAAGGCAAAGCCTACTTGGCAACCCTTGTTATCACAGGAGAACTTTACATCCTTGATCTGAGCCGCATGTACAGAAACCGCAGCAGCGATAAGCAAAATTAAATACTTAAGTTTCATCATTTGCCCACCGTCTTTGAAGTGTAAGTTGTCAGGTTGAAGGACACCGACATCGTAATGGGAGTCCAACCGTGGGTTTCTGCCTTCTGCACTTCAGCAGCAATACCAGAATAACGATTCAATCTCAGATTTGTAATCGCCGTGGGATAATTGAAATTTGCAATTTCGGCAAACAAGTAACCCAACATGTGATAACCGGAATTGACCGCAATGGCATACCTATTTTCGATATAGTGTTCACGCTCGGCACGGCCTTCCGGATTGAACTTCTGAATCTGGACACCGGAACTACGAATCACAGAATAAAGATCCTGCAAGCGCAGAGGAACCTTTTCTTCCTCAGGGAACATTTCCTTCAGCTTTTCAAAATCTTTTTCTGCCTGGACCAACTGCATTTCCAATTCAGCAACGCGATGTTTCTTCGCATTGATTTTATTCAATTCGGCCTGGGCGGAGCGAAGTTCCGTATCAAGGGAATCCCTTTCGGCTTCGAAAGGAGTCCAAACGTAATCATACATGAGATAGCCACCCAGCAGAATAATCACTGCAATGACAATGGCATATATGTTCTTTTTATCTTTAAAGTCTATACCGCCCATACTCATTTCTCCTCACCAGGGTTCTGATTAAGAACAGCCTTGATGGTGAAACTGTAGGCTTCCTCTCCACCCACCTTAGAGGTAGAGATAGTCACCAACGACACCTTTTGGATAGAGCCTTGCTTTTCCAGCTTCACCATATATTCGGCTACCTCAGAAAAATCAAAGGTCATTCCCTTCAGCTCGAGATCGTTAGCACCAATCTGGTTAATGCTAAGAATCCACATATTAGGAGGCAGCACCGAGGACAGGGCTTCGAATAAGACGACCCATCTCTTCTTGCTTACCTGAATAGACTTAAGGGCGTTAATCTTGGTATTGATAACGCCTTGACTGCGTTCCAAGTCCCCAATCTTTTTCAACAGGGGGCGTTCACGATCCACTTCAGCCTTTACACGAGCAACGTCGCTCTGCATAGAGTTGATGGTCTCGGTTGTGAAGGTATAAACCATCACGCAACAAACAATCGCTACAATGAGAAGCACTGTAGGCCAAATGGTTCGACGGTCCGTTATCCAAGAGAAATCTTTTTTCTTCTTGCGGAACTCAGCAGGAAGAAGGTTTATGGAAATCGCTAACGGACTCTTAGACGGTTCTTTCTTTTTAGATGCCATTAGAATTTCCTCATTGCAAGTCCCAGTGCAGGGGCATAGATATTAGACAAAGCAAGGGAAATACCGCCTTCGCCAAAGACCTTGGCGTCGCACGCCACAAGGCTAAAGGGATTAACAGTATCGGTCTCTATGCCAGTACGTTCGGCAATGTACTCCTTTAACCCAGGAATAGAAGCTCCACCGCCAGCAATCAAAATCTTGTTGAGCGTCTTGGAATCTTCGCTGGAGGAGAAGTAACGAATACCAAAATCAATCTGAGCCATGATGTCTTCATAGGAGTCCTTCAAAGCAGCTTCAACTTCTGCTTCAGAGAAACCATCCACAATGGACATATCAGACTTGTCAAAAATTTCGTGACATTTTTCGGCATCAATATTTAAGTTGGAGCAGGTCTTTCGGATAACCATATCCAAAGATCCGCCGGTCATAGCACGCATGGAGTGGAACTTGCCATCCTGCATAAATGCTACACTCATTTTCTTTTCGCCGATATTGAAAATTGCGGTTGTAGCCTGAAGATCTTCTTCCTTTGCAGTCACGTAAAAGGCGTTCATCAATCCGAAAATATCGACATCCACCGCCACAGGTTGAAGCCCACGGCGAATGAAGAACCTGGACCAGGACTCTAGGAGTCCGCTCTTAGCGGCCACGACATTTACCTTAACATCTTCATTTTCGCGGGATACGACTTCATAGTCAACCACGTTATCCGTATCATCAAAAGGCGGACGAGACTGGGCGGTCTGAAGAATAATGGCGGCTTCGTTACCGTTTTTGGGAACCTTCACGGACAAACGGTCCATCAAGACACCACCGGCACCAGCACCACAGTTCACTGAAACAACGACATCGCAGGAGTCATCCATCGGATGTCTCAGCATCAGCTTGCTCAAGCTCTCGCTCAGCAAATCTGCACCGTCTTTTTCCACCTTACTACCGTCTGCGGGAGCTTCGCCTTCACGCATCTGGATTTCGCCATTCACAATGGCGCCATCCGGAACACGTTCCAAGTCGGCATCCACAACGATCTTTCCTCCACGAGAATTGTGCAAAACCTTAACGAACTTGATGCTGTAGTGTCCAACATCAATTCCTACGGTTTCACGCTCTCCGCGTATTTTCGCAATCAATCCTAAAGCCAAAATAAACTCCGATTGGAAAACAATACCCTTAAATTCTACCTTTATCAAAAGCAAATGTCAACGACTTTTTTGACCTAAGTCGTTGAAAATGAAGCAGTTAGCGACTTTCTGCCTCATTTTTCTTCATTTTGCACTTTTCTCGACTTGTTCAACTCAAACAAGTACTGCAAAACCCTTTCCTGTGTCCACCCGAACTTGCCGCTAAACGAAGCCGTTAAGCAGTAAAAGTCCGGATAGATTTTGTTTTTCATACCCAAGTTGCGCAAAATTTCAATTTCAACCTTTTCCGGACCAAAGCTTGGCAAAACAAAGTCAATTTGCAAATGCTGCCCAGCATCGCAGGCGACAGGCATCCCCAGCATGATACCGCCTGCAGAGAGGTCCAGCAAGACTCCCGCCACAGAAAGTCCATCAGGGAAGGTCGCCGTAACCGGGAAAGAAACTTGCTCACGAACCCATCGACGCAGCTGACGCTTATCCAGAGTTTCCGCATGTGGCAGAATCAAAGAATCTGTTGTACAAGAACGCACTTCCAAGGCGGAAGAATACACTGCATCTCCAGGGCGAGTCCATCGAACAGTAACGACCTTCCCCACAAAGAAACTTGCCGGACCGCAGGATCCATCATAAGACAGCGCCCATTCTTTTTCGGTACGCCACACGATCTCAGAGTGGAATGCAACTTTACCGGCTTCCAGAAGAATGTCTACACGATCCAACACGTTGAACTGTCTTGTAGTACACACCTCTGTCTGGTTGTTTTTTGCGGTAAACAACATCTTGTTGCGAATGCTTTCAATCACCGAAACAACTTCATCCGAAAGGGCGAAGACATCTCGATAGTCGTAATATTTCGCAACAGCTTTTTCAAAGTGTCTAGAAGAATTTAGAACAGCATCCTTGTTTTCAAAGGACGACGACCGAATCAGTTCATCTAGGACGCGGCGTTCTTCTTCTGTGAACAAGAACGCCTTTACCTTTTCGTCAAAGGAATCTGTACCGAACATGACTTCGTGTTCTCGACGATAGTTAATGCGATGTATTTCAATCAGCACCAACAGAACCAAGCCCGATACAACGAAGAAGGCTATCCAAATTAGCTGAAACGGATCAATCATTCGCTACGCAACTCCATTAGCACTTAGTCCAGATACCGTTGATGTAGGAACCAACGATGGTAGACGGCAGTTCTTTGCCAAGCAGCGGAGAGTTGCTGACGTGACCGGCAAAATCGGACTTTGCAACCACATGGGTCTTGTTAGGATCAAGGACCACGAAGTTTGCAACGCCACCAATCTTAGGTTCGTAGGCGGCAACGTCAATGCCAGCAAGCTTTGCAGGAGCGGTCGACAGAAGTTCAATGGCACGAACTTCGCCAACGCGGGCCACAAGTTTATTCCAAATGGCAGGCAGGGCCACTTCCAAGGAAACTGCACCCGGCACGGAATCTTCGAAGTTGACTTCGGTGTCCTGTTCGCGGACCGGCGTGTGGTTCATGCTGATGGCGTTTACCGTACCGTCTTCTATTCCCTTCCACAGGGCTTCGCAGTCGGCAGCGGAACGGATGGGCGGAATAATGTGGTAGGCAGAGTTCAGTTCCGTAAGGCAGGAATCGTTGAACAGCAGGTGGTAGATGTTCACGTCGCAGGTCACATCCATGCCAATCTTACGTGCATTACGAACAAGGTCAAGAGTTTCGCCGCAAGTCACCTGCTTAAAGTGTACCGGCACCTGAAGGAAGCGTGCAGTTTCAAGAACTGTGTAGGCAGCGATGGTTTCTGCTATGCGAGGAATGCCCTTCATGCCAAGCATGTCGGAATAGGCACCTTCGTGAACGCAGCCGCTCTTACGCAAAGTCTTGTCCATAGGTTGGAAGAAGAAACGCTTACCGGTCATCTTGCCGTATTCCATAGCAAGACGCAAAAAACGGGAGTGAGGAATGGGAGCGTTACCATCGCCAAAGCCAGCTACGCCTTCAAAGTCTTCGTCATATTCGTCAAGACCGTTGGAGAGTTCCATCATCTCGGACAGGTGGTCAGAACCGAAGTCCTTGCTGAACGCGCCCAGAAACTTGATTGCCAGGGCGGAGTAAATGGAATCCTTTACGAGACGGTCGTTGGCGGCAGAAAGTTTTTCGCAATCGTCGATTGGGTTTGCTGCACTTTCGTAGAGGCCACCGAAGAAGCCGCCGCGGTGCATGGCATCAAGGCCATCATTAAAAGTGTAGACGTCATCGCGAAGCGGTTCCATGAAATCAAGGCCCAAGCCAAAGAGGGCGGGCATCACAAGGGCGCCGTTGCAGTCCACAACCTTCACGCTCACATCGGGCAAGTCTTCCTTGTTGCAGAAAGCAAACTTGCGGTCAAAGAGGCCTGCATAAACGGAATCGCGAGCTTCGAACTTTTCGCCATTCCAGAACTTGACGTTTTTCAGTTCAACATAGTTGAAATCACTTACGTTGTGCTTTTTACGCATTTTCACGACCTCCAGCCAAAAGGAAGAGTACAGCCATACGGACAGCAACGCCGTTGGTCACCTGGTCAAGAATTACAGAATGTTCGCCGTCGGCGATGTCGGAATCCAGTTCCACGCCGCGGTTGATGGGACCCGGATGCATGATGATGACCTTGTCCTTGCAGCAAGCCAGAACCTCTTCGGTAATGCCAAAGAAGTTGCGGTATTCGCGGGTGCTGGGCAGGAGTGCGTCGTCCATACGTTCGTTCTGCAGGCGAAGAGCGATAACGGCATCGGCGTCGGCAACAGCCTTCTTTACATCGGTTTCCCAGCTGACGGAGCCCGCCAGTTCGGGATACTGCAGCAGTTCGGTATTGCGGGGTACCAAGGTGCTGGGGCCGCAAAGAGTCACATGAGCGCCCATGGTGGTCATGCCCCAGATGTTACTGCGAGCCACGCGGCTATGGCGGATGTCACCAATGATAGCCACCTTCTTGCCTTCAAGAGTGCCAAGCTTTTCTTCGATGGTGAGCATGTCCAGAAGACCCTGTGTGGGGTGTTCGTGAGCGCCGTCGCCAGCGTTCACCACGATGGCGTTGCTGTGTTCAGCCAGGAACTTGGGAACGCCAGTTCCCTTATGACGAACCACCACGATATCAATCTTCATGGACTCGATGTTGCGGAGGGTGTCCACCAAAGTTTCGCCCTTCTTCACACTGGAGCTTGCAGTGGTGAAGTTCACGGTGTCAGCGGAAAGTCGCTTTTCGGCCAGTTCAAAACTAGTGCGGGTACGGGTGCTGTTTTCAAAGAACAGATTCACCACGGTCATACCGCGAAGGCTAGGAACCTTCTTTACCGGGCGTTCCAGAATTTCACGGAACTGTTTTGCGTGATCCAAAATGGTGCGGATGTCCTGCTTGGACACGCCCTGGAGCCCGAACAAATGC
>JAZRXW010000021.1:0-21741 GCA_045600425.1 Fibrobacter sp.
GGCAACACCAAGCTGGCTGTGTACCTGGACTTCGCAGATGCTATCAAGCGCATGGGCGTTGCTGGCGTTTCTGCTAAGTACGGCAACCTCTTCCAGATGTACGAAAAGATCGTTGACGAAGACCCGTACAAGGTTCCGATGCGCATCTTCCCGGCAATCCACTACACCATGGGTGGTCTGTGGGTTGACTACGATTTGATGTCCACCATCCCGGGCTGCTTCGTCCTCGGTGAAGCAAACTTCTCTGACCACGGTGCAAACCGTCTCGGTGCTTCTGCTTTGATGCAGGGCCTTTCTGATGGTTACTTCGTGATCCCGTTCACCATCGGTGGCTACTTTGCAGGCACCAAGCTGGAAAAGGTTTCCGAATCTGATCCTGCTTTCGAAGACTGCAAGAAGCAGACCGCTGAAAAGATCCAGAAGCTCCTTTCCATCAAGGGTCACCGCACTGTTAACGATATCCATCGTCAGCTCGGTAACATCATGTGGGAATACGTTGGCATGGCCCGTAACAAGGCTGGCCTCGAAAAGGCTCTCCAGGAAATCCCCGCACTCCGCGAAGAATTCTACCAGAACGTCAACGTCGTCGGTTCCGAAGGTTCCTTCAACCAGAACCTGGAACGTGCCGGCCGTCTGGCTGACTTCCTTGAATTCGCAGAAGTCCTCACCCTCGACGCCCTCCACCGTGAAGAATCTTGCGGCGGTCACTTCCGTGAAGAAAGCCAGACCGAAGAAGGCGAAGCAAAGCGTGATGACGAAAACTTCTGCTACGTCGGTGCTTGGGAATACAAGGGCGACAATGTCAAGCCCGAACTCCACAAGGAACCTCTCACATTCGATAACGTCCACCTCGTTACTAGGAGCTACAAATAATGAGTCACGGCAATATGAATATTACTTTGAAGATTTGGCGCCAGAAGGATGCCAAGACCAAGGGTCAGTTCGAAACTGTCAAGGTCAACGATATTTCTCCGGATATGTCTTTCCTGGAAATGCTGGATATTGTCAACGAAGAACAGATGAAGCAGGGCAAGGAAGGCTTTGCTTTCGACCACGACTGCCGCGAAGGCATTTGCGGTATGTGCTCTCTGGTGATCAACGGTATGCCCCATGGTCCCGACCACGGCATCACCACTTGCCAGCTGCACATGCGTAAGTTCAAGGATGGCGATACCATCGTTGTGGAACCGTGGCGCGCTGCCGCATTCCCGGTTATCCGTGACTGCGCTGTTGACCGTTCTGCTTTCGACCGCATCATTGCTGCTGGTGGCTACGTTAGCGTTAACACCGGTGCCGCTCCTGAAGCTTCCGTGATCCCCGTTCCCAAGGCTGATGCAGACCGCGCCTTCGACGCTGCTGCTTGCGTTGGTTGCGGTGCTTGCGTCGCTGCTTGTAAGAACGCCTCTGCAATGCTCTTCGTTTCTGCTAAGGTTTCTCACCTCAGCTTCCTCCCGCAGGGTAAGGTTGAAGCCAAGAAGCGCGTGCTCGCAATGGTCGCTCAGATGGATAAGGAAGGCTTTGGTAACTGCACCAACCTTTACGAATGCCAGGCTGCTTGCCCGAAGGGTATCACCGTGGATTACATCGCCAAGATGAACCGCGAATACCTCATGGCAACCGCTACCTACGCTGAAAAGGTGTACGGAAAAGATTAATTCCTAGCATGTCATCCTGAGCGAAGGCGTTTGCGCCGGAGACTCTTTGATCACTTAGCGCTTTAGCGCTTATGTGAGCATGATCCCCCCTGTGGGGAGAAGGATCTAGAACTCCGTTCGGGTTAAACTCCGGGCGGAGTTCTTTTTTATGTTAATCACGGAGTCATAAAACAAAGAAATCCCGCGGAATTTTCCGCGGGATTTTTAGGAGGGGTATGAAAAATTTAACAAGAAGCTATTAGTTGTAGTAGACGGTGCTTCCGTTGGGGAAGGTGGTGCTCTTGGCGTAGCTATTGACGTTACTTACGGTAGAAACTTGGCTGGTGCCTTGGATATAGCTACCGGAAGTGGTGGGCTTGAAGGCGATGTTGGAATTGCCATAGTAGCCGTTGGTGTTGAAGCTGACGTTGTAGCTTGTTCCTGCTTCGGACCTGCTCTTGCTGAAGCCGAGAAGAGTCTTGGTAGTCAGTGTAGCTGTACCGTCAGAGTCAAAGGAACCGCCCATGCCACCGCTGATCTGACATTCCACAACAACGACACCACCGCTAATGGTAAGTTCGCCGTTGCTGTCTATGCCGTCGGTATCGCCGGAACCGGTCTTAACGTAGTGTACGCCGCCAGTAATGGAAAGGTGACCGCTGGAGCTGCCCATGCCGCCCATGTTGCCGCCCATACCAGGGCGTCCACCCCAGTTGTTGCCGCCAGTCTGGGTGTTGTTGCCAGAACCGTCGTTACCGCCAGCAGCATTCCAACCATCGTCGGAGCCATAGACATCGGTGATGCCGCCTGCAGCCTTGATATACCAGGCTTCAAGACCTTCGTAGGAATCCTTCACGTAGATGGTACCGTCGTTGATGTACAGGGTGGAATCCGCATGGACACCGTCGTTACCCTTTGCAGAAATTGTTGTGAAGCCACCGTTGAAGTCGATGTTCATATTGCTGTGGACACCGTCGTCGCCGGAAATCACGGTATTCTGTCCTCCGTTGACGTAAATGCGGTTTTCGGAAACGATGCCCTTGCCTGTAGAATTGACCTTGATGGAAGGAACCGATACACTGTCAGAAATCATCACATAGTTGAATGCTTGGATGCCGTCGTCGCCAGCCTTGGTGATGTTGATGGTTCCACCTTTGATGGAAACGATGCCCTTGCCTTCTGTGATAGTGGTATCGGAACCGTTTACTGTACATTCATCACTCTTGATGCCGTCACCGGATGTTGCTGCGATGGTGATGTTTCCCTTTTCGATATCCACTAGGCCTTTGCCCTTGATGCCGTTGTTTTTGGCGGTGACGTTGATGATCGTCTCGCCGCGAAAACGGATGTCGTTGGAACTCTGGATACCGTTATTGTAGTTTCCGGTGACGTTTAAGGTGCCGGTACCCTTGAAGGTCACATCATCCTTGGAATAGATGGCTGCGTTTGTGGTATCGGTTTTGGAAGCACCGTTGCTGTTGATATAGGTGTGTGCCTTGGTGCGGGTGCTGCCATCGCTTAGGGTGTTGACCGTTTCGCCTTTGGCTACCACGAATGTCTTGCTTGCCATCTGCACGTAGATGGGGGCGTCAGCAGTATTTTCGAGTGTTAGACCGCGAAGATTTAGGTACACGCCAGAATCAGCTTTGGGAGAGTAGACTCGAATCTGTGCGTCTGCACCTTTGTAGCTACCGCTGAAATCGTATTCGCCGGCACAAGTAATCTGGACTTCGCCACCATTGACGGTAACGCAGCCGTTGTCATTGACAAGGCTAGCTCCAGAAGCCATGTAGGTGATGGTGGGGGAGTTTCCGTTAGAGACGACTGTGTTGCTGCTGCTGGAAACAGGTGTTACATTCTGGCTAGAACTTGATGTTTCCGTAGGAGTCTCGAAGGAACTACTTGAGACTGGCTGGGGTAATTCCACAGAACTGCTGGACGTAGGTTCGGACAGCGAAATCTTTTGGCAGTTGTTGTTGTACATATAGGAACTGCCATCTGTATTATTGATTACGAGTCCCTGAGGTACCTCTACGCCGCTTTCGCTATCTAGGCAGGTTTTTGCTGCAGGTTCTTCTGTGGAAGGACCGGGAGTAAGATCAACGGATGGTTGTGTATTTGACGGTTCGTCAGTCTCTACAGGAGGAATGACAGTTCCCGTTTCATCAAAGCAGTAAGTTACACCGTCGTCGCCAACCATGGCGGTCATGCCCTCGCAAGGGTTTGTTACTGCATCTGGAAATCCATAGGATCCATCGCTGTTTATCCAAAAAGCAATGTTTCCGGAATTGTCTACACAGATGGTTTCGCCCTTGGTTCCGAGAACCGCATTGTAGCCTTCGTAGACACAGGCATTGACGGTGTTTTCTTCTGCAGAACCGGACGGTGGATTTGTGGGTGCGGAGCTGTTTTCAGAACAGCTGGTCATTAATCCAAATGAGATGGAGGCAAGCGTTACTACTGCGGTCCTTCTTTGTGTAAAAGAAATTTTATTCATATTGAATCCTTTTTTCGAACATTCCCTAATCCAAAGATAACTGGATATTTTTTTGCGAAAGAAGAATTTTTTAATCAAAAATTTTTTTTGAATTTTAAAAGTGGAACTCTTTATCCCGAATGGAACAAATTGACTCAGAATGTTTAGTCGTGTTATTGATTGTTGAAATCAAATTTGAAAAAAACTACATTTGAATAAATCGATTCTTGAAAAATCAAAATACTATGAAAAAAAACTTTTTGAAATGCTTGGGCTTGATTCTGCTTTTTTGCTCTGCGATAAGCGAAGCCTTTGCGGCTTCACCTGTAAATGGTTCTGAAAATATCCGTAATTTACGCCTCCTGGAAACATCTCCGATGCTGTTTGAGTTGCATCGCACAACCATTTCCGAAGGTCGTCAATCCTTTGCCTATCCTCGTCGTGATACCAGTTTCCGTGAGGCTATGAAACGGGACTTGGTCTCTTCCTTGTTGGCGTACGATAATGTTCATGGTGGAATGTTTGTGGGTCGCGGCGAAAGGGGGGAAGGTACGGATGAAATATCCAAGAACACGCCACGAATCGCCTTGGCCTTGTCGCTGGTTGGAGGTCTTGATTATCGTGGGGGCGAGGCTCTTGGTGATACGATTTGGCCGTCAATCGATGGGGGCATTTATTTGAGGGGCTACGCAGATTCCGTAGATTTCGTGTTGGACGCTCGCATTTACAATGAAGGTCATTCTGCGAAATATCCCAAGTCTTTTGATGGTGAATTTCTTGAAGTCCAGAGAGAGGAAAATAACTCTGGCATTGAATATACCAGCTACGCTCGCTACCGTACTCATTTTGCCATAAACTATAACTGGCTTCGTCTGGACTTGGCGCGTGATGTGATGCATTGGGGACCGGGCTACTATAACAACTTGACTTTGAATCAATTTGCCTTGCCTTACAACATGCTTTCCCTGGATATGCGGTTTGGTCCCCTTCGTGTTGTCTCCTTCTATGCTGATATGAGAATCTATAACAGCATGAACATGAAGAACAAAGATGAGACTCGAAATCTGTTCGGTCATCGCTATGAATTGGCTGTGGGTAACGCCACCTTTGGTGTGAGCGAATTGCAGATGCTTTATGATAACTTGAAACCTTGGCTTTTCGTTCCCACGGCACCCTTGTTTATGGAAAAGGGAAATTATTCGGAGAATAGTAATAATGGGGCGTTGGCCTTTGATTTTAACTATCGTCTTTTTAATGCGGTTCGAATCTACACGGAATTTTTCTTGGATGATATGGAAAGCCCTGTGAGTCTCGTAAAGAATGATAATATTGAGGCTAAGTGGGCATGGATGGCTGGTCTACACGCTGCCCATAATTTTGATGTGAAGGGACACTTGGTTGAAGCCGGTACCATTGCAGAATATGCTCGCATTGAACCCTACGTCTATAGCCATTTTGAACAGAACACAGCCCAGTTGGCTCATCTGGGTCGTCCTATCGGAAGCCAGCGAGGCCCCAATAGCCAGACTGTTGATTGGACCTTGTATGCTCGTATGGATGGCCATATTTTTGCCTCCCTTCGCAATACCTGGGCCTGGAAGGGGACTGATTATGGCAGTGCTGTGAATGATACTACTCCAAAACATGACCACATGAAAATCCACAAGAGTTTCTTGAAAGGAGCTAAGATGGAATATTCCTTAACTCCGGCCTTGAGCTATGAGGGGTGCTTTGTGAGTTTTATGGGAGAGATTACTCTCTTTGACGATAAGAAAATTTACTTGCGTACCGGTTTCAAGTTCTAGTAAAGACTTGAAACGACGTGTAGCAGATTCACCAATATTTCACAAAATTTTTTCAGAATAAGATTATGTTTAAGCCAGAACTTCTTGCTCCCGCTGGGGATTTGACCCGTTTGAAATATGCAATTGCCTATGGTGCTGATGCCGTCTATGCTGGGCAGCCTTCATTTTCCTTGCGTTCCCGTGAAAACGGATTTAAAAATCTGGAAGATCTTGCCGAAGGTGTTAAGTTTGCTCACGATCACGGAAAAAAGTTCTACTTGACCAGCAACATTATTCCGAGAAACGTAAGAGTCGATGCATTCCAGAAGGCTTTGCTTGATGCTATTGATTTGGGCCCCGATGCCCTTATTGTGGCTGACCCGGGTTTTGTTGGCTGGATTCGGGAAGTTCGTCCGAACGTAGAAGTTCATTTGTCGGTGCAGGCCAACTGTACCAATTATCTGACTGCAAAATTTTGGCAAGGACTGGGGGTCAAGCGCATTATCCTAAGTCGTGAACTGCGACTGGCGGAAGTTCTTGAAATTAAGGACCGCTGTCCTAACCTGGAGTTGGAAGTGTTTGTCCATGGAGCAGTCTGTATGTCCATGTCTGGTCGCTGCATGCTTTCCAACTGGGTGGTCCATCGTGATGCGAACCTGGGGGCTTGTGATAATTCTTGCCGTATGCCTTACCGTCTCTATGCCAATGAAGGCCCGCAATGTGACGACTACAAGGAACATGAGGGAAGCTTCTTGCTTCAACGAACGGATCGCCCTGAACTAAATCCTATCGCCTTGGATGAAGACACTTGGGGCACGTATTTCATGAGCAGTCGTGACCTGTGTGCCTTGGATGTTGTTCCTGACCTAATGAAGGGCGGTCTGGAATCGTTCAAGATTGAAGGTCGAACCAAGTCTGTTTACTATCTGAGCCAGGTGGTTCGAACTTATAGGACTGCTATCGATAGTTGTTTCCAGCAAGCTATGGCCGGTGGAGAAATGACTGTTCCCGAAGAAAGCCGTCGTGCGGTCTCTTTCCTGGATGGTCGAGGTTTTATGACTGGATTCATGAAGGGAACTTTACCTCAGAATTATGAATCCACACACGAAGCGGCTGCTGGCGGTTGCGTTGCTGCCCAGGTTCTTGATTACGATCCTACATCCCATTCCGTGAGAGTAAACGTGAAGAATCCTTTCTCGATGGACGATTCGCTGGAACTGATGACTCCTGGTGGAATGAAGCCTTGTGCCGTTGAATCTATGAACGATTTCCGCGGTGGTGCAGCCGATCGATTAAATCCAGGTACCGAAGGTCGGGTTTTCTTACCAAAAAATGTGTCGATAGATACAGAATCCTCGAAATTTTCCTTTTTTGTGAAGTGTTTGCCCCGCAATCCGTGAGAAATACATAAATTTTCGGTATGGCAGTCGACGAAGCGACAAAAAAGCAAAACGAACTTGAGATGTTCCAGATAGATCAGGACGCCATCTTGCCGTTCTTCGAGAGTCATTTGGACGAATTGAGCGAGTTTATTCAAAAACGAAAAGCGGAGAATCTCTCGCTTTTGGAACTTTTGAAGCAGTTTATTCGGTCTTATAAATTGCCCTTCAATATGCAGCGTTATATGGCTGTCCAGACAACCTACATCAAGCAGACCCTTCAAGAACAGATGCAGGATCGTCAGGTGGCGGTCAGCCATTGGATTCAGGAACATGCGGGCAAGCATCGTAGCCGTATGATTCAGCTTCAGTGTTTGTATCTGGATCGCATCCAGAAGGAACTTCTGCCTCAAATTCAAGCGATGCTCGATCGTCATATAGAAGAACTGAAGGCAAAGTTGGTCGCTGTTCACCAATGACCATGATTTTGTCTGGATTCTCTAACTCGTTGATTATCAACATATTAAGGAAAAATGCTGAAATTCGCTTAAAAAGGCGAATTTTTTTGTTTTATAGGGATGATATTCCCTTTGTGAAAACTCTTTTGAATGGCTCTTTTTTTGTCAAGGGATTGTTTAAAATTTTTCCGTTGATAAGTTGTGAAATTCATAGTGAGGTGTTTTTGATTGTGGCGTGATTAATTGAGAACTAACTTGTGTAGTTGGGGATATTAAATGGGGAAAAAATAAAAATGCCGATATTTTTGAAAAAATGGCGATTCATAAAATTTTTTGAAGACCAAACGTTTTTGTTCAAAAGCTTTACTTAACTTTATCCCGAGTTTTCTATATCCCTTCTGGTTATTGTATAGTGTCCAATACGGTTTCTTTATTAGATGTTGTTTCTTCGCCGTGGCAATCGGTACTTGAGCTGGTCCGTTCTGAATGTAACGATTATTTCGGTCTTACGATCTTGGAAGCTGTAGGCTTTGAAGGCGTGTGCGATGGCTATGCTCTTTTGACCGTACCAGACGAACTGCGTGAAGGCTGGATAAATGCCCATTATGGCGACATCTTGCGGAAATCTTTCTCCTCTGTGTATGGTTCGCAGTTTATTGACTATCGTATTCGTCAAATAGCGCCCTCTGAACCTGTTCCAGAAATGCGTCTTACGACTCCTAAGGCTCCTCTTTTGCCAGAAGTGGCAAAAGTTTCTCGCCCTAAGGCAGTTCGTCGCCCGAAGTTGGCTCTTTATGCTAGCTATACCTTTGATAACTTTGTAGAAGGTGACTGTAATTCTACAGCCCTTCGTGCCTGCAAGGCTGTTTCCGAAAATCCTGGTGATCCCGCCTTGAATCCTCTTTTTGTTTATGGAGCTTCGGGCTTGGGGAAAACCCATTTGCTGCAGGCTATTGCCGAATGCGTCCAGCGAAATCGTCCTGAAACCAATATTGTCTATTGCCATGCTTATGACTTCTTAAGAGATGCAACGGCTGTAGCGAAGGCTCTCAGGGCACATTCTAGTAATGTTCGCGAATTGGCAACCGCTTTTCAGGATAAGTACGAAAAGTGCGATCTCTTGCTGCTTGACGATGTTCAGTTGCTTGAAAAGGGACTCGTATCCCAGGAACGTTTGGCTACACTTATTCGCTATCTCCGTTCCATGGGCAAGCAGGTGGTTCTTTCCTGTGATCGTCATCCGTCTCGTTTTACTCGGGTAGAGACTAAGGAAGAAATGTCTGCAAATAGCAATTCTGGAATTCCCTGCATTTCCGCAAAATTGCTGACACCTCTTGAATCTTGTGTTGCTGTTGGTTTAGATGAACCCGACTTGCATACAAGAATGCGTCTTATCCAGAAAAAGTCCACAAATATTCCCTTTGTCCAGCGGGATCGAGAAGAAATCTGCAGGTTTCTCTCGATTCCGCCCCGTCAGAACGTTCGCATTATCGAAGGTCTGTTGAATTGGCTGGGTGCCATGAACCAGTTCTGTCAAGAAAACCTGGATTTGAACGCAGTGAAACGCCTTGTTGCCCCCGGAGACCTCAATGGTCATTGTGACTTGACCATCAAGGGCATTGCAGAAACCGTTGCATTTGAGTTTGGAACCGATTTGGTTGCTCTTGGCAGTCATCGTCAGGATGCGGGTGTTTCTCTTCCTCGTAAGATCGCCATGTATCTCTGTAGAGAATTGACTACGGAGTCTTTGCAGAACGTGGGACTTGTTTTTAATCGTGACTATGCCACAGTCATCGCCGCCATCAAGTCACTTCATAAGCAGATGGATTCCGATCAGGATCTTGCTCGAAAGGTCCAGGATATCCGGTATATGCTGGAAGCCTAGCAATGCTTGCTTTGGTGACGGGAGGTGCCGGCGTCGTAGGGAAGGCGCTGTGCCGGGAACTTTTGCAGCGCGGTGTGTGTGTGCGTGTGCTTACGCTTCCGGGCGATGCTCTGGCTAGTACGTTACCATCTGATGTTGAAGTTTTTTATGGGGATGTTACAGACCCCGTCAGTCTTGTTCCCGCTTTTAAGGGAGTGGATGTCATTTACCATCTGGCAGCCATACTTCTTTCAACCCGCGAGGGAGCTTTTGACCGTATAAATACTGGTGGAACACATAATGTGGTGGATGCCGCCATATCGGCTGGCGTTAAGCGGTTTCTTTATGTATCCAGTATTTCTGTCACTTATCCGGTATTGACGGAATATGGTTCCAGCAAGTTGAAGGGCGAGTCTCTTGTAAAAAGAGCGGGGGAGGAGCATGGACTTTCCTGGACCATCGTAAGACCGACCTTAGTTATTGGCGATGGCGGCGGCATCGAGTATAAGATGTATGCGGACTATGTGAAACGGTTCCCGCTTTATTTTTTGCCGGGTGGGGGTAAATCCCTCAAGAAACCTGTTCGAAGTGTTGATCTGGTGAAAGGAATTGCCGCAGCGGGTTTGTCGGAGAAGGCTGTAGGAAAAACTTATGCCTTGGCTGGCTCTAGGGCTATTTCGATGGCGGATATGGCCAAGTATATATTGAAAAAATCTCACAAGAAAAATGTGATGGTTCCCTTACCTTGGTGGATTTCGCGTAAACTAGCGGTCCTAAAAAACTGGATTGGCGGTCGTCCTGTTACTGCAGAACAGGCTTTGGCGGGCTTTTTGTATGATGCCGTACCATCTATTGACGAGGCATCCCAGGATTTGGATTATCGCCCCTTATCACCTTTTGATAATTAAATTTTTCCCCGCAAAAGAAAAAAGGATTTGTTGAACAAATCCTTTTTTTTAGTGCATAAACAATGAAAAACTACTTGTTTTTGCAGCAGCATTCGCCATCATTTTTGCCTTCACCACCGCATTGGCATTCGCCACCACATTCACATTCACCTTCACCGCCGCAGCATTCGCCTTCGCCCTTGCCGCACTTGCACTGGTGCTGCTGGAACGGCTTCAGGTCTTCTTCTGTAGCTTCACGAACTTCGACCACTTCAATTGCAAAGTTGAGGTTCTTGCCGGCCAGTTCGTGGTTTGCGTCAATGACAGCCTTGTCGCCGTTAACGGACTTCACGCGGATAGGCATAGGACCTGCGGGAGTGTTTGCGTAGAATTGCATACCGGCCTCGACCTTGTCCACACCCTGGAATACGCTAACCGGAACTTCCTGAGTCATGCGTTCATCGTATTCACCGTAGCCTTCGGAAGGAATCACTTTCACATCGAACTTATCGCCGACTTCGTGATCGTACATGGCCTTTTCGAGACCAACGACAATCATGTGCATGCCTTGAATGTACTGGAGGGGATCGCGACCTGCAGAGGAGTCAATGACTTGACCTTCGTCAGAGGTGAGAGTGTAATGCATCAGCACAACGGTCTTGTCGGCAATCTTCATAAAAAATCCTTTTTGTTTACTGCGGCTCTAAGCCAGTGAAATATTAGGTTATGCAATTTAGAAAAAAATGGAAGACTCTTGGTAATTTGTCTTTATTCTTGCATTATCATGGGCGTCAGTCCAATGACACCGGTCTTTCCCTTTTTTTCTGTGTCCGGGTTACGTTCAATGTCCTCTTGAACATAGATACGTTCCTTGGGAATACCTTTTCCTGTGAGATAATCTAAGACTGCGCTCATTCTTCCGAGAGCAAGCTTATACGTGTCGTCAAAGTCGTCATCAACAATGCTTTGGATCTTTAACAATATAGGGTATTGTCTCATGAATGCCACGATGTCGTTAAGAGCTGTATAGCTGGAGTTCAGCAGGATGGTGGTTTTGGACTTAAAGCGGATTCGCTTAGCTATGTCGTTAAAATTGAGTCGGCTGTTAACGGGACATCCGACATCATCTGTCTTTACGTTAGGAAGCGATCTTTCGCATTGGTCCATCCAGTCGGGAACCCCGTCCTTGTCCGTATCTACAGGACATCCTTTTTCGTCAACGGGAGCTTTTTCTGGAGTCTCAGGACAAAAGTCTTCTTCGTCATATATTCCATCTTTGTCCGAGTCTACGCGACAGCCAAATTCATCAACCTTGACTTCCTTTGGAGTATTGGGACACTTGTCCATGACATCGGGAATTCCGTCCGCGTCTTCGTCAGAGGGGCAGCCTTCCTGATTTACTTTTTCACCGGGTGCAGAATCGGGGCAACGGTCTAGATTATCTGGAACACCATCTTTATCTTGATCCAAGGGGCAACCGAAATTGTCGATGGGGACATTTTCTGGAGTATTGGGGCACTGGTCGATGTTATTAGGAATGCCATCTTGGTCTTGGTCAAGGGGACAACCTTCTCCATCGATTAACTCGCCGGGCTTGGAGTTGGGACATTTATCAAAATTGTCGTTGATTCCATCGTTGTCAGAATCCTTAGGACATCCGAACTCGTCAACAGAATACCCCGCAGGAGTGTTGAGGCACTTGTCCTGATAGTCGTAAACGCCGTCGTTGTCTAGATCTAGGGGACAGCCATTGTAGTCCACCTCGAGTCCACGCATGGTTCCCAAGCATAAATCCACGATGTTTAGAACACCATCCTGGTCTTCATCGACCGGGCATCCTCTGGAATTGACCGCCATGCCTGGGGCGGTGTTGGGGCATAAATCATTACGGTCGATAACTCCATCGCCGTCCTTGTCGCTCCAGCTAATGTCAAACATCTTGCTGACAGATACCGCAACACTAATGTCGGGGGTACCGGCAGTCCTAAAATGCAAGTCTTTTTTGCTGGACTTGAGATGAACCGTCTTGCCGTACTTGTCTTCGGGGTTAAAGAAATAATTGATGCCCACATCACCGGAGATGGTGAGGAACGTATTCTTGGGAAGGTTGAGTCGGACGGCTGGAGTGAACCTCAGTGTGTTTTCAACAATGTTGGAAGCCACCCGATGCATGAGGAAAGGCGTTTCCCCAGAAATTTCAAAAATGAAAGTCAACACCTGGAAGGGATGTACATTGATGCCGCCACCCCATAGAACATAGTTCAGTTCCTCGTTGTAGGCGGAAAGGGCGCCGACGTAACCTGTTGCCATCATGAGTTTGTTCAACTCTAGAGTCAGGTGCATATTGGCATTGAGTACAACGGAGCCGGCAGTGTATGCATATCCGTTGTTCTCTTTTCCGATGAACCAGGTGTGTCTAGGACGAAAACCTCTTTCCTTGGAACCTGTGGGGAAAAGAATTTCTCCGCTTAAGCCGAAGTAAAGGTTTTCCATGGCGTTGAAATACCACTTTGCGGACAATTCCAGGTCGCCTAGTGCAAAACCTTTCAGATCAGTATTCTCTATGTCACCGTCATAGTGAACAGGAACGCCAATTCCTAATTCTACCCTGTCCAGCGGGGAAAAACTCACAAAAAGTTTCTCGTCATTGGAAGGAGTATTGCTTCGCAGGTGAGTTTCGTTGCCTTCGTCGTCCGTGTAGAAACCTCCTATTCCTAGCGGGTTTCCATCACTGACCATAGAGTAGCTTCCAGAAACGAAAAGGATACCTTTTTCGTTTGTTTGGGCAGAAGGTACATGAATTCCGCTTGTGGACTGTAACATTCCGACTTGAGCAAAGGCGGTTGCTGCGAAAAAAAGTAGGTACGACGGCGAAAACTTCATATAACTTGCGAGAAATTATAAAAAATTTAGGGGATTCCTATTTGCAAATGTAAATTTGTGTGTATATTTCACTGCGAAGTTATCCGATATATGAATCAGTATCCGTCTTGGCATAGAAAGTCGCAAAAAGCCTATAAGGTGAACAGGGTGGTAGTCATCCTGCAAATAGTGGCCTCCCTTGTGTTGAGCGGTGTGATTCTTGTCGGAATCAGTCGTCTTGTTTAGCAACTAGAGGTTCTATGACTCCCTTTGCTTACTATTGTGGTCGCCGTCCCAAGAGTGACGGTTTCGATAGCTCCGTTCCTTTTCCTAGCGAAGAAGAGGAAGTAGAAGAAATCGAGGAAGAAGAAGAAGTTGACGAAGAAGTTGACTTTGATCAGCAGTCTTTTAAGACCGGTGAACGTCTTTGGTCTGACTATGCAGAGGATCTGGATTACGACCAGTGATCCAATGCTGTAGATTATTTCCTTTAGCGCTGATTTTATCCTTATCAGCGTTGTTTTTTGGTTGTGCACCGCGGCAGAACGCTGCGGCGCCTTCTTCTGATATCCAGCTTCCTCCAGAGAGTCCCGTAGAAGTTCAACCGGAAGTGGTGGTTCAAGATGAAGTACCTTCCGTTGCCATGGAACCATCTTTTGAAATTCCGGATGAGGATTCTGTTCAAGTCCGCTCGTCCTGGAAAAATTTCCAGTTTGCCATTCAAGCGATGGAAGATATGGAATGGCTTGTGGCGAAACGCTACTTGGATATGTCTTCCCATGAGCTAGGCGAGGAGTCCAGGGATTCGTCTGGCGTCGATTCTGCCTACTTTGCTGAAATGCCCTTGTTGGTCAAGAGTGCCATGGACGAGGTCTTGTTGAACCTTCCTGATGGCGCTCGATCTCAGGCTGACTCTGTTCTTGACGGCGTGGAAGTCTTGGACAGTGCTCAAGCTGATGAACTGGCTCGCCGCCGTCTTCAGCAGTTCCTGGATACTCTAGATGTTTCCCAATTCTCATTGCCTGTAGAATTCAACGAACGTGTTTTACAGGAAATTTATTTCTTTACGGGATCCGCAAGGGGCTTTATCTCCGGGTCCTTAAACAGGAAGACTGCGTTTGACTCCTTGATTTATGCAAAAATAGAAGCCGCCAACATGCCCAGGGACTTAATCTACCTTTCTCTTGTCGAATCCGGCTTTAAGGTACGAGCCTATAGCCGGGCCAAGGCGTCTGGCTTGTGGCAATTTATTCCCGAAACAGGAAAACGCTATGGTGTTGATGTTGATTTTTGGTTGGACCAACGCCGTAATCCGGAAATGGCTACAGATGCCGCTCTTAAGTATTTGAGCGACCTGTATTCTTACTTTGGGGATTGGCAGTTGGCCATGGCGGCCTATAACTGCGGCGAAGGCCGTGTTCGCAGACTTATTCGTGAATTGAAGGCCGATACCACCAGGGATTCTACAAAGGCCGTTTCGTATTGGGAGCTAGCCTTACCTTCTGAAACGATGCACTATGTTCCCCGTATTCTTGCTGCAATGGTGATTGGACATTATCCTGAACAGTATGGAATTGAGGTGAAGCCCCAGAAGCAGTCCCCTTATGATACGGTGACAGTTTATGATTCGTTCTCTCTGGATGAAATTGCCAAGTACATCAAGGTAAAGCCTGATACGCTCAAGGGCTTGAATGCCGAACTGATAATGGGATTCACTCCTCCCAATCGAGAATCCTATGTACTCCGTGTCCCGGTGGGAAAACGAGACCTGTTTGTTAAAAACTACGATAAAATGGAGAAGAATAGCTTCTCCGGATGGGTCCATCATAAAGTGAAGAAGGGCGAAAGTGTTGGAAAAATTGCACAGAATTACGGCATCAAGTCTTCTGATATTTTGCAGGCCAACAATCTCAAGAAAATGAAAATTCGTCCTGGCCAGACTCTTTTGATTCCCATTCGTGTAGCCAAAAATGGGGAGGACAAAAGCAATTCCGGTTCAAAGAAGTCCGCCAAGCCAAAGATCTACATTGTTAAGCTCGGGGATAATCTGGCGACTATCGCTCAAAAGTTCAATGTGGCCCAGGAAAATATTCGCATATGGAACTCTATGGATGTTTCCTCCATTGTAGCTGTGGGAGACACCATTTTTGTTTCAAAGCCCGACATGAAGCCTTCCTCTGGCGATGCCAAGAGCCGTCCTGCTCTTGGCAAGGGACGCAAGTATCAGGTCCAGTCCGGCGACAGCTATGGCTTGATTTCTCAGATTTTTGATGTTCCCGTTGGTGTACTTCTCTTGGCGAATAAAGGTTATACCAAGCGCTTGACGGTAGGGGATTCGATTGTCATTCCCAAGTATGAGCGTAAGATTCCTCAGGCTCCCGCTACAAAATCCGTGGAAATTCCCGAAAGTAGTGTTTCCTCGGGTCTAGCGGCAAAGTCTTCTTCTGGCAAGGTTGAACCCGTATCCAAGAATGATAAGAAGGCCCCTGCAGTAAAACCTGGCGAAACACTGTCTCTTTATACTGTAGAGTCCGGGGATAATCTCGGGTATATTTCCATGCTTTTTGGTATCTCCGTCTCAAGGCTTCAGGAGTTGAACGGAATGGGCAAGTCCACGGATATCCGTGTGGGGCAAAAGCTCTATGTTGTGGGAGAAAAGAAATCCATTTCCCAGAAGGAATCCAAGTCAATAGACAAATCGTCTAGCGGTAAGGATGCCAAGAAGGACGACAAGAAAACAGAGAAAAAGTCTGATAAGAAGGATGAGAAAAAATCTGCAGAATCTTTCAGGAAACATACGGTAAAGAAGGGCGAAGGACTTTGGGATATTGCAAGACAGTACAAAGTGACTATCGCTGAAATCGTAGAGTGGAACAATCTTCCTGACACGAAAATCAAGGAAGGTGCCGTTCTGAAAATCAAGAAGAAATAAAACAAGAAAAGGACCGCTAAGCGGTCCTTTTTAACGTTTTTGAACTGTTTAGAAAAGTGTAATTCCCAAGGAAACGTAAGGCTTGAAATAGGTGTCGATGTCTAGCATAAATTCGTCACCGTCCTTGGTCTCCGAAATTTTTCTTTCAAAATAGGTGTGGAAATATTCATGAGAGCTTCGAACACCGGCGGAAAGGAATGCTCCGTGCCAGGCCATTCGGATTCCAGCACCGTAGGCATAGCCATAAAGGACCGGCGAAAGGAACTTGGTGTCGTCGGAGAAGAATGTCTTGCCGAAAAGAGCTCCGCCAAAAATATAAGGCTTTAGCATGAATTGGTATTTGTAGCTTTCAACCAGGGGGAGGGCGAAGTCGAAGCCCAACTGGAAGAGTGCGGTATGCACCTGATGGCGACCGTCAATATCAGTAGAGTCTAGTGGAGAATCAAAGAAATCGTCTAAAAACTGCTCGAGATCGTCGTAGGCAGCCTTGGAGTCTCTAGGGTGATGGCTGATTCCCAGGTACTGGTAACCGGCCATGATGTAAATGTCCATCCATTCTGTGATGGGGAGGCTGCCGGATGCACCGTAGATATAGGAATTGTCGATGGTGATGTCGTAACGCATCTCGTGAACCCTATAGACATAGTTCACGTTGCTCATCTTGATGTTGGAAAATTCTATGTAGGGACCGAAGGAGCCTCTGTCCTGGTACTCATAGACATCGCTATTTTCTGCTGCTGCCATAGAGTTGTCGTATACAATTTTGTCCGCAAAAGAGAGGCTTGCGACTGCCAATGCCATAAAAATGATATTTTTCATGTAGAGAAAGATAAATAATTTCATGTAAATCGTTTTTTTTCGTGAAAAAAAATCAAAAATTGAGTATCTTTTCTGCATAAAAATATTCCATATATGGAGTCCTACTATGAATAAGAAGATTTTGATGCTTTTCGCTGCTGCCGGTTTGGCTTTTTCCATGGTCGGTTGCAACGATTCTCTGGATACTAACGATCCCGCTTCTGTGCGTAAGTATTTGACCAAGAAGCAGATTCCTTTCACTCCTAACCAGTTTGTGGCATTTGCCGCTGCTGGTGATACCGCCAATATGACCCTGTTCCTTCAGGGATCCTTTGAAATTGACGCTGCAACCGAAAGCGGTAATAATGCGGTGGCAATTGCTGCCAACAAGGGCAACCTGATGGTCTTGAATTACCTCTTTGACCGCGGTGCCAAGGCCAACGTCCGTAACAGCCAGGGCCAGACGGTGCTTGAAAATGCTGTGACCATGGGCAATAAGGAAGTGGTGGCTCGCATTCTTGAACAGCTGAAGAAGGAAGGTACTGATCCCCAGACTTTGTCTTCTGCAGTTTTGCTGGCTGCAAAAACTGGCAAGGCCGAAATGCTTGAAGTCCTTGCAGACGGTGGAGCACCTCTGGAGACCCGTGCTGCGGACGGTTATATGCCGATTCACTGGGCTGCCAAGGAAGGAAATTACGATGCTCTCATGGTTCTCATCAAGCGTGGTGTAGATGTGAACGCAAAGTGCGGTCAGGGTTACTCCGTTCTTGACTGGGCTACCAATGCCGGTTGGACTCGCTTGATTAAGGAAATCAAGAAGGCCGGTGGTAAGATTACCCCGAAGTATTTGAAGGATTCAAAGGCAAAATAGCCTTTGAATCTTCAGGAGGCTTCGCCCCCCTGGACTCCTGGGGAACTTGCTTTGCAAGTTCCGAAATCAGGAAACTCTTTATGGACGTCTCCTTTTGGGGAGACGTTTTTTTTATTTCGTGAGGGGTCTTTTTTGTGTGTAGATTTTTCAAAAAAAACTCTTTTTTGTGAAAAACGCAAAGTTTTTGTGTTTGGTTCTTTGTATTTTTAGATTATGAAATTCTCTTTATTGATGAAGTTGTTCCTATGCCTGAGCTTGGCTGGTGTTTTTGCTAATGCTCAGGAAACTGTAGAAAGCGTTCGCCGCCAAATTAAGGCGGTGGAGGCCGAAGCTGCCCGTGAAAAGTCAATGCACGACGCCGAAAAGAAACGCCATGCGGAGTTTATTGAGGTGGGGCGCAAAAAAGTGCAAGCCATTGCTTCCCAAAGTAAATCTTTGAAGGCTGAAATTGATTCCTTGAAAATCGAAATCAAGAATTTGGCGGAAGCTCGTCAGAAGACTGCCGGTACCATCAAGTATTTTGAAAATAAGAAGACGAAATACAATGAGTCCTTAGCCAAGGTGATTGATTCTCTTGTTCCCATATTTGAAGCGGACTTTCCTTATCGTAACGAAGAAGTGGTCAATAGTGTCAAGGAAATTGCAAATCAACTCCATAAGAACTTGATTGAGGCCGACGACGGATTGAATCGGGTCCTTGAAGTTTTCTATGACCGAATTCGCCTGGGATACACCACAGAAGTGTGGAAGGGATTCCTGCAAGTGGGCAACAGAAATGTTGCTGGCACATATTTGCGTTATGGAGCAGTTTCTTCCATCTTTGTAAGTAATGATGGTAATGACGTGCTTTGGTTGTCTAAGACAGCCGAAGGTGGTTATGCCTGGAACAACGTCTCTGACGATTTGGCCATGAGGACCGCTTTGAAGGATGTGATGAAAGTTGCTGAAGGCAAGACAGCGCCTAAGCTTGTGACTATTCCTGTTGCACTCCCTAAGGAGGCCAAGTAATGAATTTGAAGTGGCTGAATCTTCGTAAGTGGATTGCTCCTGTCGCTGTTGCTGCTGTATTGTGTTCCGCACCTGCATTCGCACAAAAGGGTGGCGAATCTATTGATGCTGTAAAGAAACGTGCTGAATTGAACAGTGCCAAGGCCGACCTTGAAGAAGCTCGCAAAAAGCGTGATATGGCTGTGGCTGCCCGTTGGAAGGATCGTGAGACTGCTAACCAGGAACGCGAAATGTTCAACGAGAAGTACAGCGAAAGCAAGGAGAAGGTGGACGCTCTGATGAGTGAACGTGCCCGCCTTTTTGAAGATGTTCGTGTTGCTCGTGAAGATCTGGCCCAGGTCAAGTTGCAGGCTGAAAAAGCCAGGGCGGAATTTCTTTCGTTAGCTGCAGGTCCGGAACGTTTAGAAACTCTATCCAAGTTCCAGGAACAAGGCATTCCCTTTAAGATTGCTGAACGAGTAGAAGTTCAGAATAAGGTCAAGAAGGAAATGGGATTGTATCGAGATGATCCTGTCCGCATCGCAAAGTCTATCCTGAAGGTGGCTAGCGACGAAATGGCATTTACTCGCGAAATTCAGATAGAACAAGCTGAGTTGATGTTTGGCAGTGTTGTGGCTGAAGGTTATCGTTTGCGTATGGGCGGTCTTTACGCCATGCAGATGGCAAACTCTGCTATGGACTCTCTGGGAAATCGCCCCAGCGCCTTGATGCTTCCGGTGGCCGGAGAAAAGAAACGTGCCTTTAGCTGGCAGGAAAATCTTAATCCCGAAACAAAGTCCGAGGTGTCCAAGGCTTTTACCGATGCTCAGGATTCTGCTTTTGTCAATATTCCTGTAGACGTGCTTTTGAGTACGGAGCTTTCTTCTGAATTGGCAAATCATCAGGAAACGACCTGGAAGGATGAACTGATTACATTCTTCACGAATGGCGGCATTTTGATGTATCCTATCGTGACTCTATTTGGTTTAGGTCTTTTAATTGTGGTCTGGCGTTTGCTTTGGCTTTTAATCTTTGGTTTCGGGGGCTTTGGAGCCCGTAGAGCCTTGAAAGCCCTGGAAAAAGGTGATATTGAAAAGGCTCGTTCCGAAAGCAAGAAGGCTTATGGTCTTGTGGGTACAGTCTTGAAGACTATTCTCTTGAAGGAATATGGCGGTCGTGCTGCAGCGGAAAAGGCTTTGGAAGAAGTGTTCTCTGCCAAGGTTCCTAAAATTGAATCTGGTTTGACATGGGTTTCTGTCTTTGCAGCAACCGCTCCGCTTCTGGGTTTGCTAGGTACGGTGATGGGTATGATTGAATTGTTCGATGTCATTACCATGCACGGAACTTCTGATCCGAAGCTTTTGGCTGGTGGTATATCCATTGCTCTTGTCACTACGGAGGCCGGTCTCATTGTGGCAATTCCTCTTCAATTGTTGCATACGTTCTTGGCGACTCGAGCCGATGCTCTCCGCGGTCGTATGGAAAAAGCGGGTTTGGCGGTCTTGAACGCTCTGTGGATTAAGGAAAAGTAATTTGATCACCGGTGTAGATCAAAACTCCATACTTGAAGCTGCTTTCGGCATTCTCTTTAGAGGCGGCTGGGTGCTGGCCCCAATCTTTGTGTTGGGGTGGTTTGGTTGGTTTTTGATGATCGAACGGTACGGTTACTATTTTATGCTCAAGGGGAAGTCCATTTCTGGATTTTGGAGTGTCCTGCAGAAGAAAGGGGAGGACGAAGCTTTTAAGAAGTTATCCCGTCGACGTTTCGGTTTCTTCTATGCGTTGGTAAAAGATGTTCGAGACTATAGAGAACAAGGACCCATTGCGGTTCGTAATGCTATGGAAGCTACGCGTCATCGTATGTCGTTGAATCTTTCAAAATCTTTAAAGACTATTTCTACTTGTGCCGCCTTAGCTCCCATGATGGGCTTGTTGGGTACGGTATCGGGTATGGTCCATACTTTTGAAACCATTCAGCTGTTCGGCTTTGGTAACCCGGTTCTTTTGGCTGATGGTATTTCCGAAGCCCTGCTGACGACTCAGGCCGGCTTGTTGGTGGCGTTCCCTTTGATGCTGGCTTACAATTATTTGTCCAGTCGTGTTGAAATTGTAGAAGATGAAGCTTGGAGCGAAGCTTTGAAGTTTGAGTCTTATGTGTTTGATTCTGTGCAATCTGGGTGTCATCTTGAGGAACTCGAGTGTCATCCTGAGCGAAGCGAAGGATCTAGCGAGGTAACAAAATGAGCTTTATTAGGAAAAGAAACCGTGATGCTGGTGGCATTGATGTTTCCCCGATGCTGGACATGGTGTTCATCCTGTTGATTTTCTTTATTGTCACTTCTACTTTTACTCGAGAAACCGGTGTAGATGTGACAAAGCCTAAGGCTAGCTCCGCAAAGGAATTGGCAAAGGAAAGTATTTTGATTGGAGTGACCCGCCAGGGGACAATCCACATCAACGAAACCCAAGTGAACCTTTCTACTTTACAAACGGTTCTTCGCCAAATGATGGCGGAAGCCCCCGATCGTCCGGTGATTATTGTCAGCGATCGCGATGCCCCCAACGGTGTGGTGGTAGACATCTTGGATGAATGTAACATTGCAAAAGTCCGCAAAGTTTCCATCTCCGCCAACAAGGAAGAATAAGCGGTTAACAATTAACAATTAACAATGAACAATTAACAATTAATCTTTCATCTTTCATCTTTCATCCTTTCCCCTTTCCCCTTTCCCCTCTACCCTTTATCCTTTCCCCTTTCCCCTCTACCCTTCATCCTTTACCCTCTACCCTCTACCCTTTATCCTTTACC
>JAZRXW010000022.1:0-18265 GCA_045600425.1 Fibrobacter sp.
TCTGCCATCACGTGGCTGCAGGAGTGGCGGAGCAGCATCAAGCAATCCGGATCGTCATTGTTCGGAGTGATGATCTTGAAAGCGCCGTCTTCAGTAAGGGGGCGGGAGAGGTCCAGGACCTTGTCGCCCAGCTTCACGCCGGGAGCCTTGCGTGCGAGGCCTTCAGAAATGCTCTTTGCTACTTCGAGGCCGGTGGTGCCAGATTCAACGGTACGTACGCTGCCATCGGGCATGGTGAGGTTGATTTGAGACATAATAATTTCCTTTTTTGGGCAGTTCTTGCCCGGTTCCGCAGAAATACGACATCTGACGGTGAGGCCAAACATAGAATTTGGAGAGCGCCGTGGCAAATCCTATTTCCCAAACAAATCGGAGTGTGACCCGGTTCTTGTCAGGTAAAGGATTAATTCCTGGTCAGAAACCTTATAAATCAGTAACCAATCTGGCTTGATATGGCATTCTCGACAACCTTCGAAAACTCCCGTCAATGCATGGTCTCGATATTGCTCAGGTAAAGGTTGCCCTGCTTGGAGCAAGTCTGTGACCTGCTTTAAAAGACCTATGTCCAGATTGCGCTTGATAGCGAGTTTTAAGTCTTTCTTGAAACGATTGGTTGCAACGAGATTATACATCCTGCTTTACCTCGCCGAGAAGTTCATCGAAATTGGCGTAGACCTTCTTGTTTGGGTCTGCTTCCAATTGCTTTGCCTCGGCGAGAGCCTGCAGGGTATCTGCGTTGGGGCGAGGTCTCTTGATTTCCATGGGGATTCCCTCGTGGATCAAGCACTGGCGCAGGAACATATTGACTGCGTCGGAAATGGTAATGCCCAGGTCCTTGAACAAAGAGTCGCACTTCGCCTTGACTTCGGCATCGGTACGAATTTGAAGAACTGCATTAGCCAAAATGGACCTCGTTTGAATGACATTGTCATTATAATGTAACTTAAATCTATTCATAAGTCAACTCCTTTTCCGCGATACAGGCAAAAAATCACGGATAAAAATGCGTTTACGATAAATATAAATCCATTTAAAAGACAAAATATGACATTCAACTAAAATATCTTTATTACAAGGTGATGGTCAAGGGGGCTTTTGATCGATGCTGTCTCCGACTGCAACGGGCTCCCATTCGGATCTGTTTGGAAGATAGCGTATTCTCAGATGCAGTCTCTCACTAGAAGTCTTTTATGCATCTAATTGAGTTGAAATCCGCATTGCTGGATACGTTTATGAGATTGTCCGCGTTGTAATCAGGCCGTCTAGTTTCGCTAAACACGAAAGCTCTTGTCTGCCAATCGTTGATTGGTGTGGAACTCCAAAAAATAGCCATTTCCCCCATCCTGTTGTATTCTTGGTATTCTGGAGAAGGTTTGCCATCGAAGAAGCCTGTTGGCAAAACATTAAAGCCGTAGTCATCAATACCATTTCGGTGGATCCATTCAGTTTTAGATCTTAGAAGTGCGCTAGCGTTTAAGCCTGTCTTGAATCTTGTTTCGTCCAAGTGGGTGACTGTTTCTTTTAGCGTTTTAAATTCGTCAATACTTGGCAGGTGCCATCCGTCAGGACAGGCGTTTTTGGAGTCTTCCCAGGAATATAATCTCCCATACTTATCGCAATTGCTTTGCAAATCGTCATAGCAACGGCTGCCTTTTGATGCATAATTTAAGTTTTCAGCCATCCAAACCTGGTCGCCAATCTTTACGGTCTTGTATTTTTTTGAATCTTTCACCGTTTTGGTGATGGTCTTTGTAAACAAACCGAAAAGAATTTTTGTGGAGTCCGTGATTTCTATTTCCCTGGAATCTATAAAACTCCCAAAACTCGCTAGAGGCTTTTCTCTTTCGCTCTTTCGGAAGGAATTTGTTTGGATGTTTTTGACGAAGATGTCTTTTTCTAGGCTCAGTGCCTTCATTTTTTTCGCATGAACTCTCGTTCTGTCATTAAATAAGGGATTTAGGCGTGTATATCGTCCGCAAGCCTGAACTTTGTTCGGTAACTTTGCGTTTCTGATTCCCGGCCCTAAATCGTCTTCAATGTCTATGATGTAATTTCCTTTGCTAATTCTTGGCGAGAAAATTTCGATTTCAATAGTTCCGTCTCTTACATAAACGGAATCGATGGTGTGTTTTAGTGTTGTGTCTTTTTCGTCGTAGAAAAATACTGTTAGATAATTATTGTCTGCAAGATTTGTTTTGATTTTAATCAAGATGGAATTGGAGTCGGTTATCTTTGCGGAAACCTTAAAATATAAATCATCGGGAATGTTTTTTTTATTTGTTGCGCCCAAACGAGGTTTACCGACGGAAACTTTTTCACCATCGAAAAACCAACTTGTGCCGTTTTGTTTAAAGCCGATTTCTTTGAGCATAGCTATGGTCTTGTAATCCATTTCTGCATAAGAAAGAATGTTTGATGGACACATTTCCTTGTAGTAATTCTCATAAACTTGAAGAATAGTTTTTTTCTTTATTGCCGATAAATCTATCAGGGCCAGGGCTGTTGCCCGATCTGTACTAAAGCGATTCTCGTAGTATTCTACTCGTTCATCTAGTAAATCAGCCTCAATTCTTTCTTCAGAACGCTGTTCCGCATATATATTAACATCTTCGTAGTATGTTTTGTTGTGACTGTTGATGTTTATTGTACTGCCACCTCCCCAATGGTGATGGCGAGCAAAGGAGGAACTGGCGATTATCAATAACAAGATGAAAAATTTCATAGGCATTCTGTGTTTAAAATCTTCTTCCCCCTAAATATAAATCCATTCAAAAGACAGAATATGACATTCAACTAAAATTATCTTTATTGCAAATAAAATCACTCAAAAAAGGAATTTCCCATGAACTGGAAAGAAATTGATAAAATGTTTCAAGGCAAACGCGTTGAACGAATCGTTTTGAAATTTAGGAATAAACGCTACACGAGAAAGACCATTGTCTATCAGATGAAAAACTACTGGATAAATGAATTCTACCATATTCTCGGAAGTCAAAAATTGTGCTTTCATGGCTGGGATATCCCCAATGACCATGAGTACGTTGATTTTGAAATCAAGAATCTTGAAATGTTAGAGGAGACTTACAACAGGTTCAATAGGGAAGAGTATAACTACGAGAATGATATGTAAATACAAACCTTGCTATGTGTAATGTTTTGTATTATATTTTGATAAAATTGCTTCGGCTCGGAAATACCCAAATGTGAACATTTGGGTGCTTCGCTCGCCTTGCATATTTTTGTAATGTATTGAACTTGTGATGCGAGGCGTTTATGGCGACTACTGTGCTACAGATTCGTATGGATGAAGACCTCAAGAACGAGGCTGCCGATCTTTTTGACAAGATGGGGATGGACCTCCCGACGGCCATTCGCGTTTTCCTGAAGCGGGCCGTGGCCGAAAAGGCTATACCTTTCGAAGTCCGTGAACCCCGCGCCACCTATTCCGCGAATAGGGGCTGGAGCGCGTTTATGGAATTGCGCAATCAAGCTCAGCAGGGGGCTGCCGCAGGGATGAGTGAAGAAGAAATTGAGGCCGAAATTGCTGCCTACCGCGCAGGAAAATAACAACAGCGGAGGTTGCCTTGGTTTATGCTGTTATTGACACTAATGTTATTGTGTCATCTTTGCTGACGAAGAATCCTTTATCTCCGGTGATGTTGGTGATGCACGAACTCTTTGCCGGGAAAGTGCAATTGCTTGTTAATGATGCAATTCTTGCAGAATATAGAGAGGTCCTTTCTAGACCGAAGTTTGAACTTGATAAAAAGGCTGTTGATGAAACTTTAGAAAACATCAAGAATCTTTGTATAAACGTTGATGCTCCCCAAAGCGGTGTTGAACTTCCTGATCCAAAAGACATTGTGTTCTATGATGTTGCTCTTGCCTGCCGTGATAGGGATGCGTCACTCGTAACTGGGAATACAAAACATTTTCCTGGAGTTCCTTTTTGTTGTAACTCCTCGGGAGTTTCTAGAAATTCTTGCGAAGAACTCTATCTAAAAATCAGATTCAAAACTGCACTCTTGATCTTCAATTCCTTCAAGTAAGCCGCCGTTCACTTCGTCAACATCAAAATAAAGAATTTCTTCCAGGTCTTCGCCGTACCAGTCTTCTTCATCTTCCGACAGACCATCACCGCAGTAGTTCGGGTCTTCTGATTTTTGGAATCTTTCCACAAGGTCTTGTAAAAACCAGGGGCCGCCGCAGTCTTCGATGATGCCTCGGACTTTTCCCTTTAGAACTAAGGGGAGGTCTTCTTTTTCAAAGGCGTCGTCTTCAAGAATTTTCTCTAAGGAAATTTTGAATTCCCAGCCGTCGCCAAAATCGTATTCCAGACGTGCGTTGTCCTTGGCTTTCTTGAAAACATCCAGAACCTTGTAATTTCGGATGTCCTCGCTTTCGTTGACGATGTCTTCACTTGGAATCTGGTAGGTGATTTCGTTACCTACAAAAGAGCAGGCGCTTTTCTTGAATATGTCTTGGAGGAGCTCCCGCTTGTCTTTCTCGTTGATTTTGTTGTTCAGTAGGTTGCGGATGTCAATAATATTTTGGGGCGCCTGGGCGCAGGAGTCGTCGTCTGAGGATTCCTTTTTTGCAGACAAGGCGAACAAGTGGCTTGCCTGGCATCCGAACATATACATGACTGCGTATGCGAAATGGGAAAGCTTCATGTCATCGGCAACGACAAATCGCCTCCACATGCGAGGCTTGAAATTTTTTAATTCTGCAACAAATTGATATATGGCCATAAAATCCTCTTTTATCAAATCTAGCAAAAGAGAGTGACGTTACGCTTGTCCCCTTGCTTTGTTCTTGTATTAATGTATATTGGTAAGGAAAGTAAGGAAATGTAAGGAATAAAAATGCTGTCGGCTAAAATAACCTCAAAAGGACAAATCACTATACCTGTGGAAGTTCGCAAGAAACTTGGACTGCAGGAAGGCTCCTATGTGACATTCACTGAATGTGATGGCGGCGTTGTCATGACCAATGCGTCTTCTTATTCCCAACAGGGTGCGCGACCGGAATTTTCAGACACATCGGTAGTTGCCGAAGGGAATGCTGTATATGATGCCTCGCACACTGCATCCTTTGACGAAGTTCTGGCTAGTCTTTCTGATGAACAGCGCGGCTCCCTGATTAGCGCTTTGCTTGGAAAATCTTTTGCGGACGAGTTAGATGAATGGCGCCGCGACTTTGATGTGGATGACGACGGTGTTTCCAAAATCTTGAATAGAAAGTCTCGGGAACTGCCCAATATCAAAAAGGTTTCAAAAATTTGGGGATGATGATGAGCTTTTTGTACCTGCTTGATTCAAACATTATTTCTGAATTTTCAAAACCCGAACCAGATGCAAACGTAATGTCGCGATTGAAGGGCAGGGAACGCTTTTGTGCAATTTCTGCAGTGACGCTTCAGGAGCTGCAAATGGGTATGGAACTTTTACCCGATGGAAAGCGCAAGGATCAAATCAGAGGATTTTTAGAAGTCATCAAGAGAAGATTCTCTATAATTTCGTATGATCGAAACGCTTCCATAGTGTGCGGAGAAATCCTTGCTGCAATGCAAAAGATGGGGCAGCCCCGCCTTGTTTGTGATTCGCAAATCGCGGCTACGGCGCTTGCCAACAGCATGATTCTTGTGACTCGCAATACAAAAGATTTTCAGCCTCTTCAGAAAATCAGTTTGCTGAAACTAGAAAACTGGTTTGAAGTATAAAGGGTTGAAAGTTCTATGAAAATCTTGTATTGGAAAAAGCCTGTTGAGGAAGACTTTGCTGTAGAAAGTCCTGCGAATTTAGATGAGATAGAGTCTTTCGTTGTTTCTGAACTTATTCGCAACAAGATAAAATTTGATGGAGATTATCATCAGTATGGCGAATTGGGTGCGCCCGTTATCGAATTGGATTCGGGAGCACAGTATGTATATACAACAAGCTGGCGCCATTGGGGGCGTTTAACAGCGAATGCCTGGAATCAAACGTTTTTGCACCGCCCGGCGTTAGAGCCTAACTGGGAATTATTGAAATTGTAGTCAAATTCGCATTGAAAATGAGATGCTTTTCGCCAAAACTCTGCTTTCTGATGACTTTTGGCGAAAATCGTGCGTATTTTTCGCCGAAACTCTACTTTTTAATGACTTTTGGCGAAAATTAATGTAAATTATAGGCATGAGTCTTATTGGAAGAAATGCTGAAATTGAACTACTGGAACGCTATGTAGCCTCTGCAAATGCAGAGTTTATTGCTCTCTATGGACGGCGTCGAGTGGGTAAAACGTTTTTGGTGAATCAGGTTTTCAAGGGGCGTTTTACCTTTGCCATGACAGGCGTTCTTGACGGAAGCAAAGAAGAACAGATGGACGCCTTTGTAGATGCGTTGGTTTTGTTCGGGTTTGAATGCAAAGAACGACCTGAAAACTGGATGGCTGCTTTCACGGTGCTTCGCAAGTTTTTAATGCGCAAGGTTTCTTCTGGTGAGCCATGTATCGTTTTCATTGATGAAATTCCTAGTCTAGATACGCAGGGCTCGGGCTTTGTCAAGGCACTTGGACATTTTTGGAACAGCTGGGCATCTAACCAGGATAATTTCAAACTGATTGTTTGCGGTTCCGCAACATCATGGATGGTCAAGAACCTGATCGACAGCAAGGGCGGGCTGCATAACCGGATTACCCATGAAATTAAACTGAAACCGTTTACTCTTCAGGAGACCGCTGAGTATTTACAGTCAAGAAATTTTGCATGGTCCAGACTGCTGGTTTTGCAAACTTATATGTTTACCAGTGGAGTGGCCTATTATCTTAGCTTGTTTGACGAATCCGAAAGTCTTGCACAAAACATCGACCGTCTTTACTTTGCAGAAAACGGCGAGATGCGCCGCGAATACAAACGCCTTTTCAAAACATTGTTCAGTTCTGCCGCCCCCTACATGCGCCTTGTAGAAATTCTTGCCCGAAAAAAGGAAGGCTTGACCCGCAAGGAAATCATTGCGGAAATGAAAAGCGAAAAAGGCGGAACGCTTTCGGAACAACTTCAGAATTTGGAAGAGTGTGGCTTTGTTCGCAAGTTCATGATTAGGGAAAAGAAAGTGGTTAAGGAAAACGGGGGAATCTATCAGCTTGTAGATCCGTTTACATTGTTCCATCTGTATTTTGAAGGCAAGGCGAAGGGCGACACTCGTTATTGGGAGAATCACATCAACACGCCTGTTGTGAACTCTTGGCTGGGCATGGCCTTTGAAAAGGTCTGCCTGCTTCATGTGGAACAGATAAAGGCGGCACTCAAGATTGCCGGGATCTCCACACAGCAGTATTCCTGGCGCAGTAAGGATGCTGAAAATCGCGCCCAGATCGACTTGATTATTGACCGTGCCGATGGAATGATTAACTTGTGCGAAATAAAGTATTCGGAAACGGATTATAGCCTTAGTGAAGTTGAGTTCCAAAAAATTGAACGTCGCTTTGCCGCATTCGTCAATGAAACAGGAACTCGCAAGGGCATATTCAAGACGCTCATTACGGCAAGTCCCGTGAAGAAAAATCAGTACACGGAATCGCTACCTGTGAAACTTACTTCGGATTGTTTATTTGCGTGAATTGATTCAACGACGAGAAGCGTTTAACTGTTCCAAATCATCTTTAATTAAAAACCAGTTTCTCATCACAGAATAGAGTTATCTGTAGTTCCGGGAAGTTCCTGTTTAACTTTTCTGCTAGGGCAACCCACTCCTTGCTGTGACCATCTCCTGCGCCAGCTCCACATCCTTTAAGGTCTGTAAGGTAATGGCACATTTCGTGCACGAGTACATTGCGGTATTGATAGTATTTTAGCTTATAGATGCTGTTTATGATGATGCTGCGGGGCTCGTTTGGAATGTATTGCCCTACAGCTGTTCCGATGTTGCCGTAGGAGACTTCAATGTCGGGCAACTCGCCATCAAAATACAGGTTGTTATACAAGTCAAATGTGGTGCTGAGGAATTCCTTCGAAGGAGCCACAAACTCTTCGTCATCCAATTCTCCAGGCAGGGGTGGGCGTTTCGATTTTTTTTGTTCAATACGCGTTTTTTCGCTGTTGTGAAACGCTTCCTTGAGCAACTCGCGTTCCTTGGGAAGAGCGCGTTTTTCTTTAATATGCTTGATTTCTTCTTCAAGAATGTTGTTGACCATTTTGGAGTCCAGTTCCAGGCTTTGCTCTCCGGAAACGGATTTGTCTGCGAAGGCGTCAAATAGGGACTGTTTGTATTTAAGTAAGGCCGTAATTCGTTCGTCGATGGAGTCGGAACATAATAGGCGATATACAAGCACGTTGCGAACCTGGCCCATACGGAATGCTCTAGAGATGGCTTGAGTTTCTGAAGACGGCTTGTATTGTGGCTCGCATAGTATAACCATGCTTGCAGCCTGTATATTCAAGCCTACGCCGCCAGCGGTAATCTGAGATACAAGAACGGTTCCTGCAGGAGCCTTGCTGAATTCATCGATAATATCCTGGCGTTGCTTTGGAGAGACTGCGCCCGTAATTGGGCTTACGCACCGGTCGCCAAGAACATTGCATATAACTGCAATTGTGTTGAGGAAGTAGGAAAATACCAGCACCTTTCGATTTTCAAGTTCAGCCTCTTCGACAAGTTCCTTAAGGCGACTGATCTTGCATGCATCCTCAGAATTTGGACTGTTAAACGACATCTGACGCGCTTTTTGTATTTTTCCGTCAAGGATTGCACTTTCGTAAATGTCTCGCTCCTGCTCGCCCATGTCGCACCATTCTTCGCTTTCTATTAGCTCGGGCAATTCAGACAGGACCTGCTCTCTTTTGCGTCTGTAGTACACGGGGGCAATAAGTTGCAAAAACTGGGGAGCTACAGCCATGGCAGCAACATCCGCTGCCTTTTGCGCAATGGCCGGACGTAGAATTCCTATAAGAGATAGCATCTCTTTTACTCGGTTTTCTAGAGCCGTACCCGTCATGAACAAGAGTCGTTCTGTGTGTTCGCATAGTCTGCGGACGTTTATGGAGCGTTTTGCACCTGGGTTTTTGATGTAGTGAACTTCATCTACGACCAGCATTGAATAGGCTTCTGCAGGTTCTAGCGAGAAAAAGTTTGTGGTTTCGTAAGTCGTAACTGCAACACCGCCTTCCGCTTTCCATTTTTCGATGTCCGTTAATCGATTGGAACCGTGGATCTTGATGTATTTGAGATTACTTCGTGTCTCAATTTCTCGACACCAGTTTGTAAGCACGCTGGCGGGGCATACGACAAGAAAGTGTGTTGCTCCGCCGTTGCGCAAGGCTATCATGGCAGCGATTGCCTGAACTGTCTTGCCAAGGCCCATTTCATCGCCGAGAAGAACCTTGCCTTGATGAAGGATGTACTTGACTCCCCATTCCTGGTAACGACGCAAAGCGCATTTCATGCCTTCAAGCGTAGGCTGTTCTTGTTGAATTTCCTGGGAAATTTCCGTTGGAAGTCCGTAAATTTCGTTTTCTTTCTGGAATTCGTCAGGAAAGAGTTTTTCTAGCAGAGTGTAGTATTCGACAGAATTTTTTTCGAAGTCAAGCCAGGCGTCTCTTGCCAACGCTACTTCTATCTTGTTGATTGCGGTCTGCTGCTGGGTTATGTTCTGCCAAATGCTGCCTTCAAGAATTTCGAAAAGACCTTCGTATGCTGCTGCAGCGGCCTCTTTAACAGTCTTGTTCCTGAAGAAAAACTTGATCGCGTGTGTGGCTGGCTCCAGGTCTTGCAGGGCGGAGGCTATATAGTCTGCCTTGCCATCAACCACGGTAATGCATTCCTTGACAGTGGGCAAAGCCTTGCGGTAAACATATAGAGCCTGAACAAGATTTGTGGATAAATGATCCTTTCTTTCGCTGTCGATCTTGATCTTGACTGTTTCCATGGCCTTGGAAACAATGTTCTGGACCTCATCCTTCATTAAACGGGCTGTCTCTATACTGACTGGGTAGAATCGGTCCAGCTCCTGGTCTGTAGAGTCGTAAACTTGGGCGTAGTTGGTAAGGCCCATTTCTCGTAAGGTCTTGACTTTTAGGCGAGGCACGGCCCGCAACAGTTCTTCGATGGGAATCCCTTCCAGAACCTTTATTGCGGCTTCTTTTCGTAAATTCTGGACGCAAGCCGTGATTTTATCAAGGTAGGATTCTTCCTTGGCTTGTAGGGTTGCAGAAATTCGGGAAAAAGCGGGTGCCTTTTCCATCAATTTTTGAGCGTCTATAGCCTTAAAGCCTTGTTTCATGGACGTAAAAATAAAAACAATCGCTTGACAAAAGATGACATTTGACTTTTTTATTCTGCCACACTCGTGCCCAAGAACATAACTAATGTGTTGTGGAATTTTCAAGTTTGACCTGAAATTTCCATGATGTGTTGAACTTTCTGGATGTTTTTCGCCAAAACTATGCTTTTTGGTGACTTTTGGCGAAAAATAATGTAAACTGAAGAATGTTTCTGGTGAATCAGGTTTTCAAGGGGCGGTTCGCCTTTGCCATGACAGGCGTTCTTGAGGGAAGCAAAGAAGAACAGATGGACGCCTTTGTAGATGCGTTGGTTTTGTTCGGGTTTGAATGCAAGGAAGTTCCAAACCGTTTGACCATACACTCTCCACGTTTCGTAAATATAAACAAAGTTGTTCCTTTTCATTAGTGAATATTTGTTTCTACATTTGGTCGTCATGCAAATCCAGCTATCCGATCACTTTGATTATCGCAGGTTGTTGCGCTTTACGCTGCCTTCCATCGCCATGATGGTGTTTACTTCCATCTATAGCGTGGTGGACGGTTATTTTGTTTCGAATTACGCAGGCAAGCAACCTTTGGCTGCTGTGAACATGGCCTGGCCCGTGATTATGATGTTGGCTTCGCTGGGTATGATGTTCGGTACTGGCGGAAGTGCCTTAATAGCGGCGGCGCAAGGTCGTGGTCGTTTAAAGCGGGCAAACGAATATTTCTCTCTGATTGTCTATGTGGTTATTGCGTTGGGATTTGTCCTGCTGGGGGCCACCTGGTTCTTGATGGAGCCTATTATGAAGTTGCTTGGCGCCGAAGGTGGCCTTCTTGCGGATAGCGTTTTCTACGGGAAGGTTTGCCTAGTGGGACTGACCGCATTTATGATGCAGATGTTGTTCCAGTCCCTGTTCATTACTGCGGAAAAACCCCAGCTGGGTTTTTACGTAACTGTTGGCGCAGGCGTTGCCAACATGGTTTTGGACTGGGTGCTGGTAGGCGTTCTAGATTGGGGCTTGTTCGGGGCAGCCTTCGCTACCGATGTGGGTTTCTTGATTGGCGGCTTGATTCCCCTGATTTATTTCATCCGAAAAAATTCCAGCACATTGCACCTGGGACGGACCCGATGGATGCCCCACGCCCTTTTGAAATCCGCGTTCAACGGAAGCTCCGAACTGCTGTCGGGAATTGCTTCTTCTGTGGTGGTGCTGCTGTATAATTTCCAGCTGTTGCGATTCGCTGGAGAAAACGGTGTGGCGGCTTACAGCGTCATCATGTATATCACCTTCGTTTTCTTCGCGTTGTTTATCGGCTTCTGCAATGGAGTTGCTCCCGTGATTTCCTATCACTTTGGCGCCCGCAATAAAGATGAACTAAAAAATCTTTTCAGACGCTGTTGTGCTATCATCGGAATTTGCAGCGTGGCACTTTTTGTTGCGGCTCAGCTTTCTATTCCATTGCTTTCAAGAATCTTCGTTGGTTATGATGGCGAACTTTACGAAATGACGGTCTATGCATTCCGCATTATCGGATTCTCGTTCCTGGTTTCGGGCTTCAACATTTTCGGTTCGTCTTTATTTACTGCTCTGAACAACGGCCTGCTTTCTGCGGCGATTTCCACAAGCCGCTCCATTATTTTTGAGGTAGGCTTTGTGCTGTTGCTGCCACTGGCATTTGGTATGAACGGAATCTGGTTTGCCTGCTGGGGTACGGAACTTGCTGCCCTTGCCATGACGGCATTCTTCGTCATTCGCAAGCGAAAAGTTTACGGATACCTATAAAAAATGCGACGCATTATGGCGCCGCTTTTATAGATTAAAATTCTTCTGAGTCGGAATTTCGTGTAAGTTTAGTCTTTGGGCGGTTCCGGTGGAACTCGTGCAATAACGCCAACGGTTGCGCGGCAGGCCTTGATGAGATCTGCAGGGGCAATCTTCAACTGCAAACCACGTTCCCCAGCGCTTACGTAAATGTAGGGAAAGTTGTTGCAGGTTTCGTGCATAAAGATGGGGAAGTTCTTCTTGAGACCAAGCGGGCTGCAGCCGCCGCGAATATAGCCTGTAAGCGGGGTCAGGTCCTTTAGCGGGACAGTCTCGATTTTCTTGTTGCCGCTGACTTTTGCAGCACCCTTCAGGTCCACTTCCATATTGCCCGGCACTACGCACATCAGGTATCCAATCTTGTCGCCGTGAACCAGGATAGTCTTGAAAACCTGATTGATGTCTTCGCCCAGACTGTCGGCGACATGCTGCGCGCCCAGATCGTTTTCATCGACGACATAAGGAATCAATTCATAAGAAATTTTCTGCTTGTCGAGGATTCGTGCTACGTTTGTTTTCTTGATTTCCATTTTGTATGCCTGCGGATCAAATTTGCGTTGGTAAAATTACCTAAGGTTTGCCTTTATCTGATTGGGTTTTATGCGGTAGTTTCTTTCTATTTGCCATGATATCTGTGTTCTTTCGGCAATTCTGTGCAATAAAAGATAGATAAAAAAGAGAGGGCTATAAAGAACCCTACTCTTTGCTGGATGGCATTTTCTATATTTGTGTTAAAGGATTGTGTATTTATCTATGGGGCAGAAGAAGGCTTTTTTAATCGGAAACGGAACTATGGGCAAACGCCATAGGACCCGTTTTGAAGAATGCGGTGTGCGTTTTGAAAAAGTCCTTGATGCAGAAATTGCGGGATGGTCCCGCGAGAACAAAGATGAAAATCTAGATGTGTTGCAAAATCCTCCGGATTTTGTCGTCATTGCATCTCCTGCATCTACGCATTACGAGTACGTCAAGTATTTTCTGGAGCGCTCCGTCCCTGTTCTTGTAGAAAAACCTCTGGCAACAACGGCCTCGCAAGCAAAAGAACTGGTGGAACTTTCCCTGTCTAAGAAGACCCTTCTGTTTGTCGCCCAGTCGGAATGCTACAACCCGCTGTTTCTGAACTTCAGAAAACATTTCCTGAAGGACCTGGAAAATGCGGTGTCCGCCCTGCAGGCCGAAACCTCGCAGACAACTCCCCCGCAGACTGAGATTCCGCAGGCCGTCGCATCGCAGATTATCTCTTCACTGGCTACTGCCAAACATTGCGTCCAAGCGGTCGCTGAAAACGGTTCGCATAGAACCGCCCTCGAAATCCCCGAGCAAAAATCTCTTAACGTCAAGTTGGAATTTCGTCGGGAACACGGATTTAGCGAACGTTGCCGTGATGTGGATGTCTCTCTGGATTTGTTAATTCACGATGTCAGTTTGTTTTTGAACTTGTTTGACGCAAAGGATGTGAAGGTCGTAGCTGACGCTTGTCCCAGTGTGGACTGCCGCAAGATATCCTTGAAAGTTGTTTCAGGAAGGTTCGCCGGTGTAGAAGCGGTTCTTGTCGCAGATCGTAATAGCCAAAGGGATTTGCGGACCGTGTCTGTAACGTTTGGACGAAACGGCTGCGTGCCCGGATTCGAATATTCGGTGAGCTTGGCAAGGTATACCGGGAATGGGGAAGTTCTTCATTTGCCGGACTCCCTGGACAATGAACACAAGTTCTTTTTGAAGTTGCTTGCGGGTTCTTTCCGTAAATGGACTAGAAAGGCTTTGCTTAACGCAGCCCAATCCGTTTCGATTTTAACGCAAGGCGGGCTTGATTTTTGTTGAACGTATCGCTCTTTTTATGAAAAACACCACAAGAGTTTCTATATTATGGGGTAACTTATGAAAGCTATTGCAGAATACCAGAACTATCGCGAAGTTGTTCAGGACTTTTACGACGAAAATAAGAGGCGTGGAAAGCTGACTTGGCGAGGCTTTGCGGAAAAAGCCGGCTTTACATCCTCAGGCTATTTGAAGCTAGTTTGCCAGGGAAAGGCGAACCTCAGTGTAGCGGGCATTGCGCAGGTGGCCAAGGCCATGAAGTTGACCAGCTCAGAAACCTTGTATTTTCATGAACTGGTCAATTTTGACCAGTCCAAGACCGCTGCGGCAAAGGAAAAGTCTCTAAAGAATCTAGATAAACTGTCTAAGAATTGCAAAACAAGAGTCTTGCGTGACGATTCTCTGGATTACTTTGCCAGCTGGCATAATGCCGTCATCAGGGAACTTGCACCGCAGGCTCCTGCAAATTCGAAGCCTTCAAATATTGGCCGTCAGGTTCTGCCCGAAATTTCTGCGACAGAGGTGACCAAGGCCCTAAAGTTCTTGACTGCAACTGGAATGCTTACCCAGCATGAAGACGGTAGTTATTCCCAGACGGACAAAGTTTTGTCCTCTGGCAACAAGGATGTCTCTAGTGTGGCCCTTAGAAATTTCCACAAGCAGTTGGGCCGTTTGGCTATTGATGCCCTCGATAAGGTCCCTGTGGAAAAACGCAATTCCTCCGACTTGGTCATCGGGATTACCACGGAACAGTATTCCAAGATTGTCAATAAGATTGCTGAATTCCGTCGTGAAATTCTGGACATAGTGACTGAAACCGAAGATGTTGATCGGGTTTACTGCATGCAGATGAATTTGTTCCCACTGAGTCATAAAATTTCTAAAAAGAGAAATTCCGATGAGAAGTAGAGTGTTTAAGGGTTTGTTGTTGCCCCTGTTTGCGGTGGCTTTTTTCCTTGGTTGCTCCGACAAGGATTCCACTGCAGGTGGTGGTACCGAAGGTGGTAACGCCATTGCCGAAGCCATGGTTTCCGGCGTCGCACAGAAGGGCCCCTTTGCTGCCGGCTCCAAGGTTATTGCCTACGAACTGGAAGGCGACAATCTGCTACAGACAGGCAAGGCCTTTGTGGGGAAAACGGATAAGTACGGCGCTTTCAAGCTGAACAATGTTTCCCTGGTTTCTCGGTACGCTATTTTGGAAGGTACGGGATATTTTACTAACGAAGTAACCGGTGAAAAATCTCAAGGACAGATTTCCTTGAATGCCTTGGTGGATCTCTCCAATAGAGAAAATGTTAACATAAATCTGCTGACTCAGTTGGAGTATGACCGCGTTGTCTACCTGGTGACCAAAAAGGGAATGGACGTTACCGAGGCTAAAAAGCAGGCCGAAAACGAAATTGCAAAGACTTTGTTCAATGCGGAAGACTCTTATACTTTCGAGGACTTGAACATCTTTGGAAAGACGGACGGAGATGCCATGCTGCTGGCCATTTCAGCCTTGGCTCTTGCCAATAACAGCGATGGCGATTTTTCAGAACTGTTGGCGGAATTTTCGGCAGATATTGAAGAAGACGGCTCCTTTGACGACTTGACGAAACGTGCTGAAATTGCGGACTTTGCGTCGGTCTATATGGACTTAAAGAAAATCCGCAAGAATGTCGAAAATTTTGATTCCAGCTCTGTTCCTGACTTTGAAAAGTATGTTTACGACTTTTGGGTTAATGAGTACGGCCTGGGCGAGTGCAGCAGGAACAATGATGGCGACGTCAAGAAAAATGGCGGAAAGAATAGCGGTCGACGTACTGCAAACTTCATCTGTGATGACGGATCCTGGAAAATTCTGCTGAAGAATCCTAAATACAAGTACGGTTCATTTACGGATGAACGTGATGGCTATACTTACCGCACGACAACCATCGGGAAGCAGACCTGGTTTGCTGAAAACCTCCGTTATACCCCGAAGGAAAATATTGTAGGCTATTTCTGTTATGATGATAACGAACAGTACTGCAACATGTATGGTTATCATTATACGCACAAGTCTGTCTCTTGCCCCGAGGGATGGCACATGCCTAGCCGCGACGAATGGGCGGAACTGTTTGAAGCCATTGGCGGTGTCGAAAAGTCTGCTGTAAAGCTTCGCGCCCGTGGTGCCTGGAACGTGAATGAATATCCTAGAACCGAAAAGGACGAGGATGAATTCGGGTTCTCCGCCCTGCCTGCTGGCGTCTACGGTTTTGGCGACGAAGGCCGCTCTGGCTATTTCCGCGTGTCGGATATTACTCAGGATTCCTTAGGTAAGGAAGTGGAAAACTCCTACGTAATCGGCATCAACGATGGCGACTCCACCTGGGTGGGTAACGCACGGTACAGCACTGCAGTTTCCGTAAGGTGTCTGAAGGATTAGAAACTTAGATAAAATGCGGGTAGTTTATTGCTACTGCATTTCTAAGTTTTTCCTATTCCAGTAAACGAAAAAAGCTCACGGATTAATCATCCGCGAGCTTTTTAGCTTAAAGGATTAAATTTTAAGAGGAATCCTCTTTAACCTTTATCCTTTAACCTTTACGCTAATTACAGCTTGATGCTGCAAGCCTTGGCGTTCCAGATTTCCTTAGCGTACTGGTCGATGGTACGGTCAGAGCTGAACTTGCCCATGCGAGCCACGTTCAGGATAGCCATTTCTGCCCAGTGCTTCTTGTCCTGGTAAGCTTCGGCGACCTTCTTTTGCATGTCGACGTAGCTACGGAAGTCTGCGCAGAGCATGTACGGGTCGTGGGTCAGGAGCTTGTCTGCAATGTGCTTGAACAGGTCCGGACGATCCGGGCTGAAGAAGCCAGAACCGATGAGGTCGATCACGCGACGCAGGTCGTCGTCGGATTCGTAGAAGTCGCGAGGACGGTAGCCCTTGGCGAGAAGTTCGGTAACTTCTTCAACGGTAAGACCGAAGATGAAGATGTTTTCGTCACCCACTTCTTCCTTCATTTCAACGTTAGCGCCATCGAGAGTACCGATGGTGAGAGCGCCGTTCAAAGCGAACTTCATGTTACCGGTACCAGAAGCTTCGGTACCTGCAGTGGAAATCTGTTCGGACAGGTCTGCAGCCGGAATAATCTTTTCTGCGAAGGAAACGCGGTAGTTTTCCAGGAAGACCATCTTCAGCTTGCCCTTGCAGACGGGGTCAGCATCGATGATGGCGGCGACAGCGTTAGCAAGACGGATAATCTGCTTTGCCATCCAGTAACCCGGAGCGGACTTACCACCGATCATGATGGTGCGGGGCATGATTTCCTTGCCGTCCTTCAACTGAATGTACAGGTGAATGGCGTGGAGGATGTTCAACAGCTGGCGCTTGTATTCGTGAATACGCTTGACCTGCACGTCGAAGAACATGTCGGTATCCAGTTCAACGCCCTGAGCATCCTTCAGGTACTTGGCCAGACGTTCCTTGTTCTGCTTCTTCACGTCCATGAATGCCTTCTGGAACTTGGCATCCTTGGCGAACTTTTCAAGCTTCTTCAGATCGTCCAGGTCCTTGACCCAGGATTCGCCGATCTTGGAGTTGATGAGTTCAGACATAGCAGGATTTGCCTTGCGGACCCAGCGACGGGGAGTAACACCGTTGGTCTTGTTGTTGAACTTTTCAGGCCACAGTTCGTAGAAGTCCTTGAACAGGGTGGTCTTCAAAAGGTCGGAGTGGAGAGCTGCCACACCGTTCACAGCGTAGGAACCTACGATGGAGAGGTATGCCATGCGGATCATCTTGCAGCCGCCTTCTTCGATGAGGCTCATGCGGGCGAGGCGAGCGTTGTCGCCAGGCCACTTCATGCTGACCATGCGCAGGAAGCGTGCGTTGATTTCGTAAATGATCTGGAGGTGACGGGGGAGGAGCTTTTCGAACAAGCTGACCGGCCACTTTTCAAGAGCTTCGGGCATCAAGGTGTGGTTGGTGTAAGCGAAGGTCTTGCAAACGATTTCCCATGCTTCATCCCATTCCAGGTTTTCTTCGTCCAAAAGGATGCGCATCATTTCGGCGATGGAGATTGCCGGATGAGTGTCGTTCAGCTGGATAGCCACCTTGTCGGAGAAGACCTTCCAGTCGTTGCCGTGGGTCTTCTTGAAACGCTTGATGATGTCCTGCAGAGATGCAGAGCACAGGAAGTACTGCTGCTTCAGGCGCAGTTCCTTACCGTTCATGGAGGAGTCGTTGGGGTAGAGAACCTTGGAAATAGTTTCGGAAAGTTCCATGTCCTGCACAGCGGCGATGTAGTCACCGTTGTTGAAGTAGGAGAGGCCGAAGTCGTCGGTGGACTTGGCGCTCCAGAGGCGCAGGTTGTTCACGGTGTTGTTCTTGTAACCCGGAATCGGAGTATCGTAGGGG
>JAZRXW010000023.1:0-3548 GCA_045600425.1 Fibrobacter sp.
GATTTGTCCAACGCATCAATCCAGTACTTCGACATGAACGGAAACATCATAAAATCCGCCCCCAAGCAGGCTGGCGTCTACCTAATGCGAGTAACAAAAAACGGAAAGGCGATTCGCCAATCTGTTATTCGAATTAAGTAATGGGGACTCCTGTAAACAACAAAAGGCTAGGTTAAAACCTAGCTTTTTTGCGTATTTCAAAACAATTTATGTGCAAAATATTTAGGGCGAAGAATTGACATTTGTCAATTTGTCGCCCTTCGTCCAAGTAAATGATCGGAAGAAACGATATAGCTAAAGAAAGCATCCGCAGGCACGCGTTTTGAAAGATTTCCTTCGTAAACAAGAACAGGGCGGACTGATTTTCCTTTTTTCAATTTCAAACGTTTTATTTTTTCTTCAACTTCATCAATTACGGATTCATCAATAATATTGCGACGTTTTATTTCTGCAATATAAACGCTTTTGGCGGTTTGTATCAACAAATCAATTTGGCACCCTTGTTGACGTTTTGTCTTATTTTGTATGTACGGAGCTGCTGAAGTAATCAAAGCATGGTTCAAACCGATTTCCCGCATTAGTGACGATAGATTTGACATTACAAGATTTTCAAACTGAAGTCCAAGAATCGTATTCCACGCGGGCAATTGCTCTAGTGACAAAAATTCAAATGAATCTTTTTCAATCAAGTTTTTCTTCGGTTCAATATATTTCAGATAGAATCTTGTGTAGTTGTCCCTAATGCGATACTTGACCTGATTGCACTTTTTGCCGGAAGCAGGATTTATCCCATCATCTTTCATAATGAATCCAGCCAGTTCAAGCTCATTTAAGTTGTCTGAAATATGGCCGTTATTTTCCATACGCAATTCTTCAGCCAGTTCACTTGCTGTAAGCTTATTTTCGGCTAATGCATAAAGCATTTTGCGTTTCAACCCAAGGTTTGCATCCAGGGTATCGTTAAAGATGTCCTCAAATTCACTAACAAGCAGCGCACCAGGCCTAAAGCAAAGTGTCTTGATGTTTTCATCTGCAGTAAGAGATGGATTTATGTTTTCCAGATATTCAGGGACACCTCCCGTTACCGAAAGCACATCAATAATCTCCCTTGTAGAAATCCGCCCAGCGGCACGCCCCCAGAATTCAAGGCATTCATTCAAGGGCAGTTCCTGCAAAACAAGGTTCATCGAAGGGCGGCCCAAGAAGGCTTTGCTTTTAACAATCTTTTTGTCAATCCAAGAAGATACGGAACCGCATAAAAACACGATTAAATCATCCCGCTTAGAAAACCAGTTGTCCCAGGCTTGTTTCAGTTCCCCTGCAAAGCCAGGATCAAACTTTCCCATCCAAGATATTTCGTCAAGAAGCACAACGGTCTTCCCTTTTTTGGGAAGCGATTCATTCAGCGAATTGAATGCGTCAAACCAACAGGATGATTTCAGACATTTCACCTTTGTTTGCCTAAAAAGCTGCTTATCAAAAGCGGCCAGTTGAGACTCGTTGTTTACACCATCTACAGGCTGCAATCCCTCCAGTTTCACAAACTTCGCCCTGCTTCTTTTGGCAAATTCCAATACGAGAGTCGATTTTCCAATCCGCCGCCGTCCACGAATTGTAACCAGGGACGCAACCGATTTCGTCCACAACGTCTGCAACCGTTCCAATTCCGCTTTACGTCCAACAAACATAATTCACCTCTCACCTTAGGGCGAAGAATCGACATTTGTCAATTTGTCGCCCTAAACAATATAAAAATATTTTTGCAGACGGAGGGGGCAATTACCCCCCTCCAAAAAAAGTTTGTCAGCGCAACGCTCACCATCACTTTAGTCCCGAACACAGCGAACAGAAAAAACGATATCCTTATTGTAGTAGTTCCCGTACACACCGTCGTTGTTGTAGTAGAAGAACCAGTTATATGCGTCATCGCTATTGTCCTCACTAGAAGACCAGAAGTACGCGCGGTAACCCTCGTCGTTGAAATTGCCATTGTTGTTGCGGTAGCCCGCCGGCAAAACAGCGAAGCCGTAGGAATCTGAGCCGTTTTCGTTATTGTACCAGCCACCCTTTGATTTTAGTTTCGTACCGGCAGTGCGGGTTCCACCTACAGCGGTCCACAGAGTATTCCGCTCGTCGTCATTAGGCAAATGCCAGCCGCTAGGGCAGGCGCTCTTGGCGGCATTCCATTTGTACAAGCGACCATATTTTTTGCACATGCCCTCATCATTATTATAACAGTAGCTGTCGTTCATCTTGTAGTTCAAGTTCTGGGCCATCCAAATCTGTTTGCCGATTCTCACGGTCTTGTAGCGTTGAATGTCGCGAAAGTCGGTAAAGTAAGTAGAACTATTAGACCCGCTAGATTTCCGGTCAGAGCCGGGAATGACAGAAGAAATAGAATGCCTATAGGCAACGGTCTAGTTGGCCTTCAGTTTCACGGGTACCTGCTCGCGGTCGTCACCGATGGTCACCTTGGAGCATACAGGCACCGTCTCCAGAAAGGGCGTCACGCCCATGCGGCTACCGTTCACGAATACGGGCAACGCCTTGGGCCTGCCGTTTTCCACCACGTCCAACTTCAAGCCACCGGTACGAGCCACCAGGGGCTTATCAAACACAAGGTCGCTACCGTTGTTGATGTTCACGTTGAAGCTAGCCATTTCGTAGCATTCATGGCTGATGGTTACACTGTGTCTGCCCGGAGCCAGGCGGAACTTCTCCCCCGAAACCTTGTTACCGTCTATTTCAAAGCTAAGATCGTCTGCGCTTCCCACGCCGCTTTGCAACTGCGGCTTCAACGTCAGTTTTCCAAAATCCGGATTCAGTTTCGCGATCAGTTTCTGCCCAGGTTGCAATACATCAACAACAGTATCCTTTTCAAAGTACATCTTCAGCCCAAAACTGATTCGGTGGTCACCTTCCTTCAGGGTTATATCGCAAGGAGTCCTGTTACAATCCGCATCGGGGCGGACATCCACACTGAACACGGCCCCTGCCGGGTTGCTGTTTATGCTTACGATGTAACTCTTGGCGCCACTAGCCTTGTAACCGCTGCCGCCCATGTTAACGCCTTCGAATCCATCAGCGCCGCCACCAGCGTTCAAGCCAAAGTTCCCTCCAGCAATGGTTGCAAACATGCCATCGGCCTGCCGTTCAATCCCCTTCAAAAGTTGCAGAGCATCTTCACTCATGGCGGTAAAGCTGCCCATCAGATTATTCCCTCTAGTCTCGTAAAGTTCAACGGTCAAGGTCAACTGTTTGCCGAATTTTCCCACACGGGCCTGGGCAATGTAGTGAGCGTTGATGTTCTTGCCGGTTTCCACCAGGCATTCACCTTCACAGTCCTCAATCTTTTTTCCCGGTGACACACCTTCAGCATCAGGCAGGCCGTGGTCTACAAAAACAATCAGGTGACATTCACAATCACTATTAAAATTCCCGGAGCAGAAAATCCGACGGATGACCCCACAGACAAACCAGAGAACGGCTCTGACGAAAATTCAGGAAAGGATTCTACCGTCGTTAGCGATACCAGCACCACTGCCATC
>JAZRXW010000024.1:0-10001 GCA_045600425.1 Fibrobacter sp.
TTTCTGCAGTCTTAGCTTCTTCGATGGTGATAACGCCGTCGTTACCGACCTTTTCCATAGCGTTGGCCAGGAGGTCGCCGATTTCGGGGTCGTTGTTAGCGGAAATGGTTGCAACCTGAGCGATGTGTTCCTTGCCGTTGATCTTTACAGCCATCTTGCCGATTTCTTCGATGACTGCGTCAACTGCAGCGTCCATACCGCGCTTGATGTCCATGGGGTTTGCGCCCGCTGCAACGTTCTTGAGGCCTTCGCGAGTGATTGCCTGAGCGAGAACGGTTGCGGTAGTGGTACCGTCACCAGCGGTGTCGGAAGTCTTGTTTGCAACTTCCTTGGCCATCTGGGCGCCGAGGTTTTCGTAAGTGTCTTCCAGTTCGACTTCCTTAGCGACGGAAACGCCGTCCTTGGTGACGTTGGGTGCGCCAAATGCCTTGGCGATCATGACGTTACGACCCTTGGGGCCGAGAGTAACCTTAACTGCGTTTGCCAGCTTGTCTACGCCGTTCATGAGGGCTTCGCGAGCTGCAACATCAAACTTCAACTGTTTTGCCATTTTTCTTTTTCCTTATTTAAAATTCTTAGTATTTAGTAGTTAGTAGCTAGTGAATAGTGACGCGACTGGTGTCGCGTGAATTTTGATGCGGGCTACCAAGCCCGCCATTTTTTTTTCTTACTACAAACTTCCTACTTCTTACTTCCTACTTCTTACTTCTTACTTCCTACTACAAAGTAGCGAAGATGTCGGATTCCTTAACGATCAGGTAGTTTTCGCCATCGACGTTGATTTCGGTACCGCTGTACTTGCCGTAGAGAACCACGTCGCCAACCTTGACTTCCATGGCGACTGTTTCGCCAGCTTCGGTCTTGCGGCCCGGGCCCACTGCCACGACCTTACCCTGCATGGGCTTTTCCTTGGCGTTATCCGGGATGAAGAGACCGGAGGAGGTCTTCTGTTCGGCTTCGGCCGGCTTAACAACGATGCGATCTGCTAAAGGCTTGATCATTTTTCTTTCCTTTGTTGCGGGCTCCTTGACTGGGAAACCCTTTTGTTTAAATAGCTGGCCCAAGGGCCTTTCTTGTTTCGGCCTAAATTTAGCAATTTTTGTGCCAAAATAGGTAAAAGGCCAAAGGTGAGAGCAGAAAGAGGGTTTAGCGGAAAAAAGACGTTTTCTTGGTCCATACAAACGGAAAACCGCTGTTTCAAAAGAAAACGAAATAAAGCTGATTGTTTCAAAATGAAATAAAAAAGTCGGGCGATTAGCCCGACCCTTAAACCTTTCTCCTTTAACCTTTAAACTACTTGATGGTAGTGGTCAGGCGGAATGCCAGAGCAATATCGTCAAGCTTTTCTTCGTTATAGACGCTGAACTGCATCTTGGACTTGCCGATGGTCTTCACCAGGGCTACAGTCCATGCCAGGTCGTCTGCATCGGGCTTCTTGGCGTCAACCTGGTCGCGGTTCTTGATGTATTCCACTTCGGCGAACAGGTTGGAGAGAATGCCGAAGGTAGGGATTTCGATACCGATGTAGAACGGGTTGAACATCTTACCGGGTTTGTTCATATAGGACAATTCCTGAGCCTTGTAGTTCTTGGCATCAAGCTTGATATTTTCGTCTTCGGTGTAGATGCAGCCGTATTCACCATACACGCGGAGGTTCGGCATAATGGTATAGCTTGCAAATGCTGCGACGCGGTGGGTGAGGTAGGTTGTATTCTGCACTACATCAATGAGGTTTCCGCGGTAGGCTGCTTTCAATTCCAGGGGGAAAGTGAACTTCATGTCGTCTTCCACGCGGATATAACCGGTGTTAGCCTTGCCATCCTTGGCTGCAACCATGGCGGTCAGGTTGTTGAGTCCATGCTTCCAGCCCAATTCGATTGCGTTGTGGCTGTAGTCGCGCATCCAAAGGCCGCGCTTGTTTAGGGGACCGTCGATGTAGGTACCGAAATGGGTGGACTGAGAGGAGGTCCAGTCAGTTTTCCAACGGCCGATCTTCAAGTTCAACTTGTCGTTTTCACCCACGTTCCACTTGTAGTTTACCCAGTAAAGGTCAGCAAGGAACTTGTCGTAGTTGGTGCCGCCAATGTTGTTGCCGAATTCGGGGGCGAACATACGGATCATGATCAAGGCTTCCAGATTGTCAGTCTTGTAGGTGCCGCCGATGTTTGCGCGAATCCAGCCGGAACTGAAGTTGTTATCGTCGTCGTCCAGTGCCTTGGTAACCTGAGTCTGGACGTTGGCCTTAAAACTCATGTTGTCGGTGACATCGGCTGCGAAGGCTGCGGTGGCGAGGCTGAATCCCAGAACGGCGGCAGCGAGTTTCTTGAAGTTCATTTGTTGCTCCTTAATAACAAAATTTTTCAGCACAAATTTAGAATATCCCATAGATTTTGAAAAGACGCAAAGATAATTATTAGTTATTTTTGTTTTGGAATTAATGAGGAGTGTTTAATGAAAAAAATGATGATTTGTTCTGTGGTTGCTTTGTCGGCCCTTGTTGCTCAGGTTTGTGCCAAGGACTTGGCTCCCAACAAAACACATGCTGTTTTGAATGTAACTTACACCAACTACGATGATGTCACCCAGTCCAACAAGAAGCTGGTGTTTGTGGGACAGAAATCTGGAAAGAAAATCTCCATTACTACAGATCAGTATGGCGAAGCTAGTTTTCATATTCCTCGTGAGGACACTTACACCATTCTTTGTGAAAGTTTGACCGGTCCGTTCGAATGCGGTAATACGCCTTACGTTTCCAAGACAGCTAGTTCTGGCGGCATTACGGTGGTTTTTGATGATACCCGTGCGGAATTGACAGGTGTAACTTTCAAGGCTGGCAGTGCAGAGCTGGTTCCTAGTTCCTTGAAGACCTTGGATGCTGCAATCAAGGGGCTGAAACTGAATCCCAAGGCTAAGGTAGAAGTTCAGGGACACACTAGTTCTGATGGCAGCGACGAATTGAACCAGAAATTGTCCGAAGATCGCGCCAACTCTGTTCGTGACTACATGATCAGCAAGGGCATTGCCGCAGATCGTCTCACCGCCGTAGGTTACGGCCCCAGCCAACCTAAGGCTGATAACTCTACGGAAGCAGGCCGTAAGGCAAACCGCCGTATTGAATTGGTGGTTACTTCCGAAGAATAACTAGTGGCTTTCTAGTTTAGTCACGTCGGTACTGAACATGGTCCAGAGTCTTTTTGCAAAGGGCTCGGACCATTCTTTTTCTGGGGACACCCTACTGGTGGTTGAGGCGGTGAAGCTTGAGTAAGTAAGAAAAACCAGTTCACCGTAACGAGCATCCCATAGTGTCCAAAGAATTTTGTAGGTGAAACCGCCAGCTTTTCCCAGGTCCGTATCCATACGGACATCCAACCTGATGGGGATGGACATATAACGCAGTCCGTAACGGCTGGCGATATCGTTCAGCAGATTTTTTAAGTCCTTCGGAACGTCCCGGGTAATGGGTTGCTCTATACCTTCTCGTTCTGTCCAGGGCGTGAAATCTTCCAAATTTTTTTCGTCTGCAAATTTGGACGTGAGGATCTTTACTGCCAGTGTATCGAAGTAGCTGGAATCTGCGTCGGGAAGCCGCATGCCGGGAAGCATGAGTTCTCTCTGCATCTTGGGGAAGGCTTTCACAAAGAGGGAATCTTCCACTCGGGCCAAGTCAAAGTCCAATGCATCTGCACTGTAGCTATGGCAGAATCTGCAGGTCTCGGGACGGGCTGCAGTGACTTTTAATGCGGGAAATACTCCCACGACGGCTGAAGAATCCATGCGACTGTAGGCTGCCTGGTTCCATTCCCTGTAATAGATTTCGTCAGTGATTTTCAGTTCAATTTCGCCTCGCTTGCCACATTCGTCGCAGGGAGTATCCATCATACCGGAATCTCCTGACCCGCTTGCACTTCCATCTTCCATGTCTCGAAGGCCGGCACAAGATGTGAGGAATGACGCAATAAATAGGGAATAAAGCAGCGCTCGCAAAATGTTGAAGTACATATTTTTTGTTCTCATTGTTTAAGCTCCCCAGGCAAGGCTCGGGGACCACCCTTGAATACGTCCGGGAATCGCCCTCGGAAAGTCTCTAAATTTTATTCCAGCATAATAGTAAACGGTCCGTCGTTTACGAGACTTACCTGCATATCTGCTCCAAATTTCCCCGTTTCGACGACATCAATTTCTTTTCGGCATTCAGCAATGATGTATTCATAAATCTCATTGGCCAGTTGAGGGTTTCCTGCTCCGTTAAATGTGGGGCGATTTCCCTTATTGCAGTTGGCGTAGAGGGTGAATTGGGAGACCAGAAGAAGCTCGCCTTTCACATCCTTGATGGATAAGTTTGTCTTGCCGTTTTCATCTGCGAAAATCCTGAGATTCATCATTTTGCGGATAAGTCGGTCTGCGGTTTCTTTGGAGTCGTCTTCGCCTACGCCAATCAGTACCATGTAGCCCTTGCTTATTTTACCAACGATTTCTTCATTGATCTCTACTTGGGCTTTTTTTACACGCTGAATTAAAAATTTCATATTGACAAATATAGTTTTTACATCGATAATAAATTCAGGTTTTTTTGTGACTATATTTGAGTTGTATTAAAAAGAGGTTGTTATGAAACGTTTAATTCTCTCGTCTATTATTGCTTCTGCTTTGCTGTGTGCTTGTGGAGAAAAAGCTGAAAGATCCGCTAGTGAATTGGCTGACAAGGCGAAGGAAACTGCAGAAGAAGCCGCTGATGCTGCTAAGAAAAAGGCTGGAAATCTTCTTGAGTCTGCCAAGAAAAAGGCCTCTGATGTAGCCGATGCCGCGAAGGAAAAAGCTTCTGACGTAGCCGATGTCGCTAAGGAAAAAGCTTCCGATGCTGCTGGTGCTGCAAAGAAGGCTGCTAATGATGCCTGGGATGCTGCCAAGGAAAAATTGGACTAACATTGGAAAAAAAAAGCCCGGTTCAAGATGGACCGGGTTTCTGATTTCAATGATGTCCGAACGCTAGACTTCTTTTTTCTTGGCGAACTTGTTTACTACGTCGGGTACAATATCCATCACCTTGGATACAAGAGAACTGTCCTTGTTGATCGGCATAATACGAACGTCTTCGCCATTGATGACTAGGAAGGCTACGGGTTCAACGGATGCTCCACCACCAGATGCGGTTGTGTCACCCTTGTTTTGATGACCGCCTAATCCGAAACCAACGGACACGCGACTGACAGGAATGACAGTTGCTTCGCCAGCTTGAATGGGGTTTCCAATAACTGTTTCCGCCTTAGTGATAAAGCGGAGCTTTTCTAAAAGAGTTTCTGCGAGTTTTTCAATAGCCATGTTATTAATATAGTTAAAAACGTGCTTCGTAAATGCGGTCAGATGCCGTAAAGAACTTTCTTTCAAGGTCAAACCAGTCTAGATAGCCCCATACAATGACAATTCTTCCGCCGGCAAGTCGGGAGGCAATTCCACGCATTCCTTGACCGAGGTTAAAGTAGGTGCAGTCATTTTGCGGGTGAATACCGCGTGGAATCGTTTTTTTCAGTTTTTGACTCCACTGGTCAAATGCTTCCTGTTCTACAACGTCCCAACTGCGGGCGACGTTCCAGAGAAGACCGTCTGCTTGATAACTTTGGATGAGAACAGGGAACGTGGATGATATGCCAAGAAAGGACTTGGTCTGTATGGATGCCTTTCCCGAAATACGCTTGTCAAAGGGGAGGCTTAAAAACTCCTGAGGGAATCCCCCGCGGTATTCGGGGAATTTACGGACGTAGGCCTCTAGATCTCCGCGTTCATGACGGCGATAGCTGTCATGTCTAAAAATGAATATTTTTGAATCAGCACGAATACTTTGTTCAAGAAAGTCTCCACGAAGAATGGGAAGGCTACCTTGGAAACGTCCACTGTTCATATAGTAGTCCAAAGCATAAACATCGCTTTGAAATTCAATGATATCCACATCTAGCGAATCTCCGACAAGAACTGGATAACGGAATTTCATTCGTTTTTTGACGAAATCAATTTCGCCTTGAGAGGAGTCTACGACAAACTCGATAGGTTTGATTCCCTTATATGAAATTTCATTATAATCTATGGGGACAACTTGTTCTTCCTGACAACCTATGAGAATCAGGAGAACGAGTAAGGTTAGTGTCCGAAAAAGAAATTTCATACGATAGTGAATTTAGCTTTTTGTTGTAAATAAGTTATTTGAGACTGGCGTATTTGCAGTGCTTGTAGAGTGGACAATGCCTACATTGTTTAAAAAACTCATGGCAGGAAAAATCTTTCCTGCCCGATTCCAGGAAAAACTGTAAGCCATGAGCTGCTTGGTAGGGGTTGTCGACACTGAGCTCCGAAAGCAAATCGGTGAAAGAAGATTGTTTTTCTTCGGCTGACAATTCGGAAAATTTGACATATTTTCCTGCTCCGAGGATGGACAGATATCGTCTTGCCCCCATGGTTAGAGGTATCGGAGGTAAAACTCCTTTAATATCAACCCCAAGTCCAAGAGGTGCTGGCAATTTTAATCGATAAATCGCGGTTGCTGCTTTTGGACGAGGCTTGCTTTTTCCCATAAAGTAGATTTCACCTAAGTCTCGCCAGATTTCTGCAGCACTGCGTTGGGTGGCCCATTGAACTAGGTCTTCGTGATGTCTCACAAAGGAACCGACGCTCCAGAATATGCCTGGAAGATGGTCCTTGAGACTCCAGTCTTTGCCTTGAAGGACTCTTTCTACGACTGACTTGATTTCCTGGTCCTTGGGAACAGGTAATGTCCAGAGTTTTTCTTCAGGAAACTCCTTGAATAGTTCAACAAGAACGTTCTTGAGGTCTGTAAAGGAGATTCCCTGAAAGATGGCACTGCTGAAAAGGGTCCATGCTATTCTTGCTTTTAAAGTTCTTGCCTTTTTAGAAACAAAGAGTGCTGGATCGGGGACCGCTGAAAAAGCCTGCACAAAATCTTGTGAGGCTTTAAAGAGATCAGGCTCGCTGAGGGCGAAACGTCTGGCGGAAATCATGGAATTCCACAACGTTTAAAGAGCCTGGCCGACCTTTACTGCCTGACCTAGGCAATTCTTGAACAGGTCCGGATTTCTTTCGCGAATCTTCTTGTCTACCACGAGGATAACCGTACTGCCCATTTCGAAGCGACCGAGTTCGCCGCCTTTCTCAATGGTGATTTTTTTCTTGGGAGCCCAGTCAAAACGCTTTTTGTTGCGGGGAAGTTTGCCTGCGTTGACAAGTAATTTCTTGTTGTAGGCGACGCCAATGCGGCCTACATTGGTGGCTCCTACTTTTACGACAAGCATCTCGGATCCATCTTCCAGCTTAAGGTGGCTGGTCAGTCGTTCGTTAATGCTAAAGAGCCCTTCGACTCGTTCTACACTACCCACATTGACGGGCCACAGGGTTCCTGGACAGTAACTGGCTCCAATAACTTCTGCATTAGCTGGACAATGGATGCGGTGGTAGTTGAATGGTGCCAGATAGATTGTGGCAAATGCTCCGCCTTCAAATCGTTTGGCAAGTTCCTTGTTGCGAAGCAGGGACGTGAGGGAATATGTTTTTCCCTTGGCCTGGATTAAAGTGGGATTTTCGTCGAAAACTGCAGTTTGAGAAAGTACACCGTCGACGGGGCTTACGATTTCGGTATCGGCGATTGGACGAGCACCCGGCTTTAAATGACGGATGAATAATTCGCCGATGTTTGCATAATGCTCCAGCGGATATTCCGATTCTTCCATGTTCAGTTTGTAATAGCTGCAGAAAAGGTCTCTTGCTTTTGCACTGAGAACGGGAATGCGCAGGCGTGTTAATGCTCCGAAGGCACGACTTACCGCGTTCTTCGGCAACAATTTCATAAAAACGTAAAATGCTGAATTCATAGCGGTAAAGTTAGAAAAAACACCCGACGCATTGGCATCAGGTGTTTCTTAAAGTATTGTTGATACAAGGCGGTTTAACGTCTTTTGGTCATTACCTTCTTGGCAAGGCGGGTTGCTTTTTCCATGCCAAACAGGGCGCATCCCCTGGATGTTTCCTGAGACTGGAAGAACATTCCGTTGGTAGCGAAATTTCCATTTTTCACATTTTCTGTGGTGCAGTTCTGTTCAGAAGCTTGTTCGATAATGATGTTCATTTCGCAGGTGATTCCTGCAATGGACATCTTCATAGAAATATTGGGGAACGTTGGGTTCGTTTCAATGGTCATCTTCTGGCCTTCTGCGCCAATCACGATTTTGTTGCATTCTTGGGAGATGATGTTCATATCTTCTGCATCCGGATCGTCGGCCATAATATCAGCAAACATCTTGGCCATACATACGTTGTCTGAGTTTACGTAGATGTCAAAGTTGTTCTTGCCGATGTCAAGATACATCTTGAATCCAATCTGCTGGAAGTCCATGTCTTCGTCGCCCATCATTTCGTCAGGATCCATATCCCAAACACCGATAATGGATTTGTTGTTTCCCTTGGCGGGGAAGGCGGAATCGTCAATAATCAATCGGCCATCTGTAATTGTATAGGGGGATGGTCCGGATGCGATTGTTTCCAGAACGGCCTTTCCATTGACGTATTCGCAGATGGGCAGTGACATGTCAATAGTTTGATTGGCTTCATCAACTGTAACTTTTTGTGCACTTAGAAACTTGGTTCCCAGGTTGACTCCGCCAGTGGCACTGGTTGAATCATCACAAGCGGAAAAAATAAGTGCAGCACTTGCTAGTGCCATGATTTTTTTCATGAGTATGCCTCCTAAATAAAAAACTGTCCTTACAGACTAGGTTAATATAAAAAAAGAAATTCCATTCGGTAGAATGGAACTTCTTTTTCAAGTTTAACTTGATTGACTAGAAAAGTTGCTGTTTAGTTTAGCCTTGGAATTTTGGGCTCTTAGCTTTTGGATATTGGGCTTTCGCTTCGCTCGAGCCCAATCCAGGGCTAATTAGCCCAAGATCTTCTTTTCGTAGTCGCCCATGCAGTCGACGAGAGCCTGGACGCCTTCGATGGGCATTGCGTTGTAGATGGAAGCGCGGAAGCCGCCAACAGAACGGTGACCCTTGATCTGGACGAGGCCCTTGGACTTTGCGAATTCGATGAAGTCCTTAGCCATGTCTGCATCCTTTTCTTCGGAAACAACTTCGCGGTTGAATACGAAGGGAACGTTCATGAGGGAGCGGTCTTCCTTAGCAGCAGTACCGACGAACACCTTGGAGTTGTCGATGGCGCTGTAAAGGAGAGCGGCCTTTTCGCGGTTGATCTTTTCGATAGCGTCAACACCACCGATCTGCTTGAGCCAGTTGAGGGTGCGGTTCATGGTGTAGACTGCGAATACCGGAGGAGTGTTGAACATGGAGTTCACGCCGGTCTTTTCGTCGAGATGAGTCTTGAAGTTCAGCATGGTGGGGATCTGACGATCGACCTTGCCGAGCAAGTCCTTACGGATGATGGAAACGGTAACACCTGCGCAGGAGATGTTCTTCTGTGCGCCGCCGTAGATCACGCCGAAGTCTTCCACGTTCACCTTGCGAGCCAGGAAGTCGGAGCTCATGTCAGCCATGAGGAAGCCGGACTTGGGCTTCGGGAAGTTGTGCCATTCGGTACCGTAAATGGTGTTGTTGGCAGTAACGTGGAGGTAGGTTGCGTTGTCAGAGAGCTGCAGGTTCTTGTCGATGTGGTTGTACACATCGGCCTTGGTGGAGCAAGCAACGTTAACGTTACCGAACTGCTTAGCTTCCTTGAGAGCCTTGTTTGCCCAGACACCAGTGTCGGTGTAGTCGGCAACGCCGTCGGCCGGGAGGAAGTTCATAGGCATCATGCAGAACAGCAAGGAGCAGCCACCGCCGAGGAAAATGATGTCGTAGTTGGCGGGGATACCCATGAGGTCGCGGAGAAGCTGTTCAGTTTCGAGGAACATGTTCTCGATGGGCTTTGAACGGTGACTCATGGAGAGAATACTGATGCCGGAGTTTGCATAGTCGATGCATGCTTCAGAAGCTTCCTTGAGTGCT
>JAZRXW010000025.1:0-5451 GCA_045600425.1 Fibrobacter sp.
GAAGAATCCGCAAAAGATTATTGTTTGCGAAAAAGACGAAACCCGCCGTGAATTTGTGCGCAAGCATTATCCTCAGGTGATTGTGACTACGCCGGAGGAATGTGGCGCAGTGGTGCAAAGTGAAAGCGCCCATGGCGGTGCCGATGTGGTTCTGGAAGTGGCTGGCACCGAAGAAACTTTCCGTATGGCTTGGGAAAACGCAAGACCCAACGCTATCGTCACTGTGGTGGCGCTTTACGATAAGCCCATGACGCTTCCGCTGCCGGAAATGTACGGCAAGAATCTCACATTCAAGACCGGTGGCGTCGACGGTTGCGACTGTGCCGAAATTCTTAGCCTCATTGAACAGGGGAAGATTGACACTACGCCCTTGATTACCCACAAGTTTCCGCTGGCAGAAATTGAGGAAGCCTACCGGATTTTTGAAAACAAGCTGGACAATGTAATTAAAGTCGCAATTGTAGGTTAATATGAGCAAGTACAATCCACTGTGGGAATTCAAAATTTCCATGAAAGAAAAGACCTTTACATTTGAATAACTTTCAACTTCTTACTTCCTACTAACTACTTCCTACTCTTCCTATGCCCAAGATTCTTTTTGTTTGTCACGGAAATATTTGCCGCAGCCCCATGGCGGAATTTGTCATGAAGAAAATGGTGAAGGATCGTGAAGATGACCTTCGCAAAGCGGGCTTTACATTAGATGATTTTGAAATCGCAAGTGCTGCCACTTCCACGGAGGAAATCGGTAATCCGGTCTATCCGCCGGCACGCCGCCTGTTGAATTCCCGAGGTATCAATTGCGACGGTCATGCTGCCCGCCAGATGACCCAGCGGGACTATGACCATTACGATTATATTGTTCTAATGGACAGCAACAACCTGCGCAATCTCCGCTGGAATATTAATGCAGCGGACTATGCCCGCGAAACCTCCCGCGATGTGACCGCGTCACCTTCCCGCGAAATGCAGGAGCGAAAGAAGGTCTCCCTTATGATGGACTGGACCAGTCGTCCCGGCGATGTGGCGGATCCTTGGTACACTGGAAATTTTGAGGCCACCTGGCGCGATGTGAACGAAGGCTGCGATGGACTTCTCAACGAAATTATTGCGAAAAAATTATCGCAAAAGCCTTAGTTTGATTTCCTGCTGAAAATCCACTGGAAAAGTGGAATCAAATATAAGTAGGCTGCAAAGACAATGCTTGATGTGGGTGCGCCCATTGCACCTAGGGGAATGATGCTTGCCATGCTCCAGGGGACAAGTCCTGCGATGACGACGCTGGAGTTCTCGATGTAGATGGCTCGCTTGTTATTGTTCCTAACTACATTCTTGCAAAGTTCGTTAGTCAGGATGATGCACATGCTCTGATTGCAGCTGACCATGCAGGTGGTGAACGCGGTAGCAATCATACAACCGAAAGGCGAACGATTTCCCAGAAGCTGGACAGGTCCGCGGATTTTATCCAGGATTCCCATGCCCTTGAAAAGCCCAACGAAGGTCAATGAAATCAAGATGATGCAGCAGAGCTTCACCATACCAAGGACGCCTCCGCCGGACATCATGGCAGATATTTCTTCAGGTGCATTGTAGCCGATAAATGCAATTTTTGCCACTTCCACGATACTTACGCCCTGCATCACGCATGTAATCGCCGCTGCAATGGCGATGCTGACCAGCATGTTGATTTTTACGTCAATGCGGACCAGGGCGAGAATCAATATGGAAACTGCAGGCAGCACCAAAGTCCAGTGGAAATTGTAGAAGTTCTCGAAAATGCCAACTGACGTGTTTCCCCCGGCGTTTGCGTCTACCAAAATTCCCATGACCGCAAAAACAGCAAGTGCCACCGCAAAGGGAACAATACAGGTTCGAATCATCCCGCGGATGTTATCGTAAAGATTGGTCTGCGTCACCTCGGCCACCAAAAGGGCGCTGGTAGAGATCGGCGAACAACGGTCCCCGAAGAAAGCCCCCGACAAGACAACGCCTCCGCACGCCGCAGGAGAAATCCCTAAGGCGTTCCCTACGCTCATGCAGATGGCGCCGATGGACGCCGCAGTCCCCACGGACGTTCCCGTCAGGGCGGAGATGGCACTATTCATCAAAAACGCCACCGGCAGAAAAACCGCAGGTTCCAAAGCTCCCGAGGTAAGGCTCACGATGTAGGGGATGGTTCCGCCTGAGCGCCAGAGGGCAGTCATTGCACCCACCATGAGCATCACGATGACGATGTTCCTTGCTGCCTTCAAATTGGAAACGCTCATTTTCATCAGTGTGTCAAATTTGTATCCGCGGATAAGCCCGAAGATAATTAGTGCAATAAATATGGCGAGTAGTGCGTACAACATTTTAAATAATTATCACTTTGTACGTCATTCTGAGCGAAGCGAAGAATCCAGCAAAAATATTCGAACAAATTTTAGTAAATTAGCAATATGATGTTTTTTATGATTCTTCCCGTTGTCGCAGTTCTTGTTCTGTACCTGAATATCCGTAAGGTGGCTGCAGGCAACAAGGGCGTACTGATTGCCGGCCTTCCCATCATCCTGACTTTCGCCAGCTTCTTTTTGGCGAGAAATAATTCTACTGTATTTGCAATGCTCCAGTGCTTCATGGTCATCTGGCTGTGTCAGGCCCTCTGGATGTATCTGCTGTGGGATATGTTCCTGGGGCTTCGGGCGATCTACCGAAAGACTATCGGAAAGAAGAAGGGCCGCCCTCAGTACAAGACCAACTTTGTGCGGAATGGTGCGCGTGCGGTGCTTGCGGCAACAGTCCTGCTGACTGCAGGTCTTCTCGCTTATGGCATTCCCAACCATTACGATTACAAGACCCGCACTCTGGATGTTCCCGTAACGGTTTACGGTGGGTCTGACGCTTCCCGAGATTTCAAGGCTGTATTTTTCAGTGACCTTCATATCGACCCGCTCTTCAAACAGGAAAAGCTGGAGCGCCTCATCGCCCAGTGCGATTCCATCAAGCCGGACTTTATCTTGTTCGGTGGCGACATGGCTGACGTTCACGATTCTGTCTTGACCGCTCAAGGCTACGACAAACTGATGCAGCGTCTGGCCGCTACCGCAAAGGTTGCCGCTGTCGGTATCAACGGAAATCACGAAGCTTACATGGAACGCTCCGGCTCCGATCCCGAAGGTTTCCTCCGCAAGGCGGGCTGGATTTTCCTAGATGACTCCACCGCCTGTGTTCCGGCAGATGCGCCTATCGCTTGTTTTACTGGACGCCGCGATTTCCAGAAGGCCCGCACCTTTGACGAACCTCGCAAGAGTCTCGCGGAACTGACGGCTGCAAATCCCGCGGCAGCTCATCTCACTACAAAAAATCATTCTGTTCCCTGGATTGTCATGGATCATCAGCCCAAGGGTGTGGATGAGGACTTTGGAAAATTCCGTCCCGACTTCGCCCTCTCCGGCCACACTCACGATGGGCAGTTCTTCCCGGGCAACATTCTCATCAAATGGATTTGGCCGTTGGCTTATGGAGAAGGCTACCTGAATGACATCCACTGGCTGGTCAGTTCCGGCGTGGATTCTTGGGGCCCGCCGGTCCGTGCCGGCTCCGACACCGAAATCTGGATTCTCGATTTCAAGAAGATTATGAAGGCGGAGGCGACAGGGCGTTTACTCACGAAAAGGCCGCGAGCCATTCTCTCTGCAGATTCCCTAATAAGATCGACTCAAGGTCTTCAGAAGGCCATGAAAATTGAAATCCCCGAAATAAGTCCCGAAATGAGATCAGAACTTGATTCCTTGAATAAGGCTGCATCGGAAAATTTGCAAAAAGAAGCGGACTCGCTGGAGAAACACTTATTACAGTCTATTGCAGGTGATGCAAAGGCTACACAGTAAACTTTCTATAGGCTTTTTTGCAAATTGGGTTACTGAAGTCCTCCATGGGTGCGTTTTGGTAACCTGAATTTTAGTTTATGTGCAAAATGTTTAAAGAATTAGAAGGGACGGATGCAATTTATCCTCTCTACAAGGTTACTAAAATGGATAGAATAGATTTATTGGTAACCTTGTTTGTTGGAAAGAATGAGTTCTAAAATTACTTTATTTGTGCAACAGGTTACTAAAGTGCTTTAATAAACCTGTTTAGTAACCCGAATTCCGAAAAACACAGTATTTCTGTTTTACAGACCATTACGTTCTAGTCTTTTTCTGGCGATTCTCCGCCCGACCTGGCCTCTAAACTCTTTATAAATTATTTTATACAAAATTCTTCTTGCCACCTGCAGGAGGAATTTGCCATATTAGGGGCATGGGGCGGAAAATATCTTTCAATCGGCTTGCGAGCCTTCGTAATGAAATATTTGAGTTAGGTGGATTCTTTTGTTATCCGGAAACAGGCGGTTCGTGCTTGGTTCAAGATCCGACCAGTTTTCATTCCAACCGCGAAATGCTGGATTTTCTCTGGAATGTTCGTATCCTCACTTACGAGGCTTGCAATCTCCATGGTGAAAATTCGGGTTGGTGGAACTACTTGCAAAATCTCTACAGCGAATGGGAATTTGTTCGAAATTCGCTGGCTTTGCGCTACATGCCGCTGGTAAGGTCCGTGGCACGAAAGTACAGTCATCCTAATCAAGGATTTGAAGATCTGGTTCAAGAAGGTGCAACGGGAATGCTTCGTGCGCTGGATAGTTTTGAAGTGGATTATGGAGTGCCTTTCGAAGCTTATGCCCGACCTTGGATCAAGAAGTATCTAGGTAAGTGTGTGGAATGCCATAGTCAAGTGGTCCGCCTTCCGGAAACTCTCGCCAAGAAACGTCGTGAAGCACGCCGTCAGACGGAATCCGCAAATCAAATCGCCTTTACCTTCTCTAACGATTCTGTCGAGGGCGCTTTGCCAGATGATGCCTTGGCAGATATGGGCCCTAATCCTGAAGAGTGCTTTTCGCATTGGGAATTGACTCGTTTCTTGAACCAGTGCGTTGGAGCCTTGGATGAAACCTCCCAAAAGGTTTTGCGGTTGCGTTACGGCACGGTGGGCGGGCGGTCCCTGGAAACGGTGGGGAAAGAATGCGGTTTTTCCCGCGAGAAAACCCGAAAAATGGAGAAAAAGGCTCTAAAAGAGTTGGCTGACAAATTGAAAAGGTCCATGTGAAGGAAGAAAGTGCGAGTATAATTGAAAAAAAGCGAAGAAAATGGTCGCATTTTTATAAACATTGTTAATAGATGGTTGATAAAACGTGATGTTACCGGCGGAAGTAGAAAAAATCTGAAAAAAGTTGAAATTTTTCAAGAAAAACCCTTGACAACCGTGACGAAAATTCTATAATTGGCCTCACCCCGAAACGAGACGGTCAAACGGAACGGTTCGGGACGGCAACCCGCGAGGCTGCCGGGCAGATTGAAGGAATCGGAGATATGCTTTGTGACGGACCTTAGAACGAAAAGTTCAAGGAAGTCAATTTATGAACGTGATTAC
>JAZRXW010000026.1:0-80484 GCA_045600425.1 Fibrobacter sp.
CTTTGCATCCAAGGCAAAGAAGGACGGTTTCGAACAGATCGCCGCATTGTTCCTGAAGACTGCTGAAAATGAAAAGGAACATGCCAAGATGTGGTTCAAGGAACTGGGTGGCATCGGCGATACCGCTGAAAACCTGAAGGCTGCTGCCGACGGCGAAAACTACGAATGGACCGACATGTATGAAGAATTTGCAAAGACCGCCGAAGCCGAAGGCTTTGATGCACACGCAAAGAAGTTCCGCCTGGTAGGTGCCATCGAAAAGCACCACGAAGAACGCTACCGCGCACTCCTCAAGAACGTTGAAACTTCCGCCGTGTTCGAAAAGAGTGAAGTCAAGGTTTGGGAATGCCGCAACTGCGGTCATATCGTGGTCGGCACCAAGGCTCCGGAAGTGTGCCCCACCTGCGCACATCCCCAGTCCTACTTCGAAGTGAATGCGGAGAATTACTAAGGTCGAGTGTCGCAGAAACAAGCTCGCTTGTTTCTATGACCGAGACCAGTAATTCGCCACGAAGTGGCAAAATTACTAGGAGGCGAGAGAAGCGGAAATGAACGCGTTCATTTCCATTTCCGAGCCGACAAGTAAGGCACGCGAAGCGTGCCATTATTAAAGGTGAGTGCAGCGCCTATGCTTGCATAGGCATTGCCGAGCCGTATAGTTCGCCACGAAGTGGCAAAACTATTAGCAAGGCGAGTGCCGCGCAAGAATGCTTGCATTCTTGCATGGTCGAACCGCAGCTAATGCGCACGAAGTGCGCCATTACTAGGAGCTGAGAGTCGCAAGCAAGCGACGCAACCTCTTAAAATTGAAAAAGACGGCTCCCCAAAAAGGAGCCGTCTTTTTTTTGACAAATCTATTTTTATATTCCCTGCAGTGACGAAACCTCATATACAGAAAAAGCGTAAGGCAGGGAAAAAGACACTCACACGCTCCCAGATGATGCAGGCGGTCCATTCCAAGGACACAAAGCCCGAACTCATTGTGCGCCGCGGCCTTTTCCACCAGGGCTTCCGCTACCGTCTCCACCGGCGTGACCTGCCGGGGACCCCGGATTTGTTCATCCTAAGGTATGGCGTTGTCATTTTTATAAACGGCTGCTTCTGGCATCAGCACGGCTGCAAGTTCACTTCACGCCCGAAAAGCAACTCTGACTTTTGGAAAGAAAAATTCTCCAACAACATCGTGAGGGATATAAAAACAAGCTGGCAGCTTTCGCTGGAAGGTTACCGCGTGGCCACCGTATGGGAATGCTCCCTGCTGAACACCGATGCACAGGCCCGAACCATGGAACGCCTCGTCGCCTTCATCAAAAGCGACGAAGAAACCATCGAGATATAGTCACCCAATAGCCATTTAATTGCCTTTTTCCAAAAAACAACGACCATAACGCCAATAAATACACATTCCACCTCCAAACAATCCAGTTTTTTTTATATTTGATGGTCCAAGCGAGAGTGGCGGAATTGGCAGACGCGCCAGACTTAGGATCTGGTACCTCGGTGTGTGGGTTCGACTCCCACCCCTCGCAGAAAAGGCTTCCCAGGAATCCCCGAGAAGCCTCTTTTATTGCTCCCCATTTTTTTGCACTTCACTAGCGGCGACGGCCCCGCTGACGCGAATCTGCTTCTACTTCATTCTTCCATTCCATATCAAAGTCCCCTCCTGCCTTGTACTGGCGCAGGTTACTCACGATGCGGCTCTGGGCACGGCACATGATTTCGATTCCGTCTTCGTCACACACAAAGTTGGCTGCACGGCTTTCATCGATGCCATAGCTCGCGGCGACATTGACCGCATCGATGTTGGCCCCCAGAAAAACAAATTCCCAGCCGTACTTTCCCTTCTGGCGCTCAATCATCTGACGGACCTGATCCATCTTGTAGCGACGGCTGCAGTTTTCATAACCATCGGTAGTAATGATAAAGATGGTCTTTTCGGGACGGTCCTCGTCACGGGCGTACTTATGGACGTTTCCCATGTGATGGATTGCAGAGCCCAAAGCATCCACCAGGGCGGTTCCGCCCCTAGCAAAGTATTCCTTTTCCGTAAGGGGCTGAACGTTTCCCAAGGAGACGCGATCGTGAAGAACTTCGCTCTGATCGTCAAACAGGACAGTGGACACCAAGGCCTCCCCCGGTTCCTTCTTCTGCTTTTCGATGGTGGCGTTAAATCCCCCGATGGTATCGGATTCCATGCCTGCCATGGAGCCGCTACGATCCAAAATAAATACCAGTTCTGTCAGCCCTTTCTTCATCTTTTGCCTCCGTGTACTTGCGGATCTAAACCGCGTTGTTATTGATTACGAAGACAATTATATGTTTTGCAAAGCACTCTGTGGTCGCCCAAAAAGCGACAAAAAAATAGGGCAGCGCAGGTGGGAATCGCTATATAATCAAGAATCGCCTAAAGGTTCTTCCCGGAAGCAGGTCAGATAGTCGTTGATAGTATCGATGGGACGATAAACGCCTTTCTTGTAGAGATCGCCCCGCTGGATAAAATGCTTGATGATAACGTCTCGCTTGCTGGAAGGGGAGAAAGCGTGGTTCGCCCTGCTGAGCAAATCCGTGGTCTCTTCTAGATTTAGCTGAAGGCCCACTGCAAGGGCAAGCACCGTATTCTTGCTGGGAATGTAGCCATCCTTTTTTACCTTGCTGAATAGCTTTCGATCCAGGTTGGCAGCGCGGTAGACCGTGGCAGGGTCCATGCCCTTCGCCACAATATAGCCCATCATCTTATCCTGGAAGGTGTCATCATCCATGTCGAGAATGACGTTTGCAATTTCATCTTCCAACAAAAGCTTTGATACAGGCGCCTTTAACTTGGGCTTGGCCGTCGCATAGCCTTCTAACCATTTAGGCACCACAGACTGCTTCAGGCATTCTTCATCCTCTGCAACTTCAGGCTCTTCAAGAGACATTTCGGACATGAACGCTTTTTCAGAAAGAGGAATCCTTGCAGCCGCAGGTTTCGCGCAGGAGATTTCAGCTTCCTGTGGTGGGTCCAGCAGATCATCGACCTGGGGAAACATTTCCGCAGCCTGTGCAAAGGCCTCGCTGTCATAGACCACCAGGATGATTTCAATATTCTGTTCCTCGTACATCTTGAAAACGCCGGCGGCCACCTCAAGTGCAATAGCCTTAGGGAACCGATAGACTCCGCTGGAAAGTAGAGGAAACGCGATGGACTTCGCCCCAAGCTTGCAGGCCCTTTCAATGGCAGCCGCATAGCAGGTGGCAAGAACCTCCTGGGATTCCTCCGGTTTTTCATCGTCCCACCAGGGGCAAGAAATATGGATGATTTTCTTCGCCGAAAGATTAAACGCAGGTGTCACTCCCAGCTGGGCGATTTCCAGATAACCCACTTGCTTTCGGGCTTCCAGAAGCTCATCGTATCCGGCGGCATCGTAAATGGTAGCCTCTGTACTGCCGCCGCAAATTGGCCGCGGGTTTGCAGAATTCACGATAACATCGGCAGGTACCTTGGTAATGTCGTTACGGATAATTCTGAATGCCATGTCGCCTCCGGACTTTTCGTTGAATATACATTTTCAGAAAGTCAAATTCTGACAATGTCCCGCGACAAGTTCATAAAACTTCTGGTTATACTCTCGTCATGTACTTCGCGAGTTGTTTCCCCGCGATACGTTCGACGTACTTAGCGACCTGAGTTACTTCACGTTTTCCGCAATGGCTTGCATTCTCTTTGCAAAGGCCCGCATCCGTTCCAGGTCGTTCTCGTCGGGATGGCTTGCGGCATCTGCCCAACGCTTCTTGCAGGCCTCAAGATCCTCACCCTGATGGCCAGGAACTTTCCCTTCCAGACGACGCTTGATGAGCGCCGGGTTCACCGCGGCCTGACAGCTGAAAGTCCCCAAGATGAGATTGTCGGGACCAAGCAAGGCGCCAGCGCGAGCAAAGGCAGTCACCGCATGTTCGCTTCCTTCATAGGCGCCATGTGTCTGGAAAAGCGCCACACGCTTCCCTGAAATCTTGGGCAGGAGAGCGGCAGTCCGCTGGTCGGGACCACCCCGACGAAGCCAGTAGCCCACCATCACGCAATCGTACTGATCCAGCCTGGCATAAACCTCGCTGAGACATTCCGCAGAAATCACCATGCTTCTGCGATTCGCCTCGATTTCCACCGGAGACCGTTCGAAATCCTCCACGTCGGACAGTTCCTCGCCGAAGGTACCCACCGGCAAATAACCCAAAAGATCGTTAACATTCAGAAGGTCTGCGCCCAAAGTTTCAGCCGCAACCTGCGCAAGCTTACGAGTGTTCCCCGTAGCCGAAGAATACAACACACACCATTTTACCATAAAGCAAATTGTAGAAATATCCTTTTCGAAAGGATTATGGATTTTTAAATTTGCGTTGCATTTTTCATCGCGGGAACACCCCGCAAGTAAACCATGGAACCGCAAAAGAACTCAGGAAATTTTACCGCCCACATCTGCATGTACCTTGCGGCTACCTGCTGGGGACTCATGGCCCCCATCGGAAAAGACGCCATGATGCACGGCATTACAGGACTTGACATGGTCTTCTTCCGTGTGGCAGGCGCCGCGATCAGTTTCTGGATCGCCTCCCTGTTTATGCGATTCTTCAACCGCGCTTCCTCCTTAAAAAAAGATGGTCAAAAACAGAATTCGGAACCTTCCAGAAAAGACATTTTCAAGTTTGCCGCCGCGGGCTTTTTCGCCATCGTCTGTAACCAGTGCTGCTTTACCGTAGGGCTTTCCATCACTTCGCCCATCAACGCATCCATCGTGGCCACCAGCCTTCCCATTTTCGCACTGATTTCATCGGCACTCTTCCTTAAGGAGAAAGTGACCCTCAAGAAAGTTCTGGGCATCGGGCTTGGGCTTTCCGGTGCCCTTATGCTAGTCATGGGCAGCGCTTCCGCCAACAATGCAAAAGCGGGAAACATCGTGGGTGATTTGATGTGCATGGCATCCCAGTGCAGCTTCGCCATTTACCTAGGATTGTTCAAAAATCTCATTGGCAAGTACCACGTGGTCACCTGCATGAAATGGATGTTCACCTTCTCCACCCTCATGGTGGCACCCTTCACCCTCGGTGGCGTAGCGTCCATTCCTTTCGCGCAAATCTCACCCCTTACTTGGCTGGAATCTGCCTTTGTGGTATTTGGCGGAACCTTTATCGCCTACCTGCTCATGGCAAGAGCGCAGAAGGCTTTGCAGCCCACTGTAGTCGCCATGTACAACTATGTACAGCCTATGACTTCCGCCGTAGTTTCCGTCATTGCAGGGCTAGCCATTTTCGGCCTGACCCACGGTCTTGCCGTCGCCCTCATTGTGGCTGGTGTCTATACGGTCAATTCCGCCCGGGCGAAAAAATAATCCGTCACCATAGACCAACGCACAAATATTTCCGCAGTATACCCTTTTGCCGCGGAACCTAAATTTTTAACTTTACCGCCATGGAAAACGAACAGCTGGAACAGAGAATCGCTCTATTTATCGACTGCGACAACGCAAGCGTAAAAGCCATTTACGGCATCATGGAAGAACTAGCCAAGTACGGCGAAACAGGTATCCGCAGGGCTTACGGCAACTGGCACGAAAACAACCCCTGGGAAGAAGTCCTTCACGATTACGCCATCCAGCCCTTCCAGCAGTTCCCCTACACCAAGGGCAAGAACGCTACAGACATGGCCATGGCCATTGACGTCATGGATACCCTGTACAGCGAAGACATCGACGTGTTCGCCATCGTCAGCAGCGATTCCGACTTTACGCCTCTGGCCATGAAGCTTCGGGCAAAATCCAAGTTTGTCATCGGTTTCGGCGAGGAGAAGACTCCCAGCCCCTTCATTCACTCCTGCAATCTCTTTGTCTTTACGGACAAGCTAGGGGAAATCAGCAGTATGGACGACATGCCCGAAATGGTTGAACCCAAGGATGAAAAGAAGGACAAGAAAAAGCTCCGCAGCGATACCAAGCTGATGAATGCCATCCGTCAGGCTATTGCCGAATCCAAGGACGATGACGATTGGGCGCTGGCTGCAAAGGTCTCCCAGCAAATCAGTCGCCGCACTTCCATGTCCCCAAAGAACTTCGGATACTCCACCTGGCCCAAGCTGATTCACGCCACCGAATCCTTCGAGGAGCGCAAGAACGCCAAGGGCCATCAGGAATTCAAGCTGAAGGTGAAAGTAAGCAAGTAACTACTTTCTGGCAAACCTTAGGCCTATTCCAACTCCTTCCTCTTTTTTGAGTTGGAGGTAGGATCTTCCGCAGCGAAGGATTTCAGGATAGTTTGTCTTGAATACAAAAAAAATCCTGAGAAATATCAGGATTTTTCCATTCCATAAAACAATTTGCTTCGTGAAGCCAAGCCTTTCAAAGCCCTACTTGAGTTTTGCCTTTACCAGCTTGATAAGATCAGCAAAGACTTCCTCGGGAGTGCGGTCCCCGTCAATGGCAGAAACGCAGTCGCTGTAATCCCGAGCGGCTGCCAGGTAACCCTGACGGACCTTCTCGAAAAATTCCGCCTTCTCGCTTTCCAGACGGTCGGGAGCTTCCCCACGTTTCGCCGTGCGGGCACGGCTACGTTCTACAGTCAAGTCCAGCACAACAGTCAGTTCCGGGAAGCAGTCGCCGCAGGTAAGTTCCGTCAGGCGCTGCACCTTGTCTGCGCCGAGACCGCGGGCGTATCCCTGGTAGGCAAAGGTACTCCAGGCGAAGCGATCGGCGATGACTACCTTTCCAGCTTCAAGAGCGGGGCGAATGATTTCGTGAATCACCTGGGCGCGGGCTGCGTTATACAACAGCAGTTCCGTGTCGTCGGACATAACGCCCTTGTAGGCGGGGTCCAGCAGGAGTTCGCGAATCCGTTCGGAAATGCGGGCACCACCGGGTTCACGAAGTTTCACCACCTCGTAACCTTCCGCAGTAAGAGCCGCAATCAGCATATCGATCTGGGTGGACTTGCCGGACCCGTCGATACCTTCCAGAGAAAAAAAACGTCTAGCGGTTTTCATGAGTTAGTGGTTAGAGATTAGAAATTAGAGACTAGAGATTAGGGATTTCGGAAATACTCCCTAGGAGATATTAAGGATGTAACCACCTTAAATCGTGGGTGCTTGCATCCTGCAGCCCTAGCCCCTAGACCCTAGACCCTATTAATCTTCAGAATCGCCTTCGCCCTTGCCGTGGCACTTCTTGTACTTGAGGCCGGAACCGCACCAGCACATGTCATTACGACCAATCTTCGGTGCAGACTGCTGGACGCGACGACCGGCGGCAAGAACGTTGGGATTAGTGTAGGTACGACGAACCGTGGGGCGACCTTCAGAAGCTGCAGGAGCTGCGGCCGGAGCATTACCAGATGCTGCCGCCTGCTGAGCCTGCTGTTCTGCACTAAGAGCATTAGATTCCGCAGATGCAGCCTGACCTGCAAGACCTGCTGCCTTGGCGCCTTCTTCTGCAGGAGCTTCAACAGGAGCCTGTTCACCAGCAGCTTCGCGGGCTGCCTGGGCAGCCTTGGCGGCTTCGATTTCTTCCGGAGTAGGAAGCTTGATCTGGTCCGGAGAAACAGTCATGCCGTTGGGAAGAGTAATGCGGATGTTCAAGATACGCAGGGCGGTGAGGGTTGCAATCTTTTCCAAACAACCTTCGAACATCTTGTAGCCTTCGTTCTTGTACACCATCAGAGGATCCTTCTGGGCGTATCCGTGGAAGCGGATGGCATCCTTCAGCTGGTCCATGGCATACAGATGTTCCTTCCAGACCTGGTCGATGGTCATAAGCAGGAAGCGGCGTTCAATGTTACGGAAGTCTTCGTCAGGAATAATCTTGGTAAGCTTGTCGTAACGAGCCTTGCACATGTCGATGATTTCCTGAAGGATGATTTCCGGAGTCTTGTTCACGGCATCTTCATTACTCAGGTTGTATTCCATGGACATGGTGCGCTGCAGGTCGGTGTTCAGCTCTTCCAGCTTCCAGCTTTCAGGATAGCTTGCAGCCGGAATGTACTGGGAAACCTTAATGTCGCAGGCATCTTCAATGCGGTTCATGATTTCTTCGCGGATATCTTCACCGTTCAGAATACGACGGCGCAAACCGTAAATCACCTTACGCTGTTCGTTCATCACGTTATCGTAGTCCAGCAAGTGCTTACGGATATCGAAGCTCTGGCCTTCCACGCGACGCTGTGCACTACGGATAGAGCGGGACACGATAGGATGGGTAATCACTTCGTCATCCTTCACGCCAAAGCGGTCCATGAGACCCTTCACATTGCTACCGCCGAAAATACGCATCAAGTTGTCATCCAGACTCAGGAAGTACTGGCTGGAGCCGTTGTCGCCCTGACGGCCGGAACGACCGCGGAGCTGGTTATCAATACGGCGGGATTCGTGACGTTCGGTACCCAGCACATGAAGACCACCCAACTCGGTCACACCTTCGCCAAGAGCAATGTCAGTACCGCGGCCAGCCATGTTGGTAGCGATGGTCACCTTGCCCTTGTGGCCGGCATACTGGATAATTTCAGCTTCACGACCGTGGTTCTTTGCGTTAAGCACTTCGTGAGGAATGCCTTCCTTTTCCAAAAGACCATGGAGATGTTCGGACTTTTCGATGGAAGCAGTACCCACCAGCAAGGGCTGTCCCTTGGCATGGCGTTCCTTGATTTCTTCAACGATGGCCTTCCACTTCACGTCCTCAGTCTTGTACACCAGGTCCTGCAAGTCCTTACGTACGCAAGGCTTGTTGGTGGGAATCACCCAAGTGTTCATATTGTAGATCTTGACAAATTCCGTAGCTTCCGTTTCGGCAGTACCGGTCATGCCGGACAACTTGTTGTACATGCGGAAGTAGTTCTGGAAGGTAATGGTTGCAAGAGTCTGGTTTTCACGACGAATCTGCACCTTTTCCTTGGCTTCAATAGCCTGGTGCATACCGTTACTATAACGGCGGCCTTCCATCAGACGGCCAGTGTTTTCATCCACGATGATGATTTCGCCATCACGCACGATGTAGTCCACGTCGCGGGTGTAGAGGTGCCATGCCTTCAAGGCCTGGTCAATGAAATGCACCCAGTCGGCATGTTCGCCATAAAGGTTGCTGACCTGAAGGATGCTTTCAATATGGGCCACACCCTTGGAGGTGAGCTGGATAACCTTGTCCTTTTCGTCGACACCGAAATCCTTGTTCTTGACGAGCTGCTGGGCAATATCGTTAGCCTTGGCATACTTGTCCGTAGCGTCTTCCGCAGGACCGGAAATAATAAGGGGCGTACGGGCTTCGTCGATCAAGATGGAGTCCACTTCGTCCACGATACAGTAGTTCAGTTCACGCTGTACCAGCTGATTGGGTTCCACCGCCATATTGTCGCGGAGGTAGTCAAAGCCGAATTCGTTGTTGGTACCGTAGGTCACGTCGGAGTTGTAGCTTACGCGACGCTGTTCCGGGTTGAGGCCATTCACGATAAGACCCACAGTAAGACCCAGGAACTTATAGACCATACCCATCTGCTTGGCATCACGGCCAGCCAGATAGTCGTTGACGGTCACCACATGGACACCCTTACCGGAAAGAGCATTCAGGTAAACAGGAAGGGCGGCAGCCAGGGTCTTACCTTCACCGGTAGCCATTTCAGCGATGGCGCCTTCATGAAGCACCAGGCCACCAATCATCTGCACGTCGAAAGGCATCATGCGGAAGGGCTTCACAGAGTTGGGATACAGCTCGCGAACCTTGGCATAGACGGATGCCGGCATATAGACTTCCCATTCGTTCTTGCCAGACTCAAGTTCAGCCTTGGCCGCGTCAGTATACTGCTGCAAGTCGCCCAGCTGGCTAAAGTCAAAATTGTTTTCCGGCTTGAAGATATTGAAGATACCCAGACGGCGGTCGCAAGCTTCCTTACACACAGCAAAAGCTTCAACCTTGATGTCTTCCAGGGAGGCGCCGTTCTTCAGCTTTTCACGGAATTCGGCACTTTTTGCGGCAAGGGCTGCGTCGTCCAGGGCTTCCAAAGCTTCCCTGGCCTTATTGATCTGGTCAATGACCGGACGCAACTGCTTAACCTTACGTTCGTGGGGGGTACCGAAAATCTTGTGCAAGACGGTATCAATAATGCTCATCTTATTCCTTCCTACTGCCAAAGGCATGGCCTCTGGACACTGTTAAATTTTTACGCGGTCTAAGATAGCAACTTTCGTGCCACAGGATAAAGGTTGCAAAGTGAAACAAGCCCTATTATTGACATCGCGGGACAGAACCACAAGTAAACCGACACAGGCCTTTGAAAAATTTCATTTTTACTCTTTTTCTAGAGAAATTTGGTTTTTGAGGAACTATTTCATTATATTGACTTCTTGAATGAAAACAACTACCGTTCTACAAACCGTCACCCCCGAAATGGCCAAAGCCTACCTGTCAAAAAATCACAACAGCAGGCCCATCAATCCTGAACGGGTTAAACTTTTGGCAAGAATCATGTCCTTTGGCTTATTTGAGGCTCGACGCAGCGAAAAGCTGTTGTTCAACAAAGACGGTTATCTCATCAACGGACAGCATAGGCTTTCCGCAGTCGTGGAAAGCGGTTGCACTGTGCAAATGTACATGTGTTTTATGGACACTGCGTCAATAACTACAGTTGACCCCAAAAAAACACAATAAAATTTTTCTAATACATTTGCTCTTTTTAATAAAAAACATTTTTTGGCTAATTATTTCATTATATTGTGTTTGTGACTAATATGAAATACTTTAGACTTTTAAACTCACAGGAGATAATATGAGCGCAGGATACTCCTACTACAGTATTGATATTTTCGATGAAAACAACAAGCCGGATTTTGAAAAGGCCAAAGAAATTTTTGACTGGTGTATCGATCACTTTGACTGGTTCTCCGATGCCGTCGATAATGATATCCTAGTGTTGAATCATAACTGCATTAGTACGGATACCGATTGGGATACAAAGCATCACGAAGACCAGGAAACAATTGAATCACTGGACTGGTTGAGGGATGTCTACGAAAACTGCAAACCGGCACAGATGAAAGCAACTCTCCTACTGGACTATGGTGAATCTTCCTTGGATAGCTACTCCCGCTATAAGGGTTCCGTCAAAACAAACTACAAGGGACAAACCGGGTTCTATTATCACTGCACAAATTATTTCTGCGGTAATGGATGGTGGGGTGAACATGATTCCGGTTGGAACTATATCTACTGTGATGAAGATTTCAATGCAGTTAGCGTTTGTCTAAGAGAAAAGAGCACTGGCGATCTAGTCCTTGATGGCAATGTAAGAGCAATGCCCGCAGAATGCGAATCCTATGAGGATGCTGAAGATGCAGACCTTTTTTCGGCATGCTGCTCTGAGGAATTCAAGCTATTCGTTGACGCAGGCGGTGATTACTACAATCTGCTCAACAAGGATGGCGAACTGATTCTCAACACATGGGATTTTGACCATTTTAGCGATACTGATGCACTGATGAATTCTCTCGGCTACGACCCCAGCGAATACGAGTTTGTGGGGTTAGGTGTCCTTGGCGATGATGATAAACCAATCATCGTCAAAAAGGTTGAAAACTTGGCAAGTGCAGATCAGTCCGCTAGCCAGTCAATTTCCAGCAGCGGCTCAAATGTCTTTGTAGATACACGCGATAACAATTCCTATGGAACTATTACTATCGGCGACCAGGTTTGGACAACCGAAAACCTCCGCTTCAAAACTGCAGGATCCTTAGCCTACAACAATGACGAGAGTAATGTTGCCACAGCCGGACGTCTCTACACATGGGACGAAGCAGTAAGCGCAATTCCCGCAGGTTGGCGTCTACCCACCAAACAGGACTTCGAAAAGCTCAAAGCCTACGTTGAAGCTCAAGGCCATAAGTACAAAGTTGGCAACGCATTAAAGGCAGCAAGCGTATGGCCCGGTAATACAGCAGGTACCGATGCAGTCGGTTTTAAGGGCACTCCCGCTGGATATCACAACGGCTATTCCTTTGCTGATTTTGACAAGCACGCCTATTACTGGACTGCTACCGAAAGCGGAAGCTCCGTAGCTTCCAACTTTGAACTTTCCAACTATGGAAATGATTTCATGGGTACGGTACATTCCAAAAAATACGCATTATCCATTCGTCTAGTAAAAGACGCATAACAGTAATCGCATAACGATTCTTGCTAATTCGCCTTACAGCTCTTTGGGCTGCAAGGCGTTTTTCGTAAGTAGCGTATAGAAAAATCTAGAACCTTCTCACCACGAGCACCTTGAAGGCGCCATTGAAACGCTGTTCCCAGTGATCGTTGTAGGCCACAGGCATGTACTCCACCTCCATCACCATGTTCCAGGACCAGGTTTCGCCAATGCTCCCCCAGGCCATCTTGGCAATGAATTCAGGCAATAGGAATGCATCGCTAGCATTCTCGTCGCTACCGATGGCAATACCAGCAATGCCCCACAGATTTAAAAACATATCATTATCATAAACCCAAGTGTAGGAGTATCCCAAATTTACCCAGGTGCTGAAGGTTTCCCTCTGTTCGCGGTAATAAGGGAGAATTTCACTGCGATCCTTTGCCTCTACCGACTGAAAGCGCCCGCCGATAATCCAGCTACCGTCAGATGTTTCCTGTTTCAAGTCCAAAAAATAGGCGGCACGTGGCGTAAAGTATCCATCGGCTGTGGCAAGCCATAAGGCAGACAGGTACATTTCACGCTGCCACAAATCCACAAAAATATTTTCACCTTCATTTATGTCGGTAGAGAACCCGCTGTACCTGCGATACTTTGTCTGTATCCACCAGTTTCCAGGAAAGAAATCCAGACCCGTTTCGAAAGCCAAGGATTTTGAATGTCGATTACTTGTAGTGTTGGGCAATGCAAAAATCAAGTCCCAGTACAGATCCTTGTAGCCAAAACCAAGACCCACATCTATGGGGCGGTTAGAAACCAGCATCCCCTCCCGAAATTCACTGCTCCAGATGGAGGCAAAATTGTAGTTGCACAAAAAGCGCAAGGGGAACTTTTTCTCAAATTCCGTAATGGCACCCATAGAAAGACTCGCACCAATGGAAAGTGCAAAAATAAGGGCTGCACATAAACGGAAAAACATTAAGATAAAGCTAGAAAATTTATCTTTATACCAAAACGGGTATTCCACCATGTCTCTATTCTACAGAAGTAAAACACCTGACCTGTCCAAGTCTGTTACCGCCCTTGGTACCGCTTTTGCAACGGTTGCTACCCTTACATTTTTCGCCCTGGCAGCACCTTTAAAGGCACAGACTTCCCTGGAAGAACTGCGGGCCCATCCGGAATACACCGCTAGCAATTACTTGCCCTATCCGGAGCCGGATCAGAATGTCAAGTATACCGAGCCCCCTGCAGGATACAAACCTTTCTATATCAGCCACTATGGCCGCCACGGCAGCCGTTACCATCACAGCGCCGACGAGTACAAGTACATTTTCGAAATTCTCTCCAAGGCGGATTCCGCAGGCAAACTCACGGCAAAGGGCAAGGAAATCCTGGCAGCCGCACAAATACTCGCCCAGAAGGCCGCTCCCCGTGCAGGTGACTTGACGCAGGTAGGCGCCAAACAGCACGAAGGTATCGCCAAGCGTATGGCGAAGAACTTCCCGGAGATGTTCCAGGCAAAGGAACTCATTACACAGCAAAAATCCAGCTCGGGCAAATTGACGCTAAAGACCGTCAAGGTAACGCCCCATGTGGATGCCTATGCCAGCACCTCGGGCCGTTGCATCGTCAGCATGTCCGCCTTCGCCGCTGGCCTTCGCAGTGTGGCCCCCGAAGTAGACGTAAGCTTTGAATCGGGCAAGGACCTGATGAAATTCATCTGCACCTTCGACTGGAACGATATGGACTATACCCGGGCAAGGGCCTATACCGCAGAAAGCGACAAGCTGTGGGCCGCCGCGGACCCCATGCCTATCATGAAGAGACTGTTCAGCGACAGCAGCTATGTGGTCGCCAACATGGACGCAAATGTATTCTACAACAGGCTTTTTGAGATATACAGCAGCCTCCTGGGAATGGACGAAAAACTGCTGGAAGAAATCCGCAACGTAAACGCCGGCGGAAAAACCAATGAAACCTCCGGTGGAAAAAATGCCGGAACAAGTCGCGATGTTCCCGCAAACAGCAAGGCCATAGCGGACGGCAAAAAAAGTGTTTTTGAAAATCTCTTTACCGTCGACGAATCCATCACACGTTGGCAGGCACAGAACGCCTGGTGGTACAGCCTGCTGGGAACAAGCCCTCTCCAGCAGACCACCAAGGGAATCGATTACGCCAAGGGCACCCTGCAGCACATCATTGGCGAAGCGGACAAGGTCATCGCTGTCATGAACAAGCCTGAAGCGTCTGGACAACAAGCTTCCAAGCAAAGCACGAACGGTCCCGAAATCTCCCCTACTACGGCAACTTTACGCTTTGGCCACGATGCAGGACTCCTGCCACTGGCAGGCCTTATGCAGCTCTCTATCGCAAGCGCCAAGGTATCCGACCTCTCCAAACTTTATGAACAGTGGAACGATTTTCGGGTAATCCCCATGGGCGCCAACCTGCAAATCATTTTCTACAAGAAAGGCGAAGACTTTAAGCCCACCGCTGCCGTCAAGAAGCCCAAAAAGCGGGCCAAGATGACACTACCCGAAGAAAAAACGATTGCCAATCCCACCGATGAAATTCTAGTGAAATTCCTTTACAACGAACAAGAAATCACCGCCCCCATCCCCTGCGAAGAAAACTGCCCCGTGGCCCCCTACTACCGCTGGAATGACGTAAGGAATTTCTACAACAAAATCCTCGACCGTTAACATTGTGTATTTGCCGTCTACTATAGCGACACGCTAAAGTAAGTCGACAGGGCAAAGATTCTTCGGCTCATGGGCTCGAAAAGTTCCGTGGAGTAAGCCGCCATTTTCAGGTAGGTGTCAAGCCTTGTACCTACCTTCAACCAACTCAATAGGGAATACTCTACAGCGGTGTGGTTCAAAACCAAAAAATCCCAGCCATCGGCACCGTAATACTGCGTGGAGCCGGTGATCGTCTTCATCGCGTCCACTGTAACCTGGTTATAGAAACGCAACCTTGTCTTGTATAACAGCTCCACCATAAGGCAGTACTTTACACCGGTATTATACTGGTAATTGTCCATATCGGAAGAATACTCCGGATGTACCTCCTGGATCAAGTCGTCGTATCCCATATCCGCTGTTCCAAGCACAATCCAGTAAAGCTGATTCATCACCCTGAAACGCAAATCGGGAGTAACCCACAGGGCCAAATCCAATGCACCGCCAATAGATATGGTGCTGACCGTAGCCAAATCCCCGTAAAAAGAACTAAAATCCAAATTCACTGAAAGATTAAGCCAGTGACCCTTGCCGTGAACTCCCATGTTCTTGAGCTTCCCCATTACATCCATCATAATGACGTTGCCCTCAAAACCGGCCTCGCCCAATGCCTCAACCTTAAAGTAGTCGAAGGGTTGTTTAACAATAGTGTAAGGCCTCCCGTATTCAAGGTACAGCGATATCATGCCGTGGTGATCGTCCCACTCCTTGTCAAGCTCATCGGCAGACTTATTGCCAAACCGGTAGTCACTTCCAAACCGCGAACCGCCGCCAATTGCAAGCGAAAGCTCAAAAGGAACAAACCCCGTTCGAAAATCCCTATTGCCAAAGGCACATCTCTGCAGGTAACCCGCGGGTTCCAAAATAAATGACACTAGCTGTCTATACCAGGGAACATCCTCGTTATTGTAGGCAATCCGTGAAAGCCTGTACAGGACTTCGCCATATATGGAGCCCCCCACCGTGGTGGTAATCAAGTCGTTTGGCGCCGGATATTCCGTCTCCGCAAACATTTCCCAGGTAAAGCTGCCCAAGGCCGCAAAGGCCAGGCTAGGATAGAAACTATAACCGCTGGCACGTGCCGTAGCATAATACATGGAACCCTGATAAGGATGACCGTAAAAGTTGATTGCCCAGTGATTATGGTCCCATTCCCAACCCTCGCGAATATTGCGTTTCCAGGTTTCAGGAGTGATGCGGGCGTAATCCTTCACCAGTACATAGCGGTCCCATCCCCACACAAAGACATTCTGCCCTAGCACCTCGCCTGCGACCGCAAAGGGATTCACCGCCTTGGAATTTTTTTCCAGCACCGCCGTTTTTTCGGACGTTGCATCTTCAGCATCGCTATCTCGCAGCATATCCATTTGGTTTTTCGTTACGTCTTCGGAATGCTTGGCTGTTACCAACTTCGCCATATCTACAAGACTTACAATAGATTCCAAGTTCATGGGGGCGCCAGTATCAAAATCGTCTGTCGTCAGCTGAGACCAGCCTAACGTAGCAAACAGCAAAACGATAATCAGCTTTTTCATTTTTTTGAAACCTAGTGCGACAATAGCGTAAGCCCAATTATAAGAATTAGCAAAAGGGACCCACTGGTAAAAGATGAAAAAGCAGATAGAGCCTTTTTTTTTCGGACGAAAACAAAAAAAGCAGACCCGAAAGCCTGCTTCAAAAAATTTTTCTAGCCGTAAGATTAGTTGTTGGTTCTTATGCCTACGGATTCAAACACTGCCTTGTTCTTGGGATCGGGAAGCGCCACACTGGTAATCCAGTTGTATTCGGCGACACCAGCAAGTCCTGCACGGGCACAGAGCTGGTCTCTTGCCACATTGTAGGCATTCAAAATCTGGACCTTTTCAGCATCGGCAGCCTTGTCGATACGTTCGGACCAGCGGAAGCCAAGCTCTACCAGAGCGGCGCTAGTCTTTGCATAGACCTTTGCCTTCTCTACTGTAATGGAACTATTGGCAGGAGCAGTAAAGGCATCCACCTTAACGATGGGCTGAGCCTTGGGAACAGCCACCTGCATCTGCATCTGAGGAACTTCGCTCTCTTCAGGACCGCATGCTGCAAAAAATGCGGATACAAAAAGAGAGGCGATTATCAAGAACGCAATTCTAGGAAAACGTTTCGACATATCTGCCTCTTTTTATTTACTAGCGGCTTGTGGGCTCGAACCACAGACCTGCGGATTATGATTCCGACGCTCTACCAACTGAGCTAAGCCGCCAAATGTTGAACCAATATTAGTTAATTACTCTGAAAATTTCAAGGGGTTATTTAAAATAAACTTCAGTTTCTACAAAATCTTTTCCCCATTTTATAACTTGCCAGCCCGGATTGGAGCTCTTCAAGCTAAAATAAGGCTTATTCGGGTCGATTTGCATCTGAATCGCAGGTGCCACATGGGCAATCTGTCGTCCAAACCTGACTTCAAACTCGTTATGGTAATGACCTGTAAAAATATGGGTCAAGTTAGGAATACCTGCGAGAACTTCCTGAACTTCCAACATATTCTTCAGGTAGAATCGCAAATCCATAAACCGGTGGTTACAGAAGCAAGGAGGATGATGCATGAAAAGCAGGATTTCACCGCTGACTTTCGCAGTTTCCTGCTTAAGCCAGTCCAGTTGTTCCCTGGAAACTTCACCACAGGCACTGTCCAGGAAGAAAAGGCTCCTGCCTGCAATGTCATAGCGGTAGTAACACTTTCCGTTATGTACCTTTCCCTCCAGGTGCAGATACTTCTCCATGACACCGACGCGGTCATGGTTTCCGGGAATCACGCACACAGGAATCTTCAGGCTATTTATCAAGTCGGCAAAGTACTTGTAGGCGCCCGGTTCTGCATCTTCATTTGCAAGGTCACCCGAAATGACCAGCAAGTCTAATCCTTCCATGGACTTGGAATTAAGTGCGGACATCAAGTTGTCCCGCACATCAATGCCCTGTACCAGGCTGGCGTCATCACCGATGTGGGCATCGGTAATCTGACCTATTTTCAGAATTGCTGAATTCATAGAGTATTTTTTAATATAGCTTAAAAATTGCTTTTTTTTCGCCTTGATTGCAAATAAAGTCTTAAACTGTGATTTTTTTCAGATTTAATGCCCTGTTTTCCCGTTATTTTCAACACTAACCGGTGGACCTTTTGTGAACAGATATTGAAAACTGGACTTCAACACTTATCAACGTTGAAAAATGTGAATACTCTTTTAATTTTCAACATCTGTGCACTTTTTTCTTAGTAATCTAACTTATTGCTTCTCAAAGAGTTATGATTTGGTCTAAAAAAAATAATCCACTATTCACCACATCAATAATCATTACCATATATATAAATACTTAATAATTATTAGTATGTGTGTTGAAAGGAATTACTTCTCCTTCTGTTGAGAAGTAGTCTGCTGAAGACCGCCCATCTGGCAGTTACCCTGGAAGAGTGCTCCTTCCTGAATAATAAGCTGTTTGGTCTTGATATTGCCTACAAACTTGGAGGAACTTTCAAGGATCATCTTTTCACTGCAGTCGATGTTGCCCTTGATGGAACCTGCGATAACAGCGGAAGTAGACTTGATTTCGCCTTCGACGTAGCCCTGACGTTCAATGATGATTTCACCTTCGATAGCGACACTACCGACGATGTTACCGGCTACGCGAACATCACTTTTACCGGTGATGTCACCCTTGAAGGTTACGCTGTTGCCAATCTGAGTGATTTCCTGTTCACCTTTAGATGCCATATATTCCTCGATTTAGAAGTTAAAGATGGTTTCCGGATCCAGTTCGTTTCCATTCCTGGTTACGGTATAGTGCAGGTGAGGTCCGCTAGCGTTTCCTGTGGAACCTACGGATCCAATGACGTCACCCTTGGAGACGGAACGCCCCTTGCTGGTGCGGATATCCTGCATGTGAGAATAAGTCGTGATATAACCATTCTGATGGTTAATAATGATATAGTTGCCCAGGTTGTCCTTTTTGCCCGCAAACTCCACGATGCCACTGCCGGCGGCAAAGACAGGACTTCCAGCAGAAGCTGCCAAGTCTGTTCCAGGATGTTTTTCCTCGAGAGAGAACTTTTTACTGACGATTCCAACCACTGGAACTACGTTTGGTATTCTTTCCTGCTTGATTTTTTCTTCAAGAGGTTTCCAACCGTGGATTCCTTCAAAATCAATCTCGATTTTTTCAGATGGAACGTGGGCGAACTTGTCCTTTTCAATCAAACTGTTGATTTTATTGGAATCGTTCTCGACATAGGTCTCAAAAATATTCTGAATTCGCTCTTCTAGAACCCAGATAGAGTCAATTCTTGAGAAAAGTTCAACATAGTTTGCATTTTCTTTGACAATCTGTGCATTTGCGATTTTCAGATTTTCATAATTCTGGAGAACGCTGGCGCCTTTCTTGACTACAAAGACACCTGCCACAATTGCGATGACAAAAAGTACAGCAAAAAACTTCAAGAGTGTGAACCACAATGCGGCCACATGATATCTCTTGATGGTATTTGAACCTTCCGGAATCACCTGTATAGTATAGTACTTGCTTTTCACGGTTTCCTCAAATATCTTATTGCTAAACCATCGCCCATTAGCGATTTTCCATCAGCTCCTGGATGCGGGTCAGGTCGTCCATGCTGTAGTAGTTGATGACGATGGTTCCCTTGGATTCGCTGGAGGCGCTGGGATTCAGTTGGACCTTGGTACCGAAGAAAGTTTCCAGACGGTTCTCGAACTGCTTCAGGTCGGCGCTCAGTTCCTTCTTGACCTTGGTTTCGGGAACAGGAACACCGGCAGGAGGATTTGCAGGTTCAACAGCGTCCTGTTCTCCGGGTTCGTTTCCGCCATGAACTTCAACTTCGACTGGCTGCGGGTTTATGTCTTCGCCGCGGGAAAGTGCTTCCAGCTGACGGACGTTGAGACCTTCTTCGATAGCACGACGGGCGATTTCTTCGGGATTGTCGATTTTTTCGGAGCAAAGCACTCGGGCAGCACCGGAGGAAATCTTGCCTTCCTGGATCCAGGCGAGAACCTGGGCAGGCAGCTTCAGCAGACGAAGTGCGTTGGTGATTGCGGAGCGGGACTTACCAACAGTCTTGGCCAAATCGTCGTGGGTATAGCCGTGAAGTTCGATCAACTGTTGATAGGATTGTGCCACTTCGACTGGATTCAGGTCAACACGTTGGATGTTTTCGATGAGGGCCCATTCGCCCATAATCTTGTCGTCTAGATTTTCGTAAACCTGTGCCTTGATGGTGGAGAGACCAGCAAGTTTTGTGGCACGGGTACGACGTTCACCGCTGATGATCTGGTAACGGTCGCCCACTTTGCGGACTGCGATGGGTTGGATCAATCCATGCTTCTCGATGGTCTCGGCAAGTTCCACCAGCTCGTCGTCATTGAAAGACTTACGAGGCTGGAACGGGTTGGGATCCACCAGGTTGACATCGATTTCAATAATTTTCTGCTGGTTAGCAGATTCGTTGTCAGTGTTATTGGCAGAATTGCCGGAAGAATTCAAGTCAGAGATACTGATATTGCTTTTCTGGAGCATAGCACCCAGATTGCTGCCAAATGCGAAAGATTTCTTACCCATAAAAAATTTTTTCCTTGTCTTCTCTACGTGTCATTCTGAGCGTAGAGAAGAATCTATCATTACTTATCCTTGTTCAAAATTTCTTCTGCCAGCTTCATGTAAGCCTGGGCACCGCTGCTCTGTACATCGTATAAAATGGCGGGCTTGCCGTGGGAAGGAGCTTCGCTCAACTTCACGTTTCTGGGAATCATGGCCTGGAAGACGGTGTCGCTCAAGTTTTCACGGACTTCTTCTGCTACCTGCTTGCATAAGCTAAGGCGAGAGTCGTACATGGTAAGGAGGGCACCTTCGATTTTCAAGTTGCTATTCAAGTTTTTCTGAACTTCGCGAATAGTCTTGAAAAGTTCGGTCATACCCTGGAGAGCATAGTATTCACACTGTACGGGAATCAGAACGCTGGTTGCCGCATTCAGGACATTCAAAGTCAGAAGGTTCAGGCTGGGAGGTGCGTCGATGATAATGAACTCGAAGGCTTGCTTCAGGACGTTTATTACACGTTCAAGACGGCGTTCGCGGCTCATGGCGTTCACCAGCTCAATTTCCATGACAGCCAAATCCGGTCCGGAGGTGATGACCTTCAGAAAATCCAGGGAGGTGTCCAGGATGGCGGGCTTTAGATTTTCATACGTAATGTTGTCCGGATTCTCAGCCATATTCAGGACTTCGTGGATATCCACGTCCTGCATTTCGTTGAAACCCAGACCCTGGGAGGCATTGCCTTGAGGGTCCATGTCGATGAGAAGAGTCTTCTTCTCCAGAGCGGCAAAACTTGCAGCCAGGTTCACGGCAGTGGTAGTCTTGCCCACACCACCCTTCTGGTTGCATATAGCGATCACTTTACTCATTCGTTACCTCTTGTAACTAAGGCGTATTCCTGTTCTTCCTGGGGCAGTGCATATTTATATATGTGTACTGCCGGATCGTTTTCCAGGTGAACGATATTGTTATAACTCTTCAGGGTTACAAACTGGCCGCCTCGGGCCAAACCCGGCTGGGCACGTTCCCAGTCATTTTCAAAAGTGGAAAGGGCACGGCAGCTGACAAAGTCAAGATAGGCCAGGCCGGAAGTTTCGAAACGCTTGCCCACTACGGTCATATTATTTAGATGCAGTTTTTCCTTGACAAAGTTCATGAACTGCACTCGCTTGTTGCGGGGTTCCACTGCGTAGAATTGGACCTCGGGCATAACGATTGCCAGAGGGAAACTGGGGCAACCCGCGCCGGCACCCATGTCAGCCCAACGGATAGGTTCAAGGCCCGAGGTTCGAGGTACCAGAGATTTGCCTATATATATATAGGGTACCAGTGAGTCAGCGATATGTCGAGACAAAAATTTCTGGGAATCCTTCTCGGAAATTAGGTTACCATATTCTTTGGTTTCAACCACAAGGTCGGCAAAGGCGTACAATTTTTCCAGCACGTCAGCAGACAGTTCCACCCCGTTGGAGGCCAGGAACTGGTTCAAAAGATTCTTCTGTTCTTCGTTAGTTTTATAACCCATAAGGTTCCACGTGAAACATTGACGGTTTCAATTTAGATATACTAAAACGAATAATCAACAAAACTAGGGTTCGGCCTTTTATTTAATTAAAATATCTGTGGATATTTTTTTAGTTGGTGTGAAATTTTTGTGGATATAATTTATTTTTCCTTTGTAACTCATTAAATAAAAATGTGATAGCAGATCTTGCAGGTGTTTAATAAAAGGTGGATTATGGTATAAAATCGAAGTTGTTGAAGGCGATATTACCAAGCTTAAAGTGGATGCCATTGTGAATGCTGCCAACAGATCTTTGCTGGGTGGTGGCGGTGTGGATGGGGCCATCCATCGTGCTGCCGGACGGGAGTTGGTGGAAGCATGCCGGGTGTTCGGTGGTTGCGAAACAGGCGAAGCCCGAATTACTCCCGGGTTTAAGTTGTCGGCAAAGTTCGTAATCCATACTCCCGGACCCATCTATAACGATGGCCTTCATGGGGAGCCGGAACTGCTCAGATCCTGCTACGAAAACTCCATGAAACTAGCGGAAGAAAATGGCTGCGAGATCGTGGCCTTCTCGGCGATTTCTACCGGAGTCTATGGCTACCCGAAAAAGGATGCCACTCGGATTGCTGTGGAAACGGTTCAATCCTTCCCGGTGAAAAATGTCAAGAAGGTAATCTTCTGCTGCTTCGGTGAAGATATGTTGAAATTCTATCAAGAAGTGATTGGATAAAAAAGACTAGATTACTCCGGGTCTTTTTGCTTTGTTTCACGTGAAACACAATCAAGCCGAGAGCAACAAAAATACACTTGTGTATTTTTACTGCCAAGGCGTAGAGTGTAGCACTTGCTCCCGACGGGCATATTTGGACCTTGCAAGTGCCAACATACAAACTGAGGGTGTAGGCTTATTGCCGAAGGCGATAGGCCCAACACGAGTTTTATTTTCCAACCTTGATGATATGCCGGTTTATCTTGGCGGGGCGGCCTATCAGGTCGAAGTAATGGAATTGCTTGGTTGATGATGCGGGTTTGATTTTGCGGATGAACAGGGGATTGTCCTTTATCTTTGGAGCGAAGAAATAAACATACGTTTTAAAATCTATTCCGTCTTCCATATATGTTCTGGTTGTGACGAGTGTGTCATTTTGCATCTTGGATTCGTAGCGTTCAAAGACATTCCAACCATTGGACCTCTTTAAGCTTTGATAACATGTGTTGGTATCTGCGGGATCTGGATATGTCATTTCGTCAGGTTCATTGCCATATTCTGTTCTGAAGAGTGTGTCGTTCTTTAGGCGATAGGTAGTTGAGTATTTTTCTCCATCCTCTTCTTCGAATATAGCTAGGGAATCTTCATCTACGTAAAAGGAAATGGTACTGTTGTTATCTTCGGTACTTATAATAACCGTAAGGTCCCCTTCTTTGATGATTTTGTATTTTTTCATCGGCGTTACCTGTGTCGTCCATCCTGTTGCTTCACGGTAATTCGCTTCGTAGATGCTGTCGATACCCGAATCGGAATAGTAGTACTTCATGATGTATATTGATTTGCCTCTGTTCTCGGCATTTCCCTTGTCAAGATACATACTGTCCGGAAAATAGTTGGTAATTACTCCAGTGTACGCTAGGTACCCAGATTTAAGCATGTTGAAGTAGTCTGTGGTGCAATTTGCAAATGAATTGGTGCTGAAAATGAATATAGCCAGTGTGAGAACGATTCTCTTCATATAACCTCCTATGTTGGCATACTTCGCTCGGCTCTTATGTTGGGCCTTTTCCACCCTCGGTTTGCAAACGTATAAAAAATTCCCCCCCCGCAAGATTTGTCCAAAAAAGTGATTTTTCTTTTGACAATTCCTTTAGAAGAGCCGATATAATAAGTGAGGGTTGGTTACCCTCCCGTACTAGTCATACGGTACTCCTTTGTTAATGGTTGGAAATCCCCGGGGCGAAAGCTCCGGGGATTTTTTGCATTAAATCCTACGCCTCGGCCATTTGTGCAGGTACAATCTCGCTAAATTATAGAAGGTTGATGAAGACGATTTCGGGTCTGTTGAATATTCTGGGAAGTCTTGTGCTTTCCTTCGCAAGACCTCGACTCACAATCATGACAGTTTCTTTCTTTTGGTGAATACCGCTCGTGTATTTTGGAAAAAATCCCTGATCTGGCGCATATAATCCATCTTCAAGAAAAAACGGTAGTCTCCATTGCCCTCCGTGAGCATGGCCTGCGGTTACCAAGTCGAATCCATATTCAGCGTATATATCCACAAGTTCAGGTCGGTGGGCTAGCAAAATGTTGTATTTACCTTTGTCCAGAAATTTCATTGTTGATTCGAGTTGAACTTTTAGGGAATCTAACCCGATGTGTGTAGGGTCGTCGATGCCACATATATTGATAGTGTCGTTGGACTTCTTGAACTGTAAACAGTTTCCTTCTAAGACTGTTGCGCCGGCTTTTGTTGTTACTTCTTTTATGAAGTCCATTTGGCTGCTCCAGTATTCATGATTTCCGGAGACATAGAATGAGGGATATTTTTGGGAGACTGCCTGAATGAAATCAGCGGCAGTTTCTATGGGGAGGTCATCATCATAGATATCGCCACCTAGCAAAACAATATCGGGCTGTTCGGTATCAATAAGCTCTAGGATAGGTTTTTCGTTCTCCCCATACTTGCAGGAGTGGAGATCAGTTATAAGGGCAATCCTTAGAGGTGAATGAATTTTGCCTGTCTCTATGTCGTAGTTGGTGATTTGGATTCGGTAGCTGAGAAAGAGAAATAATAGAATAGCCAAAAAGAGTATGATGGCCATAATGAATAGTTTTCGAATCCGCTTGGAGGTAAACATAAACCCAATATACAAAAACGGAATGTTAGCGTACTTCGTGCGCTACATGCTCATGTTCGGTCATGCCGGTGAGCAAGCTCCCCGTCGCATCTTCGGTTTGCAAACGTTGGTGTCCTTCGGACACTACATGCTCATACTCGGTCATAGAAAAATACAAGTATTTTTCTGCGACACTCGTAATCGCATGTTTCACGTGAAACGTTATACTCCCCTGGCTTCTGGGTCCCAAATGATCTTGTGGAGCTGGACTTGGAATCGGACGTTGTTCCTTTTCATGGTGGCATTATGAAGAATCCAGTTTACCATGTCCTCGTATTTCATTGTCCCGAATATGGGTGAGACATAGAAGGTGGGAAGCTTCAAACCGTCTCTGGCGTATTCCGCTTCCATAGCCCCGATGACCCGGGCAGCATCCTGAAGATCTTCAGCGGAACCCACCACGAACTTCAGAACATCCTTCCCCCTGAGGGTCATCATGTTCTCTAGTTTTATCTTGGGCTGCATCCCGCTGGAGATGCTCTTCCAGTCCATGGTACAGAAAATGTTCCTGAATCCGGATGGCTTTGGCTGGGTTCCGTTAGTCTCGATGTTCACCTCAAGGCCATAATCGTCCAACATTTTCAATAGAACTTCGACATCCTTGTGGATAAGTGGCTCCCCTCCGGTCAAAGTCACGTATTGGGTGTTGAAAGACTTTACCTTCAGGAAGACTTCCTCGGGAGACATTTCAGTAAAATCGTTACCTTCCACAGCATACATGGAGTCGCAGTAACTGCAGCGGAGGTTGCATCCGAACAGACGGATGAATACGGCAGGGGCGCCTGTGCGAATCCCCTCGCCCTCAATGCTAAGGAATATTTCTGAGATGAGCATAGGTCAGTAGATAGTAGTTAGTAATTAGTAGGAAGTAGGAAGACGTAAGACGGAAGACAGATGCAAGAAAGAAGACAGAGGACAGAAAAAAGTAGGAAGTAAGGAATCAGTGACAGGAGTCAGAAATAAGACAATTAATAATTAACAATTAACGATTAACAATGGACTATGAACTACCATTATTAATTGTTAATTGACTATACCCTAGACCCTGCCCCCTATACCCTAAACACTGGAAACCAGCATTCACTAAATCCTAATCAACTTCATATTCCGCGATATTGTTTTCGCTTTCCTGGACGGTTACCTTATAGCAGTTGGGAATTTGGTCGCAGATCCACTTGGCAATATTCTCTGCGGTGGGATTGAAATCTACCACGTCATTAATATACTTGTGGTCCAGCTGCTGGGAAATGATTTCCTTGGCAGTCTTGAAGTCGATGACCATACCATTGGCGTCCAAGGTCCTGGACTGGCAATAGACGGTAATGATCCAGTTATGTCCATGGAGATTTTGGCACTTGCTTTCGTAATTCAATGCCAGCTTGTGTGCGCCCGATACTTCGAAGCGCTTCATGATTCTGTACATGAGATACCTAGTTTTGTTTATAGACAGGATGGTTTTCGAACTGTCCCGCGGTTAAAATTAACACCGCTGTGGATAGATGTGAAAAGTTATACGATAACTTCCATGAAGAAATATAGAAAATTATTTGACACTTTAAGTGTTTAAACCGATACATTAAGTGAGGGGTGGTTCCCTCACAAAGTCATATTTTTGACCTTGTTAATTGTGTTGTGTGGTCCCTGAGCTGGTTTTTCTCCTGCTGGCTCAGGGATTTTTTTGTTGACACATGTTTCACGTGAAACACAACCGAGGGTGGAAAGCGAAAATATGCTCGCATATTTTCATTTGACACCCGATGGGTGTAGGCCTATGCCGAAGGCTTAGGCCCAACACGCAAACTGTTCCAACGTTTACTTCTCTACGGGTACTTGGATAATAGAAAGCCACTTTTCGGGATCATCCTGATTCCAGGCTCCGTCCACATAGACGCAGCGGAGGTCACCCACAATCTTGTAACCCTGCCCCTCGATGTACTTGAACATCTCGGCGTAGGACTGGTAGAACCGATCGTAGGGTCCGACATGCTTCAGGCAAAGTGCAGTCTTCACTGCCGGCATGGTCTTGAACTGGACGATTTCAGAATCCTGGAGAGCTTCCTCCACCTGTTCGCAATACTCGATATCCACATCCTCGGGTTTATACTCCTTGTTGTGTTCGATGGTAAAGCAGTAGCCGGTAGGGGAACACTTGCAACCCAGACGCTGCATCTCGGGACCGATGACGTTCACGCACATCTCCCCGATGGCCTGGTAATTCCTGATGACTTCTCGGTGGCTGGCGACGATGATTTCCGGAAGGGATTGAATGGAGAACTTTTCCATATTCTTGAATTTCCTTTGGGAGTCTATCATCTGGCGCAGGTTTTCACGACGCTTCTGGAGAACTTTCAACTCTTCTTCACAGACCCGGATTTTTTCCTGGAGCTGGGATTCGTCCGGCTCGTGGGAACCGTCCTCGAAAAGCTCGCGGATTTCATCCAGGGAGAATCCCACATCCTTCAGTCGGCGGATGGCAACAAGTCGCTGCATCTGTTCCAGCCTGTAGTAGCGGTAGCCAGTCCACTGGTCCACTTCGCAGGGTATCAGGATTCCCATCTGTTCGTAGTGCCGCAAGGTCTTCACGGTCACCTGCATCATCTGAGAGAACTCACCTATCTTTAACTTGACGTTGTTCATAAAAAAATTGCGGTTCGCGACCCGCCCTTCGTGATCACTTTTCGCCACCTCGTCAGGTGACTACATAAATATAGACCCGGCCCTAAGGGACGAGTCAATAGGAAAAAAGAAGTTTTTTTGAAAAAATTAAAGCGGTATTTTGACGCCGGCGTAGAATAGGCCGCGCTGCCCCCATCCCAGGATTTGCATATAAAAATAGCCTATTTCAAGACCGAATAAAGTTCCGTGGAGCATTGGAATAACAGGATATTCATCATTGGGAAGGACTAAGATTCCCAAATCCAGTTCCATGAAGGGTCGGACAAATCCTTCATGAGGTCCGAGCTTTGCCCTGGGCATTAGAGTAAAGAAAGGGGTCTCTCCATCGGGGATGGCAAAGTTGAAAATTACGCCGGTTTCAAATTTTTCACTGACTTCATAACCGTAGTTTATGCCGATGTCACCGGGAATGAACGTTGAGAATTTATCGTTTTTTGATCCGAATGATAATGATGAACCTATTGCCCAGATGAAATCCGTGAAGTTTCCAAAGCCATATTCAACACTGATATTGTGTTTGCTCTTGGTCTGATTTTCCTGAAGCTGAGAATTTGGCTGATTATTTTCCTGGGTAAAAGGCGATGCTTCCCAATTGTTCTCTTGAGCTAAAACCGGAGTGGCAACCGCCAGACTTATTAACAACAGAATGAATTTTTTCATAAAACCCCCAATATATTGTTGATATCCTAAAGTTCCATAAAGAAGATTACGGCATCGACATAGCCTAGCTTCTTGTGGTTGAACGCACCGGGCAGGCGACAAAGTTCCTTATAGCCCAGGCTCTTCCACAACTTCATGGCCGGTTCGTTTGTGGAAATGACGAAGTTGAACTGGATTGCCTTGAAGCCCATTTCCCGGGCGACCTTGATGCAGTCTTCGCCCATCTTGCGGCCGATACCCTTCCCGCGAGCGGCACTTGAAACCATGAAGGAAGCGTTGGCTACATGGCTGCCTCGACCGCGATGATTCTGGATGATCTTGTAGAATCCAAGAACCTGGTCGCCTTCTACCATGACAAAACTTGTGACGCCCTTGCCGAACCAGTAGTCGTATGCGTCCTGGTCGCTGGCGGTTTCTTCGAAGTCGTAGGTGTCGCCGCCCTGAATCACTTCGCGGAAAATGGGCAGCATCTGGGGAAAATCATCTGGAGTAGCTTTACGGATTTGCATGGTTAGTAGGCAGTGGTTGGTAAGCGGGTACGAGGTCGGGCGCCTGCGTTTTCAATACTATATAATATAGTAAGTGGAGTTTTTGTGGTAATTGTACCTAGAAAAATAATGTTGTTTTTTCAAATTTAATAGCGGAAATTCCACAACATATATATATTAGTGTAGTAAATACAAAAAGACTGGATGCTTCGCTCCACTATGTTATGCTCAGCATGACACTAGGGGGCAGAACGCCAAGTATTTCAAACCTCAACGCATCCGAAGGATGCGTCCCAACAACCTCAAACCTCAAAGGCCATAAATGGCCGACCTAATTATTATGGAAGAAGTAGTAAAGTTTCTCAAGGACGCAGGTGCCTATTTCCTGGCAACCGTCGATGGTGACCAGCCCAAGGTTCGTCCCTTCGGCACCGCAGAAATCTTTGAAGGCAAGCTGTACATTCAGACCGGCAAGGTAAAGAATGTTTCCAAGCAGATTGCCGCAAACCCCAAGGTTCAGATTTGCGCTATGGACAAGTCCGGTGCAAAATGGGTAAGAATCACCGGAACTCTGGTGGAAGACGACCGTCTGGAACCGAAGGTTCACATGCTGGACGCTTATCCTTCCCTGAAGGCTATGTACAAGGCTGAAGATCCTAATGCCCAGGTTCTCTACTTCAAGGACGCTGAGGCCACCTTCTGCAGTTTCACAGAAGCGCCTCGCACCGTGAAGTTCTAATTTCGGCGGATTAATTTTTTCACGTAAATCCGGAATTTCCTAAAATCAGGTCGGCCTAGTGCTGACCTTTTCCATTTTGACTTTTTTAAATGTTGATAGATTATTAACGGACAATTAACATTTTTGTTAGCTATCGACTGATAAATAGGTGAATGTTGATAATTTTGTCAACAAAAACAAAATCACAATCTTATCAACAGTAAATAAATGTTTAATGTCTATTTGTGAATAGATTTGTGGTATAAATGCAGTTTTGTCATTTTTTTTTGTAAAAACTTATTGAAAATCAAAAAGTTACAACATTGTTTCACGTGGAACATCTGATTATTTGGATTGTGAATTAAAGAAAAAAGCGAAGTGAATTCACAATAGTCTGTAAATAGTTTATGTTAATATTTTGTTTATTGATTTGCTAGTTGATGTTACTGAATTTAACTTATACAACAGTTTATCAACATTGCATTTTTCCCCCACATATTGGGGTCCCAAGACTTACTACCTTATAGAGTGAATATGACCTGCGGCAAGATGATTGCCTGTTGCGGGCTCGATTGCGAAAAGTGCGACGCCTACATTGCCACGAAGAACAACGAGAATGAACTTCATGAGAAAATTTGCAGCTACCCAGGCCAAAGAAAATTTAAAGAAATAAATTGAGCGATTCGGCAACTCCCGCCAGAGGAGTGTCGTTAATTACAGCCGGCTCGTTCTTTCAGGTGGTCACGATCTGTGGGGCAGCTTTTCATGACCTCGCAGACCTGGTCTTTTTTACCATCGCGGAAAAGCTGGAAGGCAAAAATGCAGGCGGCCTTCTCGTTGCCCGCTTCGATTTCGCTTTTGAATAGGTCGTCGGCAGCGGTTAGCTTTTCGCTGTTCTTTTCCGCCTTGGCGATTTCACGGAGAACGATGGCGTATTCCGGATTCAGAATCTTGGTGTCGCCTCCATGCCCGAGGGCCTTTTCGTAATAATGCTTGGCGGATTCCAGATTTCCCAGTCGGGATTCGGCGGCCGCAAAACCCCAGTAGCTTTCGTAGCGGGTGGAGTCGATAAGCCAGGCCTGATTGAATCGCTTGATGGCGGTTCGGTTATCGCCCCGCTGGATAAATCCCCAGCCGTAGTTAGTCACCTTCTCGAAGGAACCTTCCTCCTTTTTGGCGATTTCCACAAACTCCCGGTCCGCTTCCAGAAGGTCGGGATTTTTTTGCTGGTGGCCGTATTCGGGAAGTTCGTTCATAGCTGGTTGACGGGGGCCCATGGCGCAACCTGCCAGAGCGAGAATTCCGAAAACAGAAAGAAGGGTGGAAAGTTTCATCTTAACCTCCAAAATATGCGTGCTACGTCGGCGAAAATCGCCGCAGATTTTACGTTACAAAATGTAAGAAAAAAAACAGAAACGGGGCGTTCTCGCAGGCAAAACATGAAAAAATTTCTAGGTGGAGTTACTAGGTGTTTTTTTTGTATTTTTCCTTCAAATTAGGAGGATTTATGACAAAGATTCTTTTGGGATTGTGTATGTTCCTGTTGGTTGCCTGTGCTGGCAATCGTGCAGTCGAACCCCGTGAAAATGTCGCAGTTCAGCCTGCAGCCGATCAAGAAGTTTCACAGAATCAGGTGCCCGCGGAAAAAACTTCTGTGGCTGATTCTAGCAAAGTTTCGGAAACACAAGTTCCTGCTGAAGAACCGAAACCTGCTCAGGAATACGTTCCCATGAGCAAGTTGCCGCCCTACGATGAAGCTGCCATCGCCGCCTCCTACTATACCACCCAGCTGGAAGTTTTGAAGAAGGGTTCCATCGAGGATGCCAAGGCGACAGACTGGTTGAAATTCCGCAAGGAATATCTGAGATGCAGATTGTCCCAGTCTAACAATGGTGCGGCTTCTCTGTTGACCAACGCATTTAATTCTGAAATGAGCAAGGCGTTGAAGGAAGGTGATCGGGTTGCCGCTGCACAGGCTGCAAAGAAAATTTTGGACGTGAACTTTACAAATATGTACGCCCATTATGTGGTTACATCCGATACTACTGCGGACAGCGCCACCATTGCATTTCATAATGAAGCGTTGAAGGGACTTTTTGAGTCTATCTACAATTCCGGGAGGGGCATTTCCGAGGAAACGGCCCTATATGTCATTGATATTTCCGAAGAATATGATTTCATCGGCTTTTTAGGATTTAAGTTTGAAAAGCAGAGACTCGTTGAAAAGAATGGCCACTACTACGACCTTATGGAGGCTTCCAACGGGGCTACAGGCGAAGCCCGTAAAGAATACAGAATTTATTTCGACGTGACAGATTTCTTCGGTCACTACTGATCTAAAAATTTCTGAGCTGCGGGATTTTCGGCAAGCAGTTTTTCCAGCTCACGGCAGGTTTCCCGGTATTGCTCCGGGACGAAGGGCTTGATTTTTGGGGCGCCGGTTTCATCGGCTGCTTTGTTGGTCGTTTCGGCGGCGGCATTGCTAGGTTTAGCGGCGACACTGCTGAGGTTTGCGTCGTCCTCCCCCGCTTTCTTCACGATTTTTTCCTTCACGTTGGCGCCTGGATTTTGCGGGTCGGTCGCCTGGTCCAGATATAGAATGTAGGTGGCGGTAGAATCCGTGTAGTCCACCGCAAACTTCAGGTTGCCCGACGGATAGTAATGACGCTGATGGTAGCAGCTATATTCCTCTTGGACACCCCCGCTTTCGAAATAAACCCGCTTGAATTGCGGTCCCTGGACATTTCCCAGGATGGCGTCGTAATCGTGGCGACCGTCGGGCAAAAAGTGTCGCATGGTCCGGAACTTTTCGTTAATGGCGAACTCCTCCGTTTTAGGGGTTCCGTTTTCGTAAAAACTGTGGTAGGAAACTTCGTTGACGAAACGATATTGCAAGGCGCCAGACTCATAGAATCCTTCAACGGTATCGCCTTTCACTGTTCGCTGGACGGCTCCCGATTCGTAGTAGCTGGTCTCGTAAAGGGAATCATTTTGGTAGAGTCGCACCGACTTCAATGCGCCCGAGGGATAGAAAAATTTCTGCGGGATCGGCTTCCAGTATTTTTTGATGATGGAGGATGTGTCCGCAATGGATTTAAGTTCCCGGAAGGATCTTTCGCGGGCATTCTCACCGTTCGAAGTATCTGGAGATTTGTAATCGTTGTCTAGGACTTCCTTTATCAGTTTACCTGAGGGCTCGTACCATCTTGTGTATGGATATTCGTCCTGGAACTGGATTTTTCCATTTTCATCATAGGTGCGATAGTAGCCTACATTACTTTCGCAGGTAAAGCAGATAATTGATTCCTCCCGGGTGGTTCCGTCTTCCCGAAAATACCTATGAAGGCTGATCCTGTCGATGGAATAATAGTCGTCCAGGATTTTTCCATTTTCACTAAAATGAATGCCGAAATCGTAATCCCGAGCAAAGTCTGTTCCCCGGATAACTTCAATCTTTCCGCTTTCATAGAAAATGTGTTCCGAGATTTTTCTGGCACTATCATGCCTGATGGATCTGACGTGACCGGATTTGTAGAATTCTACCATGGACCTTTGGGATTCCGTCCGCGTATCAATGATTTTTAGTATTCCGTTCTCGTAGGTGAAGGTGGAATCGTTGCTTTTTACTCTACGGATTTCAGGTCTTTGGTAGATTACGTCACGGATTTTAGGCATTGGGACAGCGCGCGTTACACTATAGGCGGTTACTTTGGTGTAAACATTCTTGTCCCTGTTGTGGGCGCACCCCGCGAAGTAGAGAACCACAAGAAGTAGAATGGCAAATACACGATAGAGCATTATTGAACTTCAGGTAAAGATTGGACGCGTGCTTCGATTTTATCGATAAATTTCGGGATTCATGCTCTTGAAACGCCGGTGGGTCCAGCCGTACCATAGGGCAGGATTTTCGCGGATTCGTTCCTCCAGCCAATTGCGGTAAGGTCCATCGACAATAGACCTGCATGTATTTTTTTGGATGTCATGCTGACGCAGGTCAGCATCGGCTGAACTTGTCGTATGTTCTGGCTGGTACTTTGCGGCTTCTACTGCATGCAGGATTTTTCTGCTAACGCCTCGGGACGAGTCGCGGGTTTCCTCAATCCAGCAGAAAAATACGGGAGTTTCCGGGCGGTGCTTCAGCAGGAAATCCGGCAGCGGGTTCACCTTAACGTCGCGACTCAAAAAGGTTCCGTCCATTGCGCTATTAATGCGACTGTCTTGATCGGCCAGCAAACAGAACAGCTGTTTTTGTCCGTTGCAGTCTGGCGCCTTGCCATCCAGCTGGGCAAGAAATTCTCGCGGTGTCTTTGCGTCGATGGAATAAGGCCGCCCTTTTACGCATCTGATTTTTTCGTAAACCATCCGGTTCAGCCACGCGGGCTTCAGCGGGATAAAACTTGCCTTCAGCGGGACGCCGAGGGCGCATAGCCAGGCACCGCTGGCTTCGTAATTTCCGTAGTGCGCCGTCAGGAAAATTCCGCCCTCGCGCATCTTTTCAATTACAGGTGCGGCCCCTTCCGCGATTTCAAAAATAGAACCGTCTTTCTTGCAGGGATACTTTGCGCAATCTTCAGGCAGATTCTTGTAGGCGTCAAAACAGAACAGCATCTCCCCCACGTGCCGGGTCAAGTTCTTTAGCATCCGGCGATAAAGCCCATGCAGTCTTGTCCCGCTGTTGCGCTGTCTTGTTTCGCTGTTGCACGGCCTTATCCCGCTGTTGCGCAGTTTTTTTCCTTTGTTGCGCTGTTCCTTTTCGCAGCTGTGCAGTTCCGCCCTACCTTCGCATGTGTCTGGATTCTTCGTCGCTTCGCTCCTCAGAATGACACAGGAAGGACCTTCGGAATGGCTTGACTTAAGATTCGCGACTTCCCTACCCCACGTTCCCTGTGAAACGTGCTGCAGATTTGCTTTTACCATCTTCTTTTTCCAGCCGGTTGTGGCAAGCACTGCGTAAGCGGCGCCTGCAAAAATTCGGGCAGAAATTCGACGGAGAGTGGACATTAAAATTCAAGTCTCCTAAATGTGTCGTAATGATCCGCAGTATAATATATAACGCAGTCGCTCTGGTAGACCAGTCGCTTGGTGCCGCGACTTGTAACATTGCCGTAGTCCACGTCGGCTTCGCGGTATGAGCCGGTCGGAAGCAGACCTTCCCTATTTTCGAAAGTGTCTCCGCCGATCATGACGCCCAGAGTTTCCCAGGGATTGAAATTCCACTTGCTGAAAGTGTTCCCCGTGGAACTTTCGTAAAGTTTCTGCCCTTCGTTTTTGCTCACGTAGTTTTGCGGCAGCTTGTCGAATTTGCAGAGGTAGGCAGCTACGGAATCCCTGCTGGTGTAACGTCCGGTTTCCTTGACCGCATCGAAAATACTGGCTGCTTTTTCCGATGAAGAACTTTGCGTTGTTCTAGACGATGAACTTGATTCGACTTTTTTGGACGAGCTGGATTTTTTTTCCGCCGAAGACGAACTTTGTGTTGTTCTAGACGATGAACTTGACTCAACCTTTTCGGACGAGCTGGATTTTTCTTCGGCGGAACTGTATTCTTCATTGTCGTCCACCGCGGCACTTGTCGTGGGGGTGCTGCAGGCGTAAAGCGAAATGACGACTAGACTGGAGAAAATAACAAACGGAATTTTCATATAACGGAATATAGTATATTTGCGTTTCCGAACCGCGGAAGAATCCTAAAGAGCGGCTGGCCTTTTACTTTTCCCCCTTTTAAAACGATAAATATTTAAAAGGAGAAAAATATGTCCATTACCGTTATCTTTTCTGATTTTGGGGATACCGATACAAAGGTACTCACCGCGCTCTGGGAAAATATTCCCGATGTGAAATTGCTGCACATTACGAGAAATTCCCGTAACGCCAAGGCGAAGATTCTTCAGGCCATAGTGCGCGAAAAGGACACCATTCTATTTTGCGGTCACGGAACGTCGGGCGGTCTGCTGTCCCCCACCTGGGGCGAACTTTTGCTGAACGAAGACAATGTGCGCCATATTGTCGCCAGGCGGGTCATCGGAATCTGGTGTCATGGGGCGCAATTTGCCGAAAGCGTGGGGCTTAAGGGATTTTTCAGTTCCATGTTCGTAAGCAACATCCGGGAAGCTTACATGGAGGGCTGTACCAAGAGCTCTCCCGAGATCATTACCGAGCAGGAAGTCCTTTTCTGCAAGCGTGTGAACAAGCTGTTGCTGGACGATGTTCCCATGGGCCAGTGGCTGGAGGCATTGCATAGCCAGGCGGACAAGTCCATTGACGTGGTCAAGTTCAATTACGACGGCCTGCGTTACTTTAGCTAAAAACGGCTTGATGGTGTACCGTACTTTATTTATCTTTGTGGTAAGGAGATCATTATGGCAAAGAAAGAAAGGCTGACGATTGTCGGCTCTGCCAGGGAATCCGCCCTGAACTCCGCTATGGAATCCAGGGCCATGCGTTCCCTTCGAATCGATGGCTCCTGTAACGGGGCGACGCTCCGGACCAGAGTCGTCAAGGACAAAAAACACTACAACAGGAACTTTAAGCACAAGAAGTCCTTCGCAGATGCGGGGGACTTCCCTATTTTATGTCCACAAATTATAAACAATATGGGATCTTTTCTGTGGAAGGATTGTCGAGAGAGGACTTTCTAGCTTTTTGCGGAACATTTATTTAACTATATTTGGCCCGTATGGCATTATGCATTGAAAATGATCATTTGGAAACCGTCCAGCGTCTTCTGAGCCTTCACTTCGAAGGAATGGAAGTGTGGGCTCATGGGGCCAGGGTCACAGGCGTTGACTTGACTCCCGAGACAGAGCTGGAACTGGTGGCGATATCTGAAGACCCTCTATCTTTTGAGGTTATGACTGCAGTAGAAAAGGCTTTCGTGGATAGCGATCTTCCCTTCCGTGTAGATATCATGGACTGGGCAAAGCTGCCCGAATCCCTCCAGAAGCAAATCAAGAAGGAACACGTTGTCGTTCAGGCGGCAGCGGATTAATTGTCCTATGAAAGTTATTTTCCCCCTGATTTTTGCCGCAGCTTTTGCGACATCCCTCTTTGCCCAGGACGAAATCGCCCAGGCCAAGAGCCTTATCAAGAACGAGAACTGTGCCGAAGCGGTAAACATTCTCCAGAAGGTTTACAAGTCTAGCTTCAGCAAGGAAGCTGGCGAAAAGGCCGCAGTGATGCTGACCGAATGCTATATCCGCGATCACAAACGTGACGAGGCCAAGCAGGTCACATCCAAGTTCCTGGAATACTACGTGAAGTCCCCCTACCGTGAACGTATGGAACTAGCAAACGCTATCGTCACCGTAGAACAGGGAAATCCCTACGACGGTGTAGAGGCAATGTTGCGTATTCTGGCCTACTCCAAGAATCCTGCCGCCCGCAGCCGTACTAAGGAAGTGGTGGTCAAGGTTCTGGCCGCTTCGCTCCTGAATGCTGAACAGCTGCAGGCTCTGCTTGAAAAGTTCCCGGTGGACAAGGAAGTGGTTGGCTGGCTCCAGTTGCAGATTGGCCGCGAATGCCAGAACGCCAAGCGTTATCGTGCTGCCCGCTACTGGTACAAGAAGGTTGCCGCTAGCGAAAGTGCAAGCGACCTAGTCTCTACTGCCAAGCAGGGTCTTGAATCTCTGGACGGCTATGGTGCTGGCACTCCCACCATTCTCGTGCTGGCTCCTCTCTCCGGCGATTTTGCCGAATTCGGAATCGAAGCCATTCAGGGTGTCATGCTGGCTCACGAGCAGGCAGGCCTAAAGGGAAAGGTGAATATCCGTACGGCTGATACCCGTGCCGATGCTTCCCAGGCACTACTTCGAACCCAGCAGGCTTTAAACCAGGATAGCATCATTGCCATTGTGGGTCCCATCATGAGCGGTCCTGCAGCAGCAGTAGGTGCTTGGCTTGGTGCAAATTTCCAGGGTGTTCCTATGTTGACTCCCACCGCCACCGACGATGGTATTGCAAGAATGGGACCCAACATCTTCCAGGTGAACGTCACCATGGACTACCTGGCCCAGAGTATTGCTGACTTTGCCGTGAAGTGCCTTGAAATTCGTGAGTTCGGCGTTATGAGCCCCATCGGTGATTATGGTGCCGCTGTTTCTCGCAGTTTCACCCAGGCCGTGGAACGTCGCGGCGGTGATGTGGTTGCCTTCCGTAACTACGAAGAAGGACACCCCGACTATAAGACTGAGTTCGATCTCCTTCGTGATGTACGCTTTAAGCAGTTGAACCGCCGTCTGAATATGAAGCGCGGCGCCTCTGACTTGGATGCTCCCAACGCTAAGTTCAATAAGAAGGATAGCGAAGTGGAATTCCCGGGACTCTTGATTGCCGCAACAAACCCCGGCTCTGCGGGTCTCATGGCTAGCCAGTCCGCCTTCTACAAGGTGAAGGGTACCCTGCTTGGGACCGAAGGCTGGAACGGTCGCGACCTTATGCTTCAGGGCAAGAACCTGGTGGAAGGTTCCTACTTCAGCGTTCCGGACTTGTCCATGGATGATTCCCGCTCCGAATACTCCAGCTTTGTCAGCAGCTTCAAGGAACGTTGGGGTTCCGAGCCTTCCGAAAGCAAGGTGGGCGGTTTGAGCTATGACGCAGCGAACATCGTGTTCAAGTCCATGTCCAACGGAAACGGCTTGATCAAGACTCTGAACAACACTTCCGAATTCAAGGGTGTCTACGGCACCGTCAAGTTCAAGCGTGGCGCCAATGTCAGCACCAAGATCATGACCGTAAACAAGGGCAAGATCGAGGAAGTGGTTGGCTGCCCCGAAAAGACGGACAAGAAGTAAGAGATTACCTGCTATCCGGTTGAATCCTCCGGCAGGAGGTATCCGGAATAAAGAATCCCCGCGGAAAAAATCCGCGGGGTTCTTTTTTTCTAGGAGGAGAGATTTCCTTTGGGCTAGTCCTCGAAGGATCCGCCCCAGATGGCTGCCGCTACGAAGGCGGGAGATTCGCCGCTCCTGTAGTAGGAGTGCAGGGTGTCGTCATCTACAACGTCGTCCAGGTTTACACCGCTGGTGGTGCTCAGTTCTTCCATGATCCTGCGCTTGAAGGTCAAGAATCCCGTGTGGATCATATAGAACGAGAGGGCAGGTGCTTTATGGAGTATTTTCATAAGGGCCTCCAGTGATTGAACATTTTTTCAAGAAATATCAACAATCCGTTACTGACACGTTTGTGAATTGTTGAAAAGATGTTGAATCCTTTGACTCAGTATAACTTTTTTTACATGTTGAGGCAATAAACCTAAAGCCGGGTAAGAAATATGTCAGTTTTCCCTCGTTTTTAACTCCCCCATTTTGTTCTGGATAAATTAACGTGGTCCGGCGTCTAACCCGTTGAGTATCAAAGAGTTGTGAAAACTTTCCGCAGTATTTTCAATGCGTCTTTCCCCATAGACGCTTTATTCTATTTTGGAATACGGACGGCCCCTACCCGCAGGGGTGGAAAAATGCCGTCACTTGTGGATAAACTTGTGGATAGCTCCCTGCGGGGAGTGCTTTAGCCACAACTTGTCAACACCTGGGACCAATGGGGTTTACTCAACATTTCTTTGAAATTTTGTTTTCAAATCAAAGCATTATCGGATATCGTACGAGTGAAATTTGAAAAAAACTTGGATATACAAATTAATTCGATTATGTTTTGGGCAGGTTGAACAAATTTCCTTGGCGATTTTAATCCGCCTTTCTTTGTTGTTATGCTACTTAGAATAGTCATATATACTCAGGCGGTGTGTCTCAAAAAGGTGTTGTTCGAGATATTTTGGGACGACTATCTAAGGATACGACAATATATGTTTTAAGAGAAGAGTTGGTTCGAAATAGGAAAATATCTGTTGGCATAGTTGATTTGACTATGCGAAATAAGAATGAAGATTTGGCAATAGAGTTTCAAAAGACCCAGGATGGGCGCAAAATAGTTCACATAAATGGTAAAGAAGTTTCCCTTGAGGATTACGAAACTGTCATAAAAGAACGGATGAAGCAGAAGAACGAACCATTTATTCTATGATAAATTAACGGCACAAGAAATAAAAAATTTGATTTCGGGGTCAAAACCAGTCCATGTTTTTATGCAAAAAGATCCTCTTGTAAGATTAGATAATGTTCCTTACCAATACTCGATTATTTTTGATTATTCTGGTTTGAGTGATATTCATTCGGTTGGAGTGAAAGGCCAAGGTGTGGGTATTTTTTACGAAGAGGATTGTCCTGATGTAAATGCATTAAATGCAGATTATTTTGTCCAACATGGAGCTTGCCCTGTTCCAGAAAGACACGCTACTTTGGTGGCAAAAATTTTGCAATTAACTGCTCCCGAAGCGACAGTTTATAATTTTAAAGGAAGCAATGCTGTGGTGCCTAGTGTTCGGGATAGTGCAAATTTTTTTAACCCATCTTTAGAAATAGGATCGTATTCATGGCATTATGTATTGACGGAATGTTTAAATAATTCATACTGTATTAAGGATCAAGAACTGGATCAGCACATATATGAGGATCGACTAATATATTTTGTTGCAGCAGGAAATGTGCATGATTCAATTGATTATGTTCATATCGGTAGTCCCGGAAAAGCGCTGAATGCGATAACCGTGGGGGCTGTTCAGCCTTATACGCGCACATATATTAGCGAATCGAAATGGAAAAATTCGGAAATTCTAAATCAGAAACCTGAAATTGTGAATTACACTAATTTCTTCGACGACACCAATTGAAAATCCAAGGTCTCATGATAGAGATGATTGGTATTCTGTTACAGTAGGAATACCTTTTTTCGATGTAAATTCAGGGTTTCGGTATAGATGGTGGTCTGGTCCTAATGAAAGTTTTTTCGATAGTAATCGCAAGATTATCTTTACAGAATCTGATATAATGCCTGGACAGCATTGCCGAGCTGCCATATCGTGGCTGACGTCGGGACAGTATGCTGGCGAAAATAAATCGTTGGCTCAGGACATTGATTTGATTGTCTATCAAGGAACTATGGAGTTGGCAAGTTCTACGAGTACTTATAATCCGTTCGAGGTAATTGATTTTTACACGCAAAGTAATGCTCATTTAAGATTTGAAATAGAAAGATTTACAAATTCATTTAGTGATAATGTTGTATTGGGTTTCACAATGAGGTGTGACAATGGGTAAGAAGATATTCGTTGTTGTTGTTCCTTTTTTGTTAGTCGCATGCGAAAACTCGTCTGTAGGAAATTCTGTTAAGGAGGATGTGTATAATTCTCCTAATGAAAAAACAGTGTCTGCAGAATCGATTATTCCCGAATGTGAACGGCCATCGCAACGTTTTGTGAAAGATGAGCTTTTGTTCTCTTTTCAAAATAGTTCCGATACGGTATGTTTTTATAACGATTTTCCGTATGAAGATACCATTTGCTGTTTTGGTGAGGCTGCATCTTTTTTGCAACGTGAAAAAAGCGGTATTTACATAAGTGTGAGCGGGGACTTTGCGATAGGTAGCAGCTATGACACCTTGACTGCCGTTGAAAATCCGCTTACATTTAGCAAATGTGCGACTTTCATTGGGGAAGAACGTTATATTGCTGTGAAAATAGGTACTCAAACATGGCTTGCTGAGAATGCGAGGGGAAAAGACCGTTGCCTATTTGATGATGATGGAAATTGCAAGTTGTTCGGAATGTTGATGCCGTACGAAAAGGCTAAAGAGTTCTGTTCTAATGATTTTCGTTTGCCTACAAGCGCTGATATTGAGAAGTTGCTACATTCTGTTGGGGCTGAAATTAAGACAATGTACCGTTCTGGAGTTTGTGGCAAGATTCCTTATGAATCCCGTTACTATAATGTTTCTTTGTTTATTGATTCTCGGGATTCAACGAAAGAGAATCTCAACGGTTTTTCTTTCTTTGCAGATGGGGGTATGCTTGAAAAGAAACTTGGCGGAAGTTCTCTTGTGTATTCAAAAGAAAAAACATGTTTCTTTTTGCAATCCGATGAGAACATTGGTTATGTGAATGCGTTTTGCTATAGTTCTGAAGAAAAGAGTGCCTTTGTGACGACTCTAGAGAAGGATTCTGAACTATATGTACGATGCATTATGAAGTAAAGCGGTATCATCCTTCGCACCCACGGGGCAATACTTTTGTAAATTTGCGTGGATGAGACTTAAACTTCTCCCAGTTCTTTTCTTTGCAGCGGTGTGCTCCTTCGGGGATTCTCCGAAGGCGGATCTTTCCCTGCCCGTAGAACAGATGGAGAAGTGGGTCAAGGTGACAACCCTTACCATGGCACTGGATTATAAGGGCGCCATGGAGGAGGCGAAGGCTTTTCGGGCTATGAACGATGGTGCAGGCTGCGTCCTGGAAAACGTGGTTCGCATTAGTCGCTATGATGACCGTGGCGATACTACCGCCCTGATCCAGGCGGGCAAGCTTTTGGAAAATTGCAAGGCCGATGGTCTCTGGGATGCGTTGCGAAAATTCGAGATTGGCTATGTGCAAAATGAGACCGGCCACTCTGTGAGGGGTGCCATGACCACCCGCTCCGCCGCCAAGATGTTCGAGGAATCCGACGAACTGGATGCCAAGGCTTTCTACGCCATCTACGCCTACTATATCGACCAGAGCTTTAGCTGGCTCCCTTTTAAGTCGGACAACCGCAAGGCTTACCTGGCAACCTTGGACGAAGCTTCCCGGAAATCGGAACGCTTCTGGCCCTTGTTCTTGACGCCCTTAGTGTGGATGTATTACGACAAGGAAGATTTCGGGATTAGCCTCGAACTTATCGAGCGTGGGCTTTCCAAGGCTTCCGGTCACCCGGTGCTTTTGCAGATGAAGGCGGACATGCTCTACCGGCAGAAACGCTACGAGGAAGCCGCCAAGATTTACGAAGGCAGCGCCCAGTCCTACATGAAACGCACCGGACCTTCTATCCGTTACTGGTGTGCGGTACTGAACTTGATTCGCATATACCATGACTGGGGTAAGCTTGAAAAATCCAGGGAGTGGAAAGACCGTCTAGGCGACCCTGCCTACAAAGCTCTGAAAAAGTGGATGCCCGGCTCTCTTGTCGATGATTTGAAAGACAAAAAGCTTCTGTAGACCGCCTTTATAGTTTGTTAACATTTTTTTTCTAAAAAAGTCCGTTCAAATCGGCTTCTCACAACGTGTTATAGAGTACACACTTAACACGGAGGATGCATGGCCGAGAAGGTTTTGCGCGTCGGATTCTTTTTAGACGGTTACACATTGAAGAAGGTGAACGAATACTATCGAGTACACCATAGGTTTCACTCAAATGTGGATTTTCGGGGTCTCAAGAACTGGGTCCAGATGCACCTGGCCAAGATGTTTGCAGAGATGGGAACCCGCATCGAGATGGAAAGTCACTACTATCATCCCCATCGGGATCCCCACATGTATGGCAGTTGCGTAGACGGAGTGCTTCGCCTGGAACATGAGTTGAACAATGCCGGGTTTCAGGTCCATTATAACATCCGCTCCGAGGAGGAGGTCTTGCTGGGACCCAACTTGGGCCTGATGGAGGACGCTCTCCTGATCGCCTCCTACCACAAGATGGATGCGGTGGTGCTGCTCAGCACCCAGGGGCAGTACGCCCCGCTGCCGGACCGTTTGCGCATGATGGGGGTACCGACGTTGCTGTTGGGTTGGGACTTCATCTACCGGAAGGGCAACTGCACGGTCCGCTGGAAGACGGACACCTGCCTTAGGGAAACCTGCGCTCACTATGTGGCTATGGAGAAGGTGATGGACATGGACCCTGGTACTGCGGAGCCGCCCCGCGGGTTCTTTTTCCAGAAGGAGCATCCCTTTAGCCGCGGTCGACCTGCGGTGTGGAATAAGAAATCCGAAACGTCCAAGAAGCTTTCCTTTCCGGCATCCGCATAGGGCTACAAAAAAAGACCCGCAATTTGCGGGTCCTTTAAACTTTGATGGCTAGCGATTAAAGCTTGTCGATTTGCTTTCTCTGCCAGTCGCTCAAGAATGTCCAGGTGAGACGCAGACCGATGAAGAAGGTTTCGCCGCAGTTGTCGGTGTCGTAGTTGCGGTCAGCCTGATCCATGGACAGGTCGATACCTTCGATGTCCAGTTCGTTGTAGCGGACATAGCGGTAACCGCCGTAGAGACCGATGGAGATGGGGTCGAATTCCAGACGGATTTCAAGTTCGGTATTCAAGGTGCTGGCGAAGCTGCTGTAGTAGCGGTCGCGGGCAGTCACGGTAGAGCTTCCGTCGGAAACGGAGAAGTCGGATGCCAGGTGGAAGTTGATCAGGTTGAAGCCGACACCCACTGCAGGAATGATATTGATGAAGCTGTTTTCGCCAAAGAGCTTCCAGCCGAACATCCAGTCGGCGCCATAGGTGAACCACTTGACGTCGTACAGGGGGAAGTTGGCGCTGCTGCCTTCGTCAGAAGAGGCGCTGTAGGACTTGGCGGAACGTTCAGAAACCTGGGCGGGCATGAAGTTGATGTCGAACCAGGTGAGGAACTGCTTGTACTGGGCACCGACGTTCACGTGGAGACCCAGGTAGTAGTCGTCAAAGGAGTTGTACTTCATGGAACTGGTGCGGTAGGTCTGCTCGATGGAATCGCCAGGAGCCATGTAGACATGATCGCCCTTGTAGAAGGCGGTCTTGTTGACGTACTTCTGGAATTCGTCAAACATGCCGCGGTAGTCGGCACCGATGGAGATGAAACCGCGAACGTGGTCCTTTTCGTAGAAACCGTTATCGGATTCTGCAAGAGTGGTGGTTGCCAGAGCGATGACGCTCAGAACCGCAACTTTCAAAAAAGAGGTTATCTTTGTCTTCATAGAAAAATTCCAAAGCTGAAGCAAGCAAGTACCTGCTTAGACGTTTCCGAGCATATAAAATACATTATGTTTGGAATTTTTGCAGAGAAAATTTTCATAAATCGTTAAAAATCAATGATTTACGAGCGTTTTCGAGGAGTTCTGATGTTGACTTTTTGTGGAAAGATTGGGACATTGGCATTGGCGGTCTCTTTTTTCTTAGTTGCCTGCGGCGAAAAAAATGGAGCTGAAGGTGCCGGTGCGGTTGCAGAAAAGTCCACCGCGGCGCAGAGATGGAATCTGCCAGGACAGTCGGATAAGTGTCTTTTTGCGACCTTGAAACCAAGAAAATTTGCCCAGATGCTGCGGGTTGGAGATTTTTGCGGGCTTGACTTTGTGAAGATTCAGTCCATCGTGGGGCGGGACACCTTGAAAAAGACCTTCGTTCTCGTGGATTACAGCAAGGCGTCGGACTTGGAAACGTTAAGCAAGATGAGTTCTTCCGGGAAATGGGATGACGCTATCGTTCTTAGGGCGCCCTTGCGTCGTGTGGTTGTATTGTCTTCGGCGCAGATCGGGTATATGCTTCGTTTGGGGCTGCAGGACAGGATTGTTGGGGTAGGTGATGGCAAGTATATTGCAGATACCGCCCTGTATGGCCGTGTGGAACGAACCCGCCAGGGAACTCTTGCTGATGGCGAGATTCCGGTTGTAGAAGTTGGCAGTGGTACGGGACTTGATATGGAAAAGCTTATCGCCCTAAAGCCGGATTTGGTCATGACATTTGCAACGGGTGGTTCCCAGGATGATTACGAGCGTATGGAGAAGCTTGGAATTTCTGTGATGCTGACCTCCGAATGGCAGGAGGATAGCCCCATGGCCAAGTTTGAATGGATTAATTTATATGGAATCCTGTTTGGCAAGTCCGAGGAATCTTACGCCTTGTTCAAGGAAACCCGGCAATCCCTTTCGAAGAATCAGAAGGTGGGGGAGGCCTCTGCCTCCCGGATGGTGGACTGCGAGGGTCCAAGGGTCCTTGCGGGCATGAGCTATGGAGGCGTGTGGTACGCACCTGGCGGTCGTAGTTATACAGCTAACCTCATTAAGGATGCGGGCGGTTGCTACCTGTGGGCTTCGGACACCACTCGGGAGCTTCGCCTGACCATTGAAGATGTAATCGCCCTTGCGGATTCTGTGGATCTGTGGATTAATCCTGGTATGCTAGGCACTCCCGACGAAATTCTTGCCGCTGAACCCCGTGCCATGCATATCAAGGCGTTCAAGAACAGGAAGGTATTTCAGAATGATGGACGCAAGGGGCCCGGCGGCGGAAATGATTTTTATGAGAGCGCTGTGGCAAGACCTGAGGAACTGATCCGGAATTTGAGGGAACTAATCCTTGCTGATTACCGTTTTTTAGAGGGTAATTCCCGCGATGGGGTAAATCAGGAGCAAAGCGACGAATCTTCCTACAAATGGTACCACAATATTTTCTAATATTCACAATATGAAACCACAGACAGGTATTGGTGATTGGATTGCAGCGAATTATGAGCTGGGCACCCCGTTCTTGCAGCAGGTGCCTCGTGACTGCGCGGATTATTTGCTTTTGAATGCCCAGATTCGTGAGTACGACGCTGGTGAGATTATCATTAACGGTGGTACTGTCGGCGATTCGTTCTGTGTTTTGCAGAGCGGGGCTGCTTCTATCTGCGGTCAGATTCTGCCGGACGGACATTACAGCACTTTGGCCATGGTAGAAGCCGGCGCCTGTTTTGGCGAGATGTCCATCATCTGTAATGAGCCTACCAGCAATACGGTAGTGGCAGCCGAAGACGGCACCACGGTTCTTCACATTCCTCGTGAAGAATTCGTGAAGTTCCTGGACAAGAATCCCAACATCATGGTGTTCCTGTACAAGGTGGTTGCAGATCGCCTTCGTGCCAAGAACCAGGCTTTTGACGAATTTGAACGTCTCTCCCTGCTGGCCTCTGGAAAGGTGCTGCCCTTTATCGACTTTGCCCAGACTATGGAAAAGAGCCGCGTGACAGGAACCGTGATTTTCGAACGTTATGGCGAGAAGGGCTTTATTGCCTTCCGCGAAGGTCGAATCTGTTGCGCCAAGTGCGGCAAACTGGCTGGTCCGGACGCATTCGAAAAACTGCTATCCTGGGGTGATGATATTTTCTACAAGCTGGATACCCACTTGATGCCAGAGGTTGTAAATATCAACCAGATGTCCGATACGACGAGTCTCATTCTCGACGCATTAAGAAATATTGATGAAAAACAAGGTGCTCAGCATTAAGTAGCTGGCAAAAACAAAATGCCCAGTTTTGGGGCAAAGGAAAAAAGATGAATTACGCAGACGCTGGTGTATCTCTGGCCCGTGCCGATGAAGCTATGGTTGGAGTCAAGAAGTCCGTCCGTACCACCTTTAACGAAGGCGTTCTCGGTGACGTTGGCAACTTCGGTGGCCTTTTCACTCTGAACCACCTTGGCATGAAGGACCCCGTTCTCGTCAGCTCCGTTGACGGCGTGGGAACCAAGCTCAAGGTTGATATCGAAATGGGTACTCATACCCTTCCTGGTCAGGACATCGTGAACCACTGCTGCGACGATATTCTCGTCCAGGGTGCTCGTCCGCTGTTCTTCCTGGACTATGTGGCTACCGGCCGTCTTGAACCGGGTGTCATGGACCAGCTGGTTGCAGGTATGGCTAAGGCCTGCCGCGAAAACGGTCTCGTTTTGATCGGCGGTGAAACTGCTGAAATGCCGGGCTTTTACGGTCCGGGTGACTACGACATTTCCGGCACTATCGTGGGTGTTGTGGAACGCGAAAACATCATCGACGGCAAGAAGATCAAGCCGGGTACCATTATCCTCGGTCTCCCGTCCACCGGTCTTCACACCAACGGCTACTCTCTGGCCCGTAAGGTTCTCTTCGACGTTGCCGGCTACAAGGTCGACACTCCGCTGGAAGGCACCAATATGACCATCGGCGAAGCTCTCACCATGCCGCACCGCAGCTACTACCCCAGCCTCATCGATCTTTGCAACAAGAAGATCATCCAGGGGCTGGCTCACATTACCGGTTCTGGCTACCAGGGTAACATTCCCCGTATTCTCCCGGACAATGTTGACGTTGTCATCGACCGTACCTCCTGGGTTCCTCCTGAAATCTTCCAGGTCATCCAGCGTGAAGGTTCCGTCGAAAAGGATGAAATGTACTCTACCTTTAACATGGGCATGGGTATGTTGATTTTCATCGATCCGGCTGACAAGGCTGAAGTTGTTGCTCACCTGGAAGCCAAGGGCGAAAAGTGGGTGCAGGTCGGCGAAGTTGTCGAAGGCTCCAAGACCGTCAAGTTCCGCGATTAATTTTTATTGCGGGAAAAGTTAATTGAGCGATTTGGCGGGGTTCTGGACCGTTTTGGTTCCGGAACCCCGCTATATTTTTATGTTGTCTGTACCATTTTGGACGGATACTCAGAAAATAGCGACTGATTGGGGTGAAAAATGCCTTAAATCGGGCTTCGAGAGGGTGTTTTTCTGCAGTTGACTACATTTTATTATAGACAAATTAATTAAATAGCGGGGTTGTGGTGCTGTTTTCTCTTAAAACCCCGCTTTTTTTGGTGGATAAGTTCATTTGGAAAATATATCTTTAGGTTTAGATGATGAATGCGCTGTGTTTGGTGTAGTGGCGCAAAAAGAGGTCTTATGAAACATCCCTTCTATAAAAGTTTAGTGGCTCTGGGTACAGTGGCTATGGCTGGCCTGGTTGCCTGTGGTGACGATTCTTCTTCCCCTAGCGCTCCGGGCGCCTCCGGCAATCTCTGCACAGGGATTGTGGCGACCGAACAGGTTTCTGTCCTGGAGGTGGGTGGTAACAAGCTTCTGGTTTATCCTGTTGACATTAGCGGTGTTGGCAAGGTGACTCTTGCCGACGGTTCTGCTTTTGGCACCTACGATGGTCAGGCTATCTATGATGCCGCCGGTAACGTCTATATGCAGGCTGGTTATGCTGACATGGTCAACAAGTGCGCTGCCACCGCTACCGTTAATCCCGATGGCTCTGTGACACCCAATTCTTCTGCCAGCGTTCCTGGTACCGACCCGGTGCCCGGTTCTAGCGCTACGACCGGTACGGACCCGGTTCCCAACACTTCTGCCAGCGTTCCTGGCACAGACCCAGTACCTGGTTCCAGCTCTTCTGTTTTCGGTACCGATCCGCTTCCGGAGTCCAGCAGCGCAGTGGCTGTAAAACCGACGGGCAATCCCGAGGAAGACATCAAGAAGTATCCGGTTGCCGCTTATACCAATCTTCTTGCATCCGGAACAACCCAGAAGGGTTGGAATTCCCGTTACTGGGATTCCTGCAAGCCCCATTGCAGCTGGATGGATAACGTCGATACTTCCAGTCAGGCCGCATACGCCGCTGCAGGTTACACCTCAAGAAACTGCAACATCAACGACATTGAAATTCCCACCTTCTCTTTGAGTAAGGGCTTGCAACAATACTGGTGGGGTATGGAAGGCGTGCCCAGCTCTTGCGAAGTTGGTGCAGGTGGCGCCTTCACTTGTACGGACATGGCTCCCATCCAGGTGAACGATACCTTGTCTTATGGCTTTGTGGCTGGTCCCAGCGACCAGGGTTGTGGCAAGTGCTATCACCTGCAGTACGATGGTAGCACGAACAATGGCGCTGCCACTGGTGCGCCCGATGTAAAGGATACTCATAAGGCTCTTAAGGGTAAGCACATGATTGTCATGGCATCTAATATCGGTCATGACGTTGATGCCGGTACTACTCAGTTCGACTTGCTTGTTCCTGGTGGTGGCGTGGGTATCTTTAACGCCCTGTCTACACAGCTTGGTAAGGCTCCGACTGAACTTGGAGAAACCAATGGCGGTATTTTGAGCCACTGCATGCAGAAGCTTGGCTATTGGCAGGTGACCAAGGAACAGTACCAGGAATGTGTCATCGACATGTGTGAATCTGTATTTGATTCCACCCAGTGGCCTCACATGAATCGTGGCTGCAAGTGGCTTGCTACATTCTTCGAAGCTGCAGATAATCCGTCCTTCGTTTGGGAAGAAGTGGAATGTCCCCAGTACTTGGTGGATAAGTATCGTACCACCCTTAGCCTGGAACTGGAAACAAATATTTTGTATTCCGAAAAGTGGGACAACTACAAGGGTGGCGAATTTATTACTACAGACGCTTGCAGCAGAGACAAGAATGCTCAGGGCGAATACTGCGATCCTGAAAAGTTGGCTGCAGACAAGGCAAAGTCTTACTAGTTAGGTAAACGCATGAAGTATCCGTTTAAGAAAAGCTTGGTGGCAGCAAGTGCGTTAGCTTTGGTCGGTGCATTTGTTGCCTGCGGTGACGATAATCCCTCTAATCCGGGAGCGGTAAATACTCCGGATCCCGTTTCCTCCAGTTCTATGGATCAGGCTCTTCCTGGCGTTAGCAGCTCCTCTGAAGGTGTTGTGCCGGGCTCTAGTGCAACTGTTCCTGAATCCAGTGCAACAGTTCCTGGGTCAAGTGCTGTGTTGCCTGGCTCCAGCAGTTCCCAGCTTGGCGAAACTCCTGCCAGCTCCAGTGCCGGCAAGGTGGAACTTGATGCAAGCGGTTTCCCCACAATCGAATCCTACGGTGCACCCTCTCCGGTTATACCAAGGACATTTCCGCCACAGCAAAGCGCGGCTGGAACACCCGCTACTGGGACGCCTGCAAGCCTCACTGCTCCTGGCTTAGGGAAAGCGTCATGGATACCACTCGCGCGGATACTTCTTCCAACGAGGCTTTTGTCGCGAACTATGGCATTGCCCGCAATTGCAATATCCACGATGTGGAGGTCCCCGCCTTTACGCTTGGCAATGTAAATCCCTATGCGTTCAACTACATAGGTACCCGAAGTGCCTGTGGTGCTGAAAAGGAAACGGGCGTGTTCACCTGTACCGACATGGCTCCCATTGCTGTTAATGATACTCTCGCCTACGCATACGTGGCTGGCACCGCCGACAGCAAGTGCGGCAAGTGCTATCACCTACAGTACGACGGTCACTTCAAGCATGAAATGCAGACTAACCCGCCCAAGGCTACTCATAAGGCTCTTAAAGGCAAGCACCTGGTGGTCATGGCTTCCAACATTGGTCGTGATGTTTCCGGCGGCGATGCCGACCTTATGGCAGGCCAGTTCGACCTGATGGTTCCTGGTGGTGGCGTGGGTCAGTTTGATGCTCTTTCTGTCCAGGTGAATGGTCAGAACGTAAACTGGGGTGCAGGCTTTGGCGGTTTCCTTACGGAATGCCAGCAACCTGAAAATTGCGGCACCGAGGGTTCCCTGGAATGTTACCAGACCTGCATCAACAACATGTGCGATGCTGCCTTCGGTAACTCCGGGCTTCCTAACTTGCTTCGCGGTTGTCGTTGGTTTGCCGAATGGTACATGGCTGCAGATAATCCCACCTACTACATCGAGGAAGTGGAATGCCCCCAGTACCTGGTGGATCACTACATGAGCCGCATCAACACCACCGTAGAGACCAACATCAAGAAACACGATGACTGGTCCACTTATAAGGAAGGGGACGTATTGGATACCTTGCACTGCTGGGGACCTGGCGAAGGACCCGACCCGTATAACCCTGGTCGTGGTTGTGAAGCTGCTCAATAATTGAGTCCATAGAAAATCTCAACGAACTCAACAAAATTTAGGACTCACGATATTTTCGTGGGTCCTTTTGCTTTTTGAAAGTATATTTTTTTAATTAAATAATCGGGTCGATTGGTGTGGCCCTATGGAGTGTTTATGAATTGTTCTGGATTAGGTGCCTGCGTTATTGGTGTTGTAGGCTTGATTTCATCCGCCTTTGCCATTACCTCTAATCCCAACCTGAGTATTGGCAAGAATCTCTATGTGGATGGTGCCGTCAATTCCAACTGGAAACCGGAAGTCTTTACCGACGGTCATCTGGATTTTAACCAGGTGGCCTCTGCTACGGAGCTTGCCCTGAACGTGGGGGAGGGACCTACCAAGCTATTCATTACTTGGGAGACCCGCGGTGACGAAGCCTGGGTGGGAGACCAGTATGTGCACGCGGCAAGTTGCCAGCACAATCCCAAGGCGGACGCCAGCCTTCAGAACTTTAAGGTCATGACTTCCGACAACTCCACCGATGGCGTGGATGGCGACTGGGAAACGGTTGTGGAAGTGGGGGAGAGCGGCGCCATGAGCCGCGGCCTCACCATTGACTTTGCGGGAAAGTCCTGGTTTAAGATTGTGGCCGAGAGTCCGGTAAAGAACCTTGAGGAGGTTGGCGCCTATGACATGAGCAAGGGCGGAGACGACACCTGGTTTTTCATGGGAACAAGCATTAGCCAGATGGGTATAAAGTCCATTGAGGTGGATTCCAATTTTGCACAGTTGATTCACGCCCGTTATCCGGATTACTATCCTGTGATGTTACGTGGTGGTATCGGCTGCGTGAATACCGATGGCGTGATTGACGGTTTGCAGTTCTATAGCGAATATGTGGGCAACGTGAAGTACTGGGCTATCGAAATGGGTACAAACGACGCCTGGGGCGATGAGACCGGCTGGAACGTGGAACATTTCAAGAGCAATATGCAAGACATCATCGACGTGGCAAAACGTAACGGTGTCACCCCCATTATCGCCCGCATGATTGCTACCAATCCTGAGGTTGCCAAGTGGCAGGTGCACCAGGGTTACCTTGACGCTATTGACGAACTGACCGCTGCGAACAACTTGCCCAAGGGTCCCGATTTCTTCGGTTACTTCTCCAAGCATCCCGAGGAACTTTCTGCGCAAGATGGCGTTCATCCTGCAGAAAAGGGTGCGGCAAGCATGCACCGCCTGTGGGCTGAGGCCATGGCGCCTCTCTACGAAGCCGGTACGGGAAGCGATGGAGAAATTGGTGCCGCACCGGATTCCGGCTCCAACGGAATTGCTCCCAAGACCCAACTGCGGATGACTATGCCCAAGGTTCGTGTCGACGGAAAATCCATTGCGGTCACCGGACTTCGTGAACCTGCGCAGGTGAACGTTATGGACCTGACAGGCCATACCGTGAAGAATCAAAACCTTACCAGCGGCACTTACCTGGTCCTGGTCCATGGAAAGGGCATTTCCTACTCGACCAAGGTGACTGTCAAGTAAGTAATTTTTATGGGATGGGAGAAATGAAAAAAATCTTATTGTTTTTGCTACTTTGTCCGCTGGCACTCCTTGCACAGGGTTCCTGGGATGATTCGCCGCTTGGAATTAATGACACCCCGCAGGAGAACGCCGCAAGTATATCCAGGGCCGCAGAGGGTGCTTCTGGTGAACCCGTGGCAGTGCCTGTGGAGTCCCAGTCAGAACTCGAGTATCCCTTGATTATGGCGATTAGTTCCAAGGGTTGGCTTCAAAATGTGAAGTACGGCGTGAATGGGCAATATGCCAGGTCCGATGAGTTAGAGCACCTGCTGAATATGAATGACAAGGCTGCCGCCGAGGTGAAGGCTTCTAAATTCTGGGTGTCGCCCTACATCGTGGGACTGGTTGTTTGCGTGGTGGGCTTGACCTTGGCAATAAGCGTAGATGGCGAAAAGCTAAAGATGGGTGGCCTTATAGGCAGTGTAGGAGGCTTTGGGCTGGAACTGTACTCCGTCTATCAAAGCAACAAGCACCTGAACGAAGCGGTGGACATTTACAATAGGGAAGGCCCTGACAGCGAGTTCTGAGGCGAAAAAAAATAACCAACAACTCTTGACAATGTAGTTTATGTAGTTTATATTGTAGTATATGAACGAAATAAAGTACGTTGAACATCAAATAGAATTGCTGCCCAAGGGGTCCATCACCAAGAAGGTCATTCAGGGCAAGGACCGTTACTACCTGCAGTGGCGTGACGGCGAAAAAGTCAAATCCCGATACATCAAAGAAGCGGAGCTGCCCGAGCTCTCTGCCCAGATTGCTCAACGTAAGAACTTGCAGCAAAAGCTGGTGGAGTTGCAGGTGGCCTCCATCCAGCAATCTGTCGCCGGCATTTCGGTTCGTATGGCTGCCGACGTAGATGCGCCTTACGATTCCCTGGACCGTATGGTAAATTTCTTCTTATCGCAGGACCAGGGCTTTTGCCTGGAAGCTCGGGACAAACGGCTGCTCGTCGACGACCCGGACCTTAGCGTGGACTGGGTGTTCTATAACCGAATCCTCCATTGCCATGTGCTGGTCAACCTAAAGGATGAAGAATTCAAGAAAGCGAATCTGGACCAGCTAAATACCTGTATCAAACATTATAGAGATCACGTTATGCAGCCGGTTGACAACCCGCCTGTTGGCATTCTGTTGAGCACTGGCAGGGGGCCAAAAATGGTGGAGTACACCTCTTGTGTAACCAAAAACGATTTTGCTACCATCTACAAGCCGAAGCTTCCGTCAAAGAGCCAACTGCTGGATTATATGGAAAAGGCGGACTTGCTGAAGGGCGAGAGAGTGTAGGTGAAGTTCTTTAAAGTCCGTAAAACAAACACGAATCTATTGACTTAAGTATGAATTTTGTTCTATATTCAAGTCATTAGCATTTCTCTTATTCACAGCTAGAAACTTCGACATTTCAAGACACGGTGAATAAGGCGAAACGAACGCGTCTGCCGCCAGGAAGCTCTTGGCGCCATCGCTTAGTGTAATGCATATTCAATTTCTTGAATGTGCATTTGCTGGGTGACCAGAATATGGGGCGCGGGTCGTTCGTGTTTGTTTGTGTCGGGCTGTCGAAGGCCTCTAGCTGACAAATGCCTGCGATTCCGCGCCTTTTTCTATGATTTTTTTGTAAGAAATTATTGGTTTGCCTAGAAAAATGCATACAGTGATTAAAATACGCCTAGAAAAATGTGAATAATTTTCGAAATTCATCAAGAAAAATGTATATATAGAGTATGAAGCGTTTTCTTTATGAAGATCTACTGAAATGGAAAAACGGCGCGCACCGTAAACCCCTCATTTTGGAGGGGGCAAGGCAGGTCGGCAAAACATGGCTGCTCAAGGAATTCGGAAAGAACGAATTCGAGAATGTCGCCTACATAAATTGCGATACGGACGATTCCTCTAGGTTCCTGTTCGCGGACTTCAACATCGAAAGGATTTTGCGAGCTGTTTCCGCCATTACTTCACTGGTCGTGGAACCAGGCAAAACGCTTATCATTTTTGACGAAATCCAGCAGCAGCCAGAGGGACTGACAGCATTAAAGTATTTTTGCGAGAATGCGCCCGAATACCACGTCGTTGTCGCAGGTTCCCTGCTCGGGCTTCAGGTCCATTCCGGCTCAGGATTCCCAGTAGGAAAAGTGGATAGGCTTAAATTGAGCCCGCTATCTTTTAGCGAATTTCTCGATGCCCTTGGCGAAAGAAATCTGCTTATGCACCTAAACGCGTTCAGGTTCGACGAATATGCCGTCCTGAAAGCCAAATTGATAGAACTTTTAAGACAGTATTATTATGTGGGTGGGATGCCCGAGGCGGTACTCGCTTATGTGGATCGCAAGAACATCCTTGAAGTCCGTGAAATCCAGAAACGGATTCTCGACGATTATCGGGATGATTTCTCCAAGCACATTCCATCCAACGAACTTGCGAAAGTTTCTGCCGTATGGAACTCGATCCCAAGTCAACTGGCTAAGGAGAACAAGAAATTTATATGGGGCGCACTCCGCAAAGGCGGCAGGGCGAAGGAGTACGAAAACGCCGTCCAATGGCTCATCAACGCAGGGCTCGTCCATAAGGTTTGCCGAATCAATAAGGTCGAAATGCCCGTCAAGTTTTACGAAGACATGGGCTGCTTCAAGCTCTTTGTAAACGATCTCGGGCTTCTCGGTGCCATGTCGGACATTCCCGCTAGGGAAATTCTGGCCGAGTCCAAGATGATAACGGAATACAAGGGGGCGTTTACCGAGCAATATGTCGCCCAGCAATACATCGCGACCATGAGGCAGCCCCTGTATTACTACACGAACGAAAATTCAACTTCGGAAATTGATTTTGTCTTTCAGCATGGAGCCGTTTACCCCACCGAAGTCAAGGCCGAAGAAAACCTCAAGGCGAAATCCCTTTCGACGGTGCTGAAAACAAACGCGCAGCTAAAGGGCATCCGATTTTCCATGTCGGATTACCGCGAGCAGGAGCAGATGGTCAATGTGCCGCTCTACCTGGTGGAATTCTATTTGAAGTGGATAGCCTCGGAAGGACTTTGAAACTTGGGTGTTCCCCGTACGGTCAAAACGGGTCAAATAAATATGGCCTTGGTTGACCGTAAAAGTGATTTTATTCTATATTCATCTCCATAAGAGTTCTCTTATTCACAGCTAGAAACTTCGACATTTCAAGACACGGTGAGTAAGACGAAACGACGTGCTTGCCGCCCGGTTTACCGGACGGCCATGTTTTGCGTTGTGTGCATTCTGGATGAATGTACGCTAGATTGTGCAATTGGGCGCGGATCGTCGTATTTATTTGTGTCAGGTTGTCGAAGGCCTCTAGCTGATAAATGCGTTCGGTCTGGCGCCTTTTTTTGTTGGTCCGAGCCGGATAAGGGCGCTCGGTGAGTTTTGTAGAAACTCTTGATGCTCGGACATGAAAAAACCTTGCAAACAAGTTTTTCTATGACTCTCGCAATGTGAGTTTTGCTCTCGTTCTCAGCTAGGAACTTCGACACTCTTTACGCACAAGGAACAGGACAAATCTCGGATGCCCATAAGTGCCATGGGCGCATTGTACCCTGGGGGTCGTGTACCCAGCGGTCCCGACCTTCGCTTTCGTGCATGCGCGCCAAGGCGTTTTTGGCGTATGGCCGATTTGTTTTTGAAATATACAGTGTCTTAGTGAATTGCTCCGAACGAAGGGCTGAACTCAGGTTCAACCCTTTTTGATTGGAGCGTGTAGTAGATGGCCGGCCAGAATGATAAGTCTAAAAAGAAATCTGCAAAGCAGGGATTCAAATTTATTGACTTGTTCGCTGGTATCGGCGGCTTTCATACAGCCATGCATAGTGTTGGCGGCAAATGCGTATTTGCAAGCGAATGGGATAAAAATGCTCGTATTACATATGAAGCCAATTATAAGAATATAGAACCTTCGCTTTTCAAAAAAGATTCTGATGGCAAATACAAATTTTTCAATGCAGACATTAATGACGTTGTGATGGACAATGTCCCTGACTTTGATGTTCTTTGTGGGGGATTCCCTTGTCAAGCATTTTCTATCGCGGGAAAACGAAAAGGGTTTGAGGATACCCGCGGAACACTCTTTTTCAATATTGCTGCTATAGTCAATCACAAAATTCAAATAGGTAAAAAACCAAAAGTTCTTTTCATGGAAAATGTGAAAGGACTGAAAAATCACGACCATGGAAAAACTCTTGAAACTTTGCTTCGTGTGTTGAAAGAAGATTTGAAGTACGAGGTTCGTACCGCAGTCTTGAATGCAAAATTTTTTGGAGTTCCTCAAAACAGAGAACGCTTATTCTTTGTTTGTTGGGACAAAGAACAGTGCACTGCGGATGACTTCAAATTTCCTTTGGGTCTTGATAAAGACTTAAAACCTTTGTTTGAAAAAGATGAATTGGGAAATTGTATTACTACCAAGGTGAGCGATATTTTTGAACCTGCCGATAAAATTCCTGAAAAGAATACAATAAGTGACAAAATGTGGATTGGTCACCAGGAACGAAAAAAACGTAATAAGGCAAATGGTAAAGGTTTTGGCTATTCATTATTTACCGGAGATAGTACCTATTGCAGCACTATTTCCGCGCGGTATTGGAAAGATGGAAGCGAAATACTGATTGACCAATCGACTTTGGGTTTAAATCCAAGAAAGCTAACTCCTGTTGAAGCAGGCCGCTTGCAAGGCTACAAAATTATTGGAAATGGATGGGAAAATCCAAACGCCAGTCAGAATCAGAATAATCAAAAAAAATTTCCTGAAATGAAAATAGTTGTCTCTAATAAAGAAGCATTTCATCAATTTGGAAATAGCGTGGCTGTTCCTGTAATTAGAACGCTGGCTAAGGAAATTAAGAAGCAGCTGTTGGAAGGATAGGAGAGAAAACGATGCCCTATGTCTCACAAATTATTAAGGATTTGAATGCAGTATTGCTATACGCGAAGCATCGATTTCAAAATGAATTTAAACAACAGGAATTTGAACTAAATGATGCCTTTAAGAATTCATATTCTAATTATCTAAAAGGGAAAAATTGTGAGATAGAATTCTTTAGGCATACATCAGTCATTACTACAAGAGCTAATCAAAAAATTTTCATTGCAAATCAGTGGTTTGTAATCGCTTCATACATGGTTGATTTCTGTACGGAGTTGTTAACTTACAAAGAATTGTATTTAAAAATTTGTACTAGAATCCACCAAAGCCCAGAACAGTTTGCGAAAAATTTAAAGGTTTCAAATGATTTTGCGACAAAACATCTATTTGTTCAGAGTGCCAAAGAGATGTTTAATGAAATCTACAGGGATGAGGATGCTTCCACAGAAGCTGCGGGATATTTATGGAATTTTATAAGCAATTATTCTTGGTGGGCAGGAAGTAAAACTGTAGATCGAAATGATTTTTATGTTTCGCCAATTTTAAATTCACTTAATGTGGTAAATGTTAGCCATGGGTATGTTGCGGACATTGTATTTGCTTATTCAACAAATTTTTCATTAAGAAAAATTGTCGAAAGTGTGAATAGTTTCACTATAGGGGCAAAACTAAATGCCTATACCCCAGATGCCGAAGAATCTGCGTCTTATCAAAGAGCGGAAAAAATTGCTTCACCTTTGAACTTGAGCGATGTGGCTACTGCATATCAAGCCTTGCCTACATCTGCACTTAAAATATCGATTAGTGCAGCAAGTCTTGCTCGTTTTAAAAGAAATAGTTGATTGTGATGATGGAATGGAAAATAGAAGATGATGTATTGATTTCCTTTAAGGATGGAAACAAGTTTTTCCCATCTGCCCAGGAAGTTTTTTTGCATGTGAAAGAAGGTAATCCACCGCTTTCTCAAATTAGATTTTCCTCTTTGGGATGCAATTTGACCGCATCTTTGCAATCAAGTGAAAATGGTCTCGTTCTTTCTATTGAAGCAGAAAAAAGAGGCATAAAGAAAACCTTGCCGATTGTAAATGGTAAGCTTGTTGATCATGTTATTCTTTGTAATACATGGTATCATGTCAACAAGAATCTTGACGATTTGGAGGGTTGTTTAGCAGAAGCTGCTGTTTATGAACAAGGGATAATATCAAGGTCCCAATATGTCAAAATAAAGCAATATGAGTTTACTCATCAGGTACAACTTTTTGATGACTCTGTTGGGTTTGACTCGAATAGTCAAAAGAATTGTTTGGATATTAATCCAAGTGAAATTCCTTTGCGAGCGACATTGTTTGAATATCAGCATGTAGGATTTAATTGGATTTGCAATACACTTGAAGGCCTTCCTGGTTGCGTCCTTGGTGATGAAATGGGTCTTGGAAAAACGATGCAGATAATTGCGACAATGTTGTTTTTCCAACAAAAAAATAAAGGGCCTTTTTTAGTTGTTGCCCCAATTTCGCTACTTGCGAATTGGAAACGCGAATGTAATAAATTTGCTCCTACTCTGAATGTTTATATTCATCACGGTTCAAATAGAATAAGTAACTACAAATGTTTGGATCCTTATGATGTTGTTGTGACGTCGTATTCTACGGTAATCAATGACTTGCCAATGTTGAATATGGTCAGATGGTATTTGGCAGTTTTGGACGAGGCCCAAAACATAAAAAATCCCGATAGCATTCGTAAAAAAACTTGTTGCAGAATAAATGCAGAAAAGTGTATTGCTGTAACGGGAACCCCCTTTGAAAATCATATAACGGATATTTGGTCAATTCTAGATTTTGTCTATCCAGGGCTGCTAGGGAATGTTGAGTCCTTTAGGGAATGTGTTTCCGATGATGTCGAAGGAGGAAAAAAACTAGAACCGATTCTATCTGCGATGATGGTCAGAAGATGTGTGAAAGAAGTTGCTGACGAACTACCTCCACGAATAGATGTTGAACAACCTCTCCAGATGTCTGAAAAGGAAGGGAAAACATATTCAATGCTTTTGTCAGAGGCAAAGTGCGAATCTGAATCAGGAAATCCAGGATTTGGAGTCCTTCAGAAATTAAGAATGTTTTGTACGCATCCATATCTAATTGATGATGAACAAGGAAACCCTCTTGACGATTCTGTAAAATTCCAACGTTTTTGTGAACTCATCGAGGAAATTATTGAAAAAGGAGAGAAAGCCATTGTTTTCACCTCCTATAAAAAGATGTTTGATGTTTTTACAGGTTATTTGAAAAAAAATGTTGGAGTAAAGAACTGGTCAATTAATGGCGAAACCGAAATTTCGTTAAGGCAGGAAATTGTAGATAATTTCAACCAATATGACGGCAGTGCCATATTATTCCTAAATCCCAGAGCTGCAGGAACCGGATTAAATATAACAGGCGCGAACCATGTAATTCATTACAATCTTGAGTGGAATCCTTCTTTGGAAGATCAGGCTTCGGCGCGAGCTTATAGAAGAGGGCAGAAAAAAACGGTATTTGTTTATCGCCTTTATTATCAAAATACCGTAGAGCAGATTATCCAGGAACGCATTAACCGAAAAAGACTGATTGCAGAAAATGCAGTTGTTGGCTCAGAAGGTTTTGATAACGATTATCAAGATGTAATTGATGCTTTGAACATTGTCCCAAATTTTTAAGAAGGAAGACGAGATATGAGTAACAAACAAGTACAGGAAATCGAATTACAACCGGATCCAGCGCGTATTGTAAACGGTTTAAGAGATACTGGTTATAATTTCAACACCGCAATTGCGGATATTGTTGATAATTCAATTGCGGCTAAGGCGACGCGTGTTGATATCAATATTGTAATGAATCCGAAGTTAGAGGTTGCTGTATATATTGCAGATAATGGCATTGGCATGGATTATAATGGCCTGCAAAATGCAATGAAATATGGCTCTAAGGAACGTTCGGAAAAGAAGAGTCTCGGAAAATTCGGTTTGGGTTTAAAGACTGCATCAACTGCATTTTGCAAGCAGTTGTCCGTATTGTCCAGAAATGCTGCTGATTCAGAGATAATTAAAGTTCAATGGGATTTGGATTATATTAGTCATGTTGGATCATGGAAACTCCGGATTGTTGAAGCCTCTGCAGATGAATTGGACTTGTTCGATGAAACTGCGAATAATTGTAGTGGAACATTGGTTGTATGGGATAAAATTGACAGGTTGTTGAAGGATTATAAAAACTCTTCTGCAGCAAGAAAAGCTCTTGATAAAAAGATTGATGAATTAAAATTCCATATTGCAATGGTATTTCAGCGTTTTCTTGATGAAAATGACAATCGTGCAGAAAATGTTGAGATAAGGGTGAATGGCGAAAAAATTGAAGCATGGGATCCGTTCTGTGTTAAGGAACAAAAAACTTATTTACTACAGCGAGAAACTGTCCCTGTTGAAATTGATGGTGAAGGAAATTTCTCCTTTGATGTTGCGGCATATGTAATTCCTAGAAAATCGGAATTTAGTTCCAAGGAAGCTGCTGATAGAGCTAGAGGAAATAATGATTTTCAGGGATTCTATGTTTATCGTGAAAATAGACTTATTCATTTTGGTGATTGGCTAGGATTCTTTACGAAAGAACCGCATTATTCTCTATTGCGTGTGGAATTTTCCTTTGGGCAGGAATTAGATGAACTTCTAAATGTTGATATAAAAAAATCGAGAATTTTGTTGATATCAGAATTGTCGGATTATCTAAATAGATTCCTTAATGCGCCTCGTCGAGAAGCTCAAAGAAGGTACAGAGAAGGACAAACTAGCGATATACATAAACCGGGTAAAAGTGCTCATGATTCCTCAAATTCGACTATCGAGGCAAAAGGAGCTGAAGTTCAAGAATCAAGATTGACACCGACAGGAAAACCAAATGAAGCCTTGGTTGAAAATTCCAATGGTTCTTTTACTAAGAAGATTACTATTGGAAATGCAGAATCTCCGAAGCAATGTCGTGTGGTTCCTGTAGAAACCATTGACGGAAACGCGCTGTGGGAGCCGGCTTTGATTGATGGAAAAAATGCTGTAAGAATTAACGAAGGTCACGATTTCTATAAAAAAGTATACGGCCCGATTCTTTCTAAGGGTGTCGTTGTAGAAGGCTTGGATGATTTGCTTTGGGCGCTTGCAGAAGCTGAAAATTCGACCTGTAATCAAGCCACAATTGAAAATTACGAGGAAATGCGTTATATGGTTTCGCGTATTCTTCGCAAACTTGTAGCTGATTTGCCAGATCCTGCATTGGATGAAAATTAATTATGCAGTGTAAAGATCTTCAGGAATATTTGGAAGATGTTTTTTCAATGCCCTTCTGCGTTTCTGTTGAAACGCAAGATGGGGATGATGTGTATTTGTCTTACCCTAAAAATGAAGATCAGGCATTTTTTGAAGTTCGTACTAGAATAAAGAATAATATTCGAGTGATTGTTGAAATTGAACCGCAGAAGTATGCCGCACAATTACTTCGTGAAATGTCATACGCACCTAATGATAAGAAGAAATTATTTTTTGTTTATTATGAGGCTCTTAGGTGCAAGCAGGTGAAATTTGACTTCAAGATAAATGGTTCTTTATGCAGCCAGATAGATGATTCCCTTTGGAAGGATCCTTGGAAGCAGTTGTATTGTAGGTTCACCCGAGTTCCCGTAATAGATTTGAATGACGAATACGACGAGTCATTTGTTGTGTGTGAATGGACAAAGCAGGCTTATACTTTATTTTTTTCCCTTTTAAACATTGTAGATGCCGATTTTGAACATAGTGGAAAAGAAGAAGGTAATTGTTATCAAGTTGTTGCGAATAGGTACGAACGTAATCCTATAAATCGTGAGTTATGTCTTGCTAAAAAAGGTTATGCTTGCGGTGTGTGCGGCTTTGACTTTAAGACAGTTTATGGAATTATTGGACAAAAATTCATTCATGTTCATCACCTAATTCCTGTATCCAAAATGGGGCCAAATTATGTTGTGAATCCGGTGGAGGATTTGATTCCGGTATGTCCAAATTGTCATGCAATGTTGCATAGGAAAGATCCTCCTTATACGCCAGAGGAAATGCGGGACATTCTTTCCATAAATAAGATTGACTCTTGATTTGTGTTTTTCTGTAAGTTAGAGATCTTTAATAGAAGGAAGGTTGATTTCTCTTGTTAAGCAGGTTGTTGTCCTTTGATACTTAAGGTTTGATAATGAGACCTTAAACCGTCAATATGCTCTAATAACGATGAATTGATTGTATGTCCCATAGGGTCAAGAATAAAATCAATTCCTTCTTGTCTCGCGAGTTTTGCAGCAGGTGTAAAACTCGCTATCTCCTGATATCAAGATTATCTGATCGACAAGGTGCTTATAAGCTAAAGACGCGATGTCTATGCCTATTTTCATATCAACGCCTTTTTGTTGCATAACTAGTTGAAAGTCTTTTTCAACTATGTCAGATAACTTTACGCTTCCGTTAAATAGTTTTTTGGTGCATTCATTTTTTAATGAATATGACGCTTCGTCAGCCGCAAGAAAACCTAGTCGTAGTGCAAATTTTCGTTTCGTTTTTAAAGCATCAAGAAAACTATTCATCCAGGCAAATGTCGGTTGCTTTTTAAAGTTGATAGTTCTTTGTATTAGCGGATGGAAAACATTCTTCTCGACAGGTGGACAGTCGTAGTAGAATATTCTGTACAAATTATTGCACTGAATTTTTTTATCGTTTGAATTTTTTGTGTAATAATCTTTTTGATAAAGGTGCTTTTTACAGTACTCTGCTAATTCTTTAGCTCTTTCAATGGGAGATAAATCTCCTGCATGGTGAGTTGCCATTTTGCGGTAGAAGCCGCCATCAACAAGAATTGCTGTCTTCAAAGTTACCTCCAAAAATAAAAAAGGCCCGTAACATCGTTGGTTCCCCTATGGTGGGACAACTTCGTTACAGGCCTGTTTATATTCAAAGTATACATAAATGAAAAAAATGCGTCAAGTGGGTTTTTGCCAAATTTACAATATGGCTGAAATTAAATCAATAAAACTTTTTGCTCCTTTTTATTTTGCAAACAACTGTTTGGACGAATTCACTGGTTGCCGTTGATTGATTGTATAACTGAAGTAGCCGTTCTTTGTATAAAGTTCTTAAGTGGTTGACGCTTGCAAAATTTTGATTTGAGAATTATCTTTTCATTGTGCTACTAATCCCTATACGTAGGGCATCATAAATTCTCTGCCGCGAGTCGTGGAAGCGTGCCTCATTAGGCATCTCCGCAGAACCTGAGAGAGGAGGCGAGCCTCTTGACTGCGCGCGTAGGGCTGGGAACGAAAGGCTCCCTAAATAAATTTCATGATAATTACAGGGCATGGAATCTCATGCGATGATTCCGTGTTTTCGTTAATTGACAACAGTGGATTCAAGAATGCTGTTTTCAATTTGCGCCGATTTTGTGAGTATAAAATTTGATGTCATACCCTTGACGGCGTATCAAAAAGGAGATACATTTGGAAGAAGGTGTTGCATACAATGGATCGTCATACACCATCGAATGGTTTTATGATGAGCAAGGAAAAAGTGATGCTTTTTAAACGTATGGGTGATTTTGGCCGTATTTCTGATCTTACAAAGTTTAGAAATGAAGGTGATAAGATCTATGCGTTTAAACCTCAGCCGAATAGGTTTCTGTCTTTCTTTTATACAGGCAAGAAAATCATTGTGACGAATGCCTTTTGTAAAAAAGGTCAAAAACTTCCAGAAGATGAAAAATCAAAAGCTGTCAGCAGAAAAGAAAACTACGAAAAACGGGTGACCGCTTGAGTTTATTATGTCAAAGGCTAAAACAACATTTGATAAAATGATGGAAAATCCTAAGCAAAAGGAAGCATTTGATAAGGAATATGCAAATTTCCTTTTGTCTGAATTATTGCTTGATGCGATGGCGCAGGAAAAAATCAGTGTTCGTAAGTTGTCTAGTCTTTCAGGGATTTCGACATCTGTCATTCAGAATTTGCGAGCCATGCAGCCTGTCAATATAACGCTAAAAACATTGACGGCATTACTTGCTCCTTTAGGCTATGAACTTACAGCACGAAAAGGAAAGAAAGTTGTAAAACTTTCTGCTTGATTCTTGACGAAATAAAATTTGTTGAAACGATTTACTTCTTCAACTTCAGCTTTCTCAGCACCTTTCCAAGCAATTCGTTCAGGATGTCGCCAGCGTCCTTGCTGCCTAAAATCTTCTGGACGAACAGGGTGGCGAACAGCAGGACCACTCCTGCAGCGCAGCTGTAGATTACAAGTACCACAAGGCTTGTGCTGCGGACGAATTCTCCTGTCACATGGTCTAATCCCAAGGCCGCCCCGATCATGATGCCGAAGGCTACAAGAGCGCGTGCCATGTTTAGGAGTGCATTTTTCATACCGTCGGTGCCGTTCTTGCGGGCCCACATAAAGATCATGGAAATCACCTGCAGAAGGGCTCCGGTGGCGCCTACGATAGGCACGCTCTTGATGCCGAGAGGTTCTGCCAGCAGGATGTATGCGGGGATGGTGGCTGCAAAGATTCCGGTGTTCAAAAGTGTGGGCAGCCACATGCGTTCTGCGGCGTAGAAGCTTCGTACCAGAACCGCTTGCAGGCAAAGTCCCAAGCTTACGGGCAGGTACCATCGTAGAATTTCAGTAATGGCTTCGGTGGTTTCACGATGGAAGGCGCCGCGTTCAAAGAGGATTCGCACTGCAGGGAAGCTTAAAGCCCACACGGCAACCACCGCGGGAATCAAGATGCAGAACATGCGGCTAAGGCTCTTCCAGATTTTTTCATTCAGCTCCTTGATCTGACCTTCTTTAACAAGGCGAGCCATGTCGGGGTAGCTTGTGACAGAGACGGAGAATCCAAATACTGCCACCAGCGTGTACATCACGCGATAGGCGTAGTTCAGGCTGGAAATACCGCTGCCGCCGAAACTGGAACCGAAACTTCTAATAATGAATTCCAGGCCGAACATGGAGCCAACGCCAAGGGACATGGGCAACATCATCTTGAAATAGCGAACGATGTCGGGATGCTTGGGTTGCAAAATCAGTTCGTACTTCACGCCGCCACGCTTGGCGCCAAAAATCTGCAGGGCGAAAAAGCCGACGAAGGCGCCTACGGGAACGCCCCAGGCAAAACCTTCCAGGCCGTAGTTTACGCCGTTGTACTTACCGAGAAGGATTCCAAGCAGGCCGCCGCCAACGATTGCCACGTTGTAAATCAGGCCAGTGAGGGAGGGAATCAGGAACTGCTTGCGGGTGTGCTGCACGGCAACGAGAATGCTACCCACGAAAATGAAAATCTGGCCTGGCAGAATAATGCGACCGTAGTAGGTGGCGCGTTCAAGAAGTTCCGCGCTTGCGCCGCTGCTGGTAAGTAGCGTCAACAGCTCCGGCATAAATATAAATGCGGGAATCACCAGTACTAACAAAATCATGCCGAAGGTGTTCAGCACATTGCTAAAGAACTTCCAGCTCTTTTCTTCGTCGCCTGCGACTTTATATCCGGTAAAAATCGGGATAAAGATAATGCTCAAAAATCCGGTACTGACCACATGGTTCAAGATGTCTGGAATCATGAAGGCCAAGTCCAGGGCGTTCTTTTCGAGAGAAACGCCAGCGGCGTGGGCTAAAAGCATTTCGCGGAAAATTCCCAGCACGCGGCTGAGAAGCATACTGACAGCGACAATAATGGCGGCTTTATTCATAACGACAAAATTAGAAACTTTATATATTTGATGCCATGAACAAGTTTTTTGCTGTTATCGCTTTTGCCCTTGCTGGTGCCGCCTTTGCCCAGGAGGAAACATCCATCAATGACGTTCCCGCAGAGGAATCCGCTGTAGAAACCGCCGCCGTCCCGGCTGAGGAACCTGAGGCCGCTGCAGAAACCGTGGCTGCTGCCGAAGAACCTGCCCCGGTGGCAGAGACGGCTGCTCCTACCGCCGCCCCCGAAAAGGACGAAGCCGATTTGCCCGCTCCCAAGCGTCCCACCTACAACTTTAGAAGTTTCGGCTTTGGCGTTGCCGTGTGGCACAACTGGCAGGACAAGGAATACAACCCCAAGCGCGACTGGAACCAGGGCTTTACGCTCCATCACGGCCGCATCTGGGAAATGACCTCCTTTGCCGCCATCACCTGGATGAGCAACACGGAAGCAACCTTCGGTGATTATTGGCAGTGGGGCGCAACTTCTCGAATTGGTGGACGTTTCTACTTTGCCGACAAGCTTCTTTCTCCCTTCGTCGGCCTTGGTGTGGGCCTTGGCGTTCAGGTTGACGGTCACTATGACCACCTGGACGAAATGTTTGCGGTTGGCCTTGCAGGAGGTGCAGAAGCGGGCTTGACCATCTTCAAGACTTCCCAGACCCAGCTGGAATTGGGCTGCTCCTATGATTTCTCTGTAGACTATTTTGATTTTAACCGTATGTTCGGTTCCTTCAACTTCTACATAGCCATCAACTACTAAGACGTTGCGCGCATTTCTAAACGTCATTCCGAACTCGTTCCGGAATCAGCTTTTATTCAGTAGGCATATCGGCCTACAAGTATAAGTATAACTGCCCTGTGAATCCCGCAGGGCTTTTTTCGTTATTTGTTAGATAGTTTGTCTGTAATTCTTGCGGGCACGGCAAAGTAAAAAAAGGGGTGCTTTCTCAGGGATAAGTCGTCCTCTTGCAATCGGGGCGACCTGGCTGTTTTTTATATTTGTGGGACATTTTTAGAGGTTTTATGAAACTGTGGAAGAATGCGGGGACCGTCCCGTTTTTCCTTGCGGCATTCTGTACGTCTTTTGTGCAGATGGGACTTTTTATTGTGTTTCAACGCTGGCTGTCCTTCTCCTTCGTGGGACCGAGCTTTTTCTGGCGCAGCATGCTTTTGCAGTTCGCCCTCTTTGTGCCTTGCATCTTCATGATGCCGGCTACCAGCTACTTTACTAGCCGTTTCCGCAAGAGCCGGGTTATGGCCTGGTCTTCCGTGGGAATGGCGGTTTCCCTGATTCCCATTGCGATCCTTTTTGGTCTGGATATCGGCTGGGTAGCCTTTGGACTTGTCTTGCTGTTCGGGATTTTTTATGCGATTTTTACTCCTGCGAAGCTTGCCATTATCCGCGAGATTGTAGGGGAGCAACATCTGGCGGCTGCTAACGCCTGGCAGATGGTGTTTTCTGTTCTGGGTATTGCCAGCGTGTCCTGCCTTACGGTGGGCGCCTTGCCCGAAGTCAGTCCCGAGACGGCTTTCGTCCAGGAAATCAACCTGCCGGGAACGGTTTTCAATTTCTCCGTCCTGCCGTACCTCTTTTTGGGGGTGAGCGTCCTGTCGGCGGTCGCATGCTTCTTCATTAAGGCGGGTTCTTCCCAGGCGGATTCCAGGTTCCGTTCCCCCAAGCGAATTTTCTCTGCCACCTGGTCCATTCCTCTGGTTCGCCTCTCTATTCTTGGGCTGTCCATCTTCTGGGCCATTTCCCAGATTTTTCTCATGCTCTCTCAGGACCTTACCGGCGAACATCTGGTAAGCCTATTCCAGGGGTCCCTGATTCTTACCGCGGTGGGCTACGTAATTGGCGCCTTTGCTGCCGCCCGAGCTTCCCGTAATTTCTACGAGACAGGCATGATTCCTTTTGCGGTGGTGGCGGCGGCGATCATCACCTTCGCTCTTCCCTTTGTTGAAAACAAAATTGTACTCTCGGTTATGTACGCGATTCTTGGTTTCGTAGCCGGGTCCCTGTTTGTTTTGCTTCGCACCATTATCCAGCATTATGCCAAGCCGGAAGCCTCTGGTCGAGTCCATTCCGTTTCGTCCATGATTCAGATGAGCGTCATGTTCGTATTCCTGGGTGCTCAGTGTTTGCTGCTGGCTTTCACTGATTTGGGACTTCAGGAATTGTTCCCGGTGCTGGGTGTCATTCTCACCATCTGTTTCTGGCTAACTCTCAGGAAAACTCCCATGGCTCTATTGCGTGCTGGTCTTCGCTTTGCATTTGCCTTTGTCTTCAGATATCGTGTAAATGTCTTTGGCGTACAGAACATTCCCGAAACGGGTCCGGTCCTGTTGGTGGGACCTCACTTCAGCTATATCGACTGGGCGGTGCTCCAGATTGCAAGCCCCCGTCCTTTGAGAATCGCAAGTAATCGAAACACGTTCGCGGACTGGTATCAGCGTTGGCTATTCCACGGCAAGTTCTTGATTCCTATTAACCGTCGCGATCCCAAGCCTGCCATGGAGGAAATCAACAAGGCCCTAAAGAACGGGGAAGTGGTGGTGATTTTCCCGGAAGGTGAAGTTTCCAAGTCTCCCTTTATTTCCAAGTTTTCCCTGAACTATCACGAAGCGGTGGTGGATACCGGTGCACAGATTGTGCCCTTCTATATTCAAGGTTTGTGGGGGAGTCGCTACAGTCACGCAAACGAATGTGTAAACCGTCCCCAGACATTTAACCGTACCGTAAGCGTAGGATTTTCCAAGCCTGTTCCCGCAGAAACCTCCGAGGAGCAGATTCGTGCGGACCTTCAGCTTTTGGGTGCCGATGTCTGGAACATGGCTATGCGTTATTCCAAGACCATCGTGCCGCTTTGGTTTATGGCCATGCGCAAGCGCCGTAACCGTCCCATCTTGATTGATCCTGCCGGCAAGCACGTTTCCGGCTATAGCATGATCCGCCTTTGCCACGAGTTCGGCCGTCGAATCCACGCGGTCGCCAAGGGTGACAAGCGCGTTGGTTTTATGCTTCCCACCAGCCGTGATGCCGCTCTAGGTATCATGTCCATCTTGGGAACTGGAAAGACCACCGTCAATCTGAACTATACCGCTCCGGTAGATACGGTCCTTGGTTGCATTGCGAAAGCAGAAATTTCCACAGTGGTAACAACCCGGGCCTTCTTTGAAAAACTTTGCAGCAAGAACTCCACCTTTACCGAGGTGTCCAAGGTCTGCAAGATGATTTACCTGGATGAAGAAGAAGAAAAGATTGGCGTAATCTCCCGTCTGTACAACAGCGCCCTGGTCAAGATTGTTCCGGGTAGGCTGTTGCGGTTCTGCTGGTTCAAGGCAGCCAAGCTGGACGATGACGCCATCATCTTGTTCAGCTCCGGCTCTGAGGGTACGCCCAAGGGTGTGGAACTGACCCACTTCAATATTATTTCAAACTCCCAGCAGTGCGACTACATCGTGAAGCTGCACCGCGGCGATGTGATGACGGCGCTTTTGCCGCTGTTCCATTCCTTCGGTTTCACTATGACCTTCATGATGTCCCTGCTGGATGCCATCCCCATGGTGCTGTGCCCGGATCCTACGGACATCAAGACTCTGGCCCGCGTCTGCGCCCAGTACAAGACGACCATCCTCATGGGAACGCCCACCTTCCTTCGCGCAATCGCTATCAACCGCTGGGTCCACCCCATGTGTCTGGATTCCATCCGCATGATTGTGGCTGGTGCCGAAAAGTTGCGTCCCGAAATGCGCGATGCCTTCAAGCTGAAGTTCGGTAAGGATATTTACGAAGCTTATGGCTGCACGGAACTGTCCCCGCTGGCGACCCTTAACGCTCCCAACGTGCTGCTGGACGATTTCTTGACCATGTGCAAGTGCAGCGACACGTCTAGCATTGGTCAGATTATCCCCGGTTCCGTCGGTGCCATTATCGATCCCGAAACTAACGAGTTCTTGGATCCCTCTAGTGAAGGCATGTTGGTGGTGTCCGGCCCGCAGGTTATGCGCGGTTACTTGAAGGATCCTGCAAAGACATCTGCAAGCATTTTCGAGAAGGATGGACGCCGCTGGTACAAGACCGGCGACAAGTGTACTATCACTGCCGATGGCTTTGTCCAGATTCTTGGTCGTTACAGTCGCTTTGCAAAGCTTGGCGGCGAGATGATTTCTTTGACCGCGGTGGAACTCCGTCTTGCAGAAACTGGCCTTCTGGAAGGTATGGAATTTGCAGTGGTTGCCGTTCCCGATTCCGTCAAGGGTGAACGTATAGTGCTCCTGGTGGTAGGGGACTTCGACCCCGAAGATCTCTCCCGCAAGATCCGCAAGTCCGGCATTCCGCCCCTCATGATTCCTGGCTCCGTCTTCCGCGTGGAAAGCATTCCCAAGCTGGGGTCTGGCAAGTGGGACTTCACCAACATGAAGAAACTTGCTATTGAACTGGTGGAGCAAGCCGGCGTCAAGTAACCCCGGATTTAGTATAAATTTTTTTTACATCTTCCAAGAGACCTTTATTCTATATTCGATGTATGGTTAGGTCTCTTTTTATATGCTTGCTGTTCTTTGCCAGCGCTGTATTCTCTCAAGAAAGTTTTGTCCTTATCGAAAATAAGGATGTTCGCGACTCCGCGTTCCATGAGAAAACTACTCCTATATCTAAGGGAGGCTTTCAGGAATACTTCGCCGACCAAGTAGAGAACGGAAAAAAAGCAGGCGACTTTCTTATGAAGGCCTATTCCGATTCCCTTAGCCCCTTTGTAGAAGGCTGTTCCAAGAATCCGGATTTTCTCGGCATGGTGTCGTTGGCATACGCCAAGCATTACTCCATGGAGGTTTCTCCCGATGACATCTGGCTCATGATTCTGGATGGAATCCGCATTCACGTGAAAGTCAATCGGGATTCTTTGAAGGCCAAGTTTGTCGGTCCCGGCGCAGACACTACGGTGAAAATCCAGAACGACAACCTGACTTTTGAATCTTCCCCGAAGGAATGGACCGCCGTCATTAACGGCCTATTCGATGGACTGCAGGAAAAGCTTCCCGCCGAAACGGGTGCGCCTCTGAAGACTCGATTCTCCACTACCAGCAATGTGGATTTTACCGTATCCAGTTCCATGGTTCTTGCGGTGTCTTCAGAATATTATTCCTACCATGTCTATACCATGTGCGGCATTCCCAAGATTAAGATCAGGGGTACCAAGGAAGACTGGATCAAGTTGAAGGAAGCCTACAATCAGCTTGCCGCCCGCCTGGATTTAAAGTGGTGGGCCGACGAACTGAACCCGGTGCTGGACGAATTCATCAACGCCCAAAGCGGCAACATCAACCTTGATTTCTGGAAAGAAATTTTCAAGCGAATCGATCCCAAGGGCTGCGGCTCGCCGAAATTCAACGGATGGATTTCCAAGTTTTTCCCTTACACCACGGACTTTGAAGACAACTTCGAAAAACGTACATCCTGGGACAAGAATATGGAATTCGATGCCGTGCCCAAGGGAATTACCGACGTCAATATCCAATGGCATTACATGGGGAGAACGGTTCCCCTGAAACTCTACGCCGGCTTTATCGGCGTGCAGTACGACAAGAAAAACGAGTTGTTAAAAGCTTCCAGGGGCTACGCCCTTGTTTCCCAGTGCGGGTGGTGCAATCAAGAAAAGGTTGCGAAGAATCTGGAATACATTCCCGGTAAGCCCATGCGCCTGCAGGAGGTACTTGCTATCGTCGATTCCATGAACATTGTCGGTCAGAATGGCGTGGCCTATGCTACCAAGGACAAGAACGATTTCCTGGAATTTGCCGCCACCTTTGAATACGAGCAGGAATATCCCGACGACCCGTACAATGTACGCATGACTCTTGATGAACACTTCCGTAAAAGTCTTACCATGAATTTCTACCGTAAGGGTGAGCTGATTGAACACACAGTTTTCTATGGTCCCGTCATGGCCTCTCTCCATGGTTTTGGTGGCTTTCGGGATACCGCTTCCGTTCAGGAATACCTGCGCAAGAAAAACATTTCTACAGAGGGTGTTTCCCCGGAGCTCGCCGAGAACAAGTCTCTTCCTAAAATGGAATTTTATGTCAAGGATTTCACTGCCGATAAAAAGTATTTAAAGGAAGCAAAGGAATCCCATAACGGAATTGTTGAGTATCGAGATGCCATGGCGAAGGCAATTGAATTCAGTTGCGGCTGGCGCCTCCAGCAAGTTCTCCAAAAGCATTACAAGGATGGCTTTAACTTGTCTGTAGAGGCGGAACTTTCCTTTGACAAAAAGGGCAAAGTCACAAAGGTCAAGCTGAAAACCAAAAACGCACCCTACAAGAAATTCCTGGATGAAATAAAGGCGGCCCTTTATTATGCATATTTACCTTCAAGGTCTCGTAGCTATATAGGCAACGACCTTGTGCTTCAGGGATTTGTCAGAACTGAAAAAGTAATGATTTTCTTTACTCAGGACCATCGCATGGTCTGTAAGGAAAACGGTCAGGATGCCCAGGCTAATGTTGTGTTGAAGGGCATTAAAATAGAGGAGTGGCAAAAGGAACGTAGCGAAAAACCTTGCAATGAAATTGAATTCTCCAGGAATGTGGCTACAGGCGGCGTTACTAGCTACCATTGCTACCGTTATGTGGAGAAGAACTCGGAGCCTCTTCCGGATAGTATTTCCCAGCTACCCTTTGTAAAGAATCTATTGGAGTCTCACAAATCAGATGAAGGGCAGGAAAATCAAAAAAGAAAAGAGTTCGGATATTATTTCAATCAGGAAGAATTCACTAAGGATCCCGCCCGCATTATCATCCCGCAAATCCCCGCCTGCTTCGAAGAAGCTCCCTTAGAATAAAAAAACGACTGCGTTTAGCGCAGCCGTTTTTTCTAGAAGACCTCACACCTCAAAGCGATCGCCGAAGGCGTGAGCAATCTCATACCTCGAAGACCGTAGGCCGACCTTCTTTAGTAGCGGTAGAATTCCACCTTGTAGGGGCCTTCCACAGGAACGCCGATGTAATCAGCCTGAGCCTGGGTCAAAGTGGTCAGGTGAACGCCCAACTTTTCCAAGTGGAGGCGTGCAACCTTTTCGTCCAGGATCTTCGGCAAGGTATAGACAACGCCGGTTTCGTACTTGAGGCCAGCAACGGTCGGCTTGCCGGTAGCGTTGAGCCACAGGTCGATCTGTGCGATGGTCTGGTTGGTGAAGCTAGCAGACATCACGAAGCTGGGGTGGCCGGTAGCGCAGCCCAGGTTCAGGAGACGGCCTTCAGCAAGAACGAGAATGCTGTGACCATCGGGGAAGATCCATTCGTCGTACTGGGGCTTGATTTCGTTACGGACAATGCCCGGAATCTTCTTGAGGCCAGCCATGTCGATTTCGTTGTCGAAGTGACCGATATTACCCACGATGGCGCGATGCTTCATCTTGCTCATCTGTGCGGCGGAGATAATCATGGTGTTACCGGTGGTGGTCACGAAGATGTCGGCGTAGTCAACCACTTCGTCCAGAGTCTTCACTTCGTAGCCTTCCATCACAGCCTGCAGTGCGCAGATGGGGTCGATTTCAGTAACGATCACGCGAGCGCCCTGACCACGCAGGGACTGTGCGCAACCCTTACCCACGTCGCCGTAGCCGCAGACTACAGCGATCTTGCCGGCCATCATCACGTCGGTAGCGCGGTTGATGCCGTCGATGAGGGAGTGGCGGCAGCCGTAGAGGTTGTCGAACTTGGACTTGGTCACGGAATCGTTCACGTTGATTGCCGGGAACTTCAGACGGCCTTCCTTGGCCATCTGGTACAGGCGATGTACGCCTGTTGTAGTTTCTTCGGAAACGCCCTTCAGGGCTTCGCGGGCGCGGGTCCACTGCTTCGGATCCTTCTCGAAAATCTTGCGGCAGGTGGCAAGGAAAACGCCCCATTCCTCGGAGTCGGTTTCCGGGTTGAATTCAGGAACCTTGCCTGCTTCTTCGAATTCTGCGCCGCAGGTCACCAGCATGGTAGCGTCGCCACCGTCGTCCACGATGAGGTCTGCGGTCTTGCCGTCGGGCCAAACCAGTGCCTTTGCGGTGTTTTCCCAGTATTCTTCAAGAGTTTCACCCTTCCAGGCGAAAACAGGAACACCCTGGGGATTTTCGACGGTGCCCTTCTTGCCGACTACGACTGCAGCGGCAGCGTGGTCCTGGGTGCTGAAAATGTTGCAGCTGACCCAGCGGACGTCTGCGCCCAGGTCAACCAGAGTTTCGATAAGGATTGCGGTCTGCACGGTCATGTGCAAGGAACCCATGATGCGAGCACCTGCCAGAGGCTTCTTGCCTTCGTATTCCTTACGGAGAGCCATGAGACCCGGCATTTCGGTTTCGGCCAGGTCCAGTTCCTTGCGGCCCCAGGCGGCAAGGTTGATGTCTTTAACTTTGTATTCCATTGTTTATTCCTTCGAGTCATCCAACGCCCGCCCGAGCCACCAGAGTTTCCCCGTGTCATCCCGACCGGTTAACCCCGTGTCATCCTGAGCGAAGCGAAGGATCTAGCATTGATATTGTCTATGCATAAATATAGTTATTTGCATAGACTAGTTGCGGGTATAAAAAAAGCCCGCATTGAAAAATGCGGCCTGTCTATCACTGTTTTTTAGTGTTTTTAGGAGATTTCGTCTTTTTCTTGGTGTTCAAAACCTTTGCAGCTTTGTTCACCTTCAGGCTTGCAGCCTTTTTGGTCTTGCCATTTTCTTGTGTCTTGTAAATGTAGGCCAGCCCAGCACCCTTTTCGCTTTTCAATAAGGATTCGTATTCCTCGTTCAACATATCGGCGAATATGCAAAGTGCCTCTTTCACGTCAAGCCCGGCAGCGTTGATGAGGTTGATGAAAACCTTTACAGAAGGATTCTTCTTCCCTTTTTCAATGCAACGAATATGCTCGCGGGAAACATCGCTGAAAAAAGAGAGCTTACTCTGAGACGTCGTGGTTCTCAGATAAACCATAAACCTTTTCATCGCATCTTTGTGCACGCCATCATTAAACACAGAGGAATATTAAAAACCGCAATATCAAAATCCCGCCAACTAAAGTTGGCTTCTAAAAAGAAAAAGCCGCAAGATTGTGACTAAAATCAATTAAACAAGTGCTCTGAAGAAAATTAATGGTTATATTAAGCCTCCGATGATTCGTAACGCCATATACATCTCCCTATTTGCTCTGTCTGCCGTATACGCGGGCACGTCACTCGTATACGAGACAGATACAATGCTGGGTGAACCCTTTCAGGTTCATCATTATGATGCTGGCGATACGGTCAGGTATCACGCAACCCTCATTCGCTACCCCTGGAATCACGAGGAGCCGCCCAAGTCCTCCATTCTCTATATCCATGGATTTAACGATTATTTTTTCCAGAAGGAACTGGCTCAAACGCTGGACTCCGCCGGATATTCCTTCTACGCCATAGACCTCCACAAGTATGGCCGCTCCTACCGTGAAGGGGAACGTCTGGGAGAAATCTACAGTCTCGAGGAATACTATCCGGAATTGGATTCCGCCCTGTCAAAAATACGCGCCCAGGATAATGCCCCCATCACGCTTCTCGGGCACAGTACCGGCGGTCTTATCGCTACCGTCTACGCAGCCCATGGGGACAACGGCAAAAATGTTTCCGCCCTCGTCTTGAACAGTCCATTCCTGGACATGAACATGAATTTTCTTGTGGAACTTGCCGTTCCCGTCATATCCTTCGCCGGGAATTTTTTCCCGCAGTGGGATGTTCCTCGGGCAGGCAACTCCAATTACAGCGAAAGCCTCCATAAGGACTATCGCGGGGAATGGGACTTCGATTTCAAGCTAAAGACCTTTACCAGCATTCCGATTAACTTGGGCTGGATCCACGCCATACACGAAGGCCATAAAATTGTTCAGGACGGTCCCGCCCTGCCGCAACCCGTTCTTGTCATGCGCAGTGGCTGCAGCGTCGAAGAGGACGAATGGGTTGATGAATACGCCCGCTGTGATGGTGTTCTGGATGTGGACGATATTGAACGTTTCGGAAAAAAGCTGGGAGGCCAGGTCCAAGTCAAGACTATCGAAGGCGGCCTCCACGACCTCTACCTCTCCAAAAAGCCGGTCAGAGAAAAGGCCTACGGCGAAACCCTCCAGTTCCTAGACTCCCTTTTTTCCAAGCGTAAATAGATCCCGGGACCCGCAAGAATCCCTGAGTCATAAAAACAAAAAATCCCTCGGACAACCCGAGGGACTTAAAAAAGCGTCCGCTCCACAAGGTGGAGCCAAGGGGGTTCGGGCTAATGAACACTTAGTGCTTTAGCACTTAGTGAGAATTGTCCACTTTGTGGATGGCGAGAGCCCCCTGAGTCATTATTAGAAACGGTCCAGGAGTTCCTTGGGGCATTCCACTTCCTTGTAATCGTGAAGCGGGTTGCCGGAAGCGTTCATCCAGTTGGCCAGGAACAGGCAGCCTTCCTTGGCTTGCGGGTCGTTTGCAAAAGAAGTATTGCACTTGTTGGTTAAGCAGCTCTTGTAAGTAGATGCCTTGTAGCCGGAAGATTCTTCGCATTCAGTGAGAAGTCCACCGTAGCGTGCACCCTGGGAACCCCAGCCCATCTTGGCAGAGCAACCGTCAAAGATACCAACGCCACCACCCGGAATCATAATGTCGAACTGACCGTCGGCCACGTCGTAGCCGATGTTGGAAGCAATCACGATCAAGTGCTTGCCTGCGAGAGCTTTGTGGTTGTCGGTTGCATACTTGCCCTTGCCGGTGAAAGCCAAGTCATAGCACTTACCGCACTGGGCGCCTGCACTGCCGGGAACGGCTGCAAATGCGAATGCCAGGTTGTCATTGACAACGATGGGGAACTGACCGCGGCAAATACCTGCGTTACCGCCGTCGCACATAGACTTGGCACCGTCGTCGTTAATTCTGTTACCCTGGGCGTCGCAGGCGTGTGCCTGGATACCACCCTTGCCGGGCCATGCGCAGTGGGGCTTACAGCAGTCCCAATAGCGGGTTGCCCAGCCAGAACCGGACTTACCGCCGGAAACGTACTTGATGGTATAGTTACTGCTGATGGTGCCACCGCCAGAAGAGGTTCCGCCGTTATTCACGCTGCTGCTGGAGGAGCGTGCCACAGAGCTGGAGGACTTTGCCACGGAACTGGAGCTCTTTGCAACAGAGCTAGAAGAAGCGGGCTGTTGCTGATTGTTATTGGAGCCTGTGCCGATGGAGGCGCAGTTCTTGTTTGCCGGGTCGTAGTAGCAAGCGAGGGAGCAGTCTTCCTTGTAGGCGTAAGCTTCACCGTTCTTGCCGGAAAGGCTTTCGTAAGGCTTTACGTTCTTGTTGGAAACCTTATCAAAGCAGGTGCCGTCGCCACCCTGCTGCACCTGGGAGGAGGAACTCTTGGGAGTTACGCTAGAAGAGCTCTTGGGTGCAACGTTGGAAGAACTCGTAGGATTAGCAACGCTAGAAGAGCTATTTACAACGGGCTGAGTCTGGGAGTTGTTTGCAGAACTGGTGGGGGAGGGCAGGGAGCCGTTGCTGGAGCTGGAAACGTTGTAGCTTGCCGGGTCGACAAGAGGAAGCTCCAGGTAGTTCACGCCTTCCATGACTACGGAACCGCTTGCGTCTGTAATCGTAGAGGTCGAAGGATCGTAACCGCCGACTTTAACACCGGCTGCGTTAAATACTTCGAGCTTGGTGGTAATGACATAGAGCTGGTCGGCGTTAAGAATCCAGCAGGGTTCGCTCACGACAACATCCGTTGCACTGGAGCCAGAAACGATGGGGCTGTTTGGGCTAGGATTCGTTGCTTCCTGTCCCGGAAAGGGAATGGGAACGGTGGAGACGGCTTCGTCGCCGCAATTGAGAAGTGCTAGTGCCGTACTGAGAATCAGGGCGGATTTAACAAAGGGGTGTTTCATTTTTACCTCTATATAAAATCAAACAAGACTTTCCGAAAAAAGTCCTTCCAATTCCATCCGAGCCCAAAGATAACTTTTTTAGTTTCAAAACGTATGTAAAATTTTGTGGTTTAATAAGTTACGAGATTTTCGTCACACTATAAAAATTTTGTAAAGTCGCGAACTTCTGAGGACCGGGTCGCATACCTGCAACGCAAATAAAAAAAGTCCGCAAATCATTGCGGACTTAGAAACGTTCGCTCCACAAAGTGGAGCCAAGGGGTTCGGGGGGGGGTGGACCCCCTGAGTCATGAAACAAAAAATCCCCCGGCGAACCCGAGGGAATGTAAAAGCATACGCTCCACAAAGTGGAGCCAAGGGGTTTCAGGGGGCGAGAGCCCCCTGAATCATTATTAGAACTTGTCGAGAAGTTCCTTGGGGCATTCCACTTCTTTGTAGTTGTGGAGCGGGTTGCCCGCGGCATTCATCCAGTTGGCCAGGAACAGGCAGCCTTCCTTGGCCTTGGGGTCGTTGGAGAACGACTTTTCGCACTTGCTAGTCAGGCAGCTCTTGTACTTGGATGCGGTGTAGTTGCTTTCGGTTTCGCATTCAGAAAGCAAGCCGCCGTACTGGGCGCCCTGGGAACCCCAGCCGAATCGAGAACATCCGTTGAAGATGCCAACACCACCGCCCGGGATCATAATATCGAACTGACCTTCAGCCACGTCGTAACCGATGTTGGAGGCTATCACGATCAGATGCTTGCCCTTGAGCTTGGCCAGGTTGTTGTCGCTGGCGTACTTGCCCTTGCCGGTAAACTGCAAATCAAAGCAAGATCCGCACTTGCCGCCTGCGCTGCCGGGAACGGCTGCGAAAGCAAACGCGATAGTGTCGTTATAGACCTGGGGAATCTGGCTTAGGCAGGTGCCGGAGTTGCCGCCGTCGCACATGCTGCTTGCTTCGGAGTCGTTAATGATATTGCCCTTGACGTCGCAGCCGTGGGTCATCTTGCCGCCCTTGCCGGACCATGCGCAGTGAGGCTTACAGCAGTCCCAATAACGGGTTGCCCAGCCAGAGCCGCTCTTGCCGCCGCTTATGTACTTGATGGTATAGCCACTTGCCTGGCTGCTGGAGCTCGGGGTGACGCTGCTGGAGCTTTTTACCACGCTGCTAGAACTTTGGGGAGGGGTGACGCTGCTAGAGCTCTTGACGACGCTGCTGGAGCTCTTGGGCTGTTCGACAGAACTGCTGGAAACAACGGGCTTTACATTTGCCTGGTGGACCGCAAGGGTATTTACGTCCACATTCTGGAACAAGGTGGTCACGCCGTCCAGGCCAACGATGGTCTGGGTCTCAAAATTCATTGTGCCGGCAGGGGTGCCGTCTGCCGTGGTAACCTTGCCATCGGTATAAATGACGTAATTCTGGTCGGCGGCCATAACCCATGCCGGGCCTGTAATCACAGTCGGGGTGACTACAGACAGCGCGCTGAAATCGACGCCTTCGGCGATTGTCGTTTTATCGTTTGCGATAATGAGGCCGGATGTGGGGTCTGCTGCGCCAACCTTGTTGCCGTTAGCATCGGATACGGTTCCGTCTACGCCGATGTAGTAAGTCACGTTGCCGTTGACGTAGACCCAAGAAGCCTGGTCCACGACGATAGCCTGGGTCGGCTGGTTATTGTCGCTGCTGTTGCTGGAGGAATCGTCTCCGCAGGCTGCGAGAGTAAAAATTGCACTAGCTGCGAGAATAGCTTTAAAAAATGGGAATTTCATAGTTGTCCTCTTTAGCCCATAAACACATCCGCAGACAAAGATAATTATATACGGAAAAAAATCATTGTAAAAAGATGTTGATAAAGAGGTTTCTGTTCCTATTGTGTTCCCGCTTACACGGTTTTGTGAATTATACTCCCGATAATTCGAAAAGAGTGCTAAGTCCAAGAGCAAGGGGAGGATACGTTAAATTGTAAACTAATGTAAATTTTTAAAACGTAAAAAAGATTTTACATTCTTACTACGTATGGCTGGCTTGCCGAGTACGCGGCGATACAACCGTGTGTAAAAACTGTTGATAAGTTTGGGTGTTTGTGAACATAAGAATGTTGAACCTTTGAAATTTGGCTAAATTCGCCACTTTTTTCAAATGAACCCGAATCAGGGAAACTTTGGCTTGTAAGGACCCATAAAGTCTGTTGAAAAACCGAAAATCCGCGTTTTTAGCGAAAAAACAAAGAAAAATCCTTGAAATATTTCTTGAATTTGCTAAATTTGTGCAGCAAAATTCGTAGAGTACCGCTTCCTATGCTCTGCGGAATAACGGGAACTGCGTTCAAAAACGCATGATTCCTAGGTTTCGAAGCGATAAACCTTCTGCTGAAGAAGAGGAATAAAATGGCAAAAGAACATTTTGACAGAAGTAAGCCGCACTGCAACATCGGCACCATCGGCCACGTTGACCACGGTAAGACTACCCTGACCGCTGCAATCTGCACCACCCTCGCCGCAAAGGGCCTGGCTGCTGCAAA